>JBBAQX010000084.1:0-17139 GCA_040400085.1 Lysinibacter sp. | reverse complement strand
CTCCATGGTCTCCGCATACTCCGCGTCCCATAATCTGACTGCGGATACGGGGACACCGATGTCCTTCATCTGGTCGAGCATCGCGCGATACGCCATTTTAACCTCTGCGGCGTTCTCGTATTGGTTGTCCTGTTCCTTGGCAAGCGCCGCTCCTATGTAGTTCTGCACGCCGCTGCTGAATTCTGGAGGGCCTTCCTCGTCCTCGCGGGCCAGCTCAACTTCGAGAACCGCCCACATGATCTCTGCGGCTGTCAGATCCTCGAACCCGGTAGCGACCAGGTCCCCTAGGTCACCGTCGAATAGCGCGGTGCACACCGCCTGGAACACCTCCACGTCGCGGTAGAATAGGTCGCCCTGCAATGCCAGAGTCAGCGCGTTAATCTTGTTCTCACCTTCCTCGGATACCCAGGTTCCAAAAATCTCGTCGAGGCCTGCCCACAGCTCGGCCGGATCCATGGGCTCGATGCCCGCCTCTGGGTCGCCGAGTACAGCGTCTCCGAAGGCCCACATGGCAATCGTCAGCAGCACCAGTCCCGGAGTGTCAGGGTCTGACAGTGCTACTCGCGCCTTGCCCATATTGAGCTGTATAGGCGCCTTGTGCGGCTCCTGCGTCACAGGGCCGCTGCCATACGCAGCAGTGTGCGTTGATCGGCGGCGTCCCAGCCCATGATGGCCAAGCTCAAATCCTTGGCGTCATCGGAGTGGCTAAGCTGCTTGAACGTGTGACCTGCGGTCTTGCTGAGTTTGAAGCTGGCCTCGTCCGAGTTGATGCTCCGGACGACGGACAACGGAACCAGAACGTCCTTGATGGCGACGTTGTGTCGTGCCGCCTTCTCCACCTCGCTCACGAGGGGACCGCCGAATACAATCTCGGCCGGGTTCATCACCGGTGACGCCTCGTTGTAGCGGCAACGGATGCCGACAGCATCGTCCAGTGCTGCAATCTTCTGCATGCACAGCCACGGGGTGATTTCGCCAGACTTTGCGTCGGCGATGATGCTTTCGTATTCGGCCTTTACGGTGACGGTGTCGGCATTCTTGGCAAACTTCTCGCGGCCCATGATGTAGCTGGCAGCCTTGTCCATGTCGGCGCAGCGCTCCATTCCCATACGGTTGATCAACGCAGGCACGCCTTCGACGCCCAGCTCTTCGGCAGCCTTTACGACCTCTTGGGCTGCGGGCAGCAGCGTGAGGAAATGGATGCGACTCTCGGACGCCATCTTGGCGAGTTCGTGGGCGGAGTCGCGGACGTCCTGTGCGTCGTTCAGCGGCAGGAGCTGGTAACGCGTGCCGTTGATCTCCTGGTCGATCGCATACCTCCCGCTTGGTGCGCTGGCTTCGGACGCCTGCTTCTCGAAGCTATCGGCGAAGACGTCAGCGTAAGGAGCAACATCATCCTCAATCTGGAAGAACTCGCACGCACTCTTGATCCGGCTGAACACCTCCTCCGAGTAATCGGCGGCGTTGGCGAACAGGTCTAGGGCGGAGTGGAAGGTACAAACCTTGTCGCGGATCGGCAGCAGCCGGCGTTCAGGATCCGCGAATGCCGCCGAAGCACACTTCTCGAAGCTCTCTGCGTTGGGTAGCGGTGCGTTGGCAGCCCAGTCCGGAAACGGGCGGTGCATCTCCGCGAAATAGAGGAAGCGTGGGTTGTTGAGCGTGGTATAGTCTTGCGCCATGATGGTGGTTATTGTCTGCCGCAGATGGTAAGCGACCGCAGCTGTTTAGGAAAGGCAAAAACATTCGTGTGGACTGTGCCGCTGGAATGGTGGTAACTATCCGCCTGTGACCGCTCACCCGTGACTTCTCTCACCGCACTCGACCTCGCCGGCATAGGCGCCCGCCGCATCTCCGGGTGGGCCTACCGACATGTGTGCCCGCGCTGCGGTTCGGACGCTTGGGCGAGCCGCAGCGGCTCTCAGTGCGTGAGCGAGCATTGCGACGCCCAAGTGTTTTCCCCGCTGGACATCCTCGCCGAGTCGCTGGGAGGGGACTACATAGCAGCGGAGAACGCAGCAGCCAAAGCGTTGCGCAAGGTGCCTGATCATGCGGCGGCCGTCGCGCGCTACAACGATCGGCGCGTATTGGACTTCTGGCTGCGCAACTGCCTCACCCCGCACTCCACGGAATCCACTTCGGTGGCCCGCAAGCTCGCCAAGGAAGGTAGGAGTATCGCAGGGAGCAGATTCTCGTCAGCGGTCATAGGGCGGGCGCAGATGACGGAGCTGATTAAGCTGGCGAGTGAAACAGGCGCCAGCTTCCCGGAAGGCTGGGAAGTCGAGCCCCCTCCACCCTGTGTGGCGTTCTGTGTGCAGACGCGCCCACACACGATCGATCGCATTGTATTGATGCGGAAAGGTGACTCTGACATTGTATGGAACCGCTTGCAGGCGGGACTCACCGGGATCATCGGGCTGCAACCCGAACACCCCAGGTTTCTGGCATCAAACATCTACACCGCCTTGGCGCTGCAGAATGCGCTCTCGGCCGGCGGGCACTACGAAGAGGTAGCCGCGACTTTCATCGACCCTTGGTGCGCCCCTGTGGTGGATCCTTGGAGACCGGACACGCACCTGCTAACTGCTGTTCCCGAGCACGACGAAGATGTTGTCCGGTTGCAGGCGGCACTGGACAGCTTCCCGGAACTCGAGGAGCACCTGCGTGCTACGGATCTCACGTCCGCCTCACGCTACGGGGCCAACTGCGAAACGGCGACATGGGAGAACATGCGCGTGTCTCATATAATTTCTGGTGTAGGTCACCGAGACACCGCAGTCGCGCCGCACGTAGCACGCCTGTATGAGCGCACCGGGTCGCGACTTCCGGACGCGGCCAAAATCATTGACCTGTTCAGGCGGGAAGGCCGCTTGGCTCTCGCAGAAGACTTCCATCGGCTGACGGAGAATCGCATCATATTCAAGGACCATCGCGTCGAGGTGAGGGAGACAGCTGACGAGTATTTCGTCAATACGCACGTCGGCCGCAATCAGATCGCCAACTTCACCTTGCGCCTGCACGGTAACGTGCGCTTTCGTGACCGCAGCGACACATACTGCATGGGGGTCATGCGCTGCGGCAGCATGAAGCGCGACGTCGTGTTCCGTCACAGCTTGCTGTCTGGAAAAGCCGCGCGCCTGCAGGAGGATCTGCACAATCACCTGGTCACACCTGGGGAAGCTGTGGTGATCCCACACGTTCCGACCATTGTCGATACGTCCAGTTTCCAGAAATATATCATACCATCGCTCAACCAGCAGCTGGCGGGCCTGCCGATGACGGAGGGTATCAGCCGCGTGGGTTGGTCCTCCGACCGAAAAACATTCCACGCTCCGGGTATGACGGTGAGCGTGGACGGTCGGACGAAGGTTCCTGCCATTTTTTATCCAGGCGTGCTGACGCTGCGAGCATTTGCGGATGTCGAGGCGTGGGCGGATGTGTGCCCCACCAACCTGCATCCGGCGTGTCAGGATTTGATCAGCATCCTGCTCGCGCTCACGGTGCGTTACTACAAGCACTGCCTGTCGCCTCCGGTTTGTATTTTGCAGACGTCGGATGCCGTCGCCATACTGGAGGGGCTGGCGCTGGCGGTGGGGCAAACTACAATTTTCGACATGGGCACCAACGTGCGCGACGTGACAAACGTGGATGGCGTCAACGGCTACCCGTTTTTGACATCAGGATACGGGCGCGCGCAACTCGCCAAGTCAAACCTGCCGTATGTGGTGCTCACGGACGAGGGATACCGCATCGAAGGCAGTCCGGACCGAGAGCAGATCGAGGCTGGCGGCAGAGCGCTGCAGTTCGCGTTGTTGCGCGTAGTGGAGTGGTGTCTGGCCACCGGGGCGGATGACAGCAAGGAAGTGGCGTCAGTGGACCACCACGTGTCGCTGATGCGTGAGGGGCAGTGGCTGGTGCGTAACGTGTGCGACCTGCAGCCGTGGGAGATCAGTGTGCAGGGCCTGATGGGCATGGAGCACATGCTGTCACAGATCCCGGTCGGCGAAACCAAACGCCGCATGACGCTCACAAACGGCACGCTGTTGACGCTCGACCTATCAGGGATCGACTGGGACGTCGCACAGGTAACCGCGGATGCGGCGTCCTTCGGCGCCGAGCTGACAGTGGACGGAGATGTTGTCAGTGCTCCCGCGGCGGCGCTGCTTCCGGCTATGGCGCGCTTCTACGGCTCGGCGCCAGATGTGAGCTTGGCGTAAAGGCTGATGGCGCGCCGCATGCTGTTTACGGGAGAAACGGTAACGCACTACCGCCCGATTAGCCCATCCGTGGTAGCGTGCCGACGACCCTCAGAGATGCGCTCCGAGACCCACTTTACACACACCACCTGGATGCTGCGCCTGCGGCTACGCCTTAGTTGACGACGCCATCAGCGGGAGGACGGTGACATCAGTCGGCAGGATGCGCAACTTTATTCCCCTTGAGGCTCTTGGGTAGCATCAGGGACCACTGGATAATCGAAGAAGAACATACCCGTCTCCGGATTGAACTCCAATGGCTTCCGCTTGCCGGTGGTGGCAACGGGCGCAATTCCGCGGTCAGCCAGCAGCGCGTTGATCGCGTTGGCGTTGGCGTAATGGGCCTCGAAAATATGCGTCATCTCCGCATTACCCTTGGAGTTTACGATCTCAAGGAGGATGTCGTCAGGGGTTTCCCAAAACAAATCCATTGCTGAATTCAAAGAGTGTGCGGCACCCTTGGCGTAGTTTTCGACAAGTTGTAATTGTTCGTCAATTTGTTGGAGACGAATTTCTGCGGGTGTTTTAGTTGGTAGTATTGTGATCATGAAGTTAGCTTTGATGTTTGTTTATGGGATGGTCATAAAATGATAATTAGAATATTTCAATATTGCCATTTCGTAAAAATAACTTTTGATTGTTTGCGACGTTTGCGTTTACCCCGTCTCCTATGATAACAGCTTCGACGCTGCTATAATTGATTAAAGTCCATGCGCCGTCATTAGGAACCCCCACCCCTCCTATGGATACGATAGGGGTCGCGGAAACCCTAGCTCGTCGTAGTCCGCTTGGTTGGTCTATTGAATCAGCACCGTATAAGCTAATCGTCGTTCCTATTTTTTCCAATACAAAAGATTGCTGTCTATAAAGCGTATAGTATGCCGCACCAAAAGAAGTCCATGCGCTTTCTATATAAGTTCCATCCGCTGCCGCAGTCCCATCTCTAGCGAATAACGCTACTTGTAGCTTTTCAGAAGCGGCAGTATTAGTATTAGGATCTCGTCTAACTTTAAAGCCGAATCCCCTAGTTTTTATGGGATATGACGACTGTCCCGCGTATGGTAATGTAAACGCCCCGTCAGTTCCGAAGTAAACCCTACATTCAACACTGCTCGATGATATATAGAAAGTTCCAGTCACCTGTAATCTAAAATTATAATCGAATCTCATAATAGATCCCCCAAACCCAAAAACGTAAGGAGCTAGATACATGCGCCTAGATGTAGTTGCACCCGCATCGACATTAATAAATCCATGATTTCCTGCGTAAAATCCGCCACCTGATGAATTTGCCGCTGGACTATAAGGTATATATCTCAATCCTTCGAACATTAGATTGGTTTTTACCATACTGGACGTAATTACATCATTATCCCCCAAAGCACTTAAACTACCTTGCCCGTTCGCCGTCACCTTACCTGTCGCTACGGTTGTTCCTACTAAGGTAGTATTACCTGCTACGTTGAGAGTTCCATTGACATCGAGTTCAGTTGTTGTTAAGTTGGTTAAACCTGTTATGGTTCCGCCTGTGATATTAACGGCATTGGAATTTTGGGATGCTACCGTGCCTATGTTGGTAGCGGATATGGCGCCGGTGAACGTGCAGCCGGACAGATTGGCTTTAAGGTTCAGCGCGGAAGTGGCGAACTCGGTGGTGGCAATCCTGGTGGACGATTCTCCAGGTGGCTGGGTTACCGCTGTCGCCGCGGTCGGCAGTGAAGGGCTTCCAGTGAATGTAGGGCTCGCCAGTGTGGCGTATATGGAGTTGAGCGCCGCCTTGATGTTGCCCCACGAGATCTTTGACAGCATGCCGGTTACGTTGATACGCGTGGCTATTACGTCGGCGTCTACGATGGTCGTCTGTGGGTCTATGCTGCCTATAATCGTCCCTAGTCCGGTCTCGCTTGCGGCGTAGACGGCTCCGTCTGCGGTAGACTGCGCATTGAGAGCCGCAGCAACAGCTCCTTCTGCGGTTCCTTGAGCGGTAGCTGCATCAGCCAGCGCTTGGGTAGCGTCAGCTTGCGCATTGGCAGCGGCAGCCGACGCTGCGGTCACCCCGTCCTCGAGCGTGCCCTCCGCACTTGTCGCGCGGCGCGGCTCGTCTCCTCTCCCAGCGCGGTAATCAACAACGCCTCCGCGTCCGAAGCCCGCAGCACTTCGACGGCTATGCTGTCCTCCAACGCTGCGAGGGCGCTCGATAGTCCGTAGACGCCGCCGATCCCGATGGCGTCCAGATCCGAGCGGTTGGCCTTGATGTAATCTACAATCTCTTGTAACTGGTCGAGGGTGACGTCGTCGCTAGTCAGAAGGCCCTCTATGTCGCCTACTCTCGCTTGCACCGCCGAAAGCGCGGACGCACGGTCCAGCCCTTCCTGGCTGATCGCCGAGCCCAGCGCCACTTCCGCCTGGGTGGCACGAGAGGTCTCAGCGTCGACGTAGGATTTCACCGCCGCCTGCGAAGGGGCGAGAATGTCGCTGGTGCCGAGTGCTGGATCGACGGAGAGGTTGACGATCGCGGCAGCGCCAGGTATTCCTTGCTCTCCTTTAAGAGACGCCAAGAAGTCCGCGGTTGACCCTGCATTACCAGCATCAAGCCATAGCCTATAAGCGCTTTTAGCAGTAGACAAAGGTGCGTTGATAATACTCCTGCGCGACGTAATAGGTGTGTTAATGCTCATACGGTGATGATAATGGTTCCGCGGTATATGAGTCGCGCAGTTGCGTTGACGTCGGTGACGCGGAATGTCCAAAACCACAACCCAGCAGGGAGAGGCAAGGCTTGCGGCGGGACGGTGAACAGCCAGTTGGCGGAGGCGCCCTCGATGACGATAGTGCCATCGCCTTCGGCCAGCGTCGTGGAGAGGGAGAATAGAGGATACTTGCCGTCGGATGTAGGAGCGAACTCCATGCGCGCGGACGCTGCGGCAACCTCCATGGGATCGCCGTCTTCGGTGATCGGACCTATGGACGAGATACCAACCCACTCGGAGTCGCTCGCACTGTGATTGGCCAGCTTCAGGACCGGCGGTAGTCCGTCGCTCGTCGGCGTCTGCAGATCCATCAGGCCGGGGATTGAGAATTGTAAATTAGACATCTGGGGTGATTATGATTTCTTCGGCAACCGACAGAATAGCGGCGGCTGCCAGGTTGTTCGCCAAGTCCTTCAGCGCGAATTCAATCTTCGTCCCAAACTCCAGCGCAGCATCTGCGCTGCGACACATGGCGGTCACCGTAGAGACGCGGTAGAAGGGGCCTTCCGGCCCTTGGACCGACAGCGGCAGGTCGTCCATCTGTTGTGCGCTGGCCACGCATGAGAAGGTGGCCGACGACCACTCCCCCGGCGCTGCCTGCCGCATCACGAACACGTAGGCAGGCGAGTTGTCGCTGGTGTTGGCAGCGGTGACTCGCACAGGCCACTGGTGCCTGTCGGCGAGGGCCAAGTCTGCGGGCGTTTCTTCTCGGGTCAGCTTGAACATTTGCCGCTAGTGTAGCGGTCGGGGAGCGCTGAGGCAAGAGCTTAGGCGCGCGCGGTGAGCATGACACAGCCTGCCGGTTTGTGCTCACTCACGAAGCGCAGCAGCAGGGCCTCCATGTCGCTGCGCAGATCCGCATACAGTAGTAGGGTGAGCTGTGTCCCGTAGTAGCTGGCGACGATGTCTCCAAAATTAAGCAGGCGCTGACTTCCTCCGTCAGGGAAGAACTGGTCATACAGGAATTCTCCGGTGGCGAGCTCGTGGCGCTTCTGCTTGGACCACAGTGCATCCAGCGCTGGCTGCGGACCTTCGACGTGCAGCCTCGCGTGAGGCCTACCGCTGATCGGATCGATCTCGACGTAGTCCAGAAGGACGCTGGAGGAGTTGGGAGCGAGGAGTCCTTTTACTGGCAGCATACCATCGAGGGATACCACGGCCCCCGCGTCCAGAGCGCGAGAGAAGACGCTCACCGGCGACGATGCGGACTCTGTGAGGAGTTCCAGGCGAGGACCCACGACCGTCCCGGCGCTCACGACGTGTCCCACCGGCAGCGGCATATGCGGGTAATCGATACGTAGCGCGCCTGCTGCGGCGGTAGTATAGACCGTCGCCCCAGGGATGACACGCATACCGAGAACAATGTCATGCTCTGGAAACACATACATACCGCAATACTCGGCTGCGGCACGTCTAAATGCTCTCAGCGATTGAGTCTTGCGAGCATACTCCATCAGGTATTTGCTGCAGCGACGGCCGACAGGCGCGCTCAACACGAAAGAATTGGGCTGAGGCAAGTCGACGTAAGCGGCGACAATCCGAACTAGGCCAGCCGGGAACACGGTTGTCGGAGAGAGGCGTGTGGCAATGTAACCTGTGTGGGCGGTGAAATCCACGCCTGACACGAGCATATCGCCGCTCTTGCTCTCGATTACCACTGGGGTGACACCAATTGGTGTCGGGATCAAATACCAGTCCGACCCTGCAGGCAGCACATCCTCTGCGCCGACTATGGCAGACAAGAACTCCGGCTCAAGTTTCGCAATGGAGGTCGGAGTGGGGACAGCTACCATGGCGGGAACAGCTGGGTGGGCAGCTCCGCCGTCTCCGACGTGGGTGTAGTCGCTCATGTTGCGCCCCAGCACAGCGAAGTTACCGTCGACGAAGCGGAAGTGCAGATCATCAACGAGTGTGCGCCCTGCGCCGGTCGCGTAGTGAGCCAGCGTGTCGAGTCCGCGCAAGATGCCTGCGCATCCGGCAACTTCGGTCACCGCTCTGGCTTGCTGGCGCGTAGCCTCGTCTACCTGCCGCGACCACACGGAGCCCACCTTCCCGAGCATACCGTGTCTCAGTTGATAATCCGCGCGCTTCATTGGACTTCAGTAAAGGTGATGCTATCGGCGTCTGCGTGGTAGCGCACGGTGCGGCCGGTCGCCGCCCACTGCTCGACTGGGTCATCCTCGCCCTCCAAGAACAAGTGTGGAACGATGTCGGCCACGTCCGTGATCGACGGAACAGACACGGCTACGGACTGTCCGTGCCAGTCGGCGGTGACTGCCATGGCGGAGGCGTCCGTGAAGACGTCCACCATGCGGCGGGACGCGGCACTCACGTGAATACCTCCTGCACACGTGACGGCTGTGACGCGCTCCACGCCAGAGTCCACCATAATGTCGTGCAGCGCCGTCTGGCGGAATACGTCCGGGTAGCCAGCGGCCCGCAGATAATCGTAGATTTGCTTACGCGCCACGCTGAGCGTCGTGCGAACGCCCTGTTTCTTCGTGTAGGATATGTTGAGGTTCGAGAGGAGCACAAGCGGGCCGCTTTTTACCAGTACCGACACACCGGGCGGTACGTTGTCGGGGGCCTCCAGCGTCGACGCCATAGTTGAAACCAGCGGGTCCGCGTCGTAAACCACAGTGAACATCGCATACTGCGACAAGCCGCCGCCAGACATGTCGTTACTCCGTGAGATGGTATCTGGTATCTTAGGGACCACCTCGGCGAAGAGGGCCTCGTAGCGTGTGCCGCAGTGCTGGTTACCATACAGATCCCGACGGACCGTGTTGGTGAAGACGGTGAACTCCCCCACAGCTGATACGCTGGTCGCGCCAGACCACTCTATGGAGATGATGCGTGACGGGTTGTGGATCAGATTCAGAGGGCCGCGGAACACGCCGCCACGAGACGGGACCCACTCCAGCCTTACTACTTGCGACTCGCGCTGCATGTCGCGTGCGGAACGGACATATACGTCCACCGCAGGGCGCTGCATTACCATGGCAGAGTTGACCGGTGCGCGAAGCATCTCCGGGTCGCCAGTGACGACGGGGGAGACCATGGCGGTCTCCGGCCAGTGGCGTAGGATGAGCGCGGCAGTGGAGGCGCGACTGCCGGATGTGAGTGAGTAGGCAGTGCGCCTTGCCATTCGCGCCAGATCCATCAGCGATGCCGTCGGGACTCCAGACTGGAAATCCACGGAAGCTACAATTCCGACCAGCTCCGCCGGGACAATCGTCGCGGATCCTGCGGATCCTCGCGCCACAGGGGAGGTCATGTTGCTGGTGACCGGCACGTCCACAGCCCAAGTGGTCGAGGATGTCTGCGCAAGCTGATACGTGTCAGGGCGTCCGTCGTGCGGAACTCCCGCTGCCAGCACGCGGATACTCTCCGACTCCGAGTCTGACACCGCCAAACTGTAGTCGTCGGTGTTGCCGAACCGGAACCGTATGGCGAATGGTATAGTCCGCGCGGACGGTGACGAGTAGGTGAGGCGAACCAAGCCCGTGGCGCGAAGGTTCTCCACGTCGTGCGCTGCGTAGTTGCCAAGGTAACCGCGCACGAAGGCGCAAGAGTAGATGATGCCGTTGGCCACATTCTCCAGATTGAGGTCACTCATCAGACGGCTGTTGGCCTCCTCAGCAGCTGCGCGGTAGGCCCCCAAAACCGACACCACCAGGTCACCAGTGGGCGTGCCTGGCGCCAAGTCGATGTCGGGCATCGCAGGTTGTAGCGTGCGCACCACCGCATCCCTCGATGTGGCCATCGTGGGCGCAGTCAGTGCCTCGATGTCTGGGAAGTATTCGTCTGTAAAGCTCAGGTTCATGCTAGGATTAAATTGTCGTTGTTTTTTTCGCCCGCCTGGTTGCTGACGATGATGGTCGCTTGCGCGACGTTCTGCGTGATGCCGGCCAGCCTCATGCGCACGGAGCGGACTTGGTCAGCAGGAACAGCTCCGCGGTCAAACTGGGCGACGTCATTGAATGCCTTCTGTGCGGCGAAGTTGAGCGTGTGCTGGATGGACATGAGATCGTAGGCGCCATGGCCCACAAGCTCCTTCAGGGCGTTGGTTCCTCGGCTGGCCACCAGATCATCCGACCCGGCCTGCGTCATGATTCCGTTGACCACCTTCTGCGACAGTGCCGCAAACCCGCCCACCTCGGCGCCCCAATTCACAGTCACGGCATTCTTTCCTCCGAATGTCATTTTCAGGGATCTCATTTGCCACCTCCGTCGATGATTTGTTTGCTGCCGTCGTAAGTCGTGCGCATCGCCTGACTCAAACCGTAGGCAAGCATATAGGGATGACCGGCTGTAGCATAGCAGCAGTCGCGCTTCAGTGCGCGTTTGAACCGCGCTACCACGCCCACGTCGCCTTCCTCGGCCTTGACGTCCTTGAACTTCAGATCAGCCGAGAACTCGAACGGGCCCTTCGGCAATCGACCTTGGATCTCCTGCCGGATCTCCTCGAACGACCGTGTGCGATCATCGGTAAGGTGGTGGGCGTGGGCTTTCATTATGAGTAGGTGGAGGTGATGTCCTGATCCATCTCTTGCAGCTTCTGTCCGATGCGCTCCGAGCGCCTGGTAACCTGAGACGGAGAGATGCCGAGTTTCAGGGCAATTTGGTTCTTCTGCATCATGGTCGTGCCGCCGTAGCCGGTGGTCATCTCGATGATCTTGCGATCGAGCTGATCCGCGTCGCCATACACATATTCCAATGCCTCGCCCATGTAGTCAGACATGGTGGCACCGCCCTCGTCATACATCTGCGCCGCGGCGGCGACTGGTCTGGTCGCCTTGCGGACGGCGGCGATACGCTTCACGGAGATGTTCGATTTGTCGGCCAGCTGCTTGACGTCGGGCTCGTAGCCCAGCTCGTCGGTAAGCTCTCGGTTGGCCTTCTCGATCGACCAAGCGTCGAGGGCCGCCCGATCAGGAACCTTCACGGGCCCTTGATTCTCGCGCTTGAACCGGTGCATGCTCTGGAGGTGGCTCTGCGCCCAAGTGTGCAAGCTGGCCCCGGATGTCGGGTCATACTTCTTGACCGCATCGGCGACGAACAGGCGAGCCTGATGCTTCATCTGCGGATTGTCGGCAATGCCCATGGAGGACATCTTGTAACTCACCGTGTTATCGAGCGCACGAACCACACTGTTGAGCTTGGTCGGCGACTTGTCCAGCCACCACTCCTTATAGGCCGCCTCGGCGCTGAGTGGCTTTACGGGCTTCGGTAGGTCTTCTGGAGGCTGCACGCCGAGATACTAAGGCCGCTTCAGCCATTTGTCACGTTCAAGACGTGCCTGTAAGCGCTGGCGATAA
This sequence comes from Lysinibacter sp., assembly GCA_040400085.1. Classification (GTDB taxonomy): domain Bacteria; phylum Actinomycetota; class Actinomycetes; order Actinomycetales; family Microbacteriaceae; genus HNR. Next base: position 4,815 of record JBBAQX010000084.1, on the reverse strand, counting down.
TCCGCTGCCAGCTTGCTCGTCCCGCAGCCCCCGCAACCTGCCGTTTGTCGAGGCATGCGCGCAGCCATGGACGCCTCCAGGTCCGGGTATTTGCTGATCCCTGGGACTAGCTGGTTCGGCGTCATCCGACTTGTGCGGCGGCGATGAGTTTGAGGTATTTACGGATCAGCGCTCCCCGCTCGCATGACTTGCAGTTGGCGGCCTCCAGCTTTTGTAACTCGGCCTGATACTCCACTCGCAACTCGTCGCAGCCGCCGAACCAGCACGGTCCGGTGCCGAAGAACTTGATGTCGCGCTTGGTAACGTCGTCGATCTGCACGGGGTTGGGCTGATTAGCCGTCTTCATCGCCGGTAGTGTGGGTAGCCACGCAGCAAGCGCTCCCGGATCCGACACGGAGTGCAGGACGTTGTCGTGCGTTACGAGGAGGTAGATGTCGCGAAACTTACCGTCTTCTGCCGGTAACTTCATTTTTACAGCGCGTAGGGCGTCGGGATTCATGAGCGTGAAAATAGTTGTAGGCCTACCCAGGCTCCAGCGGCCCACACCAAGGGGATGAGCCACGGGTCCAGGACACCGGCGGAGGTGATAATGATTGCGCCAACACCCGCCACATGGGCGGAGAGGCAGCGAGGACACGTCAGAACGGAGCTGAAGAACCGCGGAGCAGTGGAGGTCGCACAGAGATACAGCAGCAAATCTTCAGGTGCCATATCCAAAATTTCTCTCCGGGGCGTTCCGCCTCGCCACGACTCGGGGAACAGCGCCACAATCCAGTTGCGGATCTCGCCGTTGAAGCACCAATTCAACCACGCCGCCGTCCACAGTGACAGCAGCAGCACACACGTGAGAATGCTCGTAGTCTGCATAACTTAGGCTGGTTCGTTGGCGATGCCTTCGATAGCCACGGTCGGCTGCACAACAACCACCACGTAGCTCTTGGATGGTTGTAGCGTATTCGAGTTGAAGGCGACACCGCTCTTGGCGGACAGGCGCGCCGGCTTATCTGCTGTAGGGAGCCCCGCATACCAGGCGGTCAGGCGCTCTAGGAATGAGAAGGCCAACGTCCGCGAGTCGGCCGCTTTGGCAGCGTCCAAGAACGGAAGGGAGGCGATGGGGAAGGTGATGTTGCCTCCTGAAATCGTGAGCCCGGGAATGAGGTTGGTGCTTGCTGGGTCGAATGCCATATTTTTGGTTCTTTGTGGGGCCTGCTTGGCTTAAAAAGAGTGAATCACTGAGGTTGGGAGGCGTCAACGGCAAATGATACCGCTACGCCTTCACCGGGTGCCATATGGACGGTGTGCGCAGATCCACCTGAACCACGTCATACCGCACGTTATCCAGTCCCGGCATGGTTATCACATCGATACCGAGAGAGGACGCCACGGTTGGTAGGCGCGCCTCGCAAAAGCAGTCGTCCGCGAATATCTCGTCATGTTCTGGTGCCGAGATGACGTCCAGCGCAAGCCTGTGGGCCACGAGCACACTCAGCGGCGACATGGCGCGCAGCGTGTGATAGCCACGCAATTCAAGCACCGGAGCGGATGCCGCCCACCAATACCATCCCGGGTCGACAGCTGGGAGTCGGGCGTTGCAGCCGGCCATCCCCGCAATCCCTCCGGGCGGTAGCGTGACGCGGCAGTTGATCATGACGTCGCATTCCACGAAGCAGATGTGGGCAGTCCGAACATCGAGATGGTTCGCCCGCCACCAGTCTCGAATATTTCGATCGCAATTTTTCCATGCGTCTGGCGTGACTTCCGCATGGTGGACGTGCTGTGTTACTTCTGGGTTGTGGAGGCGGAACATCTCACTATGGGGAGGCGGTAATCCGTGACACATCCACACCAGCTCAAAAGGCTCGGTGGCGGCGACCGCCGCCACGTCCTGGAGTGTAGGAATGGTCAACAGCGGGTGCAGCGTGGAGTGATCTATACCAGCGTCGGGCCACACTTTGGCGCCTACGTATAGATTCCAGTGATCAGACCTGGGAGGTGATGGTAACACAATACCAGGGAGCCTCGGTCCGCTCCCGTCGGCGTCGTGCACGGCTATAGAGTTACCAAGGAGCGGTAACACACGGTCCGCCATGAATCGCTCGTCGCAGTTATAGCGACCACCCATGTCGTCGAATGCCGGGATTGTGATGGGCTTGCGAGAGTCGAAGCACGACAGTATCACACTGTTGGTGTGCCAAGGATGATCTCTGACGATGTGATAATCGGTGCTGCCATCTGCTACCCAGGCGTCGAACAGTGCCTTCTCCCTCGTCGATAGTCGGCTATCCGCGTCCCGTATGCACACATAATCCACACTGGGATCCTCCAGCGCTTTTAGTCGCCACATCATACCGAACAATGCGTCGCCGTGCGGCATTATCACAACTTCAGAGCGTAGCTCACGCAGGCGCCGTATCACGGCGTCGCTAACTGTATCGTCCACGTAAAATCGAGCAATGAACCCGGGGTATATGAAGCGCGACATCTCGGCGTTGACGAGCGCACCATGTATATACATATCTCCTCCTCCGAAAAGCGAATATGCCAGTATGCCGGTTACAGTCTCGTCAGGGACGGCGATCTGGTCCAGCCTGGTAGGTGGTAGGTCGCGAGTGAAGCCTACACAGAGACTGTCGCTGGGTCTCACAGACGGCCCCCAGTTGCGGACTTTAGATGTGTGCAGGTGCCATAGGCGCAAATCATGGTATGGATTGGCCAACGCGTAACCTGCGTGCTGTATCTGCCAATCCAGGTACCAGTCACACTTCGCACACCCCGGTCGGAACTCTAACCACTTCATTGGGCGTATGCGTCCGGTGAAAATCCACGCGTCCCTACCGTTGAACCATGGATCATAATTAGACGTCGGCGACAAGTTGGCATCCACGTCCCTGCGGGTCACAGCAAGCACGATCTGCCGAGTGTCCTTACCGTCCAGTTTGGCCAAGTCGCCAGGCTCGAACCAGCAATCCGTGTTGAGTAGAACAGTGCGGTCGTGAGGGGAAGTAAGCAGCGAGTTTGCTATACCAAAGATCTCCAGGAACGTCGGCCTAATATGCGCAGAGTGCTCCACTTTTATTTTTGTATCGTCGGGCAGGGTGTTACAGTAATGGCACCCAAGATCAGCGATGAGAACCACTTCGTCGACATCTGGATTCGCAGCATTCTGCGCAATAGCCGTGTCCAGCTCTCCTTGCCGGTCCGAGTTTCCGGCGTCCCAGTACAGGCATATTACGCGCGTTGTCTTCGTGTGTGGAGCTGTCGTCATACGTGATTAAAATTGTCTAAGTGAGATAGTGTTCGACTGGTCAAACGGGCGTAATAGCGATGGATTACGCATAACGCTCGCGTAATATGTTGTGAGCGCACTGCGACTTACCCACCAACCGTCAGAGCACATACCCGCCTGTTGCTCGCACATTCCTAGATCGCGCACCTCTCCCATTCCACTACCGATCCATGACTCTGCGTCGCGACGTCCGCGACCGAACGCTTCGTGGTAGCTGTCTATACCCTGTAAGGAGCGCACGTAGGACGACTTAGCTAACCAGAAATTGCCCTGAAAAAGTTGATTGCGGTCTGTGGGGGCGGCCAAGAATCCGTAGCCCGCGGCCTCCACTCCGTCCAGAACGGAGACATCTGACGCCCTCAGCACCACTTCGCAGTTCATCGCCCAGCGCCACATCATACCGTGCCACGTGCCGCACCTGGAAACGGCCTTAGAGTGAAAGTATAGCACCGACCCAGGGGCATCGGCTGAGCGGCAGCGTGCATCCAGCATACGCAAGGTGGGATACTCGAATTGACCAAGATTACCACCAAAGTGCAATACCTCGTGAGGTATGTTCGTTCGAGCCAGCTCCTCTTTAACAAACAGATCTTCCCATGCTCCCCCTACGAAACCCACACGAAGCTTGCCGGTAAAACCAGATGCCTCGATTACGGCGAGCTGTTCCATGAATACTTCACGCCAATGATTTATGGCAGCGATGTGCCAGAACACCTCCCTGGACAGCGGCGCCGCAGTATCGATTATGGTTGCCACATCTGCTCTGGGTTGTTCCTGCCGTTGATGTTGCTGTTTCCGGCGACCTGTCCGCAGATCCACTTGGGCGGGCAATACACCTTCCAGTCACCGCGCCTATGTGCCACTTCCAGCTGGTGGTCTATGTGCTTTGTGGTATTACGGTAGTCGGTAGCGTAGCTGATGTGCGCATACAGACGCTCCAAGCATGCCTGGTTTACGGCGTAAGCGTGCGTCCTGTTGATGGATTTACCGACAGAAACATTGCTACTCAGAGCTTCCGCTTTCTTGCGGTGCTGGCCGCCCAGGTAAATCTGGCCCCAATCTTTCGGGACCTCCTCCATGAACGCATTCAGGTCCTGCAGGGCACCATCCAGGAAAAACACATCATCCTCCAGTATCAACACGCTTTCGCAGCTCATGAAATCTCTGTCATCACGTATGTGCATGACATCCTCTAGCACACGCGCGTGACTCCTAAGACAGCCCCAGGCCCCCTTGCCCGCCTTCCAGTCGCTGGGTATGCCAGTCCAGTCTCCGACGATTGCCGGGTAGATGGTGACCTTCTGCATGTCCGCCATGTTGCTGCGTTCGAGCTCTACCGTGACATCTGCCAGTCGGTCCGGTCGATGCGCGCAATTGATAACGTAAACTTTGTCGAACCAGTCTGTTAAATTCTTCATATTTTTAATTTGCCATGCTCTCGCTTACGCTGCCCGATGATTTAGAGCTACCACTGGAGTCTGTGGAGCTACCGCCTGAGTCTGTGGAGCTACCGCCTGAGTCTGTGGAGC
>JBBAQX010000083.1:9575-17950 GCA_040400085.1 Lysinibacter sp. | reverse complement strand
GATGGCTCCGGCATTTACACCAACGGCAAGATCTACAAGGGCTGATATGGCAACACTAGACCCCAACACCAAGGGCGCGCTGCTCAAGTTCACCAACGGCGCCAAGGCCGTCATCTACAACGAGCAGCGGCTACGTCAGCTGCTACCCATGATCGAGTCGCGCAACGGCGCCATTCAGGCTGTGCAGACCATCATGTCGGTGATCGAGCAGAAGAAACCAATCCCTCCTGCCGTCGCCCCGTATCTGGCCGTCAACATCTACATGCTGCTGGTGGACATCGCGGTAGAAACCACGGGTGACACACCTGACAAGAAGATCGTGCAATCTGTGATTGCCGAGCTGCTGACGATGGTGAGCGGATCTCACCCTGAAGAGCAGGAAACCATGCAGGCCGAGTCGGGCGAGCCCGCGCCCGAGCAGGCACAAGAGCAGCAAGCCGGAACCGAGATCCCCATGCAGGGCGTAATCGGCCGAGCAATGGGAGGCTGATATGCCCGGATTTATTCTCAACGCAATCGGATCTGCAGCTGGAGCAGCTGGCGACATCTACGGCGAAGAGCGCCGGGCAGAGACAAACCTCAACAACCAGAAGGCCGCAGCCGACTACTCAAGCCAGCTGGAGATGCGTCGGCAAGAGGCGATTCAGCGACTCAAGCTGGAAAACATCCCGCTCGAAGCCAAGGCCCGGGACGAGGCAGATGCGGCAAGCCAAGCTGCAAGTGCAGAGCGCTTCAACAAGGCACGCGACGGCATCATCAACAAGCGCGTAGACGCAGCACTGGGGCCAGAGTTCCAAGGCAACGCATCCGTCATGAATGACAGGCAAGTGGCTGACATTGAGCGCATGTCCACCGAGCGCAAAGCCAAGGGCGACAAGCTCCGCGAAGGCATGCGCAATGACGCATCCGTCATGCGCGAAGCGGGATTGGAGTCTGGCCAGATCTCTCCTAAAGAGGCTGCGACCATGGCCGGCAGCGCAGAAATTGCCCAGATGCGCGCGGATGTTCAGAACGCAAAGAACGATCAGCTGCGCGAGATGGCTCAGGCCAAGCTGGACACCGCTCTGGCCATCGCCAACCTGCGTGCTGCCAACTCTGGTGGTGATAGGCAGGGCAGTAAGGATGCAATGCTCAACCTGAACACCACTGTCAGCACCCAGCAACGCATCATCAAGGACGGCCAAGAGGAGCTGAAGACGACCCGCAAAGGAACGCCAGAGTACACCGCCTTGCAAGAACGTATCCGCAGCGCTCAAGAGATCTCCGACATCGCCTCGCGCGCCATCAAAGGCAAGCTCGGTGAGCCTGACACTGGTGACAAACCGGCAGCTACACCAGCACAATCGAACAAGCCTGCGATCAGCAAGTTGCCGCCCGGGGCGAAGCAAGTTGGAACCAGTGGTGGACGACCTGTATTCGAGACGCCTGACGGCAAGCGTTACATCCAATAGGAATCTTCATGAGCTACAAAGAGTTCAACGGGAAACTGGACGGCGAACCGTCTGGTGGCTTTCAGGAGTTCAACGGCAAGCTCGATGGCGAGCAAGACACTCCTCCGAAGTCAACAACAGCTCCCAAGGACAAGTCCTTTGCCGACAACATGGTCGATGCAAAGAACCAGATTCTTGATGGCTTGGCCGACAACGTGCTGCCCGGCAAGACCGGGCTGATCCTCGACGCCGTGCGCGGGCGCGTGAAGCCCCAGTCGGTTTTAGAAGGTAAGAAGCTCGAAGATCCGCAATTCAATGCAGCTGAGGCAGAGCGCCTGTCGCGCCGCTCCTACGCTGAAGCCAACGACCCAGCAAACCCCGTCAACAAGGCGCCCGTGGTGCGCGCCGCAACCGACAGCCAAGCCATCCCAGAGAACGGCATCATGGCTTCCGCCGGCCGTCAGGTGGAATCCTTCGCTCGCTCCACCGCAGCCGGCGGCGCCAAGCTCCTGTCTGATGTTGCTGGCGTTGCTGGCCCGAACTCCGTGTCAGATGCGCTGGATACCTCTGCGCGCGGCAATTCGCGCCTTGCTCGCAATCTCGACACTGGCACCGCCATGCGTACCGAGATCAATGCAGCAGATCCAACCCGATCTGGCTTGCAGAACTTTGGCGACAAGTACCTTCCTCAGATCGTGGCTCAGGTTCCACAGCTGGCCATCGCCATCTCCACGGGCGGCATCACAGTTCCTGCTGTAATGCAGGGCCTTTCCTCGTACCAAGATGCCCGCGAGAAGGGCCTTTCCCCAGTGGATGCAGCCAAGTACGCAACCGCCATGGGTGGCTTCGAGGCATTGGGCGAGAAGGTGGGCGGCACCGGCAAATTGGCTGATGCCTTCGAGAAGGCTCTGGCCAGCGGCTTCAGCAAGAATGCAGTCCGCGATCTGGGTGGTGCCGCAGTCTCCACCGGCCTGCGCGAGATCCCATCCGAAGAGGCGACCTACGTTGGCCAAGTGGCCACGGACAACTACTTCGGCGTCAACCCTACAAACACCCTGCAAGAGTTTGGCCAAGGCGCCTTGGACACTGCGATTGTGTCTGCTGGTACTGGCGGAGCGCTGGGCACCGCTGGTGCTGCGGCATCGCGTCTGGCAGGCTCCGGCAAGCCATCCATGTCGGCCGAGGAGTTGGCAAAATCCAAGGGCTTCCTGCGCACATTTGCGGATCCGGCCGGCCCCGCATCTCAGGCGGGCATCACCCCAGTCACCGTGGCCATCAAGCCAGCAGGAGCCCCAAGTGTCAGCACAACAGATAGTTCTGCAGGATTGGCTGCAGGCCCCGGTGTCAGCGGGGGTAATACCGGAATCCCAAGCGTGGGAGATACAGGACGTGTCGATGGAGCACTCGGAGGGGGAGTGGGTAATGCTGCCCAAGCACCTGCACCAAGCGTCAGCGTTGATCCATCTGTTCCATCAGGAGCCTCTGAACAAAATACCCCTGTAGGCCCCGCCGAATCTGCGCAAGCAGCTATCAATCCTGTAGCAAACCCACTCAAGAAGACATCGGATTCCGACCTGTTGAGCAGGGTTCCGCAGGAGCGCGAGCCGGCGCAGATCGTGCTGGGAGACGATGGCACAGGCTACGCCACAGAGGATGATGCCAAGCGCGTTGCCTCTGCGTACCAGCAGCGCAACAGCGACATCGAGTGGGCACCCGAGCGCCTTGACACTGGCCGATTCCGGGTGGCAGGATACGCGCCTCAAGGAGGCACCAATGTCCGAACAAGCACCACAAAGAACTCACTGCCTGACGCCGCGACTGCAGGAGATCGAGGATCAAATGGAGTCGAAACTTCGCAGCCAGATGGGCGAGAAGGAGTACAGCCGGTATCTGCAGGAAAAGTCGCGCAGGATGAATCAAGAGATCTTGCCCGGCAAGAAGCAATCACCAGCCTGAAGCTGGATCGAGAGCAGTACCTATCTCAGGGAAAGACGGCGCAAGAGCGCCAGATCCTTGCGGAGCGCTGGCCAGAAGCAAAGCTGGATAGCCCGGCGCCAGAGCTTGAGCCCCAGCTCAATGAGATCGCAAGCGGAATCTCTGAAGCCTACAGCGTAGACCGCAATCGCATCCAGTTCTACAGCGATAACAGCCCGGGAGCTACCAACGGCTTCACCTATCGCGGCACCGCATGGGTTAACACTCGCGGCCTGAGTAGCGATGCAACCCAGACCGCTGGGCATGAGGGCCACCACATCCTTGAGCAGCTGGCCAAGGCCGACGATCAGGCTGGCAAAACCAATACACCAGCCCAGCGCTACGTCAAGAAGGTGTCCACCATCTTCGATGGCATGTCTGACAAAGGCAAGAAGGCGTACATCGATAACTTCCTCTACAAAGAGGAGCTGGATGCCATTGAGAAAAAGGCGATTGCCTCCGGAAAGACTGCTGCCGAGGCGCGCGTACTGCGTCAGCAAGAGGTCAACAAACGCCTGAACGCCAGCCTCACCAAGTCAGAGATGGTGGCCGACTTCGCAGGCAACCGCTTCAATGACAAGAAGTTTTTGGAGCAACTGGCCAAGGCAGATCCCAATGGATTCAAGTCTTTGGTGCAGCGCTGGATCAAGGTGCTCGATGACCTGATCGCCAGCCTGCGCGGCAACGGGAAGAACAAGGAATCCAAGGCGGTTGACTCCTACGTCACCAACCTGAAGAAGGCTCGGCAGACTTTTGCTGAGGCGCTGATTGAGCTGAAGCAGGCCGGCGTGGATACTGGTGATGCAGCTACAAATTCTGTAGCAGAGCCAAGCAATCAGAATCGCCAAGGTGTGTACGCAGAGGTTGCACCGGATCCGCGCCGCAAGGTTCCCATGTCGGACACCATTGCCGACGAGTGGAATGACCTGTCTGCCGTGGACAAGGCCAAGACCACCAAGGAGGTGATGGACGCGCTATTCGCAAACGTGCAGCGCATGATGGGTCTGGATGGCTGGGGCACCGAGTACACCACCGGCATGTTCAAGAGCGGAGTGAACCCGAGCGTCTTCCTGTCAGCCCCGGAGGGCGTAGCCCCTGAACAGCTGAATGATGTGGCTCGCGTGATGGGCTACTTGCTTGACCAGATGGGCATGGTCGCGTTTGACGAAAACAACACTACATCCGACAGCCAGTTCTCTTTCGTCAAGGTGGTATTGCCAGAGGGCATAAATCAGGAGAGAATTGACCAAGTTCGTTTAGCAATCGCTAAAGCGGTGCCCCAAGCCAACGGCGACAGCCTGCGCGAGGGCGCTCTGGTGTTTGGCAACTTCTCTGCCTATGACAGTGACGTCAAGACCCTGACTGATGAGCAGTTCAGGGATGCGATTTTCGATGTTGTCAACCAGATGCCAGAGGACTTCGAGGTCACTGCACCGAAGAAGTTTCACAGCGAATATATGCAGGGCAGCTGGGGTCCGGTCTACAAGCCGACCAACCGCGACAAATACTTGGAAGGAACACGATATGCCAGCAATCAAGAGGGAGCTGAAGCCCGGGGAGACGATTTTCGGGGGCGGAGCGGGGGTGGCGACTTGGCGCAGCTACGACGCCTTGCGGAATCAACCGACAAAAAGCTCCGGAAGTACACCGACTACTACCGAGCCAACCCAACCCCAAGACCTAGCAGTGGAAATCTCGAAGGAGTGGGCAAAGCAGAACGGGAGTACGGCAGCGCCAGAGAAGGCGCAGTCTCCCGAGTCGGCGTCCACTTCAGCCAGCAGCGCCGTAACACCTTAAGCTCCGCCTTCCATGGCACCGGGCTCAAGGGTGCCGAGCGTGACCGCATGGCCATGCCGGGCGCCATCAAGGATCGCCTGTACTTCTACGTAGACAAGGGCACCGGCGTCGTACCAGAGGCCGGCGTAGGCGGTGTCAAGCACACCATCAAGCTCAACAACCTGTACGACATTAACAAGGATGAGTACGGCTTCAAGAAGGCTGCCAACAACCCGGACCCACTGCAGTTCGCAAACAACTGGGAACGCATGGTGCGCGATGCTGGTTTTGATGGATGGACTGCAGACAACGGCGGCAACCAAGCCTTCGCAGTCCTACTTGGAAAGCACGACATCTCGATGTCCGCGCCATCCCTCCAGCGCCGCGAATCCATTGGAGACATCAACAGTCTGGGCAACTTCAACCTCGATGTCTCCGATGTCTCCTTTGACGACTTTGATCTTGACTTCACCGACAAGATCGATGCCAAAGAGATCTCCATGGAGGACTTCATCAATGCCAAGACCGAAGGCATTGCCATGTCCGAGGCAGAGAAGCGAGCAGAGCTGCAGGCAGAGATTGCGCGCGAGGAGCAAATCCTTCGTAACAGGCTTGCTGAACGCGCCAAGGCAGTCGCGCTGCCAAACCCGAGAGAGATCACTGCAGAGCAGATGCAAGAGCACGGCCTATTCCCAGAGAAGGCCATGCCATTCGGCAAGGACAGTGAGGATGAGAACGGCTTTGTGAACATTGTGGTTCCGCGCACCTACCCCGATGGCGGAACACATGAGATCGAAGTGACGCCTACAGGCAACGGATACCGTGGCCAAGTTGGATACGGCCTCTCTTTTGTGGAGAGTCGAAATGCGATGAGCTACAGCGAGATCGTGCGCTTCACTAAGGCGCAACTTGCGGCGCCACTGATTCACGGTAGCGGGTTTGACATCACATCTGCATACCGCAAGGGGACCGCCCTCAAGATCGCTCGCCAATGGAAAGAGTTGGCAAAGGCGAAGGGCGTATTCTCTCTGCCCGGCAAGTCGGTCAACAAGCAGTTCGAGTATGTTGCGCGCGAGCTGAAGGCGTTTGCTGGCTACACAGTTTCCATGGATGTGTTCGGAGAGGGCTTCAATGTGAGCTTTCTCGACAAATCAACCTCAAGAAGTTACGAGGCTCAGGTGGAGCTTCGTCGCGGGTACATGGAGTGCTGCACCATGAACCTCGCTGGATCCAAAGGTTTGGGCACCGAGTTCTATGCTGTGGCATCTGAGTGGGCGCGCGTCAACGGCTACAAGTTCAAGTCTGCCGACGCACTCTCCTCGATCAACACTGCGCGCCGCACTGAGCAGGCACTTAGCTACTCCCTAAAGACTGGCGAAACCGGCATCATCATGCCCGGCTCGCAGAACCGGGTGTATGGCTACAACGAGGAACCCAAGACTCCCGAAGATCACGACATGAACATCGCACGTCTGGCGCTGGCCAACATGCGAAACATGCTGGAGCTTGACCCCGAGTTCACCCGCCTGCGTTACGACCCGGAGACTGGTCGCTTCAAGCTGCAGGGCGGCAAGGATGGCGAGCCATGGGTCAAAGAGTTCTTGGCCAAGCAGGATGTGCGCGCCTACGGCGTTGGTCGCTCCACACTGGCACGCGCAGCACTGACCAACCAGATCATCAAGGATGAGATCGACGTTGATGCCATCGAGCAGTTCGCGGTGCCCGTGGCGTACCAGAAGCGCGAGCGTGGCATGGAGTCATCCCTGAGCGAAGGCTGGGGCGGCAAGGATTCGGTAAACCCCAACTTCGTGAAGTGGTTTGATGGATCCAAGGTGGTCGATGAGAATGGTCTGCCGCTGGTGGTGTACCACGGGACGGCAAGTGACTTTGGCGCATTCGACCGAAGTAAATTGGGCAATAACACCCGACAAGAGTCAGGTGGTGAGCTTGGATTCTTTTTTACATCAAAACCTTTTTTATCCGATAGCTACGCAACAGTAGCATCCAAGGGAGGGTGGGCCGGAAAAACACAAGCCGGCGGCCTGCCTGTTGTTTACCCAGCATTCCTGAGCCTAAAAAATCCAAAGCAATATGAGACTGCGAGTGAGTTTTACCGTGAGGCGGAATCAAACAAGGGTCGCCTGAGTGACTGGAGGGGCGAGCTTGAATCGCAGGGATACGATGGGGTTATTGTTCGCGCGGACTACGAGGAGGTAATTGCATTCAATCCAACTCAGATCAAGTCCGTCTTTAATAGCGGCAGCTGGTCCGAAGAGGATCCGCGCATCAGCTTCCAGCTGCGCGAGGTGCAGTCTGATCCAAAACTGGAGCGCTGGGCCAATGATGTGTTGGACCGCAAGCGCGGCATTCCAACCGCGCAGGTCATCAGCGAGAAGATGCCTCATGAGGCGTACTCCGCTGGACCGGGCGATTCATTCGGAATGAATCAACCGATTGTCATTGGCGAGGACATCATTCGCCACATCCAAAATCGTGAGCACATTAAAGAGGGCATCACGACCAAGATGATCGGCCAGCTGCCAGAAGCACTGAAGAGTCCGCGCATGGTGACATTTCAAGCGCCCGGACAGCTCCTCGCCATGCTTCCATTGAAGACAGTAGAAGGCAAGCCGGTAGTGGTGGCCATGAAGAAGGAGGTGCTTTCCTCCGGCAGGCAGACAATGAAGGTTGTGCGCTTTGCAACCACATACCCACTCGACAATTCGGCCTCGTATGTGGCGGCAGAAATAAAAAAGGGCAACCGAGTGTGGTTGCCCTTGGAAGAGGTTTCTCGACTTCGAGATTTACTGGCGGGGGCTAATTCCCCATCCAGTCAGCAAGCTGACTCTAGCCAAACTCTAGCCCTACTTGCAAGCAAGCGTCGGGGCCAAGCCGAGAAGGTCTTTAATGTACTGTCCGACCAAGCGCTTGTCAAGAAAAAGGCTGGCGACAAGGATTGGGCGAAGGCTACCGAACAGATCATCATCGAAGATGATGCAGAAAAACAACTGCGTGGAATTAACTTCCAGAAGCGCGAATCTGAGGGCAAGGTATATACCCATGAGGTGATCGACCCGCGCGATGATGACAAGGTGATGGGTAAGTATCAGAGCGCAGAGGCCGCTCGCCGTGGGCGCGACCGTCTTGACAATCAGTACGGCGGCTATCGCTACCGTGTGCGCAAAATCGATGACG
>JBBAQX010000083.1:4973-9475 GCA_040400085.1 Lysinibacter sp. | reverse complement strand
GAGTACGATGGATGGGAGAGCCTGTACGAGAACTACGTTCCACTGCGCGGCTTCGAGCAGGTTGATGAAGATGGCGCCAAGACCGGCATGCTGCGCGTTGGCCGAGGCTTCAGCACTACCGGCAAGGAATCCATCAAGGCACTGGGCCGCAGATCCAAGGCCGGCGAGATCATTGAAAACATCATCCGCGACTACGAGCGCGCAGTGATCCGCAGTGAGCGCAATCAGGTTTCCAAGACCTTCCTCGATCTGGCGCTGAACAATCCGGATCCAGACCTGTGGGAGGTGCAGCCAACCAAGCGCACCCCAGCCTTTGACAAGAAGCGTGGACTGGTGCTGATGCGATCCTCGCGCGACACTGGCGAGGACACCATCAACATCAAGGTGGCTGGCCAAGACGTGCGCGTGAAGATCCACGACCCGCTAATCTTGCGCGCCATGAAGCTGGCAGCTAAGGATGAGACGAGCCAACTGGAGCGAATTCTTGCCGCAACGCTGGGCACCTACACCACCCTGATGCGCAACACGCTCACGCGCTACAACCCCATTTTCGGGGCGCTCAATGCAGTACGTGACGCGCAGATGGGCGCTGTGTCTGCCTACGATGCACTGGGTGCCAAGGGAGCAGCCCTGTACGCCAAGTACCTCGGCCCATCTCTGGCAGCCTCATTCCGCAAAGAGCGCGGCAAGCCAGATCCCGCAAACAAGGTGATGGACCGATGGATCATGGAGATGCGCTTTGCCGGCGGCACCACTGGCGGCTACTACCTGCGCGACACCAGCGAGATCACCGACACCATGCGCGACATGATGCTGGCTGCCGGCGCCACACCCAAGGGCATCAAGGAGTCATTGCGTGCATCCAAGGCGTATCAGGCTGGGTCCATTGCGCTGCGCTGGCTGGAGATCATCGGGTCAACATCTGAAGACGCAGCCCGGGCAGCCGCATACCGAGCGGCCCGCGAGATCGGCAAAACCCCCGCCGAGGCGGCAAGCATCGCCAAGAATCTGACCACCAACTTCAACCGCAAGGGTGAGTGGGGTGGCACGCTGAATCAGCTGTTCCTGTTCTTTAACGCTGGCGTTCAGGGCTCCACTCGAATCCTGCAGGCACTGGGAAATCGCCGGGTTCAGTACATGATGGCCGGCGCCACCGCTGCTGCCATGACACTGGCCCTTATGAATGCGGGCATGGGTGATGACGATGACGGCGAAGCCTACTGGGACAAGATCCCAGACTTCGAGAAAGAGCGCAACCTAATCTTCATGCTGCCGCCCGGCGTGGAGATGGACGGCTCGCATGTGGTCGGCAAGAATGGCCGCTACGTGAAGATCCCCATGGCCTACGGCATAAACGTGTTTGCCGTGATGGGTAACGCGCTGGCGGACTCAGCCCGCTGGGCCAAGGACCGCAACCGTGGCGCGAGCCCGGCCAAGTCTGGTGTGCGCCTGACATCTGCCGTGTTTGGATCCATCAACCCATTCGGCGGATCTCTGGATCCAACTGATCCGATCCAGCTGTCCATGGCAGCCGCCCCTACAGCCATCGACTTTGCGATCCAGATGGGCGCCGGGGTGAATGCCTTTGGTCGCCCGGTAGGGCCAGAGAAGTCGCCGTTTGATGACAAACCAGACAGCGAGAACTTCTCCGCGCGTCAGGCCGGCACCGCATCGCAGCACGTAGCGCGCTGGCTAAACTCCGTGACAGGCGGAAATCAGGCCCGCTCTGGCGCCATCGACGTGATGCCGGGCACGCTGGACAATCTGGTGCGCAACGCAACAGGCGGTCTGGGTGTGTTCTTGGCTGACACGTTTGTGAACCTGCCGACAAAGGTGATGTCCCCCATCGAGACAACTACCCGCGACGTTCCGCTGGCGCGCAACTTCTACGGCCAGATCGATGACGTGACCGAGATGGGTCTTTTCTACGAGCGCCGGGCCGAGGTCACGAAAGAGCTGAAGGCAGCCGAGGCTGAGATGAAGGCTGGCATCGAGGTTGACTACACCGACGAGCAGATGGCCAAACTCTCACTGGCCAAGGCAGCTGAGTCCTACACCAAGTTCTACGCGAAGCTGAAGAAGCGCGAGATCGAGATTGCTGAGGACGAAAGCATGACCAGAGCCGAGAAGATGGTCGCGCGCAAGGAGATCGAAAAGCAGCGCGGGGATCTGGCCCGGGCCTTCAATGAAACCTACGTGGGACAGATGCGCGACGTGAAGAAGTGAGTCGTAAAGTGAGTCGCAGGGGTGGATTCCCGAGGGAGTCTACCCCTTGAACTACGGGGACTGGTGGCGATTATAGGGGTTTAGCCACTGCTAAACGCTTCAACGGTAGCATTCGGTAAACCAACCAAGTGAGTCGATTGGTGAGTCGAAGGTGAGTCGTGGCGTCTGTATCGAAAATCAATGGCAAGTGGCGAGCCCTAATTCGCCGCAAAGGATACCCGCAAAAGTCGAAATGGTTTGACACCAAGGCGGCGGCTTTCGCATGGTCATCAAAGATCGAGGCCCTGATGGATGCCGGGAAGCTGGAGTCCACACAGCAGGGCGCGGAGACGATTGGCCAGCTGGTCATAAAGTACCGCAAGCTGCGCGGATCCACCCGGCCGATCTCCGACTCATCTACGGAGCACTACACCCTCAAGATGTTAGAGCGCATGCTCGGGCAGGATGTCGCCTCCACTTTGACCGTGGACAGGCTGCTTGGATGGGCGCAAGAGCGCCGCGATGACGGAGCCGGCCCCTACACAATCAACTGCGACCTCTCGAAGCTGGGAACCGTGCTCCGCTACGCCGGAACAGGATTGCCTGATGTGATCGGCGCTGCCCGGCCGAAGCTCTCCTATCTCGGGCTGATTGGTGGTGGCGGCATGCGCGAGCGCCGGGCCACTGAGGATGAGATGACGCGCATCCTGAGCTGGCTGGCTGAGAACAAGGGGTCGATCTACTCGGACGCCACTCTGTTCGCCTGTATCACCGCGATGCGTCAGGGCGAGGTGTGCAGAATCCTCAAGGCTGACATCGATCACCAGAAGAAGATGGTGCTCATCCGCGATAGGAAGGATCCGAGAAAGAAGGAAGGCAACGACCAGTGGATCCCGCTGCTGGGCGACTCATGGGATCTGGCGCTACGTCAGGTGCATGATGATGAGCGGATCTTCCCGCTGGAAGCTCGGACCCTGAGCAAGTATTTCACCGAGGCGGTGAGGGCTCTGTCGATTCCTGACCTGCACTTCCATGACACCCGGCACGATGGGGTGAGCAAGATGTTTGAAGAGGGCTACTCGATTGAACAAGTAGCCCTCGTCTCGGGTCACAAGGATTGGCGGCATCTGCGCCGCTATACGCAGCTCAAGCCGGAGTCGCTGCACGCTCTCGGCAAAGGTCGAGATAAGACGCCACATCCCTGAAGTCGGCATAGCGCTTGCCGGCGTCCATGTAGGTTGGCACCTCGAACTCTGACTTGGCGATCTTGTTGAAGATGGTTTGCTTGGCCATCCCAAGCGCTTCACCAAGCTGATCCATGGTCAGCCTGAGCCCGTACTTCTCAACAAGGAATGCTTGGGTTATCAGGCTCACACATCCCCCGGCCCAATGGGCTTTTTGTCGCCGCCGTCTTCCGGCCACCATGGAGCACTCATGTTGCTGTCACCTCGCCACCAAGCTCGCTCTTGAGCACCAAGATAAGTGACTCAAGCTCGGACGTAGTGATAAACACATCTGCATCAAACACGTCCTCCTTGTTGTCTTTCCCCTTGCCCTCGAACACCACATCCAAGAACGAAATGCCCTTGAGCTGCATGTTGTCAGTCAGGGTGAAGGAGACGCGATCCCCAAAGGTGAGGGCTAGTTTTGTTGGTAGCTTGCCGGATCGAATGTGATCCATCACCTCACTGGTGTCGAGCGGGTGATTCTTGTAGCGAACCACAGCTTTGGTTTCATCCTGAGCCTTCAGCTCGCATGCGCGCTCAATCGACAGCAGAGAGGTGGCCTCTCCGGCAGCAAGCCACCCAGCCATCAAGGATGTCGGGGATTTCACGGTGCTCATCTGCATGATTGAGATGCCATCCGCATCACCAACAAGGCGGTGCGTCACATCATCAATGACGGACTGGCTGGTCGAGTCAATGACCAAGTAGCCAGAGCCGCGATTGATCCAGACCATCACCTTCTTGCGCGATGCGAATGCCACCGGCAGAAGAGACAGGCGAGCATCCTCCATGATCTCCCGGCGCTCCTTTTTGCCCGGCTTGCGGCCGGTGCTCTGCTCAATGGCCTTGCACTGCTCATCAACCTTTCGCTTCACAGCCTCGCCGGGCACGCGCTTCGTTTCGATCATGAGCGACATGATCAGGTGCTCCATGCCAGTGGTTCGAGAAATGGAGACAAGCGGGTCATGCTGGCCGCCACGGGGAGGAACCCAGCCAACCGACTTCTCCTGACTGGCGCCGCACTCGATGAATGCGGACTTGGCCAAGGCATCATCTGTGATTGACAGCTCG
>JBBAQX010000083.1:0-4873 GCA_040400085.1 Lysinibacter sp. | reverse complement strand
CGCAGATTTGCGTAGATGCGGCTGCGCTCTTGCTCGTCGTGCTTGGCCTTTGTTTCGGCTGGCCAGTTCTTGTTGTTTTCAGTGATGAACAAGCGGCCCACTGACAGGCTTTGCTCGGTAACTTCCACGGTCTTTTGTTCGCTCATGTTGCTCTCGCCTAGCAGGCGACTCCTATGCTTTTGATATTCAGGTGGTCATCAGCTCCGGCTCTCACGGGCAGGTGCTTTGGTGGCACGTAATGCGGTAGCTCGTTGATGCTGATGGTGTTTGGAAGCGCCTCGTCTGGGTGGCGCTGTCTCGGCTCATACTTGCCGGCCCCAATGCTTTTGCGTTGCGTTGCACTGAGGCCGACCATGGGAACCAAAACCTTTGGGTTCTTTTTGCTCATCTACCTTGGATCAATATGGGATGTCATCGTCCATGTCATCGAAGCCGCTGGATGGACGAGGCGGCGCTTGGCGTGCTGGCTGCTGCCCACCGCGAGGCGCTTGACCACCGCGCTGTGGTGGGGCTTGACGCTGCTGGCCTTGTGCAGGGGGCGCCTGACGCTGGGCACCTTGATCTTGCCCCTGATCCTGACGATCACGACTTCCAAGCATCTTCATCTCGGTAGCCACGATGTCACAGGTGTTCTTTTCCACGCCGTTGTTGTCGGTGTACTTGCCGTACTTCAAGCGACCTTCAATGTAGATCGGGTCGCCTTTCTTGACGTACTCGCCAACGATCTCGGCCAGCTTGTCGTAGAAGGTGATGCGGTGCCATTGAGTGTCTTCAATGGTGTCGCCTGTCTGCTGATCCTTGCGACGGCTGGTGGTTGCCAAGCTGACGTTGGCCACCGCTTGCCCGGAAGGCAGGTATCGGACTTCGGGATCTCGGCCGCAGTTGCCGATCAGGATTACTTTGTTCACAGATGCCATTTATCACTCCTTCACAAATGTGCCGTCAGGCATCAGGGTTCCCTTGCGATCCTTGATCTCGTTGTAAGCCAGCTCAAGGCAACTCACCAGATCAATGTCCTTCAGGGCGCAATAGTTGATGAGGCAAACAACCACATCACCGACGCCATCCTTGATGCCGTCCAAGTTCTTCTGGCTCTCTGCTTTGAACAATTCAGCCAGTTCTTCAAGCGCCTTGTTGAGCTGCGCTTGGGGAGTTGCATTGGGAATGATCTTGCGAGCCTCTGCCCACTGGATCACCTTGATTTCAAGGTCGGAATAGCTCATTGCTGAGTGCCCTCCACAAACAGGTCTTGGTTCGCGTTAGCGCCAATGACCTCGACCTTCACGCCAGCGCCGACCAGTTCAGCGATGTCGTGCCCGGAGGCCACCTCGACCTTGATCTCGTCACGCGCGACGTGCGCGATTACCGAGGACTTAATGCCTGCGTCAATCAGGCGCACACCCTTGGGTGTGGTTGCTTTGTAGATACGTGTTGCCATGGTGGTTCCTTTCAGGAGTTAAGCAGAGCGGGCGGCAATAGACTGCGCTGCGATTGCACGGACGCCGGGGTACAAAGGACCGGCCTTTTTGAATGCACGGGCTTGAGCGCCCAAGAACTTTTCGTCGGCGGCGATGCACTCCAGAGGAGCCTTACCTTCAGCCACGGCCTTCACCAGATCCATCAGGTTGTCCACCTGTGCGGAGTATGTGACGCGAGTGCTGATGCCAGAGACGCGAGTGGGGGTCTGCACAACAGGCGCAGATGTCACCACCTCGGCTGCCAGCTGCAGGCTCTCGGCTTGCTCTGTCATGGCGGCCGCCTGCTCGGCAACGGCTGCGGCTGCGGCTTCGTCGCCAGATGCGGCTGCGGCCTTGGCATCGCTCTCCAACTTGGCTGCTGCCTGCCGGGCTTCTTCTGCCTTGCGTGTAATCTCGGCGGCTTCCGCTGCAGCCTTTGCATCGGCCAAGCGCTTGGCTTCCCGGGCGATCTCCAGCTGCTTGGTTTGGTAGGTGCCGATGGCGCCCTTCAGAACCGTCTCGGCCTGAGCCAAGAAGTTGGCCGGCACCTTGTATTCAGCATTGATGCGGTTGACCTCATCGTTCAATGGCTTGACCTTGGACACGCGCTCAGTCTCAACCAGCTTCTGCAGGCCCTTGACATTCATCAGGTCATTGGACGCTAGGGTCAGCATGTTGTCGCTGTCGATCACGTAATCCTTGGCGTCAGTCAGTGCGCCCTCGGATGTCTTGACGTGGGCGATCACGCTGGTGATGTCGAACTCGACGGTGCCCTTGAGCTTCTTTTCTTCAGTTACTGCGGTCATGGTTTCTCCTAAAAAGTCGGGGTGATGTTGTGGTGCGAGCACCAGTTGCGAAGGGTCAGCAAAGAACAGAACACTGGCCAGTCATTGCGGTCTATGTAGTTCTTTGCCACGTATGTGCCATCGGGCTTGAGCTGCACACCAATGCGGTCACACACTGGCGGCACCCCGGGGATGGCGTTCTTGTAGGCGGCGAGCTGCGGTCCAACCGCCGGGCTCATGGTTCCGCTCACACTCTTGATGTCCACCACAGCTGCGCGACCCTTGACCTTGCCGTAGCGGTCAGGCGTTCCCGCATAGTTCAGGGCAGGGTGGTAGACCAACTGCTCAACCACCTCCCACTCGCACTGGTAGTCGGCCGTGAACTTGCGCCATGCGATCAAATAGGGGCGCAGAGCTGGATCCAGAGCCACCTCGTCCAGCTCACCAAGGTCATCCAGCTCGCATGCCTTATGGACTGCGCGGCCAAACTTGCTGGCGGACTCCAGCACCTCTGCCTTGACCATGGAGAAGTCGGTCAACGGCTTGAGGATTGATGTCACGCCGGGCACGATGTTTCCGTTAAGGCGGTAGATGTGTGCCTCTTCATCGAAGATGATGTCTTGTGCGGTGCTCACTTGAGTACATCCTTCAATGCGATGAACTCATCTGCCGTCAGGTTGTCCAATGTTTCAGACACATTCAGACCGGCTATCTCCCGGGCGTAGGCCACGCTCCACTGCTTGCGCTCCAGCTTGCGGCTGATGAACATGCGCTCACCTTCGGAGCACAGGTTGGACTGGGCCGGCTTTTGCTTGGGCTCAACATCTGTCACGCCTTCAGGCGCCGGGCGCTTGCGAGCCTCTGGCATAGCAACGTCAGGCTTGCGGCCAACTGGCTGCTCTGACTCCTTCTGGGGCTCCTGCATGTCAAGACCTTCACCGGCCTCCGTGTTGAGCAAATGAACCGCAGATGCAACCCTCTCGCTTCTTGGCCAATACTTTGAAGCCTGCTTTACGACAGTCTTTTTTGCCATCTCGGAGAAGTCCGTCTTCCATGGTGAGGACTTGCCGGATTTAACCGACTCAGACCTATTCATCACCGAGCGAATGTCACCAATGGACATGGTGTTGGTTAGGTAGTCGCCGTCTATTGTTTTTGCTACGCAGTAGGCCCCGACCCAATCGCCACGATCCCCAAATGGGTCAAAGTCGTGCGTTGGAGCCTTGTCATATCCATGGAGCTTGAATGAGTCACTTTTTGCAACCATCTCCGCATGAACCCAGAGCACAGATCCTGATGCAGTAGCAAGGTCTATGAGTCCCATATAGGAGACTTCTAGGCATATACCGCCCTTCCTTGGAACAAGGTAAGCCTGCTTTTTTGCTGGATTGAGGGAGATCCCTATGGCCGCAATATTTGTGACTGCATTAATTACAGACTGGCGATTACCAATGGCAATCTTCAGCGCATAGTCATTCGACTCAAGTATCTGCAACGCAAAACCAGCCTCCCTGTCGAAGCTGATTGAGCTATCAACAAGAACCGAATCAAATTGCGTTCGGATGCCGTAGATGTCTTCTTGAATAACTGAGATGTTGCTCATAAAGTGTTGCCTTCGTGGTGTTTTCTTTTTGCTGACAGATAGGCCTCGTATGCAAGCTCCGGCGTCTCGTAAAGCCCAATGTGCTTGTATGTTTTTGATGTCTTGATACGAGCCGTCCACTTGCCACAAGCGTGTCTTGAAACACCCAAGTAGCCGCTTGCGTTATCCGACCTTGGGCGCCTTTGGTTTTGTTGGTTGATTCCGCCAAAGGCCTGTCGCAGGTTTTGAATGCGGTTGTTTGATCTGTTTCCGTCTATGTGATCCAAGCTCTCTGCGGGCTCAAATCCATACACGTAAATCCAAGCAAGCCTGTGGGCGTAATAAATGGTTCCGCCTATTTGGATTTGTGTATATCCAGCCTTGCTCCTCGTTCCTACAAGCTGCCCAATCATTAATGGGCCGCGCTTAACGAGACTCCTAAACTCCCCGGAGTCGGGGCTGTACTCAATAAGGCTTTTCAGCACCTCTTGGGAAATCTTTTGCTTAGGCATCTGTTTCTCGGTTGTTTAACGAATGCCTGCAGTTTAGCAAACGTAAAACAACTTGTCGAGAACTTTTTTCACTATTTGCTTAACAAGAAAACAACAGTCGAAAAAAAGCCCACGCTTGGTGGGCTCTTCTGCAAATCAATTTACCGGGTCAGGGTGGCGGATCTGGTGAGTAGCTTGCCCTGTCATTCGGGCACTGCATGCTTGTGCTCTTGTACTCGGTGTCGCGCCACACGAAGCACGTCTGCCGCTCTGTCATTCCCTTGATGCTGGTCACAGGTATGTCAACCACACCCATCTGCCCGCCTGACATCTGGATCCAAGACTCGCCGGCCGGCTTGATGGCAGCTGGCTTGCTCTGCGTTTTGCGATCCTGCTCTCTTGAATGCACGATTGATAGGATCAAGGTTCCAGCAGCAACTAGGGCGGCCGCTACAAACATCATGGTGAATGCTGGTTTTCTCAACCCCCGCGCCATATCTTTCTCCCAATAATGTGGATCTGCTCTGCCTCACTCGGAGACAGGGACTCGGGCTGGTA
>JBBAQX010000082.1:12936-18310 GCA_040400085.1 Lysinibacter sp. | reverse complement strand
GCTCCTGCAAGTCCTTCGTCAATCGGCTCCACACTTGGGAGCGGAAATCAGCTTCTGTAAGGGCTGGTTTATTCATGTTTGGCCAAGAAAAAAGCCGCTGGCATTGCTGGCAGCGGCTTCGGGTTGGGCTGGTTCGTCTGGACGCACCTGCCCCTACGAAGTATTTAACTAAAAATCGAACAGATCGTCAAGCATTTGCAGAACAAATTTAGATTGCTAGGCTGAAATTGAGTCGCCCGATGCTTGGGTGCGTGGCTGTGATGATGCAGGCAATGGACTTACCAATGTCCTGACTGGTCAGCAGGTAGCTTGCAGATGTGGCGCCGGGGATGGCAATTTTCTCGCGTGCCCACTGAAACGTAATGACTGATCCGGATGGCGCCCAAGACCCCGCAACCGCCGTGATCGTGTTGCCAGCACCAACAATTCCAGTGAATGATGGCCTAGATGGCGATGCTGGCGCCATGCGGGCTCGTCTGCGCTCACTTCTACTATTGCCAATCATTTAGATTCCCTCTCCGGTGCTGACTCGCAGCGCCGCCTCGGCGTTGAACAACTGGTGCTTCGAGTCGATGTTGATTGCGCTGATGCGCTCCTTGGATGCGATCTCCTCCTTGGTAAGGATGCCGTCCTGTTGCAACTTGGCGATGGCCAGCTCACGGTCCATCTGCATCTGTACTTGACCCTGCTCGCCCTCAGCACGCTCGCGCTCGATGTTGTAGGCGATCTGCGCGCCCTTGAGCTGCTGCTCGCCTTGAGCCAACTGCATGTCTGCCGCGCGCTGCTCCTGACGGTCAGCAATGTCCATTTGCTTGCCTTGCAATGCCAGTTGTGCGGTCACGATGCGCGGGTCTTGAGGCTGTGCCTGAGCCGCCTTCTTCAGGTTCTCATCGATCTTGTCGTCAGGGAACATCACGTCATCAGGGTTGATGCGGAACGCCTTGAGCAAGACCTTGAGTTCCTTTTTGGGATCGACCATGCCGTTGTATCGCGGGTTACTCGTCACATTGGACAGGTTGAGCGTGGCTTGGTTCTGGATGTCCTTCTCCAGCAAAGCTGTGGAGCCCCGGGCATCGATCTGCATGTCGCCCTTGATCTCTTGCTTGGGGTTGTAAGCCATCTGCCAGTCGAAGTGCCGGCCGATGTGTGGCTTGGTGATGTCGTCGTCGTAGAGCTTCACCCGGTAGCGCAGCACCACGTTGGCGTTGTTGAACAGCATGACCATGCCACCCACCGTCTCGGGAGCTGTGCCCTTCTCGCCACCCAAGATCTGAGGCATCGATGTCTCTTGGTCTGCGAACTGCATGGCAGCTGCGGACACCTTTAGCATGGCTTCCAAGTTGTTGGCGAACTGGAACACGTGCATGGCCTTGGTCACATCCACCGTGTCATCCAAGCCCAGCCACACCTTGTTGGGGTAGATGTCGTAGTTGCCATCCTGCGGCGCGATCAGCTTCTTGTTGATGACGATCTGGCCACCGGCTGTGATCTTGCCGTTGTCCATCACCTGACGCCATGCGGAGATGATGACGCGCTGCTGGCTCTCCAGCTCCTCTGGCAGGCTGTGGCCTTGAGGCGTCTTGTCATCCTTGCGCCAGTTCCAGATGTCCAAGGGCAGCGAGCCATCAACGATCCATGACTCCATGGCCCCGATCACAGTCTCGCCAACCATGATGATGACGCCAGAGGTCACATCCACCAGCGGGTCTTGATCTTCGGCGCACATGGACTCACTCAGCAGCTCCATCTCCACGGGGTCTACCTCGCCGTAGTAAAGCCACATCTCGTAGCTCTCCTCTTCGCACATGTTGCGGGTGACGCGACCCTCGGCCACAGTGGTGCGCGTGGGCTTCTCGCGCAAAACCTTACGGATGGCTGCCTCGTCGTATCCCTCGACCCCAGCCAAGGCCCGGATCTCCTTCTTGGTCACGAAGCGGCGATGGAAGAAGCCCGAGCCGCGCTGGTGGTCGTTGCCGCATGCGGGATCTGTGAAAATGTCCCATGGGTCTGCACTCATGCTTGCGCCCACCATGTCACTGGAAATCTGCAGTGACATCGATCCGTCCGGGTTCGGGATCCATGTGCGCTTGGCGTTGGTCGTGGGGAATGGTCCCAGCAGGCAGCCGGTGCCCAGCTTCACGCCGTTCTCAATGACCTTGCGCTGCTCGCCGTTGTAGTTGCACTGGGTCAACACATCATCGATCTCAGTCTCCATGGCTGCGGCCGCGCGCTTGGCGTACTCCATGACGCGCTGCGCCTGAATGTTCGGCGTGAGCCCCGTGTCGTTCCCCATCTCATCCACGATGGGCGTGTTGTCGCCCAGCATCTTCGAGACGGACTGAGGCACGGGCGTGGGCTTGATGCCCCAGTTGCGGTCATCGACAGGCAGCAGGATCTCGCACATGCGCGCGATGGCCTGATCCACCTTGGGACGCACGATGTTGACCACCACCTTCGAGCGGTTATCCTTCGGCCCCTTCTTCGCCCGGTTGCCCTGCAGCGAGTTGGCCAAGGTGTTTTCAATGGCCTCAGCATCCTTGCCTTCGTACAGCTCAAGCGATGTGCGCCAGCGGTTCTCGACCCCGCTCTGCGCGCGCCAGCGTACCCAGTCATCACGCATCTTGGAGAAGCCAGCCTTGAAGCCTTCGAGCTTCGCGGTCCACATCTCCTGCTCTTGCTCAGGTGTCAGGTAGCCCTCCTCTGCCATCTTCTCCAGATGCCCAAGGGTTTGATTGGAGGTGTAGTCCGTCATGGTTTTCTCTCTCAGTAGCCAGTGATCTCATCCAGTGCTTGCCACGCAGCCATGCCCGGCTGCTGCAGCTCGTCTTCTTCTGGATATGGAAGGGTTAGGCCCGGCTCCGCCAAGCGGGCCAAGCAGTCAAATGAATCGTCGTTGCGACCCACTGGGAAGGTTGCGTATTCGTGCTCAATGAAGTCGCTCACCACGTCATACGAGGTGCCAAGCACCGTCTCACGTCGCATCTCCATGGGCAGCCAGATGCGGCCGCCCTCGAACCATGGGATCAGGCGCCGGATGCGCGCGTTCTTCTCGACCTTGCCGCCCACCTCTTTGATGGCGAAGCGGTACTGCCTGCGCTCCATCTCGCTCTTGATGTGCTCCACGTCAGCCTGCAAGCCGTACTGCTCGTAGCGCGTCTGCATGGGCTTGTGCTTCTTGTGCAGTGCGAACACGGCGTCGGCACGTTGCGTGAGATTGAGGCGATCTCTCAGGCCATCTAGCAGGTACACATTCTCATCCGAGCCCAGACCCACGACCCACATGGCCGTGAAGTCGCTCTTCTTGCGGTTGCCCTTGGCCTTGGCTGGATCACCTGCGGGATCGACCAGCAGGATCTTGTTCATGATCTTCGGCGGCGAGGCGTAGCGGTTGATCCAGCTGCGCTTGAACTCTGCACCTTCGGTGGGTCGTGGCTCTTGCTGGTACAGCGAGATCCATGAGCGCGCGTCTGCCTGAGCCGCTTCGATCATGTCATCGGTAAACCACTCCTTCCAAAGGCGCTCACCCTCTTCGCGGCCGAGCAAATCCTTAGGGCCGGCAATCATTGGGATCTTGATGACCAGCCACTTCTCCCTCTCGCGCTCAAGGAGACGGCCAGCAAGGTCATCTTCGTGCCAGCGGGTCATGATGAGCACCTGCTTGGCCCCGGGCTTCAGGCGCGTCAGGAAGTCGTTGGTGTACCACTCCCATGTCTTCTGGCGGATGCGGTCACTGTCGGCATCCTCCCGGTTCTTCACCGGGTCATCGATGATCCCCAAGTCAGCACGGCGACCAGTAATGGATCCACCCACACCAGCGGCAAAGAACTCGCCATCCTTGTTGGTCGCCCAGCGCCCGGCGCTCGCGTTGTCACCAGCCACACCAATGCCGGGGAACACCTCCTCAAACTCTGGATCCTGCATGCCGTTGCGGATCTTGCGCCCCCATGCCTCTGCCAGCTCGCCAGTGTGCGAAGCCAGAATGGCTGACAACTGCGGGTGCCGGCCGAGGAAATACTGGGGGAACAGCTTTGAGCCATAGCTCGACTTCGCAGAGCCCGGGGGAAGGAACAGCATTACCCGGTTGTTCGGGATGTCGCCCCTCTCCAGAGCGTCCAAGGCATTGCAGATGACCAGATGGTGCAGCGCGGGCTGCATGTCCATGGGCTGCCGGAACTTGGCAAATTCAACAAAACTGTTGCGAGACGCACGGGCGAGCTTTTCCCGGCCAAGTGCGATGGCCTCAATCATCTCTTCGCGGGTCATTTCTTCAGGGTTCCGAGGCGATTCATCGTCTCAATGAGACGAGCTTCAAGCTCTTCGTCTGGCAGGCGTTCCAAGCCGACCTTGCCAGAGTGCTCCAGATCCACCTTGTCGCGCCAGATAGTTGGCTGGCGATTCTTGAGCCACAGAGTTGCGGCTGCAGTGTCAGGCGCATAACGCTTCACAGTGGGCGTAATCACGATGTCCGAGCGCCCACCACCCACGGAAACAGTGCGAATGTCATCCTCTGGATGCTCGTATCCAACGGCTCGGTGGTACAGAGAATTGGCCACAGTTGCATCAGCGATCTCTCTCCCACGCTTAAGCGCATCCGAAAATTCAGTAATTTCGGCAATCCACTTACCAATCGTTGAGTCTGCGACCTCAAACAATTCTGCCAATTTTTTGTTATTCGCACCCAGCAAGCAGAACTTGTACGCGAGATCCGCATACTCCGGCTTGTATGAGGTTGGACGCCCTACCGAGCGCTTCTCTGGCTCAGGCTTCTTCTCTGAGTTCACAGTGATGCGAGCCAGCTTCTTCCCCGGGGTCTTCTTGGCCGGGGCTTTTTTTGCTGGGGGCTTCTTGGCTGCGGCCATTTATTCTGCGTCTTCGTAGGTTGCGGCAAATATCTCGGGCTTGCATGGATACAGCTCGCCCTTGATGCCACGGATGATCCAGTCGCCGGGCTTTGCCCTGTGGACACCTTCCAAGGTGCCGATGAGTAAGTCGTCCCCATCACGCAACACGCCACCAACATCAGGATTGGTGCCAGTGAGCAGTGGCTCTGGCATCCAGTCTGGGATGCTGGCGTAGTTAATGCCGTGCATGTTCTCTTCGGTGATCTCTGCGGGCTGCGATGCGGCCTCCTGAGTCAATCCGAGGTTGCTGCTATAGCCTCTCCAGCGGACGGCTTCGATTACTACGGGTTTCTTGCGGTACTTGGCCATTAGCGTTTGCCTTTCGAGCGTTTCACATTGCGGGCTTTGGCAGCTGTGCGCTGTACGTGCCGATTCGACCAACCCGGGCCCGCCTTCTTGATGCGGGTGTCGCGCCGAATCCGTGAGCGTGCGCGCAAGGCGTCGGAGCGTGTGTCTGAGGGTGCGCTGGCTGG
>JBBAQX010000082.1:4485-12836 GCA_040400085.1 Lysinibacter sp. | reverse complement strand
TCCGTGAGCGTGCGCGCAAGGCGTCGGAGCGTGTGTCTGAGGGTGCGCTGGCTGGGAGCCCTCCTGACTGGCCACCACTGGCGTTTGCCAGCTTGTTGATCTCGGTTTGCACTCGTAGCGCTTGCGAGCCAGAGGTAGCTGGGGCCATGGAGGCACCCAGAGCTGCGACTGTGGCCAGTGACAGGAGGACTGTTCTCATTGGTCGATCCACTTCTCGTTTGCGGGCGTACCAGATGCCCCAGAGGTCGGACCCATGTTGAGTGGGAAGCCTCCGGAGTAGTTGCCGCCAAGCCAGATGAAGATGTGATTCATTGGGATCATTCCAGCACCACCCAGTCTTCCGCCAGCATGTCCGTCTGACTGGCAAGCCAGCCCATCAGGATCTCGCCGGTTGCGGTCTTCATGGTGATGCAGGGCAGCACCTTGGCCACGGCGCCCGGCTGGGCAGCTGCGTATTCGGCGTTGTGCTTCGACCAGAAGGAGCGGGCCGGGATCTCCCGGGGGATGTTGGCCACCCCAGAGATGGAGAGCCACATGCGAGGCTGCGCAAAATTCAACTTCGCAAACTCACCGAACAGCTCCGCCGCCTTGGCGTCATAAGCCTTGGCAGCACCATCTTCGGAATCAAATCGACCAATGTGCTTTGTTTTGCCGTTGTGCTGAATGGATGAAATCCATTTTTCGCGCGACGAGTCCCACGACACACCTTTGAACTTACTGGTTCCAGCGGCAACCGCCGTGCGATTGAATGCGTTTTGCTGGGCGGTGCATCGGCGCAAATTTGCAGATCGATTGTCGAGCCTGTCGCCATTGTCGTGATCGACCATCTCAGCATCAGGCATCAGGAGCTGGTGCAGCTTGACGGTAGATCTTGTCCCATCACCATTCTCTCGGGTGAAGGCTGGGTAGCCATTGCTGACCCACCAGACCTTGCCCTCAACCAGATTGATTGCGGACTCATCACAAATCGCCACAGATCCATCATCCAGCTTGATGTAGGTAACACCCTCATACACAACCGGACTTCGATCAACTGGCACAAACTTGGTCACAAGCGGCTTCACCCCGTTCCAGCCCTTGCGTGCCACGCGCTTGCCGGCCTTGAGTGCCAGTAGGGCGCCACCGAAGTCGGTTTCCTGCCCGGGCTCAACACCCAGTAGGTGCTCGATCATCTCGCGGGCTTGACCTGCGTGGAGCAGGTTGGTGCCTATGGGCCATGTGCCATCCAGAGCTTTGTCGTGGTCAAAGGTGATGTGGCAATCAGGTGCGAATGCCACTGGCAACTTCCAGCTCAGGAAGCGGTCTACTGCGCGTTGGATGGTGCTGCTCATAGGGTTACCCATTCATTTGGCTTTGCATTTGCAATGCGGACTGCAATTTGCCGTGGAGTCAGCTTGGATTCACGAATATCAAGCCCGCTGACTCGGACGGTCTTGCCGTCATAGAAGGTGAATGACATGCCACCCTGCTCATGTACTTGATGAGTGTGTATGTCAAGTTCGGTGTAACCACCCTCGGCAATCGACGCCTTCATGGTGTGCAGCTTTTCCTTCAGGGCATAGCCCATCAGTGGCCAAAGCTCGTTGATGGAGTTCTCCAGAGCCACCTTTTGACCGATCTTTTCGTTATCGTTCTCAGGGGACACAGACACAGACGGGCGACCTACTACGGCGTATCCACTCTTGGTGGTGATGACTGCCCAGCGAAGGACTTGACCACCATGGGACGCATGGGTCACGTACTCGACGTGCTCCATGTTCTCATCGAGGTCGGATGAGGTCACGCGCGGGGCCTTGTCAGCCCCGGCAGCCTTGATCTCGGCTTCCCCGATCATGCTGCAGCCTTGGTTGCCTGCGACAGCTGGTAGCCCATCCACTCGGCGTAGGTGCCTTCAGGACGGGTCAGCTCATTGCCGGTCAGCAAAGTCACGCGAGTGGCGGTGAATGGGTAGCCGTACTGGTCATAACCTGCCAAGTTGACAGTGTAGGAGTCATGCACGTACACGATCTGCGCAGACAGGGGTTGGGCAGTCTCGGGATCGCTGTCGAGCATGTTGATGCCACGGGCGGCAATCAGCGCGGCATCGGGGCGCAGCCACACCATACGGCCAATCGTGGGCTCGATGATGACGGCCGGGCCACCGGGCTCAGTCACGACAGCAGGTTCAGTCGATCCCACCAGTTCAGTAGAGCCTGCAACACCAATGTCAGCCACCACAGTATCGCCAAGACTAGCGGCCGCAGTCAGGACTGCATCAGTTGCGATCGTACTTTCATTTGCTACAGAATCAGTAGCAGTCTGTGCAGTATCTACGGTGGCTTGAGCAGAATCTTGCCCAGTTTCTTGGGGCGCTTTGTCAGCGGATGCTGTAGTGTCTTGGGTGTTCTCGTCGCTCATGGTATCTCCTGTGAATTAGCCGGCTCTAAGGCTTGCCGGCAGTGCCGAAATTGGGTTTGCACACGTCCCTGACGTATGACTGGAGGCTGGTCAGCCTTACTGCTGTGGCGTCAGCTTCAGCCGCCATTCCTTGATGCTCTGTTGCGCACGCAAGGAGTAGTCCGCCTTCACTGGCTCCATCAATTCCGCTGCCGGGGGTGGCAGCTCGACCTTCTCGGGCGGCATCGAGGGCGGCTTGAAGGAGCTGCAGCTCGCCAGCAGCAGCGTCACGGTCAGCAGCAGCGCGCTTTTTGCTCTCTTGGAACTTGGTGTCAACATCGTTGGCCTTTCGAGTTAATTCAGCCTGCTCTGCCCGGTGCGCCTTGGCCAGCTCCAGCATGTCGTTGGCCCGGTTCTCACGCTCCTGCGCCCAGTCGCCAGCCACCAGCGCGCGGCCGGTTTTGTAGGCGGTGTAGTGGGTGACTGCCAGCGCAATGGCCAGAATCAGGTATCCGAACTGGCGAGCGGTGAAGGGCAGCATCAGGATCTCCGTAAAGGGTCGATGGCGAAGGGAGTTGCATACCGACTAACTCGCAGCAGACCAGTTATGAAGTGATCTCCGATGCAGTCCGGGTACTAGCCGGGCGTCTACGTGCTGCTGCGTGGTCCTCTGACCTACTGTTCGCCATCTGGAATGGACCCTGCCTTCAGCTGCATAGCGGTAAAGATATGCACAGGGCCCATTCCGGATGAGTTGGAAGCGGGGGCGAGATTTGAACTCACGACCTCTGGGATATGAACCCAGCAAGCTACCGGGCTGCTCCACCCCGCTGAAACCAAGGGAAAGAACGCCCTATGGACGCACCTACCCCACAGACATCATTTTGATGTCTGCCTAACGCAATGTCAACAAGTGCTTGTATATTTGTTTGATGTTTGCTAAATTCCATTCCGTCAAGCGTAGCGGCAAGGCAAAAATCACTTACCCAAGAGCCCCTAAGCCTTGGTCTTCTACCTCCCTCGGGAGGCACGCCGCTACGTGGAGGACCGGGACTTAGGGGCTTTTGCATTTGGAGCGGCAATGGCATATCAGCAGTACGAGATCGAGAAGCAGAAATGGCTCTCGGAAAACCCGGGCGCAACGCCCGAGCAGATTGAGCAAGCATTCAAAAACATCGCAGACAAACTTGGGATCTAAATGCCGAATCGCGTAATAAGGGACTCGGTTTTAGAGTCGGATCGATATAACGGATTGCCATTCGCCGAGGAGCGTCTTTTGTTCCTTGAGCTGCTTCTGCTGGCAGATGACTTCGGGTTGGTGCCCCTCAATTTCGCCTTCGTGTCGCGCCGCACAAGTCTTTGTGCCCGCATGACTACGGAGCAGATCAACGGGATGCTGGAGCACCTGATCGAGGCAGATTTGTTGCGCACATACCGCTCAGAATCAGGCGCCCTGTTTGGATTCATACCTCGCTTTGGCAACAAGCCCCGGGCAAAAAAACCGAAGTGGCCACTCCCTCCAAGGGAGCCTGCCTTCAATGAAATCAACAAGTTAGCTGATTCTTGTGGTGCAAATGCACATCAGATGCAGACAAATGCGCCCGAAACCGAAACCGAAACCGAAACCGAATCTCCTAAAGGAGATGGATATGGCGCGGAGCATGGCTCCACGCCCGATGCTTGTCCACATCAGGAAATCCTGAAGCTGTGGGCGGAGAAGTTGCCAAGCCTTCCGCAGCCAAGGGAGTGGACTGACAGCCGGGCCCAGCTGCTCAAAACACGCTGGCGGGAAAAGAAGAATCGCCAGAACCTCGAATGGTGGTCACGGTTTTTCGAGTACCTGTCCACGTCCGACTTCCTCATGGGTCGCCAATCGACACCCGGGCGCAAGGCGTTTGAGCTGACACTGCCATGGCTCCTGAAGCAGGAGAACTTCGTCAAGTGCATTGAGGGCAACTACCACACCAAGGAAACCGCATGAAAGAGATCTGGAGCAACGAGGCGGAAACCGCCCTACTGGGAGCCCTGCTCAACCAGACTGAGCGCACCTACGAGCGCAGCAAGCCTCTGGCTGCCAAGCACTTCTACGATTACCGGCACGCCAAGGTATTTGCAGCCATCGAATCCATGCTGGCTCGCAAGATTCCTGTGGATCCAATCACGGTCTTTGACGCCGTGGGCGAGATCGATCTGCCGGGTGGCACGCTGGACTACCTGATGGGCCTGAGTCACCTGTCGGCAACTGCGCATGCGGCCAGCAGGTATGCGGGGATCCTTCGTGAGCGAGCCAGTCATCGCGCCCTGCTTGAGGCGTCCGACCTCACCAGCGAGATCATCTCGGGCGAAGCCACCATGGCCGAGAAGATCGACAAGATCACCAGCCTGTACCTTGCTCTGCAGCGCGAGGGTGTGTCCAAGGTGCCACAAACTCTGGCTGAGGTCGCACTGCTCCGCACCCAGCACTACGAGGATCTGCAGGAGGGGCGCACGATAGCGGGCTGGCAAACGCACTTTCCCACGATTGATCGCGCCCTCAATGGCGGACTGCGCCCGGGTGGCGTCTACATCGTTGCTGCGCGGCCGAGCGTTGGCAAGTCGAGTCTTTCCCAGTTCATTGGCCATGGCCAAGCCCGCGATGGGCGCCCCGTGCTCTTCCTGTCTCAGGAAATGGCAAATGAGGAGCTGGCTGACCGTGGCGTGGCCAGTGCCGGGCGCATCGACTACTCGAATCTGCTCTCTGGCACCCTGTCTACGGATGACTGGATGCGCGCATCAGAGGCGCTTCAGGCTGAAGATCTGGCCAACTTCTACGTGGACGATCAGGGCTCACTGACGCTGGCGGACATCCGCGCCAAAGCAAAGCTGGTGCCCGGGCTTAAGGTGCTCATCGTGGACTACCTGCAGCTGTGCGCTGGAGATGGCCAAAACCGCAACTCAGAGATCGAAGAGATCAGCCGTGGGCTCAAGGCGTTGGCCAAGGAGCTGAAGATCGCTGTGATCGCCCTGTCGCAGCTGAGTCGCAAGGTGGACGAGCGCGCGAGCAAGCGTCCAATCCTATCGGATCTGCGCGACTCGGGCTCGATTGAGCAGGATGCGGACGTGGTTTTCATGCTCTGGACCGTCAAGGATCTGGAGAGTGGTGCCCGTGTAGTTGGCTGCTCCATTGAGAAAAACCGCCAAGGCAACAAGCCATCTTTTGCGCTGCACTTCGATGGCGCGCTGCAGCGCTGGGGCGAGAGCACGGAAAGCATCGACATGCCCGCTCCCGCAAAGACGTACTCAAAAGGCTTTCAGGGATAGCAAACTGACCGGCGGGCTGGTTTGCTACAAAAATCATAGCTAGTCACGCACGACGCACGGACACCCGCAACTGATTAGGTATTTCGGGATGCGGGCAATCGCCTATGCACACGTTGGAATCGACGTTGCAAAAATACAACAAATCTCCACCCTTTAGGGTGTTTAGCAACTTACGACAATTTGTCAGATTTTTGTTGACAGGTCTGTTAGGCATTTGCTAAAGTTCATCCCATCAAACGGCATCGACCGGATTGACAGACAGCCAAACGTCGCCCCGCCATCCACGGCGGAAAACAAGTGAGTGGACACCCCTGCATCCTCTGTGGCTTGTACCCATGGCAGGAAGCGCAAGTAGCTAGGGCATCACCCTAGTGAAACCCCACAGCAATGTGGCGTCAGAGCGGCGGTGCGGAGAGCGGCTTTCAGTGGCCGGAAGAACTGAGAAACGCCGGGACCGTACCAACGGGCTATATCGGCACCCCTCCAACGAGGGGACAGGAATAAGCGTCGGCGTTCGGCGCTTATCACTGGAGTACACACAAGATGGCAACCTTACAAAAAGTTCCCGGCCTCGTTGCGGCACGTCAAGAGTTTGACTGCAACGGAACGCTCTTCGGCTACACCAAGGGCGATCTCTACATCGTCTACAGCTACGGCACACACTTCCCTGTGGCCGTATTCAAGGATGGCGGCTGGCTGGTCAACAAGGACAAGTACAGCCGCACCACTAGCAAGCACCAAGGCAAGGTGCGACAGGGCATCGGTGGCCTGCTCAACCCTGAGCAGTTCCGCACCACTGAGGAGCTGGTGGAGATTACGTCTGCCTCTGGCCGGCAGCCCAAGACGTACCACAAGATCGACGGCTGGCGTGGCTACCAGATCCCGCACGGCGCTGTGATCGGTGCATCTGACACCGGCACATGGTCCGACTCACCTTGCCCCTCTGACAAGGTGGAGGCCGAGATCAAGCAAGTGCAAGCCGAGCTGCGTAAGCAAGGTATCCGCTCCCGGCAGAAGGCCGGCACGTCATCCAACGTGTTCTGCGGCAAGCGCTGGCTCTGTGTTGGCCTAAAGGACTGGGGCCGTGCGGTGGAGATCGCCGAGAGCTTCATCCCCCGCTTCCGCTTCATTCACGACGCAACTTGAGGAGATCTGCATGACTGACAAGCAAGTAACCGAAATCCGGACCAATGACTACAGCCAAGACTACGGCGGCGTGAATGTGCTCATCGATGGCCGCGAAGCCAGCTTCGGCAGCGTGGTCGGCTATGCACTCTACAACGGCAAGGATCCGGTGGAGGCGGTGCTCAACTGCAAGGAGCGCATGGTCACTCAGCCTCACAACGGACACAAGCTGGTGTGGATCAGCCTGAGTGGCACAGCCATCTGCGGCGACCCCGGCTACTACGAGCGGCAAGAGCAGCGCCGGGCAAGGATGCCAGTGCTGAAGACTGGCGATCTGGTGAAGTACGAGGGCAATGTCTACGAGATTGTCCCTGAGCACAACAAGAACTTTGGATTGCGAAAGGTTGCAGCATGACCTACCAAGGACACCTGAGTGACGGATCCAGCGTACAGAAGCACAGCGCTGGCGGCCTGTACCCATACGTCATCTTCGCTAAGGACACACCCCACGGCCTGCGCTATGGGGTGCTGTGCCCGAATGGCCATGAGACGGAGCTGTACCCGTACTACCAAGCGGAAGCAACGGCGGAGCGCTTCAAGGAACGACGAATGTTTTTGAGCTGATCGCAGCGACATGGGGTGAGGCCCATGTCAGTGTGATTACCAAGGAGTGAGCATGACCAAAAAGCACATCTTCAAACCAACCTGCATCGAAGGTCGGCAACTGCCAGACATCGAGTACACGCCGTTCATCTACATAGCCGGCACAGAGACACACCGCCTTGCGCTGCACAAGGAGCCCAGCGGCAAGCCTGACCCGTACAGGGAATGGCAAGTGTCTGACCCGGTGAGCGGCCGGCAAGTGTGCCGGGTCTATGCCTCCTACCAAGGCGTGCCCTGCAGCTCAAAAGGCTTCGGCCTAAAGCAAGCCCGTGACTTTGCGAATGCAACGCTGGATGCGCTGCTCAACCGCATTGGCTCCGACAAGTTCAACGCCACCATCAAGGCGGCAAACAAGGCTACGGCCTAAGAGGATCCCATGAGCTACACACTGCACAAAGAAAACGTCGAAGCACACGGCCTGACCTTCCGGATCCGCATTGAGCAGGATCATGACAGCCGCCGCCCATGGGAAGAATGCGATGGCTACGGCCCGGTGCGAGAAGTGACCCGTGGCTACTACGAGCCACACATCACCAAGGCACCCGGAGAGCGAGTGCTGCACCGTGGTGAGCGCAACTGCTACTCATGGGTCTACGACTGGGCCGGGGCAATCAAGCTGGCCGAGAGGGATGGTTGGGGTGTGAGTGAAGAGAATCGCCCTGCAAACTGGGATCAGCTTACCAAACGTCAGCAACGTGAAATCGCAGTGCAAAAGGACTTCGACTTCCTCAAAGCATGGTGCGATGACGAGTGGGTCTGGTGCGGCGTCTGCGTAGACCTGATGGTCGAAGACGAGGATGGCGACATGCAGGAATACAGCGGCGCCCTTGACTGTAGTGACTCCCTCTGGTCGGTCGAGTTCTGGCAGTACGAAAACCTCGACAGCA
>JBBAQX010000082.1:0-4385 GCA_040400085.1 Lysinibacter sp. | reverse complement strand
TGTAGTGACTCCCTCTGGTCGGTCGAGTTCTGGCAGTACGAAAACCTCGACAGCAAGCGCAACAGCTACGCCAAGGAGATTGCGCTGGAGATGATCGATAGCATCGCCAAGCGTTACCGCGACGAAGAGGCGGAGCGTCAAGCATGTGCAGAGCGGGACATCGAAACCGTATGAACCACATCCACAAGCTGCAGAACGAAAACCGCGAGCTGAATGACCAAGTGCTGCGAAAGAACGAGCGAATCGCTGAGTTCCGGGCTCACTTGCAGTCACCCAAGTTCCACGCCGAACAGGGCGATGGCGAGCGCGGCGACTGGATCAGCACTGGCGATGTCCAGCGCTGGCTTATCTACATCGAAGATCTTGGAAGGCAGTACCCATGAAAGAAATCACCGTCCGAATCCGTAACAACTACGGCAACACCGTGTACTACCCGGCGTGCATCAACGCTGCGCATTTTGCACAGATAGCCGGCACGAAAACACTGGCCACACAGACCATCGCTCACATTAAGGCGCTTGGCTACACCGTGAAGGTGCAACAGACAGAACCACAGGAGCTGTGATGCGAATCATTGGCTACACCTATGAGGCTGATGTGCATTGCCCGGCCTGTACAGAGCACCGGGCCGCGATTGGAGTGCTCAAGCGACAGCCGCCATTGCAAATGCGACCAGATGAACATGGCATTGCAATGGATCTGATTGATCGTCAAGGCAATCGGGTTCACCCGTTGTTCGATATTGATGAAGCCACCGCCGAGTTGACGCACTGCGGCACATGTTAAGAGGAGTTGTGATGGCAAGAATTACCAAGGACGAAGTGAGGGTGATGCACCGCAATGGCGAGTCACCCGCCGGATGCCTGCGAGCCGCGACAGCAAGCGGCGTCGAGTACCCAGACGCAACTTGGCTTGTTACCGATGCGCTAAAGTTGAAGAGCGACGAGGTGGATGAGATGGAAGAAAACTACGGAGGGTAAACATGATTCTCAGCAAAGCACAAGCGGAAGCGGTATACAGCGCCATGGTTGCGCTGAATAATGTGAGCGGCAACATATCTGTTTGGATTGGAGAAAACTACTCCAACGGGCAGCATGTCGAGGGCTCGATAAACGGCACCGGATCTTTTCAGGTGTACCAAATGGTTCACGGAGTTGCAATCAAGCAAGAGAGCTACGAAGGCCAAGGCGCCTTCCGAGACGCCTACAGACTGGAGTGATCGTCAGCGACAAGGGATAGGCCCCTTGTCAGTGTCATCACCAAGGAGAAGTCATGAAATTCAAAAACCAAGCGGACATCAAAGTGGGCACCCTAGTGGTGTTCAATGAGTTGCCAGACGCTACGGTGTTCAACGTGATTGAGCGCAACGGCTTTGCCATCCGCATCGTTGAAGCTGGCAGGGATTACAAGCCGCAGGAGTCGGATGTAAGCCTATGCCATGTGCCGACAGCGGCGCAGCTCACAGCTCACGATGGCCACCCCCGCATCAAGCTGGGCGAAGGCACTGATGCCCGGAATGCCCGGCTGAACCGCGAAGCCTTGAAGCAGCATGAAGTCAAGGATGAGGACGGCAACTGGCGCCCAGTCACCGGCATGCAGGCTGCGTCCTACAGGGCCGCAGGAGGTGAGGTTCGAGTCAAAAACAACTAGGAGCCACCATGGCAATTTTCGGAGTTCGAGAGCTACTGATCCGGGCCGGCATCAAAATACCTGCCGGCGCCGTGAGCTACCACACGGAGCGAGAGGGCAATGGCCCACGTCAAGTCGTGTTCTCTGTGCAGGGCGACCAAGGCGCCAGCATAGAGCGGGTTGACATCACATACGAGCAGCACTGCATCCTGTTTCAGCAGGGGCGAGCAGGCTCATTCGGCTGGGAATTGGAAAAGGAGCACTAATGACTTACAAGCACATCAAAATCGATCTTCCTCTGGTGCCTCTGGGCAACGACCCCGACAACGCATTCAAGCAGGATCCGGAAGCGGAGCGAGAGTACCGCCTTGCCTATGCAGCTCCCGAGCTGCTAGCCATCATGAAGGAGCTGGCATTCGTGGTTGAAAGCGTTGCCCATTTGCAGGGTAAGGAGCGCGAGCTTCTGCCATTTGCAGAGCGAGCCCGGGCACTGCAAGATCGACTCGAAAAGTAAACCGGCCAATCACCAACACAAACCCGCTTCGGCGGGTTTTTTATTGCAAGGAAAAAACATGAATCTGACAGGACTGAAAGTGGGCGACTACGTTGCCATCCCTAATCGCAACAGCTTCTACGACAAGCTGGCAATCACCTATTCGCTTAAGCAAATTGAGCGTGTTACCGGAACTCAGCTGGTGTGCGGCAGCTACCGCATCCGCCGCTCTGATGGGCGCATGATTGGGGAGACATACCGGGATGCGGTGATTGCAACCCCGGAGCTGATTCGAGAAAACCAAGAGCAAACCAAGGCCCGTGATCGTTGGTACACAGCCAGTCGCCGCTGCGATCTGATTGAGGATGCGCTGGCCAAGCGCAAGCTCACTGTCGAGTAGATGGAAAAGCTGGCGGATCTGTACGAGTCATTCAAAACAACTTGATCTCAGCGACAAGGGTTGGAGCCCCTTGTCAGTGGAGTCCAAACCACAGCCACCTTCGGGTGGCTTTTTACTTTCACACAGGAGTGAACCATGAGTAACGCATTCTGGTACGTAGACGGCGAGCCAACCAAGGGCAAGTGGATCGACATGGATCTCATCGATAGCACTGACGAAGTGCTCGAAGAGCTGGCAGAGGCTGGCTTTATCCCCCGCGATGAAGATGGCGAGCCCGATTACGGCGGTGACTTGTTGGTGGCGGATGCGGAGGATCTGGCTGCAGCGTTCCTTGGGCGCCATGGCACCTTTGATCTCGATGACTTCGTTGAGGCCCGCGACCACTGCTCCCGCAACCACGTTGACGAGGATGCTGTGGTGGCCTACATCTCCATGGCCGGAAGCTGGAGCAAGAGCGACTTCGAGGAGTCGTATGTCGGGGCCTACGACAACGAGCAGTCATACGCCGAAGAGTATTGCGATGAGTGCATGGAGGTGCCTGAAGCGCTGCAGGGCTACATCGACTACGAGAAGCTGGCCCGAGACTTGTTTATCAACGATGTCTATTACTCGGACGGCTACGTCTTCCGGAGGATCTGACCATGAACAAACCAAGCGGGCAATGCCTACTCATTGACTCACGCCATGGCATCTACGTGCCAAAGAGGTTTGCCGAAGACTTTGACCACAGCAAGTGGCAGGGGCTCGACAAGGTGGACTGGAATGTACTCAAAAACCCGGACCACGAATGGTACTGGGAAGAGTGGGAAACGGTGCTCAACAACGGCACCTGTCTGCAGGATAGATACACATACCGCCTGCATCAAGACGGCGACCTTTGGGCCTACTGCGACGAGCTGATGAGCGACGAAGAGTACGAAAACTTCTGGGGAGAAAAGAGAGATGAGTGAATGCGACAAACGCAAGTGCATCGTTGAAGGGCAGGACGAAGATGGCAAGTGGCAGTCCTTTGCCTACATGGATCTGGAGCGCCAGCATCCAGTGGTGTTCAGCTGCAGCTGCCAAGCGAAGTTCACGCTGACTGCGGTGCTGCGTGCCGGGCGCTACGAGGCGCTGCAGATGGGTATGGACCCCCGTGAGGTGGTGAAGGCCGAGAGCGACTTCCGCATCACTCACGTCGATGTGGAGCCGCCTGAGCCCGTGGTCACAAGCACGGACCAAGCGGATGATCTACTCGACCAGCTGCGAAAGCGAGGTGTCATTTGACCCGGCTTATTTACCCCATCGTCTACACGGCTGTCATCCTGACGGCCGTTGTTGTTTTGGGGCTCGACGTTTTCATCTGGAGGCCCTGATGAGCAACCTTCACCCGACCTTCGATGCCATCTTCAAGAGCCTTGGCATCAAGCCTGAGTCCATAGAGATGCAGACCTACCGTGCTGCCCTCAAGAACATGGACTGGCAGTACGAGTACGCAGATGACTCTCTGGTCTACACCAAGGGCAAGCTGCAATTCAACGAGCTGAAGCGACAACAACAGCTGCTCGACCCGGATGCACGTATCTGGAACGAGTATGCACACCCTGAGAAACGGATCCCCAATGACCATCTTTTACAAATCCGACAGCCTAGTGCTGCACGCTGATGTGAAGCCTGTCGAGGCACTGCCCGGCCAGCATCACCTCAAGATCCAAAGCCAGCTGCTGCACTCGAAGAACCCTGACGAGCGCCGCGATGTCTTTGCCTTTACTGGCGGTGGCGAATCACTGCGTCTGCTGGGCGACATCCTGCACAAGGCTGCGTCGTGAGACAGGCCGCATCTGAGGTCTGCGCTGCCCTTGCACTCGCCGTAGTGCTGGGTGG
>JBBAQX010000081.1:0-18430 GCA_040400085.1 Lysinibacter sp. | reverse complement strand
CGACCGACAACTCGCTGCCCATCATGTACGACCGGCACACGGGAAAGAGGCTGACCGATGAGTGACACCCTCGCCGTGCTGCTGCACGAGGCTGGGATCGCGGAGTGGGACTGCGACCCTATCGCCGCCCGTCTCGCCGCCGCCAATGTCGTCGTCCTGACCCCGGAGATGCTGGCTGCGGCGCTGCAACACCTGAATATCAACAGGGGGAGGTTGGAGCACGAGTTCCCCGGTCCTTGGTCACACGCCAAGGAGGCCGCCGCCATCCTCGCCGCACTCCGGGAGGTGACCGATGAGTGACGTCCGATACGTCCTGCATCCGGGACAAATTCGATCTATAAACGATGGCGACAATCACTACATCGGCGTTGGACAGCTGAGAAGTTTGTACCTAGTCCCTCCCAACGCGCACGTCATCGTCTGCCCACCCTACGGCGACTCGGACCGCATCTTCTTCGACGCCACGTATCGCAAGCGGCCGGGTGACATCCACTGCTTCCCCAGATACCACCACACCGGGTACCCGCGTTTCATGGAGGAATCACATGTCTGACAGCTGGGAGGAAAACGCGGAGGTCGAGCGCATTCGGACACGCAATCCCGTGGACGACATGCTCCACGACCCGGACTACGACTGCGCGTACAACTTCGGTCGCGAGTGCGACTGCTCAGAGCCGACCCGCTTCCTCGAAAGAATGCGCAAGGCTGGCTATGCACTTGTGCCTATCGACCCGAAGAAGCGGCCCGAGGGGATCGTGAGGTGAGCAAGTCGGAAGATCTTCGGGCGCTCGTCAGCGAGGCAACTGTCCTCCCATGGCGCTGGCACGGTCAGGCAAGCCCGCACCATGAGATCGGCCTACGGACGGTCGGCCATGGCGTGTTGTACGTGATGGGTGCGAAGCGATTGGGGATGCAGGGAGCCGAGTTCACCTTCTGGCGACGGAAGCCTGACGAGGCGTGGGGCTGGAATGGCGAGATGGAGACGGCCTCGAAGGCAGCTGTACGTGAAGTCCCGTACCGCAATGACATCGTGGACATCGACAACCCCAACGCGCAACTCATCGTCGCCGCCGTCAACGCCCTGCCAGCACTGCTCGACATCGTGGAAGCTGCACGCGTCATCACATCCCGCAAGGACCCGACCATCGAGGAACTGGCGCAGCCCATCGATGACCTTCGCTACACGCTCTCCCGCCTAGACGGTGATACCGGATGATCGAGTCAGTTGCCCTACTGGCAGTTGCCGTGGTGGTGGGCTTCTTCATCTGGGGCGCCTACGTCATCAACAAAGGCTCCTACGACAGCCCCTACGAAGGAGCCGACGAAGGCCCCTACTGCGGCAACTGCGGCGCACGCAAGGTCAAGACCGCCTTACCGACCAAGTACAACACCAAGACAGGCAAGCCAATCGAGCGGTACCAGTTGACGTGCCCGAATTCAAACTTCAGCGGGAAAGACTGCAAAACCCCTCCGCCTCCGCCACCTCCGGACAAGGGCTGACATGCCACGGCGCCCACGTAACTACGTCCCACCCACGCACGACGAGACCGTCAAGCACATCACTCCCACGCTCCGCATGCATGCCGCCAACGTGGAAGATGCGCAACAAGCCCTAGAGGGCGCTCGCGAGGCGCTCGACTGGTGGATACGGAAGGCCCACGACGAGGGCATCTCTCACGATGAGGTGACGAGCATCCTCGGATACGAGGCAGAGACATGAGCCTGTGGGCCGTGGAAATCAGCTGGGCAAACACAGATGGAGTCGTTGCCAAAGAGATCGTTATGGTGCAGGCAACTGGTCCGTACGATGCAGACAGGCTGGCGATGGAAAGAAAGGGCGAGGCGCTGCGACAGGCCGGGTCACCATCGTGGCCATGGACCACCGGACACCGCTGGCTACTCGCGGCGGAGGAATACGTTGGCTGAGACATTCGATAGGCGAGACCACCGCTACAGCGTCACCAAGCCCAAGGCGCCGGAATGGCAGCCTCATTGGGTGTGCGCGTGCGGATGGCGAAGCACAGCATTGGGTACGTACATGGTGCGGGACGAGTACAGGGCGCACATCAACGCGTGCATCCTCGAAGCACTCGGTATCCTGACCGGCCCTTCACCCGAGGAGGCAATCAGGTGAAAGCAGGGCTAGTTCTGTGTGGCCACCACGCCGATCTTCTCGACATGCGGGACCCAAACCCACCGTTTCACAGGTCCACGCCCGAGCGCGCCGTCATCCTCATCGCCTTCATGCCTAGCAGCGATCCCATCCCACCCGGAGCAACCTGTGAATGGACGCAGGTGTGGCGCGGGATTGAGCATGACGGCTCGCTGCGGATATACACGCTCCAGCAAGTCGACCGGACTAGCCAAGATAGTGATTGAGCTGACAACATTACACACGTGAGTAAGCGCGTCGTCTACATCCATGTCGTGTGCGGAGGCGCCGTGCCCTCAAAGCGGTGGGGCAAGCACATCGCGAATTGCAAGGGGAAACGATGACACCAGAGCAGATGGAGGCGGAGGCAGGACGACTGCTGGTCGAGGCTGCCCGCGCACGTCACATGCGCAACGGACCCGACGACGCCCACGAGCTACGTCATCTTTTCGCCGCCATCCACATCGGCAACTCCGACCCCTGCAACGCCATGTGCACACTGGACGACGCCATCCTGCGCAGACTGCACGACCTGACCTATCCCGATATGCGCAATGAGCCATTCGCCGGGATACCAGCTGAGCGGGTGCACTGATGGCTATGGCCAATAAGATCGATGTCTTTGCTGGCCGTCCGTACGCACTCGTGCAACTTATCTGCACGGCGTGGGCGCACGGACTCACGCTCCACGGCCCAGTCGAGGCACCCAAGAGCCAGTACATCGGCTACATGACACTCATCACCCTTCGTGGTCACGAGCGCCCGCAGTCCTTCTGGGCCAAGTCAGAGGAGACGTGCTGCAACAAGGCGCTCGCATGGCTGGCACTCCGTGGCTATCCGACAGTCAGCCCTCCTGCACCACCAGTCGTGGAGATGGCGTCATGAGCGAGACACAACCGCTCACCGTCCGGGACCGCCTACGTGGGTACAGACATCACGATTGCGAGTACTGCCGCGAGCAGGAGAGGTATCCACGTCTCAGAGTCCTGCATCCTCCGACAACTCCTCCTCCCAATCCACCCCCGCCTCCCACAGGTACACGGTCATGACAGAAGGCACGCTCATCCCCAGCGTCAAGGGTGGCGGACGCAAGAAGAAGGCACCGCTACCGATTGGGCGACAGACCCTGCTCACGCCAGAGGTCGAGAAGAAGATCATCGATGCCGTGCGTGCTGGTGCATTCCTGAGTGTTGCAGCACGGTATGCGGGGGTTGGTAGTAGTACTTTGATGCTATGGATGCAGAAGGGCAGGGCGTGCACGAGCCGGAAAGGCAAGGATGCGATCTACTTGGCTTTCTTGGAGAAGATCGAGGAAGCTGAGGCGTCGAGCGAGGTCGCAGCTAACCTTCAATGGCGTGCAGCATGGGCCAAAGACTGGCATGCGGCTGAAAAGTGGCTCCAAAGCCGCTATCCAGAGCGATATGCCCTCAATAGGGACCCGAATGCACCAACAGCCGCCTTTGCAGGGGTAAACATCAATATCGGCCTTCCACACGGCCAATCTGCCGCCACCAACGCACAAGGTGCACCAAATGACGCCAATGTGGCCCTCGAAACGCTCATCGAGAGCAATCCGAGCCTTTTGGGCGCCACAATGCACCTCTTTGACGAGATAGACGCCATTTACGCCCAAAACAGGGACTATGGCAGCCCTGAGCCACCAAAAGTGGTCGAAACACGTGAAGTTGTGCCATATGTGGCCAATGACGACCCTTTTGACGTGATTGAGGGCACTTTCGAGCCAGTTAGCGACCCAAATGACGACTAAACCGGTTTACGCACGCTAAATCACGTAAGTGGCAGAGACTTTCACCCACTTAGAGGGCAAAAACAGCCTGATAACGGCCATCTCCCCCCACTTTCCACCCTAGAA
Source organism: Lysinibacter sp. (assembly GCA_040400085.1). GTDB lineage: Bacteria > Actinomycetota > Actinomycetes > Actinomycetales > Microbacteriaceae > HNR. The sequence continues at coordinate 14,405 of JBBAQX010000081.1, read as the reverse complement.
GCCTCGCAGATCAATACGCTACTATCTGTTTAGGCTACAACCTATCGATACATCAGGAGGAAGCATGGCGACAAGGGCACTCACGCCGGGTGAACTGCGAGTTCTCAAGGCGTACGTGGACTACGAGAAGCACGAGACTGCCGCTGCTGCCCTCGGAATCAGCACACAGACCCTCAAAAACCACCTTGGGTCCATCTACAAGAAGCTCGACGTCAAGAAATCCCACTCTGCGGTCTACAGGCTGGCCCTAGAGCGGGGTATCGACATCTTCGACGCTGTACCGGCTGAAAATACAAGTACGATTAGCCAGAATGAGGCCTAGATACGGTCAATACCGAAGGATTCGTGCAGGACGTACTCGATATCTTGGTCGGTAAGGGCAAACCACTCACCATGGGAGCGCTTCTCGCGAAACGTAGCGTGCCATTGTGCCTCGTCTGACTGGGTGCCCTCGATTACGCCAACGAGTTCCAGAGGCACTGGAGATCCGATACGAAGCGCAGCGAGCCTTGCCTTCGGGGTCGTTGACCAACCTATCTTGGATAGTCCGCCTCCGGTCTGGCGGATGACATAGACAAACCCGGTTGGGTCGAAATGGCGTGTCATGTTGCTAATGGTACTACGGAATAGCCCCTAAAGTGCCGGAAAACACGGGTTTATACCCAAATCTTGCACAAGATAGGCCCGATAGGAGATACTTCTGCCCATGAAGCAGCTGAGCAGCGCCGATTTCCGGAAGTCCTACGCCTCCGAGGCCGAGCCTGTGGAAGTCACCTCGTATGGCAAGTCGATCGGGGTCTGGTACCCGGCAGGAGTTGACCTTCCGACGGCCTCCGAGGCCAACCCCCCTGCTGCTGAGCCGGTTTCTGCGCCCAAGCCGACACGCATGACCATCCGCCCCGTCAAGGCCAACCCACGGGGTCCCATGGTGGCCGCCGGGTCGCAACGCATCATCGACCCAGTGCAGAAGGCACAGGCAGAGCGAGAGATGTGGAGCCAGTTGCAGGCCAAACTCTATTCGCCCAAGCGCTCTCGGTGACGGTTATGGACCCGCTGGTCACGGACCACAAGCGAGAGTTGCGGGAACTGACCCGCCAGTACCGGGAAATCATGGATAGGGTGTCCCGCGAGGTCTCCATCATGGAGGAGCGCAACGACATCCTGCGCTCTGACATCGACTCCAACCTCGTTGCCCAGCAGCCCAACGGCAAGGCACTGCCCGGTATAATCCCGCCAACTGAATAGTGTATTGGCGGGGCAGCGCGGCACGGATTCTGGTTGCGTAGCCCACCATCACAGCTAAAGCCTCCATTCCGTGGAGGCTTTTAGTTTGATCGGCGAGCAACCCCACCATTACTGCTACCGATTTCGGTAAGAAATGTAAAGCTACAATAGTACATAACCGGTATTATCGGAAGTACTATGATGCCGGTCAGCTAGGACGGTTATGCTTGGAGCATGAAGCGAGCCACCCTGACGGACGTGCTTGGCGCAATAGCAGTTGTCATTGCGCTGCTCATCCTCATTACCGACGACAATCTTCTGGTCGGCGTTGACCTCATCGAGATGCTGATCTTCGTGATGGTCCTCTTCATCGTGCTGCGGAGGCGTTAGGCTGAGGCCATGGAAGCAACTCGCAAAAACCTTGACGATGCTCAGGCCCATCAGGACGCGAGCGCGAAGCGCGCCGAAGATGCGGAGGCTGAGAGCACGCGCCTAGGCAGGATTCTCGACAAGCAGGCGCATGAGCGCGAGCACGAGCGCGACAAGGACGAGCAGGACGCCGCCATCAGGCACGCCAGCGAGCGGCCCAGCCAGCACACGGACAAGCAACCCCCCTCCTGACCTCCCGGTTTCCCTGCGACCCCCACTTCTGGAAATTTCCAGCCAGATGCAACCCCCTCCCCGCTATAGGGGAAACTGTTGACATGCAGCAAGGCCAACCCCCCTGCCAACCCCCTCGATTTCCAGCCGATTTCCAGAGCAACCCCCCAACACCCGGGCCGATTTCTGCAACCCCCTCAAAAGCAACCCGATTTACCAACCCCCCGATTTTTCGAGCCGATTTTAAATGGCTGTACAAATAGGGGCTTGACAGATAGGTTGCTGGTGCGCTACAGTGATGGCCGTAGGGTAGAGAAGCGGCATCTCGGCAGGCTCATAACCTGTAGATCGGTGGTTCGAGTCCACCCCCTGCAACCAGATGCCAGTCAGCTGCGGGTCAGCGGGGCGGTCTCCAAAACCGCTATTCGCCAGAGTTCGATTCTCTGGACTGGTGCCAATGCCACGTTGGCCAAGATGGATAAGGCGCCAGATTCTCAATCTGGAGAGCAGGAGTTCGAGCCTCCTACGTGGTACCAGAGCCTTTGTAGCTCAGCTGGTAGAGCACCTGCCTGAAGAGCAGGGTGTCGGCGGTTCAAGTCCGTCCGAAGGCACCATAGTGGTCCGTTGGTGTAGTGGCCTAACATGCCAGCCTGTCACGCTGGAGATCACCGGTCCGAATCCGGTACGGATCGCCAATCATGGCCCATCAGTGCCTACCGCTTGCTGCTTGTAGTCACTCGGGCCACCGTGGCGCGTTGGCCAAGCGGATAAGGCTCCGGGTTTTCACCCCGGCGATGCAAGGGTTCGAATCCCTTACGCGCTACCATATGCACGGACCGCTCAACGGACCGCGACTCGAAGGCCCTGACGTCTGCAAGCCCGCCGTCAGGGCCTCGTCGTGATCGGGCATGTTGGCGGCGTGAACCGTTGACAGTCGTCGCCGCACGCGAGTCAGCGCCGCCTTTCGGGGAAAATGCTCGCGCGGCAGGACGGCGCGGCGCCTTTCGGGGAAAATTCGCGGCGGGAACGACAGCCGAGCGCCAGTCGGGGAAAACGCGCGCCGGGAACGACAGGATCCGGCGTCGGCGTTCGGCGAAAATCGGTCGGTTCTAGGACAGAGAACGGCCCCTTGGCAAGAACACCCTGTTCGCGCGCGAACCTCGTCCCCTGAACGGTCCGAGGGGTTCGAACCCGGTCGGGAGGCCGGTCGGCAGGCATACCGGTCCCGTCATCATTATAGCAGATGCGCGCGAGGTTGTCAACTCGACCCAAATCCTCATTTCACCTAAGAAACTAAGGCAAACCGTGCTCTGCTGACCTGTCTCCACCCTACACCGTGCACGCAGGATGTCAACAGTACCCTAATCGTTAGGCAAACCGGCCATTTCTGGCTGCAAATCACGTTTCCACCTATATTTAGGGTTGACAGTTTGACAAAGATGTGCTATATTGGTAGTGGTGGAGAAGGTGGCCCGTTCGAACAGGAACACGTTCCCCCGAACATCCAACTGAACGCCCAGCGAACCATAAATGACGCGCGCGCGTGAGAGATAGGGTGTTGACAGATGAATACAGATGCGCTATAGTGATGGCACACAGGCAGCAGGCAGCACAAAGGAGGCAGGAAATGCAGTTTCTCGTCACGGTCAACGACCCGGAGAACGGGTTGGGCAGCGGCACGGAGAGGAACCTCTCCGGACAGATCGAGCAGATGGTCGAGATGTGGGGCAGGATGCCCGGCATCGTCGCCAGCATCGAAGTCCACGAGGAGGACGTGTACGGCTCGCAGGAGGGAATCCTGCACTGCGACCTCTGTCCCAAGGTCGAGTATGCGGACGCCCTGACGTCCGACTGGAACGGCGAGACGGGTAATCACCTGTCGTGCGAGGTAGGCTCCCACACGGTGGTCTATGACGGACCGTTCAGTGGGGCAGCGTGGCGGTTGCCCGGACATTGACTGTTGACACCTAGAAACAAGTGTGATAGTATCTAGGTAACAACGAAACGGCAGCAGGAGGCAAGGACATGGCAAGTGATATCGGACTGCCCAAGGGCATGACGCCCGACGCGGCTTACATCGCGGGCATGGCAGACGGCGAGCGCATCGCCGGGCAGGAGCTTTACAACGCGCTCAAGGTCCTTCTTGGAACGGAGGTTGTCGCCAACGTCCTCAGGGTCATCGACCCCAAGGCGCTGGAGCAGGCGGCGACTGCCGTAGCGGCCTACGAGAGCGAGCGAGCGACGGAGCGGGAGCCGGAGTGGGTCGTTGACCTGTACATCCCCTTCACGTGCGTCCCTGAGGGCGCAGAGAGCGACACAGAGGCGGAAGCGCTGGCGCGGGACGCCTTTATCGCAGAGGGGCTGTATGAGCGGCTCTTGGAGGCGCTCGAAGGAACGGTGTTCACCCGCTCCGATAGCGAGTGGCGGACAGAGGTCGGCTGCTAGAAACTAGTTGACAACACGCCGCAGATGCGGTAAGATGTAGTCAACAAAGCAAGGCAGCAGGAGGCAAGCGATGGCAAGAGTCAAGCACTTCTACGTGCATACCCTCTCAAACGGGAAGGCCGCGCACGGCGAGGCAGAGGTCACGTGGGTCGAGTCCATGGGCGGCTACGATGTCGTGGCCCGGACCGCCCGCAACGTCACCAAGGGGCACGTCTTCTTCAACGAGGCGGGGTTCCGGGGTCGCCAGTGGGAGTGCAACTCCCTCAGCGACAACCAGTTCCCGACGCTTCGCGCAGCGGTGCAGGCGCTTCTCTATGAGTCGCTTTCGTACACCAAGAGCCGGGAAATGGCGATCGAGTTGGGTCTCCGCCCGGCTGAGCCGTCCGAGAACGCAGAGTTCGCGCTGTGAGCGGGTACATGGTCGTCATCGGCAACATGATGACTGCCTACGGGCCGTTCGAGTCGCACGACGAGGCGAAGGAGTGGTGCGAGATGGCGGATTACTCGTCTCTCACTGACCACGGGCGTATGGGCACGACCATCGTGCCTATCCGGGAACCCGCGAAGGGGTGGGCGTTCAAGGTGCGGGTCGAGGTGACGCCGCTCAACCCTGCCGCGTGGTGGAGCGAGACGGTCATGGTCATCGCGAGGTCGTTCGAGGACGCTGAGGCGAAGGCCATCGCACAGGCGCAGGACAAGTATCCCGGCCATGTCTCGTATACGGCATGGGACGCAGCCATCAGAAACTAGTTGACAATGTGGCCTAGGTCTGCTAGACTTAGGTCACAACAGAAAGGCAGCAGGGAGGCGCATATGGCACATCTTCTAGGGACAGGCCACGACAGGCCGAGCAACCAGCTCCGGACGGTGGGCGTCATCGGCAAGGTGGAGCGTTCCCATAGCGGGAATGTCATCCTGCGCGCTGGCGAACTCCTGAAGTCCAACGGTGTTCCGATGGGCTGGACGCAGACGCTCCACATCGTCCTTGAACCGGACGAGGCGGAGACGCTCGTCGCGCTCATCCGCGGACAGCTGGACCAGACCGACCCGGAGAGCGGCGTCGGCTAGGCTCGAAAAAAAGTACCTGAAAAGCCCGCGAAACTAGTTGACAACAGGGCCACGACATGGTACATTTAGATAGTCAAGAGAGCGGGGACACACCCCGACAGACAAAAGGCAGCAGGAGGTATCACATGACAGCAAACGTGGAAACCTTGGCCTACAACAAGGTCAATGGCGTGCCGTGGCACGGTGAGGGCAAGGCCCTTGAGAAGGCCGCCACCGCCGACGAGATGTACGAGGCTTCGGGTCTCGATTGGGAGGTCGTCAAGTCTCCCCTTCTCACGTACGGCGTGGGTGATGCAGCGTCGGCACTGCTTGCGGTCAATGACCGCGTGGCGATGCTCCGTACGTCCGATAATCGCGTGCTTGGCACGGTCGGCAGCACGTACACCCCCATCCAAAACCGCGAGATGTTTGACTTCGCGGAAGCGCTCATGAAGACCGGCGAAACGGTCCTCTTTGAGACGGCCGGGTCGCTCAACAACGGCCGGGTGGTCTTCGCTGAGGCCATCGTCCCGGAGCGCGGTATCAGCATCGACGGCGACCCGCAAGGTCGAATCATGCCGTACTTGGTCCTCAACACCGGCCACGATGGGCTGCGCGCTTTTCAGGCAACTTTCACGCCCGTCCGGGTCGTGTGCAGCAACACGCTGGCCATGGCCCTGAGCGGGGCGCGCAACCTGTACGTCATTCGGCACACGGTCAACTCCGGCGACCGCATCGCGGACGCTCGCGCGACGCTCAGGCTGAACGTCGAGTACATGGAGGAAATCAAGAAGGTTTCCGAGGCGCTCATCAAGCGCTCGATGTCCATTTCGGACATCATCAAGGCAACGGAGAAACTCATCCCGACCATGGGCGAGACTCCCGAAAAGTCGGTCAAGGCCGGTAAGCAGCGGGACGAAATTCTAGCTCTCTACCGGAACTCTGCCAACCTCGACGGCGTGCCTGAGAGCGCGTACCGGTGGGTGCAGGCGGTCGCTGAGTACGGCGACCACGTGCGCGTCTACCGTGGCACCAAGAAGGGCAACGCGGCCGACGCCCGGACCCTCGCCATCCTTGACGGCACGTCCGCCAAGATGAAGACGAGGGCGCTGAGCATCGTCCTCCCGGCCGCCGCAAAGCGTGGCTCCGGGGGCCGTTTCGTCAAGGCTACCAACTAGGTAGAAACGAAAGGGGCGAGAGGCAATGCCTCCCGCCCCTTTCCCATGCCCGGCCCAACCGGTCCACGCCATGCCATAACCCGACTAGCCCTGACATGCCGTGCCAAACCACGCCACGGCAATAGTACCATTCTCGCGCAAGGGTATTGACAACCTAGCGCAAGTGCGCTATAATACAGGTAACAAAGGCAGCAGGAAGGCAGGAGGTACAGCGATGGCGACATCGAACACGATGATGTTCAGAACAGGCGTGAACGACTTCTCGAACAAGGAGTCGATGGTCGTGCTTGTCGAAGGAGAGACCGGCAAGGGCGGGACAGTCACCATTCAGGACCGTGAGACGCGCGAGGCGCTGCTGTTCATCCGACTGCCCGCAGAGGCGGCGATGAACCTGTCGTCTGCCTTCGCGCTTCTGGCGTCCATGGAGCAGGGCCAGATGAAGGACGACCTTCTGCGGCCCGACGGGCTGGGTGACTGACATGGCCGACGACGAGCGAACCCCGGTCATCCTGCGGGAGTACCCGGATGGGCAGATTATCGCCCTCTTCCCGGCAGAGCCAGCCGACATCTTCGGCTATGACGTCATGTCCTACATGCACGTCGGTCAGCATGGCGCAGCTGGTTACAACCACGTGGTGGGCGAGACCCGACCAGCCGACCCGTTCAAGAACCCGGACGCCATGGCTCTATACGAGGAGCTGGAGCAGCGCGGGTACAAGCTCCGTCTGTGGAAGCGGCGCACGAACGTCCACATGCGGGCGTGGTGGGCATCGCGCAGGGAGCAGGAAAAGGCATTGACATAGCGCTACGGATACGCTATACTTAGGTCACAACCAAGGCAAGGCAGCAGGAGGTACAGGCATATGGGTACACGGTCGCTCACGCATATCAAGGATGACGTCTGGGAGGAAGGCGAGACGCCGAAAACCGTCGTCACTATCTACCGCCAGATGGACGGCTACCCGGAAGGGCTGGGCGCAGAACTGGCCGAGTTCCTCGCCCCGTTCACCATCGTCAACGGTTTCGGCGGCGGCACTGAGCGCATGGCAATCGCCAACGGCATGGGGTGCCTCGCGGCTCAGGTGGTCGCGCATCTCAAGGACGGCGTCGGCAGCGTCTACCTGTACGCCCCCGACTCTGAGGACGTCGGCGAGGAGTACGTCTACACGATTTCCCACACGACCCCGCGCAACGGGGCGGGCGGGCTGAATCTCAAGTGCGAGGGCGTCAACGGCGGGTGGGGCGACAAGCCGCGCACGCTGGAGGTCCTGTACGACGGGCCGCCGGAGGGCTTCGCTGCCCTTATCGAGCAGCGGGGGGTGGCGCGAAACTAGTTGACAAATGTCTGCGGATGGTGTATGCTATCCGCAGACAACCAAATGGCAGCAGGAGGCAGAAATGACAGAGGCATGGATGGTCGAGGACGAGGCTGACGAGTACAGCATCAACGGCGAGCCGGTTCGTACGTACACGAACCCGGATTGCGTCCGCTTCGTCAAGGACATGGAGAATGCTGGCCTGACGGTCGAGCATTACTTCGGGCGCTTCTTCTGGGAGGGTCCGGCAGTGCGCGTGGATGACTTGCAGGACGCCATGAGCGAGACCAAGGTTCGCGTGCAGTACGACAACATGGGCTTGGGCTGGATTGTCTACCCCAAGGCATCTGACAATGGCGGCGTGAAGTCGTGAGCGAGATCACGCTGTACGTCGTCGTGGATGATGACGAGGAAACCATCGCCTTTGACGAGGGGACGTTTGCCTATGCTGACGCGCGTGATGTCGCCCGAGCGATGGGCGGCGCAGTTCTGGCCCGTGAGTACGTCTATGACGACTCGTCTGTGGTCGCAGACTTCCGCGAGCCGGGCAAACGTGCCATCGGATTCGAGGACCATAGCGAGTAGTTGACAACGGCACGCAGATAGCGTATACTAGCCGTAGGCAGTCAGGCAGCAGCAGGCAGGAGGCAGACCATGGACGAGCAGACACTTCGGAACTACCGACGGCTTCGCAGCAAGAATCCCACGCTGGGCGCCAGCAACGCACTCAGGTGGGCGAAGTCGCTGACTAAGCCGCTGGCATATGACTGGTCGGTCAATCCCGGCCGCCACGTCAACGCGGCAACTACCACCCGTGACGGGTTCGATATCCGCATCCTCGTGGACTATGACGAGTACGCGGATCGCCGGGCCGTATACACCAACGATGACACCGGCATCCGGAACCCCGATTTCGATTGGGACAACGGCGACGGCTACTACTACCGCAACAACCCGCAGAAGGGCAAGCGGTACATCGAAGTGGAAAGCGGCTACACCGTCCCGTCACTGGCCGACGACTACCACAAGATGGGTATGTCCAAGAGTGTCGCGCTGGACGTGGCACGCAAGTCCCTAGAGGACGAGGCGCGCGAGTATCTGGCCGACGAGTGGGCGTCCTACGTCATCACCGTCAAGGCATCGCTGGCCGGTATCGAGATGGGCAGCGCATCGCTAGGCGGCACAGAGGTCAGCATTGACACGCCAGCAGAGATGGAGTTCGAGGTGACCTTGGACGATTACGACCTGATTGGCGAGGCTGTCGAGGACGCGCGCTCTGCGCTGTTGCTCCTGACCGCCGCAAAAATCACACTTGACAAGCAGAGCGCAGTCTGCTAGGATATAAGTACAGCAGGGGCTGAGGCTATTCACTAGGCCGACCCCCTCCGCCCTTGCTGACTACATGAGGCCCGACACCGCCCGGTTGGCGAACATCCAGCCCAAAAGCGAGAGAAGCTCCGCTCCGTGGAACTCGGAGGGGACAGGACGGGCCTGTTGGAAAACAAGCGCCAGAGGTAGTACCGGAGGTGATATCGCCGGGAGGTCTGGAAGCGCTCCGGTGGAACCCCGGCGGAGATCCGCCACGATACGGCGGTACCACATACGGTCCCCGAGGAGCGCCGTGGAGAACACGGAGACTGGCTGACGTAGGCGGAGACATACCGCACGAGGCAACGGCCGGTTGGGCGGAGCCTCGCAAGAGGAGCGATAGATGGGTCGCAGAAGGCAGCCAAAAGCGAGCGCGCTTAGGCTGGTGTAGGGGACCTAAATACAGGCATCGTTGTTGCTGATGTGCCTCGCGACGACGACCGCCGAGCCGGAGAGGGAACTGCCTCCCTCTCCGGCTCCTTTTCATTCTTGACAGGCAGCCGATGAGGCCAGTACTATCACGCAGTCCAGTTGGGAGTGGTGTCAGCCGTCGCCCGGCAGGACCCCCCGGAGAGGGCGCGTAGGGTGGGGGACCTGATGAGGGTCGCACCGAACCGAGGCCGCGATGGGGGACTCAAGAGCCAGCACTCTCGCGGTGCGCGCGTCGGCTTCCCCCCGCAGACGCTCGGTGCGCTGAGGGTGCTGGCTTCTTCATGCTAAAAACAGGGGTTGACATTGCCCTTTGGTTTCACTACAATGCGTTTGTGGGTAAGGCTCAAGTAGGTGGAACGGATAGGCAGCGCGAGATAGCGGAAGCCGTAGCCCAATACGGCTCGCAGTCCGCAGCAGCCCGTGCCATGAGCCTAGACACGGGCTACGTTTCCAAGGCGCTCAAGGCGTTACGCAACAGCCCAACTACCGAGCATGTCGAGCGCGAACACGCGCTCCGCTTCTGGTTGAAAGTCAGCCGTGGTGTCGATGGTCAGTGCTGGATTTGGACCGGCGCCCGAAACGATCAGGGATACGGGCAGACGTGGGATGGTCGTAAGGTGGTCTACGCTCATCGCGTTTCATACGAGATGGCAAAAGGCCCCATTCCGAGGGGCCTTCACCTTGATCACCTGTGTCGGGTCCGTGCGTGTGTCAACCCTGAGCATCTAGAGGCGGTTACGTCGGCGGAGAACATTAGACGGGGGTACACGGCAACGGGCACGGGACCCGCTAAGACTCACTGCCCAGTCGGTCACCCATACGACGAGGTGAACACGTATCGACGCAAGAACTCGGCCTCCCGTGGGTGCCGCGCATGCAGACGACAACAGTTCCTCAACTTCCACGAGAGAAAACGAAAGGCGCCCGTCTATGGAATCATCAGCTAGGAATACCAAGCAGACCCCGTGCAGCCTGTGCGGCTCACCGCACACGCCGTGGTCAGTAATCTGCCAGCGGTGCGAGGGCAACCGACAGAGATATCTAGCGGCCACCGCCAAGGCAGATTTCGATCGCGCCTTCCTTATAGCCGTGCGAGTCAAGGGGCAGTCGAGCGTGGCACGAGAGCGTGGCGTCTCCCGACAGGCAGTCCACGAGATGGTCCGAAAGGCGCAGATCCGGATTGCCTTCCTCACTGAGAACCCCCTGCCGCCGATGCAGGCCTCACAGGATGTAGCTCCAGTCCACTGAGGACCGGGGCTTTTTTGATGTCCAACACACCCGCTATTTCGATGTTGACACCATATCGCGGGTGTGTTATTATTATAGGTACAAGGGCAGCAGGAAGGCAGGAGGCACCACATGGTCATGGCTCTCGCGACTATCAAGAAGTACTGCCGCTGGTGCAGCGGCACTAAGGCCGACCACGCCGTGGACCAGCCGTGGACGCGACGGTGCATGGGCTTCCAGCCCCAGCCCGCCCCGAGCTGCCGCGTGTGCGGCAGCGGGTTCGACCCCGGCAAGTCCGGGCGCGATGACTGTTGCTATCGGCACCGGCTCGACAGCTAGATAGAAATAGATATTGACTAGCATGCTCCGATGGTGTATGCTAGTAGCATCACGAAAGGCAGCAGGAGGCAGACAACATGGGTATCAAGCGCATCATCTCCCAGCGGTTTCACCGCAACGGCGTCAGTGGCGACCCCGCGGTCGTGACGGCATTCACGGCGAGCGAGGGAGGGGATTTCATTGCGGTTTCGCTCACGCCGAATCTCAATGACGACCTGACGCCCATCGCCTATCACGGTGGCGAGGACGCCACGCCGGAGCGGTTCATCGACCGCTGGGTCGATGCATTCGCGGTCCGGACCGTGGTCGTGGACCCTGCCAACCCGACGCGCACGCTGCGCGGTGCGGACGTGTGGGGCCGCGAGATTGCACAGGCGTGGCGGCAACTGTGCCAGACGGGCATGGCTCACGGCTCGCAGCAGACCGGCTATGACCCGGCGCTGGAGTGGTACCACGAGGTGCACGCGGACCCCGACGAGGTGGCTGCGCTGAGGGCTGAGAACGACAAGGCCATCGAGGAGTTCCTGTCGTGAGCGGTCCGAACGAGGAGGAGGGTCAGGATTACATCGTGACCTTCCTCTACCCGGTCAGCATCCGAGTTCGATCGGCGTTCGCTGACGACGAGATGGCCGTGTCGATGGCGCGGGACGCATTCGTTGACGAGAACATCCGGGAGACCATCGTCTCCGCCATCGATGCGACGAGCTTCTGGTTCGACTACGACAAGGACGAGCCGTTTGTCCGTGCGGAGCCGCAATCTGATTTCTAAATAGGTGTTGACAGCGTAGCCTAGATGCGCTATACTGTTATCAACAAGGCAACGGCAGCAGGAGGCAAACCATGGACAAGGTCAAGCCAAACTTCGCGCTTCTTCTCACGACAAACGTCCAGACCCCGCGCTGGGAAAACCAGCCGCGCTGGACCGGCCGTGCGGAACTCGTGACGATTGCCGACGACGGCACTCCGCGCAACATCGGTCGCGGCTCGAACTACGACGGCACGCTGGGCTATGAGGGATGGCGCTGTGAGGCGTCCCTGATGGCCGACTGGGCGGCTAAGGGCGAGCGCGCTTACTGTGGCATCGGCGTCGAGCCGGTTATCCATCTGGAACTCGATGCCGTCGTGGCGTCGGGCAAGATTGCCGCGCGTGTGCAGCGGGCCATGGACAAGATGGATGCGGAGTTCGGGCGACCGCGGACGTGGGGCGATGTGCTTCCTCGTTTCGCTAAGGCGCTTGGCGTCTCTCAGTTCGTCGTGGGCAAGTCCGGCAGCGACGGGATGTATACGTCCGGGAACTGGACTTTCTTCTCGCCTGACAGCGCTATCGCGTGGGCGGAGCGCGAGGAGCTGGAGTTCACGTCGCAGCACCGCGCGCTGGTGACGGCGTGAGGCCGTACCGACAGGCACACCCGGCAGATGAGCGCGACTGGCAGCCGCTAATCGTGCTCATCCTCATGGGCATCGTCCTGCTTAGCGTCGTGCTGTGGGGCGTCCCGTCAGGGCTGCCGTCGTGAACACTCGCGTCGTCAACCTGACAGCCTACCCGGCACAGCGTGTGCCTAACCCGGACCGGCTCTCCTGTGAGGGAGCCGTGTTCCGGGACGATTACGCGCGGTGTACGAACACGGCCATCAAGCGTCGTGGTCAGTGGCAGCTGTGTGCGCCACACGCGCGCAAGGACGAACTGGAAGTGGTTGACAAAGAACCCTAGATGCGCTATACTTAGGGCATCACCAAGAGGCAGCAGGAGGCACAACATGAGTACAGGCGCAGAGTGTTACTTCACGGAGGTCAGTCCGGGCAAGTGGACGTACTGGCTACAGGACTACCCCTACGGTTCCAACGAGGACGGCGAGACCTACGGCCCATTCCGGTCGGCTACCGAGGCGTTTGACCATCTTGACCGCAACCACGCCAACCCCGGCGGTCACAGCATGAACCCTCTCCCTGAGGGGCAGCACGTCCATGAGTGGCGCGAGGTAGAGAACTGGAATGCCGTGGTTGGCTACGAAGTGACCGTGCGCGTGGAATCGCTTGGGCCGGATGCAACACCGGAGGCGCTTATCGCCCACGTCAAGGCGCTCAACCCGGCTCACGCTGCGTGGAAGACGCGTCCCCTGCACGGTCTACGCGGCATGGCCACCTCCTGCGCAGGATGCGGGAAGCGGAAGTGAGCGTCTATCTGCATCTCAGGCGGCATGGCTGGGGAGAGCAGCAGGACGCCATCGCAAAGATCGTTTATTCGGATACATCTATCGAGGACGTAACGGAGATGCTGTAAATAGGTGTTGACAGCGATGCCTCCCTCTGCTATACTGTAGTCAGATAAGCAGCAGGGAGGCATCACCTATGACACTGACATACGAGCAGACCGTCGCAGCATTCCCGGCCCTAGAGGCTGAGGCCATCGCAAATCGCACGTGCTTCTGCAAGTGCGGTTGTCGCAACGACGACGTGGACCCCGTTCGAGTTTGGGGAACCATCAAGCCCGGGGTGTGCAGCAAGTGCCGCAAGAGTCGCGCGCCCTATCTGCATGAGCGGGCGGGCGATGCCGCCCATCTCTACATCGACCCGGAGGACGCAACCCTTGCCCCCCGTAAGCGGAATCTAATCGAGCGTCTGATTTCACCCGACAAGCGCGGTGAAGCTGAGGCATATGCGCGCGAGTACGGGACCGACGGCGGTGTTTTCATGTCGTCCATGTGCGAGCGCGTCCGCAAGGGTGAGCGCTTGACCGATGCTCAGGTAGAGGCCGTGTTGCGCAGCCGCGATTCTGACCGGCGTGGCGCCAAGGCCACTTACCGTCGTGCGCTCGCAGAGCAGAAGCGCAAGTCCAGCAAGGTTGACCTATTGCGGGTGGTCATCCCCCCGGATATCGAACAGGGTTTCTATGCCGTGCAGGGAGACGATGGGGCGTGGGTCATCATGTCGATCGATAAGCCTGTCAGGGGCACGCTGCGAGGTTTCATCGTGGTAAAAGCCTCTGTGGATGGCGTGATGACGAAGTACGGCGTGCAGTACCCTCAGCCAGCCCATGAGACGATTGGGATGCGGTTGCAGAACTACGTGCAGTCCTATCGTGGGCATATGCCGCATCTGGTGTATGCGCTGGTGCAGGACCCTGAGGCAGCGGCTAGCGCCTATAAGCAACTGATGGAGATTTCAGCGTGACTGACGACATGCGCAGGATGGCGCGCGAGATGATGGAGAAGGACGCGGAGACGGCTGG
>JBBAQX010000080.1:0-19236 GCA_040400085.1 Lysinibacter sp. | reverse complement strand
CGGCCTGACCAGCATCGGCACCATCGAAAAGCTTTGGAAAGACTTCAAGTACCAGGGTAAGAGCGTTGACATCAGCCTGAGGCCCGTTCGCTTCGGCTGGAAGAAAGAGAAGAACGACGACGGCGAAGTTTACTACATCCTGACTGCTGTCGCCGGCAAGCCCAGGCCTGCTCGCGAAGTCCAGCTCTATCAGCAACTGCGCGAGGTCTATCGCTTGCGTCGCCGTGGCCACGAAGAGACCGCCGACTATGCGGAGATGCCGACCGGAGGCGATGTTCCGGCCCTGCCTGCTGGTGCCCCGCCCGAGAACAACGACCCGGGCAGGCTGATCTGATGAACGCCTATCAGCGAAAAAAGGCGGAGGAGCGTGAGAACGGCCCTCCTGAACGTGCCCTGGCCTGGAACGTCTGCCAAGCGATGTACGGCCCGACCAAGTACGAAGCACCAATGAGGGAACTGCTCGGCGCCGACGGCCCTATCGCTCGCAACCTCCCTGGCTACCAGCCCCGCAGTCTCCAGATTATGCTGGCCGAGGCCATCTATCGCGGTCTCTGCGAAGGCAAGCACGTCATTGCCGAGGCCGGATGTGGTAGTGGGAAAAGCCTCGCCGGCTTGGTTCCAGCGATTCACTGGCTGATGGAACAGGGCGGCGCCAAGGCCAATCACCGGATCCTGGTCAGCACGGCTATGATCATTCTCCAGGACCAGTACACGAAGAAAGACCTGCCGTTCTTGGAAAAGAACTTGGGGTACGACTTCGAGTGGACTAAGCGCAAGGGCCGATCAAACTATGCCTGCGACGAACGACTCGGCAATGCCAAGCCGGATCGACTGCCGGCGGAGCAGCAGCATCTGTTCGACGAAGTCTATCGATGGGCGGGCGACAGCTTTGAGGGTGACCTGGCCGAGCTGCCTTTCGACATCGGCCAGCGACCCGAACTCAAGAAGATGGTCACGATCAAAGGGACCAGCTGCAAGGGCCGCAGGTGCGACAGCTTCGGAGCCTGCTTCTACTACACTTCCAAGGACCGTGCGGTCAACTGCGAGATCGTGGTCGTCAATCACGCGCTCCTGGTGCTGAACGAATTGTACAACGGGATGATCTTGCCCGAGTACGATGCGGTAATCATCGACGAGGCCCACAAGCTGGAGGATATCGTTCGGTCCAACCTGACCGAAGAACTGTCGTTCAAGGCTTTCAATGGCCTGCTGGAGAGCGCTGAAGAACTCGAGCTGTTTTCGTCGGCCAAGCTGGCCGAGCTAAGGGCGCGAGGCGAACTGAACCTGGACTCCATCGAGAACACGTTGTTGAGGCTGGTGAGATATCCAGGGAAGCAACGGTTCGCGAAGGGTTCGCTGCCTGAAACGTTCGCGGTCTGGCTGACAGAGCTGAAGGACATCGTTGCTCAAATCTGGCTGAGCGCTAGGCGGCAGGCCGAGAGCGAGGGCGGCCAGGCAGACAGTCGAGCCAAGGATCTGGTCATCTCCAGTGAGTCACTGGGCAAGGCCATCGGCGCCTTCATCAGTCAAGATCCATCGTTCGTCATCTGGGGCGACAGGCGCACCGGCAAAGACGGAGACAGGGTGATGCTCTGCCAGGCACCCATCAAGGTCGACGAATGGATGAAGGAACATCTTCTCAAGAAGACCTGCGTATTCCTGAGCGCAACCCTGGCCACGTCACGAGGCGAGAACGCGTTCGTGCCTTTCAAGGAGTCCCTGGGAATCGACAAGGCTATCGAGCTTCAGGTCGACTCGCCCTTCGACTATATCAAGAATGCCAGGTACTCCCTGGGCTACTACCCGGCCGGACCAGCCAAGCCGCCGAGCGATGCCGAAGAATGGGCCGACATCATCTATCCCCGCATCAAGCTGGTGCTGGAGCTGACGAAGGGCGGGGCCCTGGTTCTCTTCACCAGCCGCAAGGTAATGACCGAGGTCTATTGGCGGCTCAGCCAGGGCGATGATGATTGGAACCTGCTGAAGCAAGACGACGCCAGCAAAGACCAGCTGATCGAGATGTTCAAGAGCCAGCAGAACTCTGTTCTCTGCGCGACCGCCAGCTTTTTCGAGGGCGTGGACATCCCTGGAAACGCGTTGCGTTGCGTCATCATCGACAAGATCCCGTTCCCTATGCCGTCGGACCCTGTCCAGGAAGCCATCTCTGAAAGCTACGGCAAGAAAGAGGGATTCAAGAAACACTCCATCCCGTATGCCGTGACTATGCTCAAGCAGGGCGTGGGTCGCCTCATTCGCAGCGAGACCGACAAAGGGCTGCTAGTGCTGCTGGACCCTCGGATGCGCTCGGCCGGCTATGCCAAGCAGATCCTGGAGCAACTCCCTGGCTACAGCTACGCGGCCCAGGCCGATGAGCTGAAGGTCTTTATGGCCGACGTCCTTACTGAAACCGAAACTACCCTCGAAGAACCGCCCGTGCCCAGGGCCGAAACCGTGGAAGGCGTCGACTTCGAAGCATTGGCCGATAGCATCTGGAAGGCGGGTGGCATCAATGGCTGATGGCGTGCGCGGTCCCAAGACACAGGAGCGCAGGGACAAGGCTGCTGCCGTTCGCCTGCGTCTCAGCAAGCGGCTGGTGCTGGCGTTCAGGGCCAGCCCATATCGTCACTACAATGAGCTAGCCATAAAGCTGGACGTCGACGTTTCGTCTGTCAGCTGCTGGACATCTGGCAAGAGCTGGCCCGGGCTGGACATCATCGAAGAGCTGGCCGATGCCCTGGGCCTTGATTCGCCTGCCTGGTTCTGGACGAGCGCGCCGGCCCCGAGCTGGACGCCACCGATGCCCAGAGCTGAGCACGTCGGACCAGCCGAGGACTCGATATGAACAACCAGGGATCAGCTCCGAAGGCCGGGTCGCGTCACCTGGGCGCCAGCAAGTTCGTTGACCTGCGGACTCGAGGCCGGGCAGTGCCTGACTTTCAGTGCCCGCGGTGCGGAGGCCAGGCCATCACTGAGCCGGCCGTGACCAGCACGCGAGCCGGCGCATCCTCTACCTATTACCCCGTCACTTGCAAAAGCTGCAAGGAAACCGTCACCAACAAGCACGGCAAAGTTCGCGAGAGATTCCTCCGCGTTGAGGTCCCCGTCGACCAGGCCGCTGCCCAAGTTTCGCACCGTCCAATTAAACCTAAGGAGACTCCCTTGCCCAGATACACCATCACCCCCGAGGACAGAAAGCTCATCTATGCTGTCAACGACGCTCGCCACACGCGAGGCCTGACCTGGTCCCAGATGGGCACCGAGATAAATATCTCTTACGTCACCCTCGGCAACGCCGTTCGCAAGCCCGAAGACTATTTCACGGATGGCGTTCGCAAGAAGCTCCAGGCTTGGGCTGACCAGCAGAAGCCCAAGGCCTTCGAGGGACCTCTGCAGACTCACGTTTTGGAGGAGCCGGATGCGACCGTGTTTGGCGTGCCTATCGTCGCAACCGAGGCCGTTGGCCCTGACGAAAGCCAGGTGGTGGACCTGGACGAGTTCAACATTATGCCGCAATCTTGGCTATGCCAGGACTGCCAACAGTCCAATGACGACGGCCCGCAAGTTCCCGAGACCGACCCCGTAGACATCCTGCGCCGCCCCAACGAGTCGTTAGAGGCGGCCTGCTCTGCCCTGATCGAGCAAAACGACGCCAATACGATGCGAGCCGCGTGCTATCGCCAGCTGGCCTCTGCTCTGCTGGCTAAGGTTGGCCAGGACGCCGTCGACAAGGCCATCGCCCAACACGAGGATATGCCTGTTTCGGTGTCGGTCTACGTTCGCCTAAGCCTCAAGGCTTCTGAAGTTGCTGAAGCCGCTTCGGGCGCTTCGGGGGTGGCATCGTGAAGTTCGAATGCAGCACCAAGGAACTCAAGGCC
Organism: Lysinibacter sp.; assembly: GCA_040400085.1. Taxonomy (GTDB): domain Bacteria; phylum Actinomycetota; class Actinomycetes; order Actinomycetales; family Microbacteriaceae; genus HNR. The sequence goes on along the minus strand of JBBAQX010000080.1, from coordinate 15,361 downwards.
GCGCTGACCGTCGCCAGCAAGCACGTCAACCCGAAAAGCCCCCTGCCTATTCTGGGCCACTTTCTAGTCGCGGTCGACGTCGAATCTCAATCGGTATCGGTCACGGCCACGGACCTTGATACAGGGGTCACGGTAACGATTGACGCCGACGTTGCCGAGAGCGGAAGCGTGACCCTGCCGGCCAAGCAGCTGACAGCTGTCGTTGGGCTGGTGTCGACCAAGACTTTAAGGGTCTCGCGCCAGGGCGAAGGCCTGATGAGGGTCGATACTGACGACGACGGCCGCACTAGCCAGTGGGACATGCAGTCTTTACCTGCAGAGGAATACCCTAGCCTCCCTGGCTCAGAGGACCTGACCCCGATCACATTGCCGGCGGCCGCCTTGGGAAACGCGATTGAAGAAGTGTCTGTGGCAGTGGCCAAAAGTGCGGAAGAGTCCAGGGCCGTGATGACTGGCATTCAGATCACGACGGCCGATGGGGTGTTGACCCTGGTCGGCACCGATTGCCGGCGAATCGCCGTAGCCCAACGCCCCATCGAATTTAAGGGCGAAATCACTAGCACCGTCATTCCTTTGGGCGCGCTGATGTCGCTGGCAAAGGCACTCGGCAGCAAGGGCGACGTTCAGGTTTCCATCGGCCGCCATATGGCCTTCTTCCAGTTCGGATGCGCGAAGTGGTTTGCCCGTATGTTGGAGGGTAGGTTTCCTGATTGGACCAAAGTGATGCCGGTGCGCGACACCTGGCCCTGGGTGGTCCGTGTCAACCGCGCACACCTGATCGATGCTGTCCGCGGGGGGCTTGCGATGGCCAAGGAAGAGAAGTCGCCGGCTTTACTGGTCCTGAATTTCTCAGGAGAAGGCATCGCCATCAACAGCTCCACTGCCAACCTTGGCCAAGCGGCAATGACGCTTGAAGCAGAATGCGAAGGCGGGGACTTCCCCCCTTATGGGATCAACGGCGGATATGTTCTTGATGCGCTGATGGCCATCGAAACGGAGTCGGTTATCTGGGAACTGCAGACCGACTCGACTTCGAGTGTGCTGCGTCCTGACGACGACATCAGCTTTCGGTATGTGGTAATGCCCGTCAAGCTTCGAGACGTAATGGCAGACCTAGAGAACGCCCGTGGCTAGTTACCTCCATGTGCTGACGGAAAAGCTCGAGGCCTGGAATCCTTGCGGGAAAGCCATTGAACTGGACGATACCCACGAAAGCCTCTTCCCTTTCCAAAAGGCCATTGTAGCTTGGGCCTGTGCGATGGGGCGGGCGGCTGTGTTCGCGGACTGTGGCCTTGGCAAGACCCGCCTTCAGCTAGAATGGGCCAGGTTGGTGGCGCCGGCCGGCAGGTCTCTCATATTTGCGCCGTTGACGGTGGCAGAACAAACCATCGAAGAAGCTCGATCCATCGGCCTGGTCGTGTCCTATGTCCAGAGCCATGAACAAGTGGCCGGCCCTGGCCTCTACATCACCAACTACGAACGCGCCCACAAGTTCGACGGCCGGGACTTCGAAGCCGTGGTCCTCGACGAGAGCTCTATTCTCAAGAACTTCGAAGGCAAGACCCGCAACGCGATGATCGAACGATTCGAGTCGACTCCATATCGGCTGGCGTGCACTGCCACCCCTGCCCCTAACGACGTGGTCGAGATTGCCAATCACGCGGAGTTCCTGGGCATCAAGAAACGCGTGGAGATGCTGGCCACGTTCTTCATCAACGACGGCAAAGAGTGGCGACTGAAAGGTCACGCGACCGACGCCTTCTATCGGTGGCTGGCCAGTTGGTCTCTCTATCTTAGGTCACCCTCAGACATTGGATTCGATGGGTCTGCGTATGCGCTGCCGGCCCTGCGTATCCACGAAGAGATCGTCGAAGCTGACTTCATTCTTGAAGGATGCTTGTTCCCGATGGCGGTATCGGGTGGCATCTCCGGCCGGACCAAGCTACGGCGAGCGACCTTGGAAGACAGAGTGGCGCGGGTACGGGACTTGGTCAACGCAAGCGAAGATCAATGGTTGATATGGGTCGGGCTCAACGACGAGAGCGAGGCCCTGCAGAAGGCCATCCCTGAAGCGGTCACGGTCGAAGGCACGGACAGCGTTGAATCTCGACTCAGTGCCCTTCGCGCTTTCAAGAGCGGAGAAGCTCGAGTCCTAATTTCCAAGCCCAAGGTCAGCGGCTTCGGAATCAACTTTCAGCACTGCCATCGGATGGTCTTTTGCGGCATCAACGACAGCTGGGAGCAGTACTACCAGGCAATCAGGCGCTGCTGGCGATTCGGCCAGCAGCATCCCGTCGATGTCCACATCGTATCCAGCAGCAGCGAAGCCGGCATCGTTGTCAACGTCAAATCCAAAGAGGAGCAAGCCAAGAAAATGGGCGAGGAAATAATTTCGAGGGTGGGCAACCTCAATGTTGCCAGCCTTCAAACGTCTCAGCGAAAGGAGTTGACGCCAGGGATCAAGGGTTTTGCTTCCGGTTCGAACTGGCGTCTTTGGAACGGGGACTGCGTCGAAGTTCTGCGAGACAGTGTTCCTAGCGAGTCCGTTGACTTCAGCGTCTACAGCCCGCCTTTCGCCAACCTGTTCACATGCAGCGACGACATCAGGGACATGGGCAACAACAAGGACCACGACGCATTCTTCGACCAGTTCAGGTTCTTTGTGGCCGCGATGCTGGAGGCAACGAAGCCAGGGCGATTGACCTGCGTCCACGTCCAGCAGATCACGACCCGCAAGGGCACGTCTGGCCACATTGGTCTCCAAGACTTCCGGGGTCGCTGCATCGAAGAGTACAAGGCAGCGGGCTGGTGGCATTTTGGGGAAGTAGCCATCGACAAGTGTCCTCAGCTTCAGGCCATTCGGACCAAGGCCCATAGCCTGATGTTCGTCACTCTCAACAAGGACCGGAGCAACAGCCGCCCCGGACTAGCCGACTTCATTCTCATATTCAAGAAGCCGGGAGACAACGCGGTTCCCATTCTTGGCGACGTCGACAACGACACCTGGATCAAGTGGGCGCGCCCTATCTGGTACGACATCCAAGAGTCCAACACGCTCAACACCAAGGCCGCGCGGACCGAGAAAGACGAGCGCCACATTTGCCCCCTGCAGCTCGACCTGATCGAGCGATGCATTCGAATGTGGTCCAACCCTGGCGAGATGGTGCTTTCACCGTTCGCTGGCATCGGCTCCGAAGGCTACCAGGCCGTTCGCCTTGGCCGCCAGTTTACCGGCATCGAGCTTAAGCCAGAGTATTTCAAGCAGGCCTGCATTAACCTGGAACGCGCTGAGCACCAGGCCGACAACGAGCTTCGTCTCTTCGACGACGTACCAACCACTGACCCTGTCAGTCCCAAAGGAGACTTTTGAAGATGGATACACGCGAAAGAACCTGGCCGGAAGAGATGCCGTGCCACCCTGACGCCCTGGTGGTCTCGGGCGTCGACCCTGGCGCACCCGGAGGAGATGAGGCAGCCAGGTATCTGGTGGAGCCGGCCACCGGCCGGGTGGTGGATGTGTTCGCGCCGGAGCTGGTGCGCAAGCTTGATGCGCCAGCCGAGTATCCAGGGCGTCGACCGTATCCCTGGCCCGAGTCTATGTCCGAGGCGGTTCGCCGCTACCTTGGGCGCCACGATGGCCAATGGATCAGGTGGGAGCAAGACGAGGAGTACAACGTGTTCTGGGGTGGCGAGGGTCGCCCTGCGATGGCCATCAATCCTGAGGGGTCCGTCAATCTATACGGGAAAGCCACCGAAGACGGCTGCGAAATCTTCTGCTCCCCCGAAGGCCGCCACCCTGAGCTACAGGCCTATTTTGGAGTGCTGGCCCGCCTTCAGCCTGGAGGGCCAGGGATGCCTACCAACGTCATCTACCTAACCGACCGCGACAGCCCTGGGAAGGTGGTCAGCTGGGCCTGCAAGTCTTGCCGGGTCGTGGCTCGCACCGAGGCCGAGGCTGATCGCTGCTGCCGTTGCCACGAGTGCGAAGTTCCGCGCATCTACGGGCCGAAACACTCTAGCTGTTGGTGCTCCGACGAGTGCCGAAAGAAGGTTGCCGAACGGCGGAAGCAAGAGAACGCCAGATCGTGGGCTGAGCGCGAAAAAGAGTACGCGGCCAAGCGAGATAAGCGCCCGCGCGTCCACTGGAAAGATGTGAAAGGCCCCGTGTCCGATGACGGCGACCACTACGAATCCGAACTGGACCTCTTCGCTGAATGGTACCTAGAGAACCTGGAGGATCCAGAAGACTTCAGTCTTCAGCCGATAGCTTCCACCTGCGAGGTACAGCCAATGCAGCTAGATGCAGTGGACGCGCTTCAACGCGCCCTGGAGCAAGCTGAAGTCCACGAGGAAGCCGAGTGGACCGATGAGCAAGGGTTCATCGCCTTCGTCGCAGAGTGGAACAAACGGCAATCCTGCCAGACCTGGATGCCCAACAACGACCTGATCGACTGGACCGGCTATCCCTGGCTGGACCACTGCCCCGCCGATTGCGAGTCTTGGGCTCCCTTGCGGGCCGAGATTGAGCGCCAGCTGGCTAATGCTGCTTCAGAAGATGTTGGCCCCGATGACTAGCCCGTCGATTCCGAGCGTTGCCGAGGCTTCCAGCCGGGTCTACTGGCTGAACCTCCAGGAAAAGCACGGCATAACCGTCGGCCAGCTGGCGGCGATGGGCGCGCCTACCAGGCCATACCTCGCGAACGAACTTCGCCTCGACAGTTACGACAACATCCGGGCCTGCATCTCGGCCCTCAAGCGCCTCCTGAATTCCCGCCACTAGACCCCCAACTCAAAAAGAAGAAAACGAAAGGATCCTAGCTATCGCTATGTCTGAAATTACCCTGGACCTTCAACTGACCCACCAGGCCTTTGCCCTGGAACTCCTCAAGCAGGAGTTCGCCGAAATCGTCGGCAGCGACCGCCCTGTCATCGACAAGACCGTTGAATGCTCGCGCCTCTTGGGCGAGGCATCGAAAGCCTTCGAGCCCTTCATCAAGACGGCCAAGCAGCACGCCAAGGCTCAGCTGGTGCCCAATGCCAAGGACGAGGTCATCATCGGCAAGACCCGCATCGTTCACCGTTCGCAAGCCGGCAACGGCCTGGACAAAGAAGGATGGGCTAAGGCCGTGGAAGCCAGCACGAAGCTCGCCAAGATCGAGATGGCGGCTTTCGACGCAAAGGCCGCCCTGGCCAAGGCTCAAGAACCTTTCAGGAAGCTGAGCACCTGGATTGAGATCGAGGCCGCCAAGTGAACGCTGTCGCCATCAAGGCCAGGGCGGCCCTCATTGAGGACAAGGCCAAGGCGCTAACGTTTCTGGTTCTTCAGGGCGTCAGCGATGAACGTGTCGCCGAGCTCGGGCGCAACCTGCACGACCTGGGCAAGGACCTCGTCAAGTTCACCGACGACTGCGCCGACTCTCATTGGCTTGTGGCCAAGGGCTATGCACCGCCCTGGGACCTGATCGACTGATGGCCGGCGTCAACATTCCAAACTCCAGGAAGGCCATCCAAGAAGCGATGGTCGACAGCCTGCGCCTCGGCATCGCCACCAAGAGCGACGTCCTGTTCGGGATGCCGACTCTGGCTTCGCTACTGTGCGATGAAGTCGAGGACCTGCGAAGCAAGCTGGCAGACCTCAAGGCCAAGCAGTGCAAGAAGAAGACTTCGTGAGCGCGGCTCAGGCTGCTTTCCCTGGCAGCACCATTGTCGGTTCCACCACCTACGAAGCCTGGCGCGCCGGGTTTCTGCAGACGCTCAAGGACTTGTTCAAGCCATCGGACCTGGTCACTCATCTGCGGTGCGCCGGCGCTGGTTGCCCGGGATGCCAGGGCACTGGTCGTGATTGCCTCGGAGACGACCCGCCTGAAGAACACCGGCTCGAGCTGGCCACGCGCCTGGCCCTGCTGAGCCGCTACAGTTGCCCGCCCGAGAGACAGGCCTGGCTCGACCAGGTCGTAGACACCCTTTGCCGCCGATGGACCATCGTCGCCGGTACCAACCGACCCAACTTTTGAAAGGATTTTTTGAACCAATGAACGTTTTCATTGCTGGATCGTCGTTGCGGCGGGCCGAGATACGCGAACTTTATGCCGATCTCTATGCGGCCGGGCACACCGGCTACGACTGGACGAAAGATATCGGCTACGATGACCTTAGCCGCTTTGACCAGCTGACGAGTGCGATGGCGGACCTGACCGCGGTCGACGCTTGCGATGCCCTGGTCTGGTACCTAGACGGAGCAACTTCCCACGGTGCACCATTCGAAGCTGGCTACGCTCGAGCAAAGGGAAAGACTGTTGTCGCTCTCTGGGGTTGCCTGCCGAACCCTCTCTGGATCTATGCGTACACGGCCAACCCCAGGGCTCGAACACTAGAGGAGGCGCTTGCGCTGGCGGCTCGGGCCTACGTGGACCGCAAGTCCGTTGCTGCCGATATGAACGCGGCCGACTTGCGGCAGGCTTACGACATCCTCAACGAGGCTGGCATTCCCGGCTTGTTTGATGCCGTCGTCGAAACATCCGTCGGCTGCTCGCCGGTGGTGATGGCCAAGACCGTTGTAGCTGGTCGCCAGCAGAAAGCGCCGGTGGTCTAGATGACTCACGATCACCTCAAGGCCGAAGCTCGCCAGCAGCTCGAGGCCATTATTCCTCACCCGGTGCCCGACGAGACCGTCGACCGTGTCGTCTCCCTGGCTATCAACTACAGTATAGACATCGCCCAAGTAGTCGCCCCTGTTCGTGCTGCACTTGATGGGCTGAGGGCCGGAGCTCTGTTGCAGGACATCCGCAAAAGCTTCGCCGTCACTCGGAGCCAGATTGGAATGGTGGTGCCGGAATGCTAGCGTCCGACATCACCCCAAAGGCGTTGGCCTTACGGCTGGAGTCCGTGTTCGGCCAGCTTCAAGAAGCCAGAAGAAAAGCGCTGCCGCCCGGGGTCGGCCTTGACCAGGCGAAGCTTCTGATGGCCCTAAGCAACGGCCCGGTCATCCGCAGCATCGACCTTCTCTGCCAGGGGTTCACTCACCCACAGGTCTTTGACATCGTCATCGCCCACTCGGATTCAAAGATATTGGTCGAATCACGGTGGCTGTCGCCCGAAAAGGACACGTACGAAATACAACTCACCAAGCTCGGCAGGTTCGTCTGCGAAAGCATTAGTACCAGCCAGGCCGAGGCCGTTGACGCTTTCTTCGCGGCGCTGAGCAAGGCCGGCCGCGAAGACCTGGCCGCTGCCCTGAGCGTGCTTGCGTCGGGTGCTGCGAAAGACGGTGGCGTCGATGGATAAGGTCGAGGCGGAAACCACCTTGGTGGCCCTGGTCGCCAGCTATCACGCCCTGCTCACGGGCCTGCGTCTCGAGTGCGGCAAGCTCAGCGACGAGTTGGCCACGGACACCATCATCAGGACGGGCGAAGCCCTGGAAGCCCTGAGCAAGCCGACAGCACTTGAGTTGCGGGTCGCTCAGGACATCGAGACGGTGCAAGAAAGGCAGGGGCAGCAATGAGCCTGTTCGAGACGCTGCGCGAGGCCAGTAAATGCATCGAAGCCATCCTCGACGACCGCAAGTTAAGGCTCAGCGAACCGGAACGAATCAAGGCGACTAAGGCCCTGGAGAATCTTCAGGCTTGGGCCAGGGTGCCGCGAAGGACGGAAGTTGTTTGTCCCTCGAGTGTCCGCTGGATATCGTTCTCGCGAGGGCGAGCTGAATGTCGGGCCTGGAGTCCCACCGATACGGGCAAGCCGGAGTGGTCAGTATGGGTCGTTTTACCGTCTGCGGTGGCGTTATGAGAGTCAAGAAGCTAGCGGCAAAAACATTAGCGGCCAATCTCAGGGTCATCGCCAAGGCCGAGAACATCTATCAGGACGTACGCGTCGACGAAGTTGGGCTGGTTTGGCTTCGCAAGCCCAAGCAGATGCTGTTCTTCGTCGATCCTTGGATGGACCATCAGTGGACCTTTCGGCTGCCCGGCGGCCAGAACTCTGAAGAGCGGTTTGCCTGTCAAGGTGGCGCCATTCGCGCTGGCCTGCTAGCCCTAGCCACGCAAGAAGAGGCCATCCAATGACTGAGGCAGCAATCAGGGCCCTGGTCATTGCTTCCGTCGTCGACTGCAAGGTCGTGGAAGAGGTCGTGGTCGGCAAGTGCCGGGTCGACGTGGCCGCTTTCGATGGTCGCGAACTCCACGGCTACGAGATAAAGAGCGACAAGGACACGGTCAAGCGGCTGCCGGCCCAGCTCGAGGCTTATTCCAAGGTGTTCGGCACCGTCACCGTCATCTGCGGCCCCAAGCACTGCCTCAAGGTTCTCGAGCTGGTGCCGCCCTGGACCTGCGTTCTAGTGGCCGAAGCCAGCGAGATGACCTGCGTTCAGATGCCCGGCATCAACCCGCTTCGAGACCCTATTGCCCTGGGCTGGCTGTTGTGGCGAACCGAGCTGCTGGCGGTCCTTCGCAAGTGGGCGCTGCCGCTGATCGGTCGCAAGCCGGCGCTGGTCAAGAGGCTGGCGGATGAACTGCCCATCGCTGAGCTGGTGGCGGCCGTTTCCACTGCCCTTCGTGATCGGCCGACGTGGGCGCGCCTGGCTCCTGGGATGCGGACCAGGGCACGTGTACGCCGTATCAGACGCCGACGTCGGAGGCTCGCTTGATGACCACCAGTACAAAAACCATCATCTATCACAACGACCATTCATCCAAGATGGACAGAAGCGCGCGGCTGGCCTGGGAGGACGTGCGCAACTGGCACCCGTGCCGGCCCTGGCCGAGCTGCTACAGCGTGACCGGCGGCTATTTGCTGGCGTGGACCGTGCAGCTACCGCGCTGGACCAGTATCGCCGTACTCGAGTTATTCGAGTCCTTGGCCGAGGCTCAGGACTTCTGGCGCGCGATGGTGGATAGCCACTGGGTGCCGCTGGAGCCCGTCAACAACTTTATTCCACACAATTCGAAAGGAACAGAAAATGATGAACCGTGATCCCCGAACCCGAAAGCTGGAGCAGCAGGTCGAGCTATGACTGCCCGGTGAAGAAATATCTTCTGGTTCCCGACTACGTCTGGTCGGACACCGACGACGACAGACACTGGATCAGTGCTGCGCAGCTGGTCCGGCTTTACGGAGTTCCGCTCTCCGAGTGCTTGGTCTGGTCGGATGCGCCCTGGTTCAGGCCGGACCCGACCCTCATCAGGCTTCGGCCTCTGTTTGGCGGCGGCTATCGGGAGAAGCTCGCTCGACTAGAACTTGAAAAAATGCCAGTATCCATACCAGGGGATGCACCCTCTTCTGAGGAAGTCTCATCATCCCCCACTATCGCTATTTCGGACCCTTGTTCGTCGACCCCGCTAGCCGCTGAAAGGACACATTCGCAATGACTTTCGACGAGTTCAGGATCGCTTACCCCGCTGTCTGGCCGTGCATCGAAGCCCTTCAAGCTGACAGCCTGCCCTGGACCATCAAGCTCTGGGACTCTGGGGCCAAGAGCCTTCAGCTCGACGTGGAAAGAGTGGCTTTCGTCAACTTGACCACGGTCGGTGACGTTCGGGTCTACGTCGAACCCAAGGAGGGCCCGTTCGTCGAGTTCGAGTTTCTCTTCAAGTATGACGGAAAGGTACGCCTGCGCTCGTTCGTGGTCGACAGCCGGCTTGACCAGGGCGGGAACTACCTAGTCCGCGACCTGCTGGACGCACTCCGTGGGAAAGCCGCGGTGTACGCCTGATGGTACCCGAACACGACGACGATGAGTTTTTCGCGCGCCTGATCGCCGACCACGACGCGAAGCAAGCTAAGCGCAAGACCCACGGCCACAAGCTCCATAGTGAGATGACCAAGGCTTTCCGCGCAATCGAAGGCTGCAAGTTCATTCGATCCTGGGATGACGGCATTCCGGATACAGTGCGGCCGGCCGACATCCAGGTTTGCCTGCCTCCTCACGGCCTCTCTGTCCTTGTTGAGTGCAAAGAGACCAGGGTCGACCGTATCGATTTCGCGCGCATCGACGACGCCAGGTTCTCAACCAGGGCCAAGCCCAACAACCAACGGCGGACACTGATGCTTCACGCAATGAGCGGCGGCCTGTCGCTGATTGCTGTTCAGCGCATCTACTGCAACAAGTCCAGGACCTGGCTCCTGAGCTGGCAGCATTGGGAAGCGTTGCGGCGATCGCTGGACCGCGAAAGTATACCACTCAAAGACCCTGACGACGTTCGCAAAGCAGCGGACGGAAGGCCCACCTCACTCACTGAGGTGGGCCTTCTTCGTTCAGGTGATTTTTATTCGCGCGTGATGGCGATCCGGGCCGAGTCCCTGGCGTTGCCCATCATCGACTACCGAAAAGGAGATTTTTAGGATGAGGACTATCGCGGCGATCCCGACGACCTACAAGGGGATCCAGTTTAGGTCTCGGCTAGAGGCCCGGTGGGCCATTTGTTTCGACGTGCTGGGCATCGAATGGCATTATGAATTCGAGGGCTATCAGATGGAAGACTGCTGGTATGTTCCCGACTTCTGGCTGCCCAAGGTCGGCCCTGTGCGTGTCTGCCATCACGCAGGGACAGAACCTGGTGGAGCCTTCGAGAATCTGGTCCGAGACGAGATCTGGGAAACTCAGCACGATGCCGCTATCGAAGCAGCTCGCACGCGGAGGTTCCACTAAATGGCCGGCGGCAAATGGCCCCGAGCCAGCAAGAGCAACCCTTGCCCTCTCTGCGATAGCACCCGCCTTTGCCACGTTCTGGAGGGAAGCAAGGGTGGGAGATGCTACCGACCCGACCAGGGCAAAGAACCTGCCTACGTCCACGAGCGCGGCAACGACGGCACCATCGGGGATTTTGTGGTCTGGTACACCGAGGCCCCCAACAAGCCAGACGCCAGCGCCCCCCAGCATCAGAAGAGGGAAGAGATCAAGCGGGCCCGTCCCGAGGACTACCGGCCGGTTTACGCTCGCGCTCTGGAACTCTGTTTGCTCACGCCCGCACACCGAGACCACCTGACGGGCGACCGCAGGCTTTCGGACGGCCAGCTCTCGGCCCTCTGCTTCGGTTCTTTGCCCGGCGAGGGAGAACGCGCCAAGATCGCCCTCGCCCTCCATCAAGAGTTTGGCGAACAGCTATTCCGGGTGCCTGGGTTCGTGAAAGGTGCCGACGGTCCGACCATCGTTGCCAGCGGACCAGGCATCATCATCCCTCACATCATCGACGGACACGTCGAGGGCCTTCAGCTCCGTCTCGACACGCCCGACAAGAACGGCCTGCGCTACAAATGGATATCGGGCGGGAGCAATGCCGACAAGACCAAGGGTGCCTCTATATTCCCGCCCGCCTTCGTGGCTGAGCCCGCCAGCCGAACTACAGAAGACATCATCGTGACTGAGGGTGCCTTCAAGGCCCTGGCCGCCGCCGAGAAATACGGGGCAACCGCTATCGGAGTGCCTGGCATCGGGTCCGTATCAAAGAGCATCGACCTCATCGAGAAGCGCGTGTCGGGCCGGGTGCTCTACGCCCCGGACGCCGACCACGCAAAGCCGGGAGATGGCGACAGGCGGCCCCACGTATTCCATTCCAGCGTGGTCGGTCTCCAGGCCCTCTGGAAAGCCGGTCTGGATGCTCACCTGCTCCGCTGGGTGGGCGGGGTCTACTCCGAAGACCAACCGAAGGGGTTGGACGACGCCATCGAAGCAGGCCTTGAGATCCAGTGCCTGGGCATCGAAGAAACGCTGCTGCACTTCAAAGAACTGGCCAAGATCCTGGGGCAGGATATCACCCTCGATCCTCCACCTAAACGGAAGAAGCCGACCATCGTCGTCAACAATGACCGAGACCCAGAAAACGTAGATTCTGACCTGATTCGGTACCTAAAGGAGGATGGCAACTTCTTTAGCCGTGGCGGAAAGGTCGTGTGCGTTACTCCAGAGGAAGACAGCACAAAGATATCCATCCAAACCCACGAAACACTGGCTTTCCGGATTCCTAGGGTGGTGAAGCTCATCAACCGGAAGCCGCCGAAGAACGAAGGCGAAGACCCAAAAGACACTCCCATCAGGCCGAACCGGCACCTAACCGGGGCGGCCTTGGTCGGAGGCGGAGAAGTCTTCCCGCGGCTTCACAAGGTCCTCGACATCCCGTTCTTCGACAAGAAGGGCCGACTGGTCCAGACCCCCGGCTACGATCCAGGCAGCTTCATCTATTACGCGCCAGCTTTGCGCGGTATCCGTGTCGACAGGACACCGGCAAAGGCGGAGGTACTCCGAAAGCTCGCCTTTCTGAATCAGGAGTTCTTTAGAGAGTTCGCCTTCGCCGGCGAGGCCGATCGCTGCCACGGACTCTGTGCACTGCTCCAGCCCTTTATGGCCGAGATCATCAACGCACGATCCCCGGGCTACCTGTTCCGGGCAAACCAGCCGGACTCGGGTAAAACCTTCCTTGCACAATGCATCGGCCTGATCGCTTTCGGCGGAGTCCCTGAGGTCTCCGAAGAGGTCGCCAGCACCCGAGCTCAGGGCACAGAGATGCGCAAGCTCCTCGACACCAACCTCATCGACGGCGCCCAAGGCATCCTGATCGACAACATCGAGAGCGATCTGAACTACCCGTGGTTGTTCCAGTACCTCACCAGTAGATGGCTCGAACCCCGAATCCTCGGCAAGTCCGAGAAGGCGAAGGTCCCGAACCGAATCCTCTGGATGATCACGGCCAACACCCCCAACCTAAAAGCGGACGCGGTCCGTCGCCTTGTGCCTATCAAGTTCGACCTGGGCGACCTGGAGGGTGGGTACCAGCGCGAGTTCGAGCGAGACGACCTTGGAGAATGGATCATCGAGCACCGACGCGAGCTCATCGAGGCCTGCCTGACTCTGGTAGCGGGATGGGTTTCCGTCGGCTCGCCACGTTCACGGACCGCCAAGCTGAACAGCTACAGCGAATGGGCCTCATCGATGGGTGGCTTGATGGAGTATCTAGACGTTCCGGGCTTCTTGAGCACTACCAGAAGCCACAGAGACGAGCTCGACGAAGCCGCACGCTTACGCCGCGAGATCATAGACGAGATCGTTCTTCGTCACGGCCTCGTCCGGAACGCTGACACCCATTTCCTCTTCAGAGCAGTGGAAACCGCCGAACTGGTGCCGCCTCAGGTGGACCTGAACGGGTCAGACAAGCGCCAGATCCAGCAGTTCGCGAAATACCTCAAGCGCATCGCCGACACGACCCCTCGAGTAGGCGCCTATCGCCTCCTCAGGAGCCGGTCTTCATCCACCAATTCCAACGCCTGGACCATCGAAAAAATCGAACAGTCAGCATTGAACAATCCGGAGGTTCCGATCACCCTTTTTGAGGAACCTCCGGCCCGAATCATCAAGTACGGCTCTTCCGCATCCAGAGAAACAGGCGCCAAGCCGGAGGTTGGGTCGAAAAGTGGCGATTCTGGCGGAACCTCCGGGAAACCTCCGGAACTTCCAGGGCGCATAATTGCTGGGATTCCGGAGGTTCCGGAGGTTATTCCCTATATCTCTAGAGAGAGAGAAGAAGATAGAGAGATCGTAGGAAAACACATATATAAGGGTGACATAGCTTCGAACCTCCGAACCTCCGGAACCTCCGGAATGGCCGTCGCCCAAAAATCGAACACCGCACCCCAGGCGAGCCCGGAGCAGATTGCGGAACTTCAAGGCCGCATCCGTCAGATCGAGGCGATCCTCCGCATCCACCGTCCGCCTGGTCTCGTGAAGGAACTCGCCGAGAGGAAGGCGCTCCTCTCCAGGCTCACCTCGGCTCCAGCGCCCGCCCTGGCCCCTCCTCCCCCACCGACAGAGTCCCCGACTAGCCCTCGGCGTTCGCGCCTCGACGACCCCGACGAAGACGACCTCTTTACCGCACTCGACGAAGTTTTATAGGAGATTCCGTGAGACACAAACCATTCAAGCAACGCAAGACCTACTCGATCGACATCGAGGCGATGGCCGGCCGCAGTCGGCATTATGACCACCTCGGAGTTCCCGGCATTGACCCCCTGGCCGCGGTCATCGACCTGGTGTCGCGCACCAGCTGCGAGACCTTCGACCGGGAACGCAGGTGCTGGGGCTGCGACAACTGGGGAACTGGCGACAAGCTCGAGAGGCTCAAGCGCCCTGGCGCCATCGAGCCGGAAGAGACCTGCTCGGGTTGCAGGCTGGCCTACCTGGACCTGCTCCCTGGCAGCAGCATCGACAAGCTGCGCGACAAGCTCTTCGAGCGGTGGATTAAGGCTCAAGACCGAGCACGTCGCGCCAATCTGGCCAAGCGCGATGCCCTGGAGCCGAAGGACAAGCTCCGAGCGAAGCGCGACTGCGAGGAAGCGACCGTGGCCCTGCAGATCGCCTCGGCCGACTGCCAAGCGGCTGGATTTAGTCCGTATAAGCAGCGCGGTAGGGTCACCAAGACCCTACCGGATGAGACCGACACGATGCCCCGCGCAGGTCTGGTTGGACCACAAAAGCCAGGATATAGCTAATGAGCGCAATCCCTTGATGGACAAGGCGCCGCTGATGCAAATCGATATTATACAAGAGGAATTAAGGGTGCATACGAATGGGTAAGACACTATCCGCGTCTGATCGTGGCAAGATCGGTGCTCTCGTCAAGGCTCCCCAGAAGCTGGTCAACGCCGAGACCGGCGAGTGGAGAGCCAAGCCTGTCGAGACACTCAACGCCCTGGCCAACAAGATGCTGGGCGTTCATCGTGGACGCACAGCAGACGGATATCTTCGAGAGGTGACCCCTCACGAAGAGCGGCCGGTGTCCCACGAATACTGCGAAGGGCTGAGCACCGACCCCAAGTCGTTGGCATCCCATTCGAAACACAGGCCGCATAAGGCCAAGGCGCTTCGCGTCTCGACAACCGGAGTGGCCGAGGCCGAACACCAGCCCGGCCGCGCGCAGTTGGCCCTGATGGCTCGACTCGAGAGCGCCGACCCTGATGTCAAGGATGCTGCCCAGGTCGAGGCAAGGGAGCAGCTGACCGAAAGGGTTGCCCAAGAGCGCGCCGACATCGACGCTGCCCTGGCATCCCAAGGGGTGCTCGAGGATTCCCTGGCCCGCCGCGGCTTCGAGTACGACCCCGACTGGGACGACGAAGACGAGGCCGACGACGACCAGGCCGGCATCTACCCCGAAGAGTTCGACGACGGCGAATGGTCCGAACCACCGATGCCCCGCGCCGTGCTCGGCTGGCCCGACTCGGATCGATGACCGCACCAGAGGCCACCAGATTGATTCTAAGCCCTTCGGCTCCGGCCGGACCGAGGCGCCGGACGTCATCTGGCAGGCCCAGGGCGGCTCTCACGGCAGGCCAGGGGGGGGTATGTCGCGGCCCGTTCGGGACCCCCCGCCGGGGCCGGCCA
>JBBAQX010000079.1:0-19376 GCA_040400085.1 Lysinibacter sp. | reverse complement strand
TCCTCTGCCGTTTTGGTAAGAGAGTGACTCACACACAGCCTGACATAGAGGGAAAACCTACTATTTGGGGCAAACGAGACGGCGCACAAGACGGCACACGAGATCAAGAATGCGACCCGACCCCCGCGATGGGGTCCCAACCGCGCGGCTCATAAAGTTCCCCGTCGAGCGTGATGCCGCGGCCGGCGACGACCTCACCGATCACGCGGAAGCCCTGCGGAACGCTGGCCTGCGCGAACGTCGCGAGCAACGCGTGATCCTCACCCCCGGTCAACGCATCGTCCGCGTACTCGCCGAGGCGCGTGCGAAACAGGTTGATCGCGACCCCACTGGCCCTGGCGAGACGGGATGCGTCGAGGCTGAGCGAGTCCGAAACATCCATCATCGATGATGCCCCGGCCCGGCCCGCATCGATTCCCAGCGGGATCGGGGGGCTCGGCGCGAGCTGGGCTGCCAGCAGCTCGGGGGCGTCGGCCCAGAGATCGGGGAGGCCTTCCGCCGTTGCTAGGCCCCGAGCATCCGTGCATCGATCGAAAAGCAGGCGCAGGCCGGCGGCGGCCTCTCCAAGCGAACCCGCAACCGCCACCACATCGCCGACGCGGGCGCCCGAACGCAGCACGGGTTCGCGCCCCTCGAGATCTCCCAGCGCCGTGACGACAATCGTGAGCGCCTCCGACCGCGATAGGTCTCCCCCGACCACGCCGCAACCCGGCGCGAGAGTCGCGCACGCGGCATCAAATCCACGCGCGATCTCGATAACATACGCTAATGGGATGCTCGGGGGCATCGCCAGCGACACGGTCAGCGCAGACGGGCGCGCGCCCATCGCCGCGACGTCGGCGAGGTTTGTAGCCGCGGCCTTCCACCCGAGCTCGAATCCGGAGTGCCAGGCACGGCGAAAGTCGGGGCCCTCGATCATCATGTCGGTGGTGATCACGGTGTTTCCGCGCGGAACCAGGACAGCCGCGTCGTCCCCCGGACCGACAAGACAGGTGGATGCGGGGCGAAACTGCTCCAGAATATGAGCGAGAAGCTCCCCCTCGGACAGGTCAGAGACAGGACGTTCAGGGTTCTGTGCGGCTCGGGGCATAAACACACGGTAGCCTGAAGTAGTGCAAAACCCCATTCGACCCGCCACTCGGACCCTCCGCAGAACGCGTTCACTGATCGGCATCGGCAGTTCCGCGCTTCTCCTCCTCGGCATCGCTGGTTGCGCAAGCGATGTGCCACTGGAACCCGCCGCAGATTCCAACAACCCCGACTGCGCCAATCTGATCGTGCGCCTCCCGTCCGTCGTCGCCGATATGAACATCCGCCACACGAACGCGCAGGCGACCTCAGCCTGGGGCGAACCCGCCAATGTGCTCCTGTACTGCGGAATAACTCCGAGCGGCCCGACCGACCTCCCCTGTACGACCATTAACGGGGTCGACTGGATCATGGATGATTCCCGCGCGCCGCTCTACCGGTTCGAGGCTTATGGGCGTAGCCCCGGGCTGGAAATAGTTATCGACACCAATGGTTTTGTCGACTCGGATGCTCAGATCCCGGTCAACCCGACGAACGTGCTGATCGACCTCGAGACGAGCGCCAAGCGACTGACCCAAGAACGCGCATGCACTTCAACCCGAGACCTGAACAACATTCAGAACAACGGGTAACCCAGGGCAGGTTTACTCCTGCGTCGCCAGTGTGATCAGTTCGGTGATCAGCTCGGGATAGCTCACGCCCGACGCCTGCCAGCAGGTGGGGAACATCGAGATCGGGGTGAAGCCGGGCATCGTGTTGATCTCATTGATCACGGGGCCGTCTTCGGTGAGGAAGAAATCAACCCTCGACAGTCCGCGCCCATCAATGGAATCGAAGGCAAGCGCGGCCTGAGACTGCAACTCAGCAAGCTCGGCATCGGTGAGGTCCGCGGGGCACGCCAGCTCTATGCCCGGAGCGTCCAAGTATTTCGAATCGAAATCGTAGAAGCCGCGCCCGGTCATGATGACCTCGCCCGCCACCGAGACACGGGTGGGTTCGCCCCTCCGTCCCTCAAGAACTGCCAGCTCGACCTCTCGTCCGACAACGGCGGACTCGATGAGTACCCGAGAGTCTGACTCGAATGCTGTGGCGAGCGCAGCATCCAATTCATCGAAAGATGACACCTTGCTCACCCCGACGCTCGAACCGGCGCGGGAGGGCTTCACAAATACCGGCAGGCGAAGCTTCTCGACGGCACGGACCGCGACGCTAGGGTCGCGCAGGACATCGGATTGGTTAACGGTGTGCCAGGGCGCGACCGCGATCCCTGCCTTCTGAAAGACGAGCTTGGTGAAGTGCTTATCCATACCGAGGGACGATGCGAGCACTCCGCAGCCGACAAAGGGAATGGAGAACAATTCCAGCATCCCCTGGATTGTGCCGTCCTCGCCGAACGGTCCGTGCAAGACGGGGAACACCACATCAATCTGGCCAAGCGAACGCGACGATCCGTCGGCCTCCGTCACCGTGAGCTCGCGGCTCGTGGCGCTCTGCGGCCAGCTCACGCGGCTACCGTTGTCGAGGACGCTGGGCATGTTCGACGGGTTGAGGGCAAATTTGGCGGCATTATCCTCTTCGAGAACGAATGCACCGTCGGAGGTGATCCCGACGGGGATAACGTCGAAGCGAGTTCGATCAATGGCGGAAAGAACGCCGCTGGCCGTTGCGCAGCTGATCTGATGCTCGCTCGAGCGTCCACCAAAAAGTAGCACTACCCTGATCTTGGGCGAAATCGTGGGAAGTATCTTGGTCGAGGACGCGCCGGTGTTATCTGTATTCTGCTCGGTCATGATCAGCTCCTCATCAACTGTTCTTAAAAGATCTCACGAATTTTTTCCAACCCCGCGTAGGTGCTGGAATGGAATCGGGGCTTTCCGGCTTCGGGATCCCGTCTTCGGTTGTCAGGTGCGGCCCGAGATCCTTAGGCGGCAAGACACCGTCAATAACCATGGACACCTGCTCCACAATCGGCATCTCGACTCCCCGGCTGCGGGCAAGAGCGAGCACGGGGGCAACGGAGGAAACCCCCTCCGCCGTCTGGTTCATCTGTTTGACGATGTCCGCGAGCGAGAGCCCTTGGCCGAGCAGACGCCCGGCGGTGTTGTTACGCGACAGCGGCGACTGGCAGGTCGCGATCAGGTCACCGAGCCCGGCTAGTCCCTGCAGCGTCGGGGGCTCCGCGCCGAATGCGACGGCGAAATCAGTCATCTCGACCAGCCCGCGGGTGATGATGGAGGCCTTGGTGTTTTCACCGTATCCGACTCCGTCCACGATACCGATGGCCAGAGCGATCAGGTTTTTCAACACCCCGCCGAATTCGGTGCCGATCACGTCCACATTCACAAAAGTTTTGAAGTACGGTGCCGCAGATGCCATTGCCACGGTCTGAGCCAGTTCGAGGCTGCGCGACGACGCCACAGCGGCGGTCGGCTGCTCCTGGGCTATCTCGAGCGCCAGGTTCGGGCCGGAGACCACCGCGATCCTATCCGGATCCATATCGAGGGTTTCCTCAATAACCTGACTCATACGCAAATTAGTGCCCTTTTCGACGCCCTTCATCAGGCTGACGAGCGCAGCATCCTCAGAGAGTGCTGGCTCAAGCGCGCGGAGATTCTCGCGCAGGGTCTGACTGGGAACCGCCAGGAAAACGAGGGATGCCCCGGTTACCGCCTCTGCAAGGTCGCTCGTCGCCGTGACAGAACGCGGCAGGTTAATACCGGGTAGATAGGCGCTATTGCGCTTTGCTACGGAGATTTCCTGCGCCACCTCTGGACGCCTCGCCCACATGACGACATCGCAGCCAGCATCGCCGAGCACCTTAGCGAAGCTCGTTCCCCAGCTTCCCGCGCCGACAACGGCAACCCTGCGGCCCTGTGTATGTCGAGGAACGGATGCCTTCGTACGAGGTCTCAAAACTTACCCGTTTCTGTCTGATTATTCCTACTCGGGTCCCACCGCTCTGGCGGGGGCGTCTCGTTTCTCAGGCGACCGAGAAGCTCAGATATTGCGGACATCAGCCGGTCTGTAGCCTCAGTCACGATTTTCTGATCGATGGTCTTACCAGCGAAGTCAGAGAGGTCGATCGGGTCGCCAACAATCACGGTGATTCTCTTCCGCGGAAACGGGTGGATTTTCTTTCCGTATCGGGGCATCAAGTTCTGGGTACCCCAGTGGGCGCTCGGTATCAGCGGAATGCCGTATTGCAGGGCGAGCCTTACGGCGCCCGTCTTACCGCGCATAGGCCAGAGATCAGGGTCGCGCGTGAGCGAGCCTTCGGGATAGATTATGACCCCACGGCCTTTCTCCACGAGTTCCTGAGCTGCGCGAATAGGGGCTGATGATCCGCTTCCTCCGGAACGTTCAACGGGAATTTGACCGGATTTACGAAGGAGCCAGCCAACCACGGGAATCTTGAACAGGCTGGCCTTCGCCATGAAGCGTGGAGCCCGACCCATATGCCATACTGCGGCACCCATTACGACGGGGTCAATCTCGCTGTAGTGATTAGGAGACAGAATGAATGCCCCTTCGCGAGGCAGTTTGTCTCGGTCCACATAGCGATATCCCACGATGAGACTCCACAGTGGGATGATCAGAAAAGCGAGCACCCAGAACATCGAAGGGCGAAATTTTTCCCGGCTTCGCTTCCGAGATACATTTTGAGGTTGAGACACCCTATTGATTATTCCCTATCGACAGTCGCCCGGGTGCATGTGTTCCGGTGAGCCACATGTGAAATCATCCGCAAACGCGAATACGGCCCCGCAAACAGCAGGACCGTATTCGCTTTACTACGAAAGATTTCTTTAGGATTCGAAGATGAAGTCCGCGCCAAGCGCGCGGAGCTTACCAATGAAGTCCTCGTATCCACGAGAGATGATGCCCACATTGCTGACCGTGGACTGGCCCTCCGCGGTGAGCGCTGCAATCAGGTGGCTAAACCCGCCACGCAGATCGGGAACCTCGACGTCTGCTCCTGTGAGTTTCGTCGGACCGGTGATGACGGCGGCCTGTTCAAAATCACGGCGCGCAACGCGGCGCTTGTAGCCTTCGAGGCCTTCCTTGTATACCGTAATGTCTGCACCCATCTTGTTGAGGGCATCCGTAAATCCGAATCGATTCTCATAGACCGTCTCGTGGATGGTAGACGTTCCCTGAGCCTTGGTTAGCGCGACCACGAGAGGCTGCTGCCAATCGGTCATGAATCCGGGGTGCACATCCGTCTCGATGACAACGGGCTTGAGCTCCCCGCCCGGGTGGTAGAAACGGATTCCGTCATCCTCAATTTCGAATGCCCCACCCACCTTGCGGAAGATGTTCAGGAAGGTCATCATCTCTTCCTGGCGAGCCCCGCCGACGAAGATGTCACCTTCTGTCGCGAGAGCCGCCGCGGCCCAGGATGCGGCCTCGTTACGGTCAAAGATCGCAGAGTGCTTGTAACCGTGGAGCTCTTTAACACCTTCAATGAAGATCACGCGATTGGGTTCCACGTTGATGATGGCGCCCATCTTCTGCAAGATAGCGATCAGATCCATGATCTCTGGCTCGATGGCTGCATTCTTCAGCTCAGTTGTTCCCGCAGCCAGGACGGACGTGAGCAGTACCTGCTCAGTGGCGCCGACGCTGGGGTACGGGAGCTCGATGTCGGCGCCGTGAAGACCGTTGGGTGCCGTCATCCGAATGCCGCTCGGAAGCTTCTCAACAACGGCGCCGAACTTACGAAGGGCGTCAAGGTGGAAGTCGATAGGACGGTCGCCGATGCGGCATCCGCCGAGGTCAGGGATAAAAGCCTCTCCCAGGCGATGCAGAAGAGGACCGCAGAACAGGATCGGAATGCGCGAGCTACCAGCATGCGCATCGATGTCTGCCATGTGGGCAGACTCGACATTGCTGGGGTCAAGGATGTAGTCCCCCGGCTGCTCGCCCTTGGTGATCTGGACGCCATGAAGAGCGAGGAGACCAGCCACGACACGAACATCGCTGATATTGGGAACGTTGCGCAGGAGGCTCGGGGTCTGACCAAGCAGGGCGGCAACCATGGCTTTGGTCGCCAGGTTCTTAGCGCCGCGCACCTCGATTCGCCCGCGTAGGGGGCGTCCGCCGTTGATGATGATCTGGTCGGATGCCAGACCTACCCTCGCTCCGGCTTTCTGAGCATCTGAGGCGAGGTCTTCGTTTATTGTATGTGTCAAAATTTATTTCACCGGTAGTGTTCGGGGTCGCCATGACTGGCGACGCGCTTCAAATTCTGTGATTTTCTCTTCGTTGCGGAGGGTCAGGGCAATATCGTCCAGGCCTTCCATCAATCGCCATCTAGTGTAGTCGTCGATGTCGAATGCCACTCTCAGGTCGGCGATCGAAGCAATCCGATCCTCGAGACTGATGGTGACCTCCGCGCCCGGATTGGCGTCGATAGCAGACCAGATTTTTTCTATTTCAGCTTCGTCTACCTGTGCGGCAAGCAAACCCTGCTTTCCTGAGTTTCCGCGGAAGATATCGCCAAAACGCGAGCTTAAGACGGCTCTAAAGCCGAAGTCACGGAGCGCCCACACGGCGTGCTCACGGGACGAACCGGTGCCAAAATCAGGACCGGCAACAAGAACGGATGCCCCCAGAAATTGCTCCTGATTTAACACAAAATCCGGGTCCTGACGCCACCGGGCAAACAGGGCGTCGTCAAATCCCGTCTTTGTGACTCGCTTGAGGTAGACAGCGGGGATGATCTGATCGGTATCAACATTGGACCGTTTCAGCGGCGCTGCAATGCCTGTGAAGGTGGTGAATTTTTCCATTATGCGCTGACCTTTCCCTCGGATGCCGTTGCTGCCTCGGTGGCCGTTGCATCGTGACTATTTCCGTTTGCGGCATCCTGTTCCAAATCCCAGGGGCTGGACAGGGTTCCTCGGATTGCCGTTGCGGCGGCGACCAGCGGCGATACCAGGTGGGTGCGTCCGCCCTTTCCTTGGCGTCCCTCGAAGTTTCGATTGCTGGTGGATGCGCAACGCTCACCTGGCTCCAGCTGGTCAGGGTTCATTCCCAGGCACATGGAACACCCGGCGAAGCGCCATTCAGCTCCGAAATCTTTAAATATTTTGTCGAGGCCCATCGCCTCTGCTTCGAGGCGAACCCGGGCAGACCCGGGGACAACCATCATGCGGATATTGTCCGCCTTCTTTTTGCCCTTGATGATTTCCGCAGCGGCCGTCAGATCCTCTACCCGGCTATTTGTGCAGGAACCGAGAAAGACTGTATCCACACGGATGTCTTTCATGGGGGTCCCGGCTTTAAGATCCATGTATTCGAGAGCCCGTTCGGCGTTGCTGCGTTCGTTGGGGTCTTCGATATCTGCGGGATTGGGAACTGACTCGCTCAGCAGAACGCCCTGGCCGGGGTTTGTTCCCCAGGTAACGAAGGGCTCAAGCTCGCTCGCGTCGAGGAAGATCTCAGCGTCGAAAGTGGCGCCTTCGTCTGTGGGAAGGGTCTTCCAATACGCAATCGCATCGTCCCAGTCCTGGCCAGCGGGCGCATGGTCGCGTCCCTTGACATACTCGAAGGTTGTTTCGTCTGGGGCAACCATTCCGGCGCGCGCGCCAGCCTCGATTGACATATTGCAGATCGTCATCCGTCCCTCCATCGAGAGAGAACGTATTGCAGAGCCGCGATATTCCAGCACGTATCCCTGTCCACCGCCGGTACCAATCTTGGCGATGACAGCGAGAATGATATCCTTCGCGGTGACTCCGGGGCGCAACTCGCCGTCAACGTTGATAGCCATAGTTTTGAAGGGCTTCAAAGGCAGGGTTTGGGTGGCCATGACATGCTCGACCTCGCTCGTGCCGATGCCGAAGGCCATCGCCCCGAAAGCGCCGTGAGTTGAGGTGTGTGAATCACCACAGACCACAGTCATTCCGGGCATCGTGAGACCCAGCTGCGGACCGACAACGTGAACGATTCCCTGCTCTTTGTCGCCGAGCGAGTGGAGCCGCACGCCAAACTCGGCGCAGTTCTTGCGGAGCGTCTCGATTTGGATGCGACTCGTGGGGTCTGCGATCTCTTTATCGATATTGATGGTCGGCGTATTGTGGTCCTCTGTGGCGATGGTGAGGTCGACGCGCCGCAAGGGACGGTCGGCCATCCTCAGGCCATCAAACGCTTGAGGACTGGTTACCTCGTGCACCAGGTGAAGATCGATATAGATAAGATCGGGAGTTCCATCTTCGCCTCGGACGACAACGTGGTCATCCCACAGTTTCTCGGCCAGGGTTCGTGGAGCAGAACCCTGCTGCGGGTTATGTGTAGCTTTATGTTGAGTCATTGTGCATTCTTCTCGTGAGTAGTTCACGCCACTCTTCAACGGGTGGAGTGAGAGTTAATCGGGCCACGACAAAACTCCGCGACGGGGACGGTCCGTGAAGCTAGGACCCGTCGCGGCCGCTAAGGAGAAGGAGCCGTAAAAACTGCATTCTCACAGAATAGCACCCGTTTCTGCATGTTCCGCATATGCCACAGCTTAACTTCAGCCACGCATCAGCCGCAGGGGAAGCAACTAGGGTTTCTAGTCACGCCCCAGGTGAAGCCTTTCTCCCCCGGATTTCTCCTCACTTCGGGCCTTCATCAGACTGGCAACGGTTGCCACCGCCATGGATGCGATAATCACGATGAGGGATACCCAGGTACTGATCTCGGGAGCCCACTCAATCGGGTTTCCATTGTTGACAAAGGGCAATTCGTTGACATGCATCGCGTGGAAGACAAGCTTTACGCCGATAAAGGCAAGGATGGCGGCGATGCCGTATTTGAGGTACTCCAAACGGTCGAGAAGTCCTCCCAGAAGGAAGTACAGCTGACGCAGTCCCATGAGGGCAAACACGTTCGCGGTGAAGACGATAAACGCGCTCTGAGTGATACCAAAAATCGCCGGTATAGAGTCGATGGCGAAGAGGAGGTCGGTGGTACCGATGGCGATGAAGACCAGGAGCATCGGAGTCCAATGCTTCGTGCCGTTGATAGTAACCCGAAACTTAGTTCCACTAAATTCATCGGTCATATTTACCCGGCGACGAAGGCTTCTGACGACGAAATTCTCTTTGCCCTCGTCCTCAGTCTTCTCGGGAAGGATCTGCTTCCACGCGGTATAGACGAGGAACGCGCCGAAAATATAGAAAATCGCGCTAAAGTTCTCGATAACCTGGACTCCAACGAGAATGAAAATCCCCCTCAAAACGAGTGCGAGGATAATCCCGATCATGAGAACTTCTTGCTGATATTTCTTCGGCACGGCAAACTTGCCCATGATAATCACAAAGACAAAGAGATTATCAATGCTGAGGCTGTACTCGGTGAGCCACCCGGCGAGGAATTCAGAAGCGTGCTGCGCATCCCCGATCACGAACATCAGACCGGCAAATATCAACGCTAGCCCGACGTAAAAACCAACCCAGAGGCTCGCCTCACGCATTGAAGGAATGTGGGGCCGTTTTGCGACAAGTGCGAGGTCGACGATGAGAACTATAGTGAGAACAACCATAGATGTTATCTCGAACCACAGGGGAAGAGTAGACGGCACGGGAATCCTTTACACGGTTAGGCACCCATAAGAATCGGGGTGCACTTGTCAACCGAAAGTCTCTCCCCAGCACTACTAGAGGCTGCGCCATACCCGGAACCACGGCTTGGTTGTGGAACGTATTGACGGATATGGCGAGACGGGATACTCCCCTTCGCTTCAACGATACTACCACCAAGATTTCCGTTCGAGGACAAGATATCAAGGCATCGTCTTCAACACAGAAGGCCCGGCACCCACTGATGTGAGTCCCGAGCCTTCTTATCAGATGGTCGTTACTTGCTGAGTTCCAGAGCCTGTGTAAGCGCCGCTTGGAGCCGCGCATCCGCCTCACCGAACTTTGCCCAGTCCCCCGCAACCCGTGCTGCATCACGATCCGCCAAGGCCGTTTTCATCTCCTGCAAAACACTCTGCAGATTAGTGTTTGTATTCGGTGGCGTTGAGGGAGTTGTCGCAGGAGGCGTTGTCGCAGGAGGCGTAGTTGCAGGAGGCGTTCCGGCTCCGGGATCAGAAGTTGACGGCGCACCGATGTCACCTGCCGTTGCACCCGAGTCTCCTCCGAAAAGCTGATCAAGTGCAGCATCCAGGGTATCCTCGAACGCGATCTTGTCACCGAAAGACACCAGGATTTTCTGCAGGACGGGGAAGCTTGTCTCCGTCTTAGACTTCACGTATACGGGCTGCACATAGAGCAATCCGCCACCAACCGGCAGGGTGAGCAGGTTTCCACTGATCACATCGGTCTGGCCACCGTTGGTAAGGATATTGAGAACACTCGAGACCTGGTTGTCGGTCGTAAAGTTGTTCTGCACCTGACCCGGTCCGGGGATGGTATTTCCCTTTGGTAGCGTCAAGAGTTTCAGCGTTCCGTAGCTGTCAGCAACCTTTCCTGCGGTATTTCCGGCGTTCGCATCCGCCGTCAGGTAACCAGTGAGCACGTTTCTCGTGGTATCACTGGTTCCCTTAGGGATATACGTGGAGTAGATCGAGTATGTTGGCTCGGCTTTCTTACCTGGCGAGAGGGTGAGGTAGTATGGCGGCTGCAACAGCGCCTCGGTACTCTTGGAAACCGGATCGTTGGGGGTTACCCACGCGTCCTCCTTGGAGTAGAAGGCACCGGCATCCGTCACGTGATAGTCGCCAAGGATCGCCCGCTGCGCCTTGAAGAGATCGGCCGGATAGCGGACGTGGGCCAAAAGATCACCGCTCATCTCCGAGACTGGCTTTATCGTGTCGGGGAAGACTTTCATCCAGGTCTTGAGTATCGGATCTTTCTCGTCCCACGCATAAAGTTTAACCGAGCCGTCGTAGGCGTCGACGGTCGCTTTGACCGAGTTACGAATGTAGTTTATATCGTCGAAGGCGAGCCCGGCCTGACCGTTGGAACTGTCGGCTATCAGGCTGTTGAAACCCTTTACCTCGGAGTAGGGGTAATTCGCCGAGGTGGTGTAACCGTCAACGATCCACACCATTTTCCCGTCAACAATGGATGCGTAGGGGTCGCTATCCAGTTTAAGGAAAGGCGCCGCCTTCTGAACCCTGGTCAGTGGGTCACGATCATAAAGAATCTGAGAGCCATCTGACACATCGTCGGAGAGGATGATCTGCTCGGATTGGAACTTCAGAGCGTAGATAAGACGCTTGAAGAAGTTATCCAGCTTGGGTCCTCCGTCGCCTTCGAACGTAGTTCTCGTCTGATTTTCCCCGTCCTTGCCTGCCGGATAATCAAGCTCGACGTCTTTATTCTTTGTTCCGCCGACGATCGAATACTCGGGCGAATACTCACCGAAATACACGCGTGGCTGAAACTCGCCCAGCTTTCCGGTGCTCGGAATCTCCGACTCCATGAAGACGGGTAGCCCATCAGCAGAACGCTGATTTCCATAGGCCGCTACGAGACCGTAACCGTGTGTGTAGACCAGTGTCTGGTTCACCCATCCGTCTTGGTTAGCTGCGTTCACCTCACGGACGCCAACCACGGCATCCTGGACGGCACCATCGATCGTATAACGATCAACATCAAGGTGCTTAGAAAACTTGTAATACGGTTTGACCTGTTCGAGCTGAGCCACAGTGGGCGATACAATGCTCGGGTCAAGGATACGAATGTTAGCCGTCGTCACTGCATCGTTCCGGAGGGCACCAGGCTCGGCTGTGGTGATCGCATCGTACGCCTCGACAACTACATCAGACAGTCCATAAGCATCTCGAGTGCTGTCAATATTTCTTTGGATGAACTCCGACTCGAGCGACTTTTCGCTTGGAAGCACCTGGAACCTCTGAACTACCCAGGGGTATAGATTCCCAATCACCAGGCTGCTGACAATCAACAGAGCGGTTCCGACGATAGGCAACCGCCAGCGACCATTGACAGCAGTCACAAGGAAGAGCACCGCGACGAGCACAGCGATCCCTGCCATAATCGCCTTGCTTGGAATTGTTGCGTGAACCTCTGTATACCCAGCACCAGTGATGAGGCTGCTCTCGGAGGTCAAGGTTGCGTACTGGTCAAGCCAGAAACTTGCCCCCTGGACCAGAAGATAAAGCGCCGCAAGAATCGCGATTTGGATGCGAGCGCTCTTTGATACCCGAAAATCCCTACCAGTGATTGAAAGCCCACCGTAAAGATAAGAAGTCGCGATCGATGCGATCAGGCAGACAAGGATAACTGCGGAGATAAAAGCGGCAATCCCTCGGTAGAAGGGAAGCTCAAACATATAAAACGATACGTCAAGACCGAATTGAGGATCCGTAACGCCGGCTGGTGTGCGGTTCAACCACACCAGAACAGATTCCCATCGGGTAGCCGCAGACAGGCCCGCGAAGATACCGAAGACGATAGGGATGCCAAAGGAAGCAAGCTTCCGCAACGGCTCAATAACTTCCTGATACCTATCAAGCTGTGCATTCAGTTTGGCGTAAACCGGCCGCTTGCGATAGCTGAACTCTATGGCCAGATAGACCGGAACAGCCATGGCAAGGAAACCGATGAGGAAAAGTGAAATAGACGCGATCCACTGTGTCGCCATCACGTTGAAGAAACCGAGTTGCTGGAACCACAGCACATCGGCAAATACTCCCGAGAGCGCTAGGAATGCTACGAGCAAAATCCCTATGATCACGGCAGTGAGTATGAGAGGAGAACGTCGTTTTTGTGTAGTCTCTGGGCGGCTATCTGCGGCAGTAGTCAACTGAGGCCTCTTCATCGGTTGTAGCGGTCAAGAATCAACTCTACCCGTTGTTGGTCGGGCAGCGTGGCAGCGATGACGTATCGGCGCCGTTTTTGAGAGTCGACAGAATATTTATCGAGTCCGAAAGCTTTTCTACGGCATAGATCTCAGTCCCACCGGGCAGACCATCACCGAGCTCGGAACAATTCTCCCGAGGGATTAGAAAAACGGTCGCACCTTCGGCATTCGCCGCAAAAAATTTCTGACGAACACCACCTATTGCCCCGACCGTTCCGTCAGCTTCGATCGTTCCGGTTCCCGCAACATTCTTTCCGCCCGCAAGATCCTCGGGTGTTATCTTGTCAATTATTCCGAGCGCGAACATCATCCCCGCGCTCGGCCCGCCAACCCTATCGAGGTGAATTGTCACATCAAAGGGAAAAGCATAAACCTCTGTAATACCTACGCCCACAACGATAATTTTTTGGCCATTATTTGCCTCGGCAGTAGTCGGCACGATGGAAACATCAAGCGGGACTCCTCCCCGAACAATGCTAATAATCGCTGGCTTATCTGTGCCATTCGCGTCAAGCTTTGACCGCATCTGAGCTACATTACTCACGGTCTCACCATTCACCGATTTAACGATGTCGTTCACCTGCAGGGCTCCGTCAGCTGGGCTGCCCTTTGTCACAGATCCCACAGTCAGATCTGTGGTGAACGGTATCTTCTGCTGGTTCAGTGCAGCAGCGATTGCCGTCTGCTGGGAGTTAACCATCAGAGTCTGATTTTCCTCTGCACGTTGTTCTGAGGTCACAGTTGGCGGGAAAACCTGTTCAATCGGAATGACTGTTTTGGACGGATCAAACCAGGAAAGTGCGACGGTAACCCAATTTGGTGTTTCCTCAGGGTTACCGACGAGAGAAACCGTCAGTAGATTGAGGCGTCCCGTCGTGTCGAAAGTATCTGTTCCTGTGATTGCGATGACCGGAACATCCTTGCCACCGATCGTGGTGGAACCAAGCGTGTCGTGAACTGGGCCTGGCTGCTCAATCACATAGGGAGAGGGCATCAGCGCCAAAATAGCGATGGCAGCAGCTGCAACCAATGTGAGCAACGTTGGCAACCGACGGCGTCCGCTACGGGTAGGCCCGTTGGGGGCAGCAGCCGACCCAATCGGCTGCCCGTTAAGCACAGTCTGAGCCTCGGGGCTGTGATACTTTTCGTCTGACACTTGCTTCCTTCCGGGCATTACTAACCTGTTCGCCGCTAGCACAACACTATCCGGCTCCGATGGGAACTTTTTCAGCATCAACGGAGCCAGCTCAGGTTAGCGTAGGAGTTAAGGCTGAAAGCATCCTGACGCATCAGGCAAAAATCAGCCGTAGTGCACACGTTAGCGAGGACAAACCATGGCTGAAAATACTCCAACCGGCGACGACAACCTATCGCCAGAGGACGAATTCCAGAAAATATTGCGTGATCTCCTCGCGGGTAAACCCGTCGAAGGGCTCCCCGAGGGCATGGCAATCGATCCCGCACAATTCGCGCAGGCCGCCGGTCTCCCGAACGACCCAGCGGCAATAGCTGCGCTCTTCGCTAACTTGCAACAGGCAATGAGTACGCAAGGCGACTCGATTGATTGGTCGCTGTCGCTCAACAATGCGAAAGCAATTGCACTCCCCAAAACACGCGAGGTCACCCCCGAAGAACGAATAGCGCTCGACCAGGAACTTCAGGTAGCGGCCCTCTGGCTCAGCGAGGCCACCGATATTACAGAACTCAGCGAAACCCCCAAACTGCTCACACGAACAGAGTGGATAACCCGCACTATGCCGACCTGGAGCGCGCTCGCTGAACCTGTCGCGCTAAGCATTGCCAATGCACTCACCCGAGCGATGCAAGAAAATGCACCCGAAGAAATGAAGGACGCGCTCGGCGGAGCAAGTAAGCTCATCAGGAACATCGGCGGGGCATTGTTCGCAACCCAGCTGGGACAGGTCGTTGGCCAGCTCTCGCAGGAAGTTGTCTCGGGCGGGGACATCGGGGTGCCGCTCATAGAGCACGATATCGCAACGCTTCTCCCGGAAAACGTTGCAGAGTTTGCTGATGG
Source organism: Lysinibacter sp. (assembly GCA_040400085.1). Taxonomy (GTDB): domain Bacteria; phylum Actinomycetota; class Actinomycetes; order Actinomycetales; family Microbacteriaceae; genus HNR. Next base: position 4,498 of record JBBAQX010000079.1, on the reverse strand, counting down.
ACTCGATGTTCCGATTGACCAGATCAGGCTTTACCTAGCTGTGAGAGAACTCGCACATGCCAGGCTCTTCCGGCACGCAAAGTGGCTACGTCTCCACCTCATCAGCGCAATCACCGATTACGCACGCGGCATTCACATTGATATGACCCGCCTTGAAGAGTTCGCTACCGAATTCGACCCCTCAAACTCCGAAGAACTGCGCAATGCTTTGACAACCGGTGCATTTATTCCGGAAAAGACGGATGCCCAGCTCGCTGCCCACTCTCGGTTGGAGAGCATGCTGGCTCTCATCGAGGGGTGGGTAGACGTAGTCACCGCAAACGCCACCTCCCGCCTCCCGAAGGCAGCTGCCATCGCAGAGACGGTACGCCGAAGGCGGGCAACAGGAGGCCCCGCAGAGTCTGCCTTCTCGACGCTTGTCGGCCTCGAGCTACGCCCCCGGCGGCTACGCGAGGCAGCGATAATGTGGACGCGACTGACCGAGTTGGGCGGGGCATCCGTTCGCGATGACATTTGGGATCACCCGGATATCTTGCCTACGTCGGAAGAGATTGATAACCCCGAGCTACTCCTCGCAAGGCTCGGGCTGATCGAGGGGGCGGCCCCGGACCAGTCAGAGAACGATTTTGACCAGGCGCTCGCAGACTTACTCAGCGGGAACAACGAGAATAGGCCTGTGGAGAACGATCACGGAGGGATTATTTCCGCGGACGAAAACCCCGATTCTCCGCAGTAGATTCCGTCGAGCACGTAACCAATCGGCGCTTATCTGTGGATAGGATTCTTCGCAAAAGTACGTTGCATGGCACCCTAGTGCCATGCACCTACGTCTTGACCCACAATGGCCGCTCGTCTGGCGATCAACAGATACGCTTCAATGCGGAGTCGACTCGCCGCGCGCACTGGTTCGTGATGTCGATGAGGCAGACGAACAGATAATCCGGCTCCTCACAAGCGGTGTGCAGGTTAGCTCCCTGCGCTACTTTGGTCGAACGCTCGGGGTCACAGTGGAACGGGTCAATAGTTTGGTGCGCTCGCTCGATCCTGTCCTCATTAAGAACAAGGGCATTGCCCCTGTTACCGACGAAGGTAGGCGTACGCCATTACCGGTGTGGGTGCATCCAAGCTCAATTGACAAGGGTATTGTGAGGTCAGCCCTCGAACTATCTGGAATTCACGTGCTGCCCGAGGACCAGACGCCACTGTCCCCAAGAGACGGAGAGAAAGCGGGTATCAGCGTCCAACCTACTCTCGTAGTGTTGAGCAGCAACTATGCGATCCGACCGCAGCAGTATCGAGAATGGATGCGAAACGACACTCCGCATGTTCCAATAATTTTCTCGGATAGCTCAGTAACGGTTGGTCCACTAGTCGTACCCGGCACAACCTCCTGCTTATTTTGTTACGATATGCACCGTAGAGATTCTGACCCTGCCTGGCCGGCGATTGCCACGCAGGCGATAACGTGCACAGCTCCGACGCTTCGGGGTGATCTTGTTGCCCTATCCGCTGCTATTCTGGTCTCAAATATCCGCGACTTTGTCGAGAGTCGCGTTGATAAAGGCACTATTGATTGGGCGGATTCACCGGTCAGGATCCTGGGCCGAACCGCAACCATTGACCAGAGTTCCGGCGATGTGTCGTATGCGGCGGTTAGCAAGCATCCCCTCTGTGATTGCGGAGGCTGGGACGAGGTGAGATGAAAGCCTGATACATATATTTCAGCGCCCTCGCTTACCTTGCTCCGCGACAAATCGGGCTGGGAGAACCTTTGTGAGGGCAACTGCTGCTTTGTAACGCACAGATGGGACAGAGATCGCGCGTCCTTTGAGGTTATCCCGCAAACCTTCCCTCACTACCTGCTCCGTAGTAAGCCACATCCAATCGGGTATGTTCGTGGTAGTTACACGCATCCGTTCGTGAAATTCCGTTCTCACGAAGCCGGGGCAGACAGCCGTCACTCGAACTCCCCTGCCCCGGTAAAAGATATTGGCCCATCGACTAAAGCTAATGACCCAGGCTTTACTGGCGCCATATGTTCCGCGAGGGATGAACCCGGCGACAGAGGCAATGTTGATGATGCGGCCCGAAGCCCGTTCAAGCATGCTACCGAGAGCCGCATGGGTAAGCCTCATTGGAGCCTGAACGAGAACATCAAGGTGTTCTTGCTCTCGTGCCAGCCCATTTTCGTCGAAGGGATTTTTCAGACCGAAGCCAGCATTGTTAATCAACAGGTCGATGGGTTTCTCATCATCCCTTAAACGATCTTCTACGATTGCCAGGTGCTCACGATTCGTCAGATCGGCCACGAGCGCCTCAACGACCACACCATAGCGGATGCTCAGATCGTCCACAGATTGGCTTAACCGCTCAGCTTTGCGCGAGACAAGAACAAGGTTCCATTGCTGCGCTGCAAGTTGGCGGGCAAACTCGGCGCCGATGCCGGCTGTTGCCCCCGTGATAAGTGCGGTTTTCGTCATGCCCTACAAGATAGCAGGGTGCATGGTGCTCCGCCCAGGACACGCTGGCAGCTCGCCGCACACTCCTGGCCCGAATCAGGACACCCCGCACCCCAACGCTAGCTCCAGGATGTGTAGCGTCATAGTCTTGCATCATGTCTGATTCCCAGAACGATCTTTCTCCGACCGATTCACGTAATTCCCCAAAGCCGACGCTCCTGATCTCCGGCGCATCCGGCCTCATCGGTACGGCGTTGATCGGACGGGCAACAGCTGAGGGGTACTCCGTGCGCCGCCTCGTGCGCCACTCGCCGAGGCTAGAGAACGAGTACCAGTGGGATCCGTCCTTGAGCACGATTGATAGAAGGGCGATGGACGGAGTCGATGTGGTTGTCAACTTATCCGGGGCATCGCTATCCCATCTCCCGTGGACCGCCGGTTATAAGCAGAAGATTTATCGGTCACGGATTGACTCCACCAATGCTCTGGTCGAGGCGATGCACCGATGTGACACTCCCCCTAAATCGTTTCTGAGCGCTTCGGGTGTTGGCTATTACGGTAACCGCCCCGGTGAAAAGCTAACGGCATCCACCGCTCGAGGGACGGGTTTTCTCTCCGATGTCTGCGCTGATTGGGAAGCTGCCGCACATACCGCTCCGAAAGGTGTCAGAGTCGTCACGCTCCGAACCAGCGTCGTGCTCTCGCGGGCTGGCGGGGTTTTACCGATACTCGAACGAATTGCTAAGCTGGGCGCCGCCGGGCCCCTCGGCGCTGGGACACAGTATTGGCCGTGGATCAGCCTTCGTGATCATGTGGATGCCCAGCTACATCTGATGCATTCCAGTATCGTCGGTCCCGTGAATCTAGCGAGCCCTGAACAGACTTCTGCATCGACGCTTGTCCGCGCAGTTGCTCACGCTGCGCATCGCCCATATTGGCTTCCCACCCCACGATTTGCGCTTGTCGCAGCGCTCGGCGATGCCGCAAAAGAGCTCTTACTCTCGGACCAATTTGTAGAACCCGATCGACTTGTCGGCGACGGTTATGAGTTTCATGATCCCAAGCTTGTTCCGCTCGTAACCGATCTGTACGCAGAGAATCCTGGTACAGATAGATAAAGATGTGGTGTGAGGTCGACAGTAGATCCCCGCTATTCAGTTGTGAATCGGGTAAAACTTGTTTTCACCTATTGGAGACCTCATGAAATGCGCATAGCGTTAAAAACACTGTTTAGAATCGTAGCGCGTTAGTTTCGCATATTGACGTGGCGGTGTTGTTAGTTTCGGTGATTGATATGGCGGTGTGTTTTCTGGTCGAGGTCGATCCATCGTGGTGGTGTGAGGTGGGGCACACCGCCCGGCATGGTGATGTCCCATCCGCTGTGGTCGATTGTCCGGTGGTGTGCTGCGCAGAGGAGGACGCCGTTGTCGGTGTGGGTGGGTCCTCCGTGTGAGTGCGGGGTAACGTGGTGTACTTCGCACCAGCCCGCGGGGATCATGCAGCCGGGGATGACGCAGCCGCCGTCGCGGAGGCTGATCGCTTTGCGTTGAGACGGAGTGAAACACCGCTCGGGAGACCCGAGTTGCAGGATCCGGCCGGTGTCGCTCAGGAGAATCTGTTGGATTCCTCCGGCGCACGCGAAGCGGCGGACGGTGGCGAGGCTGACGGGGTCGGTGAGCCCGTCGATTGAGCCGAGGCCGGTGCCGGGCGGGGAACCTGGTTGTGCTCCTGGCGGGGAATCGTCGCTCCCACCCTGCATGGTGGGTATCAGGTCTGACAGGCGCACACTGACGCTGACGACGGGGGCGTTACCGCCCACGGTGGGAGCGTGGGCGCTGCGCGCGGCGACGTCGAGGACGATTCCGAGGAGGTCATGCATTTTCTGTGGGTGCGTTCGGGGATCTGACGGTTCGTCACTCGCCGCACCAGCACCGGTATTGGCGTCAGTGCCAGTGCCAGTGCTGGTGGTGTTGTTGTTGGGGTGGGTGTTCTCTGCTCGACTGCGCGGACTGAAATACCCCTCGAACAACGCCAGAAGC
>JBBAQX010000078.1:0-19970 GCA_040400085.1 Lysinibacter sp. | reverse complement strand
TCTCTGATCCCGATACCTTTGCGAAATGGTTAGTGTCTCTGGGATGGTCAGCGAACAACACAAAAATCAATTCGTCGATTGTGCTCTATGTCAGCTTTGAGGACGAACCTGTTGTACGAGATTGGGGTGGAATCTCTGCCTTACAGAAGGCAGGCTTTAAGACTGTGGAGGGAGAACCCGGCAAGCTTTTTTTCAGTGTACGAGTAGATTCCTCCGATGCAGAGAGCAATCTCGGAGCTTGGCCGGGGAAGGTCCCTGAAATCCCTGAAGGGATGCTGACTCGGGTCTCCGAGTAAGCAGAAGACCGCCGGTACCAACGGGCGATGACGAATAGCTGCGAATTATGTTGCTAACTCGGCCACGAGCATCCGTTATCGAACCCCTCACGCAGGAGCCAGAGTTTCGTGAGCGGGCGGCCTCGATGGATGAGAATGCGCGGAAGGCGGCCCAGACACCGCTGATGCTATCGAATGTGGCGAGTAGTTCCGAGCATCTTGAGAGACGGAAGGCACGCTGTCACCGGCACGCGATACAGTTGAATCGTGACCGATACCAGCCTCGAAACGTCCCTCGTGAAGATCCTGGGTGGGCGCACGGCATCGGCCATCGAGAAGGCTTTCGGCTACACCAGCGTCGCGCAGCTGCTATCCCATTACCCGCGCCGCTACGCCAGCAAGGGTGAGCTGACGGCGCTGGCGCACCTGCCGAAGGGCGAGACGGTGACCATCGTCGCGGAGGTGCGCGATGTGCGCGAACGGTCAATGCGCAACAAGCGGGGCAGCATATTTGAGGTGAAGATCACCGATGGCACCGGCATCCTCACGCTCACGTTTTTCAATCAATCATGGCGGGCGAAAGAGCTACACGTCGGCACGAGGGCTATCTTCTCGGGCAAGGTGAGCGAATACCGTGGCTCCTATCAGCTGACCCATCCGATGTACGAGCTCTTCGACGATCACGAAACGGATGCCGACAACAAGGCGAGCCGCTTCGTCGACACCCCGATCCCCATTTATCCGGCGACGGGCACCGTGACGAGCTGGAGCCTGCAGCGCTCGATAAAGCTCATCTTCGAGAGCCTGCCTTCCGACCTCACCACGATCCCAGACCCGGTACCGCTACAGGTTCGCCTGGAGGAATCGATGCTCACCCACGGGCAGGCGCTGAAGCAGATTCACCAGCCGCAGGCCACAGGCGAGTGGGAGGCCGCGCGCGATGCCCTGCGGTTTCAGGAGGCGTTTCTGCTGCAGACGGCGCTGCTGGAGCGGAGGGCGGCCCTCGCCCAGCAGGCGGCGACCCCGCGTCCGCCGCGTGAGGGGGGCATCCTCCAGCGATTCGATTCGCAGCTGAGTTTTACCCTCACCGATGACCAGCGCGCGGTCGGTCAACAGATTACGGATGACCTCTCTGGCTCGCACCCGATGAATCGCCTCGTTCAGGGTGAGGTCGGGTCGGGTAAGACGCTGGTCGCGCTCAGGGCGATGCTGCAGGTTGCTGAGAGCGGGGGACAGGCCGCGCTGCTGGCACCGACGGAGGTGCTCGCGTCCCAGCACTTGCGGTCCATCGTGCGCACGCTCGGGCCGGATCTCGCGGCTGAGCTGGCACCCGTCCTGATCACGGGCCAGATCGGGGCCGCGGAACGTAAAAGGGCGATGCTGGCGGTGGCCTCCGGCGGGTCGCGAATTGTGATCGGCACGCATGCCCTGATGAGCGACAAGATGCAATTCTTCGACCTCGGCCTGGTCGTCGTCGACGAGCAGCACCGCTTCGGTGTCGAGCAGCGGGAGGCGCTGCGGGCAAAGGCCCAGACTGCGCCTCACACCGTTGTGCTGACGGCGACGCCGATCCCGCGCACCGTAGCTATGACGGTTTTTGGTGACCTCGACGTGAGCACCATTCGGCAGCTGCCGGCGGGGCGCGCGGGGATCACGAGCCACGTCGTGCCCCTCGCGGATAAGCCCGGCTGGATTAACCGCGCCTGGGTGAGGGTATCAGAGGAGTTACAGCAGGGAAGGCAGGCGTTCGTGGTGTGCCCGGCGATCTCGCCACCCGAGGAGTCCGCGCCCATCACGCAGCTCCCGGAGCTCGAGGCCGGGGCAGAGGTGCTCGCCGAGAGCGCCGAAGAGGCGCAGGGCGAGGTAAAGGTCAAGCTGGCAACGGTGGAGGAGACGCTCGCGATGTTGCACGAGCATCCCCTCTTTGTTGATACCCCCATTGCGGGGCTGCACGGCGCGATGCCAGGCGAAGAAAAAGACGCCACTATGCAGGCCTTCGCGGCCGGCGAGATTAAGCTGCTTGTCGCGACGACCGTGATCGAGGTCGGCGTGGACGTGCCCAACGCCTCGACCATGGTCGTGCTCAACGCGGATCGCTTCGGGGTGTCGCAGCTGCACCAATTGCGCGGGCGAGTCGGGCGTGGAAGCGTTCCCGGGCTGTGCCTCTTCGTCACGGAAGCTCCCGCTGCCACCACCGCGCGAGAGCGGGTGGACGCCGTGGCCTCGACCCTCGACGGGTTCGAGCTCGCGCAGGTCGACCTTGAGCTCCGCCGCGAGGGCGACGTACTGGGCACGAGCCAGGCCGGGGGTAAATCATCCCTCAAACTGCTCCGGGTCGTGCGCGACAGCGCGATTATCGAGCACGCCAGGTCCCTGGCGCAGAGCGTGCTCGACGAGGATCCGACGCTTGCCGGGCACGGGTTCCTGCGCGAGGCCATCGACAGCAGGCTCGACGACGAGACGCGGGAGTTTCTCGGGAAGTCGTAGCGGGCTTCGTAGCTGCTTGTTGGTTTTGTCTTTCGCGCATGCCGAAGAAAAATGGGTATTTGCCCTGAGATTGCGAATATTTCGCAATAGTTCCAAAGCGAGACCGCACGTTCAGGCTACGCTTGAGCCTATGAGCAGGATCGCTGTAGTTCCGGGATCTTTCGACCCGGTAACATTAGGACACTTAGACGTTATCGACCGTGCCGCGCGCATTTTTGACGAGGTGCACGTGCTGGTGGTGCACAACCCCGGAAAAGAGGCGCTTCTCCCCATCGCGCAACGCGTATCCCTTCTCGAGGCATCGATTCGGGATGCCGGGATGCCTAGCAACATCTTCGTTGCCTCGTGGACCGTTGGCCTGTTGGTCGATTACTGCACGGATGTCGGGGCCACAGTGCTGGTGAAGGGCATCCGCTCGCAGGTTGACGTGGCGTACGAGACGCCGATGGCGATCATGAACCGCAGCCTGGCCGGCGTCGAGACCGTTTTCTTGTTGCCAAATCCCGCGCATGCCCACGTGTCGAGCTCGTTGGTGCGGCAGGTTGCGTCACTCGGGGGCGATGTGAGCCCCTACGTTCCGGATGCCGTCGCCAAGTTTTTGCATCATTAGCACGACACGGTAGTCGGTTCGGAGGCTCGTTGCGGGTTTTCCCAATAAAGTCCGGTAAGGTATCAAGGTGCCAATCAGTGTATACAGCGAAAATGTTCGCGATCTCATTCATCGTCCGGGTGAAATGCGAGAGCGTGAGCGTAACATTGTTGTACCCGAAGAACTCGGTGCCGGATTGATCACTGTCAAAGCTGGAGAGAACCTTACTCTCGACCTGCGGCTTGAGTCTGTTCACGAGGGCATTTTAGCCACCGTAAACGTGACGACGACCGCTCGTGGAGTGTGCGGACGATGCCTGAGCGACCTTGAAAAAGACGTTCAAGTCGAGTTTATGGAACTTTTCGCGTATTCTTTAGATGAAGCATACGAATACGCGGTTCAAGACGACCACGTGGATCTTGAACCCCCACTGCGTGATGCGGTAGTTTTATCACTTCCGTTCCAGCCAGTGTGTGAACCAGAATGCTTTGGCATTGACCCGGCAACGGGTGAGAAACGAACTGAGGCTGTTATTGACGACGCCCCGCAGGATATCGATCCGCGCTGGGCTGCGCTCAATAACCTGAACGCCTCCAAGAACGAGAGCACAGACACCGAGTCTGCGCCGTAATCGTACGAGAGAAAAGAGAGAGTCATGGCTGTTCCGAAGCGGAAGAAGTCTCGCGCAAACACCCACAAGCGCCGTTCGCAGTGGAAGGCTGAGGTTCCCAACCTCGTCAAGACCGTTGAAAACGGTAAGACAGTTTACAGCCTGCCCCACCGTGCCAAGGTAGTTGAGGATTCAGCGGGAACACCCCTGTTCCTTGAGTACAAGGGCCGCAAGGTAGCTGACGCTTAATCAGCGCCGCATAAGCGTTGTGACGGATAATCAGAGAGTCAGCGACAACTCTGCCGTGCCAGAAGAGCCGTACATGGATTCGCATATCGAAGACATGCACGGCTTTTTGGCGCGTCTGGGAGTTGAGCTGCCAGACGAGTTAATTGCCCAAGCTCTCACGCATCGGTCGTTTTCCTATGAAAACGACAACGTGCCTCATAACGAACGCCTCGAATTTTTGGGCGATTCGATTCTTGGGCAGGCCGTGACCGTTCAGCTGTATCGGGATAATCCTGAGCTGAGCGAGGGAACACTGGCGAAGCGTCGTTCGAGCCTGGTGAGCAGTGCGGCACTTGCAGAGATCGCGCGCCATTTCGAACTCGGCCAGCACCTGCGGCTCGGCAAGGGCGAAGAACTTACGGGTGGCCGTGAGAAAGACTCAATCCTCGCCGACACCGTCGAAGCGATTATCGGCGCGGTCTTCGTCGGCTGCGGACCAGCGGTCGCGAACGATTTTGTCCTGCACCTCGTGCAGCCTCTCTTCGCCGACCCCGATCGTTTCGGGGCGGCCATGGATCCCAAAACCAGCCTGCAGGAGATCGCCTCGGCGCTCAATCTCTCTGGGCCGAGCTATTCCGTGACGGGCGAGGGCCCAGATCACAACCGTATTTTCACCGCGGTGGTCTCCGTTGGCGGCACGCCGCGGGGGACCGGTTCGGGGACCAGTAAGAAGCAGGCTGAAATCGCTGCCGCGCTTGACGCCTGGGGCGAGCTCTCGGGTGAACTTGCTTCGGATGCCTCGCAAGGATCTTCGCCGGACCCGTCGCGAGGTTCGTCGCCGGATGCCTGAACTACCAGAGGTTGAGGTCGTTCGTGCCGGCCTCGAACCTGCGGTAACGGGCGCAACCATTCAATCGGTCGAAGTCTTTGAGCCGCGTTCCCTACGCCGACACGATGCCGATACCGGCGCGTTCGCTCACCTCCTCACCGGACAAACTTTTCGTACCCCGGTTCGCCGCGGCAAATTCATGTGGCTGCCCCTGAACGATACCCAGGCGCTGGTGGTTCACCTGGGGATGAGCGGACAGGTTCTGCTTCGCACCCCGGACCAGGCACCGGAAAAGCTGCTGCGGATTCGGACTCAGTTGGAGCATCCCGTCCATGGAGAACTCAACATGGACTTCGTGGACCAGCGAATCTTCGGTTCAATGGCCATCGACCGCCTCGAACCCACTCGCGATGGGGATGCCGGCGGTTACGGATCGCCCGAAGCGCTCATTCCCAGCCAGGTCGCCCACATCGCGCGCGACCCCATCGACCCCGCGTTCGACGATGACCTGTTTATCTCGCGGCTACGGCGTCGCCGCACCGGGGTGAAACGGGCACTTCTCGACCAACAGCTGGTTAGTGGTATTGGCAATATTTACGCCGACGAATCCCTGTGGGCCGCGAAGACGCACGGGGAACATCCCACGGATCAGGTCTCTGTTCGGCGGGCGAAGGCGATACTGGCATCCGTTCGCGATGTGCTGGTGAAGGCGCTGGCCGAGGGCGGCACGAGTTTCGACGCGCAATACGTGAACGTGAACGGCCAATCGGGCTACTTCGCGCACTCGCTGAACGCCTACGGGCAGCAGGGCAAACCGTGCGCGCGCTGCGGTACGCTGATCGTGCGCGAGACGTTCATGAACCGCGGGTCGCACTTCTGCCCGCGGTGCCAGCGCCCGGTCGCCTAGCGCCCCGTGTCGCGCGCCCGTGTCGCGCGCGCCAAAGTTTTTGTTCGATTCTGCGGTTTTTGACTGGAATTCCCGCGGAATCGAACAAAAACTTTCTGGCTTTAGGTTCGACCTGGCCCGTGGGTACGTTTAGTGTGCAGTAAAAAATGCTGAGCGTGATGTGAGTCGCTGATCTCAAAAAGTTTAGCTGAGGGTCTTCGCGAAGTGGATGAGCGAGTAGTCGCCTATGACAGTGCGCGCTACCTCCACATAGCCGTTTCGTTCGTAAAGCCGGATGTTTGCCTGGCTGAATTCCCCGGTGAACAACCTAATCTCAGCGACTTGCGAGAAAGCAGACTCGGCCTCGCGCAGCAGGAAGCTTCCGATGCCCTGGCCTTGTCGATCCGGAACAACAGTTAGCCTGCCAAGCTCTACAGACTGGCCCTGGCGACGAAGCCGAACCGCGCCCAGTAGGCGACCCTGTTCGCGTACGCCCAGAGCGAGAACGTTCGGGCTAGCGAGCTCAACGCGCAACTCTTCGATGGTCTGGGTGAGCGGGGGCAGACCCAGGTCGCGATGTGCGATTGCCTCGGTGACGTATGCCGCGCGCTGGAGAGTCAGAATCTCTCCAGCGCTGTTATTGTCCAGCACGGTAACCGTGTACGCGGGTCTCTCTATTCCGCTAACTGCGTTGTTATTTGCCATGCCGGAATTCTACACGGATGCTCCTGCTGAGATTGGTCACAGTTAGCGGCACACGCACGGACAGATTTGCAAGGGCTGCAAGCGAACATAATGAGGAGACTGCATGTTTCAGCACCAACCGAGGGGAATCCGGGACGGCTGGTGATAGAGTGCGCAGGTGGAGAGAACGCCCCTCAGCGATGACGATGTAGCTCGTGTTATTGAGTTTTTTGCTCTAACTCAGCCCGAAGAAGAGAAACTTGCGCGCTCGCTAGTTGATCGGGGCGGTTGGGTGATCGAAGCCTGGGGGCCGTTACAGATGGCCGTATGGCATCTGGTCGTCCAGTACAAAAACTGGTTTCTGGTGTTGCATAGTGAACGCGGCTTCGGGGACTGGGCAATTATCACCCCGGCCACGAATTCGCGGAATTACTGGGATCATGCTCAGCCAATAGGTCTCGCAATCTTTGTGTGGGCGAGGGCGAACGGGGTGTCCTATCGGCTCGATACGCCAGACGATATCGAGCATGATCTATCAGCTTATGGAGGTGATGCTTTGGACTGGTTGGTAGGGGAACGCGTTCAGATTCTAAGGCGTGTCCATGAGGTTTGGCTCGAGGGCAAGCATTCCAACCGGCGTCTTCAGGGGGACGCGCTGAAGGAATCGCATGCTGCGACTATCGTGGACATGGAAGAAGCAGCGGCGTTGAATGTTTGAGCTGCAACGCTCTCGGTTTCCGTGACGCAGTCGATGGCAAGGGAAGTTCATATTTGTTTCTGCTTCAGTTTCGTCAACCTCTTCAGCGTCCCGTAGCTAGGCTGCAAGCTTGATTGCAATCATGGGTGGCACTTCGGCACTTCGGTATCTTGATCACCTGGTTGCGGTTCGGAGTTCTCAAAGCATCTGCTAGTTCGTCTGCGTATGCTGTGATTTGTTCAATTGAACGTGGAGCCATTGGTATTGCCTGAGTTATTTAGTTCGAGCTGGACGCATGACGTGTACGACGGCGATGGTGCCGTGCCTGGTGAACTGTCTGGAGTGATTGGGTCAATCTCTATGCCTACTAATATGTTTTTCGCAAGTGACCTCGGCAAGATTCCGCACCTCAAAGTTGGGGTGCCCTTCAAGCTTGGCAATCGCACTCATGCCCGGGGATTCCTGAGTTTTCACGAATGGCCAGTTGCCGATCAGATAGAGTTTCTCCTTCGCCCGCGTCATCGCGACGTTCAGCAGCTTCGCGGCTGATACCGCTCGTTTAGGCCCGCGCAGATTAGCGGCGGCAACCCAACGGGGTTTGTCGTCTTGCATAAGATCGAAAATTACCGTGTCAAATTCTCGGCCCTGAAATTGATGTGATGTCCCTGACTCAACGTTGAGCCCCGCCGCCTTGAACGCTGTTTTCATAGCTGTTGCTTGAGGAGAGTAGGGTGTGACATATCCGATCGTGGCATGAGTAATACCAGTGGCGAGTGCCACTGCTGCTGCAATGGTCTGATCACATCGCCAGCTGGCTCCAGCTTGTGAGAACTCTAGCCCAGCGAGAGACGAGGTATCTAGGAACGTGATCACGGGTTCCCCTCTAGCAACATCTTGCTGGTGGCTTTCGAGGAGTCCGTCATAGCAGAAATCGTTTACCACATCTGCAATGATCGGTGGGTAACGGTACTGTATTGAGATCGGGACGCATCGCGGATGCTGTTCAGCGCTCATCCGATCGGTGATCCCCGCCAATGCGAAGATATCTGAGGTTTGCCAGCGCACCACCTCACGCTGATCATCTTCTGTGGCATCTTCCGCATCTGCTATTGGAGCATTTTGTAAGAAATCACCGACGACTGCGAGCGTAGTTTCTGCTTTGGCCGCGGCATAGATGATCGAAGGTACCTCTGCGCTAGCTGCCTCGTCTATGATGACAACATCGAAACGACGTTTTTGCAGCTCAGGGTTAAAACTTAACGAGGTCAGGGTTGTCGCGATTACAGGTGCTGTAGCGAGGAGATCTTTTTTCGTTTGCTCGAACTTATCTGTGAGACGATCTTTCTGTTGCTCGATGTTGGCCCGATCTTCGTTGAGTTTCGTGACCCGCAGTAACACCTCGTCGTACTCTCCCACGAGTTCCCACTGCCCGTTCTCGCGAAGTGCTTGATAGTCGACATCTTGCGCTTCCAACTCGTCCATGTCAACACGCAACTCGGCCACGCGGGTAGATAGGGTTGTTGACTCGGTCGAAGCGATTCGGAGTTGTCGCTGGAGCTCTGTCAGCTCTCGACGGTAAATATCTCGAGTGGTTTTTCTCTCTTCGAGACTTTCTTCGTGCGCGAGGCACTTTCGTATCTCATTCGTGATGTCCTCTATCGCGGATTTTGCTTGAAGAAGAGAGTCGTGTGCTGTCTGCTGGAAGGCTAGCAACTCCGAGAGTAGCGCAGACGCTTCGAGAGTCGCGATCCGTCGTTGACTCATCACCCAGGGCAACAGTTTTGCGGTCCTAGATTTTTGTCGTAATTCTGCGATTTCCTTCTTTGCTTGAGCTGCGTTGATCTCGTGCGCAAACCTCGTCAGCTCAGCTTCGTTCAGATCTTGCCGATCAGCCCAAGACAAGCGAGCCTCCTCGACTTTGGCTCTCTCCGCGTGAGCGTCATCGACTGCTTGATCGAGACCTGAGAACGCAGCACTCTTCTCAAAATTCCCAGAGATCGCCCGCTCGATTCGTTCAATCAGGAGGCGATGCTCACCGAAACTCGCTGTGGTCGCGGCGAGTTCTTGGCGAATAGGTTCCGATTCGCGTGCTTTTCTCACCATTACGATATCGGCATCTTGCTTTATGAGCTGTTCATGAATCTCATTCTCTCGTTCGCGATCGCGATGCCCTGTATTGAGTTTGAGGAGTTCGTTGTAGTGCCTCAGCTTCTCTTCGAGCTTGGTCAGAACCGCTGCTGCCTTCTCGAGGATGAGGAAGTCATGTTCGCGCACCGACTCACGTACATTGCTCGTGTCTTTTCCGCTATGGCGAATAACCTGGCCTGGACTCATTATTCCGAGGTTATATTCGAGGTCGTCTGTGACAATACTCGCAAGTACATTGTCAACGGCGACGTTCGTGTGCGACGTGATGAGAACAGATTGCTGTTTTTCGAGAGCTCTGTGCACGGCGCTGGTGATAACGGTTGTCTTCCCGGTGCCCGGCGGCCCCCACACGAAGAAACCACCCGGCGTGGTCATTGCTGCAAGTGCCTGTTGCTGTCCCAGGTTGAGCATCCGGTCAGAAGGTAAATGCCTGGGATTCCACGGGACGAGAGGAACTGCGCTGTCTGACCACAGCTCGACTGCTCTTGGTCCGCGGTCCAACGTTCCGAGCACATCTCTCCACTGCTGGGCTAAATCCAGTTTTAACTTCTCGACATAGAAAACTTTGACTTTTGTCGCTTGTCCCAGGCCTTCTCGTGCTTCAACTGGTATCTCGAGTCGAAGTAAACCTTCCTTAGGGTGGTACTTAAGATAAGCAACCAGGTGCCGATGTTCTTCTTGTGTCTCATCGAGAGCAGCGTCTACGAGAAAGTAGTGCTGCTCTTTCCAATAAACGCCTTTGATCGAGCCGACGATAATATCTATTGTGGTCTGCGTTTGGCTCCACTGTAAGGGTCGCGTAGGAAGCTCTTTCCCATCACGCTGCAGTATCGCCTGCGCGAGTGTGGCTTGGGCGGCTGCAACTGTTTTAGTGTGCAGCTCGTCCCATTGTAATGAGCCTTGGAGAGTCGAGGCGGCGTTCGTGGTCATACTTGACTGTAGCCTGTCGCGTTGCCTAATGGTTAGCGTTAGCATAGATTCGGGATCTTCTTGCCTCAGGTAGAAACGATGTCCATCATTACCTGCGTACTACGGGCGAGACACCGCCCCAAACACGTAATACTTTTCAGAACTACGGTAACTTTAGGTAGATGCCATAGTTTGCGACGGCACGTCACGAGGAGAGAAATGCGGCTGACGCTCAAGGAAATCGAAACACGGGTTCAGCAGGTTGCCGATAGGCCCGCGTTTGACCGTAGTTTTATTTTTGACTTGTTGCTTGCCTATGGGCGAAGCCAGGGCAACATCACGCGGTTGCGTTCGACCTCTGCCGGTTCCAATAACGTTGCGGTCGATCCCGCAACCGAGGTTGCGCAGAAGAACAGAAGAAACGAAGGTCGCTTCCGTAGGTCCCATAATGAAGAAGTAGATGGCCAAGCAATGTCGAACCTGAGGCTATTGCGATGCTCAGCGGTGCAGTAACGTTTCTTTTCGTTGTCAGAGATTACGCGATTTACGAGAATTTAGATCATTTAAGAGTGTAATGTCCAAAGGAAATACATAAAATAAACGAAAATCGTCAAAAATCACACTTTCCGCATGATAGCGTTGGGCTATGATTCTTCTGAGCTTCTCGGTTCGCAATCACAAAAGCATTCGCGACGAGGTGACCATTGATCTTACTCGGTCGTCGCTACGCACTATTGTGCCCAAGATGGGTGAATGGGCTGACTACGTCTATCCACTCGCGGGCATTTTTGGTCCGAATGCCACGGGTAAGTCTGCTGTGCTCGACGCGATGCTCTACGCATTCATGGCAATCCGTGATTCATCGACAACCTGGCAGGGAAAGTCTAAGAATCCTCGGTCACCGTTCCGGTTGGACAAGCATTCAATAAACGAGTCGGGTACATTCGTCCTACAATTTCTCCATGAGGATCGTAGATACGAGTACGGCTTTGAGATTGACGATAAAGGTATCGTGAGTGAGTGGTTGCGGGACGCGCCAAGTCGCTGGCGGACGCTCCTAGAACGTCGCCGCGGTCAGAGAGCTGTCAAGACGCACACTTCGATGCGAGCTATTGGTGATGTTACTGATCGTGAACTCGCGCTTAGTCGTGCGTACGTGTTGAAGCATCCTCAACTGGCACCCATCGCAGCAGATCTAATTAACTCGTTCGATATTGTGTCGGTGAAAGACACACATCGGGAGGTTCGTTTGGGCGATATCGCGGAATCCCTGGTTGACGGATCAATCTCGCAACAAGACATTGAGACGCTTCTTCAGGTCGCCGATATCGGAATTCGTGACGTGCGGGTAGAAGAGAATGATCTCCCCGAGTATGTTCGGCAGGCACTACAGCAGTTCGAGAGCGCTCTGAAGGAAGAGAAGGATCACGAGACGAGTAAGGGCAGCGATGAGAACGCGACGGCGACAGTAGAGCTAGTAGACAAAGACTCTCAACTGCTCGTTCGAAGCTTGCTTTTTACTCATCGAGGTGAGTCTGATGACTGCCCCCCCTTCTCGATCGCGCAGGAGAGTGACGGCACAATTGCATGGTTGGCACTTATGGTACCGGTGATCGATGTCTTACGTGAGGGCGGACTCCTCTGCGTAGATGAAATAGACTCCAGTCTCCATCCGCACCTGCTTGACGTGGTGCTTGGCCTGTTTGCAGATCCGAGGTTGAACAAAAGGCATGCCCAACTAATCTTCACCAGTCACGAAACCTATATTCTCTCGCCGCTGAGTGAGATTAGGCTCGATCCGGAGCAGGTCTGGTTTACCGATAAAAGTGTTGAGGGTGTGACCGAGTTTGCATGCCTTGCGAACTTCCCTCGCCATGCGGATGCGAACGTAGCAAAACGTTATCTCGCGGGGCGGTACGGAGGCACGCCGCGGCTGGCGCCAAGCCTCTTAGAGTCACTCTTGGTATCCGAGGAGGCTTGAAGTGAGTGCAGGGTCAGGCCGATCCCGAAGGCCCACACGCAAGCTGCATCGTCGGATTCTGGTTGTGAGCGAAGGTAATGTCACAGAGAAGCAATACGTAGAAAGACTCGCGCAAAACATGCGCGCTCAAGGCGTGAACATCTCTGTCAAGACGGCGCAGGCAGACTCAGACCCGGTATCCGTCGTTCGGAAGTGTATTGAGAAGCGGAACGAAGCCACGAAGCAACGAGAACCCTATGACCAATGTGTGTGTCTAGTCGATGTCGACAATCACGCGCGCCTTGACGAGGCCGTCAACCTTGCTCAAAGGAACGAGATCCAGATGCTGATCTCGAACGTGAAGTTTGAGATCTGGCTACTGTGGCATGCTAATGACAGTATTGGGGCAAAGAGCTCTAAACAGCTGGACGAGCTTATTGCGGAGCATGGTCTCTTCCAGAAGAAGAAACATCTATCAGCGAAATTCCCGTTCCATAAGGTCGATCAGGCCTTGGATGTAGCTCATCGGGCCGACCCGGATCTGTCAGCCTGCAGAAAGGGTACGAATCCCTCCAGTGCGATGCCAGTGCTCATCAATATTATGCGCGGTGGTCGGTAACGACCTTGTCGAAACTTGAGGGCGAGACACCGCCCCAAACACGTAATACTCTTCAGAACTACGGTAACTTTAGGTAGATGCCATAACTTGCGACGGCATGTCACTAGGAGAGAAATGCGGCTGACGCTCAAGGAGATCGAAACACGGGTTCAGCAGGTTGCCGATAGGCCCGCGTTTGACCGTAACTTCATTTTTGACCTGTTGCTTGCCTACGGGCGAAGCCAGGGCAACATTACGAGGTTGCGTTCGACTTCGGCCGGTTCCAATAACGTTGCAGTTGATCCCGCAACCGAGGTTGCGCAGAAGAATATCATCTACTTTAAGGAAGTTCCGCTGGGCGACGAGGGTTCCCACCTCGCGGTGATCGAAGAGCTCAGCACGTCGCCCGCTGTAATTCGTTACAGCACTCGCTTCGTGATCGTCACCGACTATCAGACGCTACTGGCCAAAGACACCAAGACCGGCGACACCCTCACCACCCCGATTGCCCAGATCGCGGATCACTTTACCTTCTTCCTCCCGTGGGCAGGCATGGAGAAGGCTCAGTACACCGCCGAGGCTCACGCCGATGTGAAGGCTGCCGAGCGCATGGCGAAGCTCTTCGACGAGCTCATCACACTGAACCCTGAGGCGAACCAAACGCAGCAGGGGCGCCACTCGCTCAATATTTTCTTCACCCGCCTCTTGTTTTGTTTCTTTGCTGAGGACACCGGTATTTTCCGCGAGAGCCAGTTCACTCGGGCTGTTGAAAGCCTTACGCAGCCCGACGGTTCTGACCTGCACGATTTCCTCGCCGACCTCTTCATCGCCCTCGATACGGAACATGCCGAGGCCAAGCCGAAGCATCTGGCCGAGTTCCCCTATGTAAACGGCCACCTATTCACGGTTAAAAATACGGTGAAGCCCGATCAGACGGTTCCGGTGTTCAACAAGAAGGCCCGCGACTTCCTGCTGGAAAGCGGCAAGCTATTGTGGAGCGAGATTAACCCTGACATCTTTGGTTCGATGTTCCAGGCCATCGTGACCCCCGGCCAGCGCTCCGACCTGGGCCAGCACTACACCTCGGTGCCGAACATTCTGAAGACGATCGAACCGTTGTTCCTTGACGAACTCAAGAACGAGTTTGATGCGGCGTTCGACAACGAGAAAAAGCTCACCGATCTGCTGCGCAGGATCGCGCAGATCACAATCTTTGACCCGGCCTGTGGTTCGGGTAACTTTCTCATCATCGCTTATAAGGAACTTCGCAAACTTGAACACGCGATCCTGGAACAATTGCACCAGCTCACTGGTGATCAATATGGGGGGATGCTCGGTTCCCAGGTCAATATCGAGAACTTTTACGGCATCGAGATTGACGACTTCGCAGTCGAGGTTGCAATCCTCTCGCTGTGGATCGCGAAGCACCAGATGAACGTCGAGTTCAAGCAGAAGTTCGGTACCGACATCCCGCTGATCCCGCTGAAGGAAATGGGGCAAATTCGGCACGGGAACGCTGCCCGGGTCGACTGGAACGAGGTCTGCCCGAATGACGGCGACAGCGAGATTTACCTCATCGGGAATCCGCCTTATGTCGGGTATTCGATGCAGAATCACGAGCAGAAAGCGGATTTCAGCGAAGTGCTTGTTGGCCGCACATACTCAAAGAAACTCGACTATATTGCCTTGTGGTTCATTAAGGGCGCTCGATACATTGCTGGTTCAAAATCCCGCTTGGCTTTCATATCGACAAACTCCATTGCGCAGGGGGAGCAGCCTAGCCTGCTTTTCCCCTTTGTCTTTGAGTTTGATATTGAAATTGGTTTTGCATTCACCTCGTTCAGATGGGAAAACAACGCTAGGAGCAATGCAGGCGTTACTGTCGTGGTTGTCAGCCTGAGGACGAGGAGTCTGGCGCCGAAGTTCGTATATGCTGATGACGTTCGGCTTCAAGCAAGCAACATTAGTCCATATCTTGTGGAGGGCCCTGAGCGTTTTGTGACGAAAAGGGGCAAAGGGCTAAGCGCTGCACTGCCGGAGATGGTTACGGGGAATCGAGCTCTCGACAACGGGCACCTCATTCTTTCTGATATTGAAATGAGTGCCCTCCTTTCGAAAAGCCCTGAAGTATCTCGGCTTGCAAGACTGTTCCTCGGAAGTAATGAGTACATCAAGGGGATAATCCGGTGGTGCTTCTGGATTAAAACACCTGAAGAATTACTGTTTGCGATGACAAACCCGGAGCTCAAGGAACGTATTGAACGAGTCCGCGAGTTTAGAGACCGTAGCCCAGACGCTGGTGCCAGAAAAATGGCAGAGACACCCTGGCGGTTCAGGGAACAGATCGAGTCATCACAGAATTCCATCGTCGTTCCCAAAGTGTCCTCTGAGCGAAGAATCTATATCCCCATGGGCTATGTGGCCAAGGATGTAGTTGTATCTGACCTGGCGTTTGCGGTGCACGATGCCGAGCCTTGGGTTCTAGCGCTGCTAACTTCGCGCATCCACATGGTCTGGACACGTGCTGTTGGCGGCAAGTTGAAAACGGACTACCGGTACTCCAACACCATCGTCTACAATAACTTCCCAGTTCCTCCACTGTCGAAGGCCGTGAAAGAACAGCTGACCGAGCGGGCGCTGCGGGTGCTTGACGTTCGCGAGTATCACTCTGAGCTCACGCTCGCGGACCTCTACGACCCCGACAAGATGCCTGACAACCTGAGGCGAGCGCATCAAGAACTCGACGATTTGGTAGATTCCATCTACCGCAAGCGTGAGTTCGCGAGCGATGAGGAACGGTTGTCGTTACTGTTTGACATGTACGCGAAAATGATAGAAGCAGAGGGCAAGAAATGAACCAGCGTCGCACCCCCCGTCACGCAGACAACCCGCTCGGCAACCTGATTGACGTACACTACGCGCAGACCGGCGCGAGCGTCAACACCGACGAACTAGGGATGCGCGAGATGCAGCAGCGCGTCTTCGCGGAACGCACCGCCAATTACCTGCTGCTGAAGGCCCCGCCCGCATCAGGCAAATCACGCGCGCTCATGTTTCTTGCTCTCGACAAGCTCTACGAACAGGGGCTCAAGAAGGTTATCGTCGCTGTGCCCGAACGATCAATCGGTCAATCATTCGCGAGCACACAGCTCACCGAACACGGATTCTGGGCTGACTGGGAAGTAAAACCCGAGAACAACCTCTGCACGCCCGGTGGTGCCGCGAGTAAAGTAGACCAGTTCATCCGCTTCATGCACGGCACCGACGCCGTGCTGGTCTGCACCCATGCCACGCTGCGATTCGCGTTCGAACGGCTAACCCCCGCTGACTTCGACGACACAGTTCTCGCGATCGACGAGTTCCACCACGTCTCGGCAGATACCGAATCGAGCAAGCTCGGCGCACTCCTAGCCGACGTCATGGCAGAGTCCGGCGCGCACGTCGTAGCCATGACCGGCTCCTACTTTCGCGGTGACAGCGTGCCAGTGCTGCGTCCCGAAGTTGAAAGCCTGTTCACCCCCGTGACCTTCAACTACTACGACCAGCTGAACGGATACCGGCACCTGAAATCGCTCGGCATCGGGCATCACTTCTATCAGGGGCGCTGGTACGACGCGCTGAGCGAAGTGCTCGACCTCGACAAAAAGACGATCCTGCACATCCCAAACGTCAATAGCGGCGAATCCACCAAAGACAAAGTGGAAGAAGTTAGCAAAATTATTGATGCCATAGGTGAGTGGGTCTCAACCGATCCTGAGACAGGCATCTTGACCATTCGGCGACGAGACAACAACCAGGCACTGGAGGTGGCAGACCTGGTCGATGACACGGACTCGATCAAACGCGGACAGACACTCGCTTACCTCACCGAGGTCGCATCTAAGAACCCCGACGCGGTAGATATCATCATCGCGCTCGGCATGGCAAAAGAAGGATTCGACTGGCCCTTTGCCGAACACGCGCTCACCGTAGGCTATCGTGCCTCATTGACCGAAGTCATCCAGATAATTGGTCGGGTCACCCGCGATAGCGAAGGAAAAACGCACGCGCAATTTACCAACCTTATTGCACAACCAGATGCGACCACGGACGATGTGACACTCGCCGTGAATAACATGATCAAAGCGATCACGGCATCCCTCCTCATGGAGCAGGTGCTTGCCGAAAACTTCACCTTCAAAACTAAACGAGGCAACGACGATGCCCCGCGGCCAGGCGAGCTCCGTATCGAAGGATTCAAAGAACCCTCCTCGCCGCGTGTCAAGCAGATCATCGACACCGATCTCAACGATCTCAAAGCGACGATCCTCCAAGACGGTTCCTTTGCCAAAGCAGCGAGCGGAGGGCTCGATCCCGAGGTGTCGAACAAAGTGTTGATCCCAAAAATCATTCGCGAACGATACCCCGATCTGAACGAGACCCAGGTTGAAGAAGTACGCCAGCAAGTGATCGTGGATTCAGTTATTAAAAACGGCGAGGTGAAGACCGTTGGCGATGATCGCTTTGTCAAGATGCAAAACAAGTTTGTGAAAGTTACTGACCTCAACATCAACCTCATTGACAAAGTTAACCCGTTCCAACGCGCGTTCGAAGTGTTATCAAAATCGGTGACCACCTCAGTGCTGCGAGTAGTGCAAGATGCCATCTCTGCAACCAAGATCGAAATTACGGAAGAAGAAGCATTGGTCACGTGGCCGAAGATTCTGCAGTTTAACAAAATCGAAGGGCGAGCGCCGAGCCTTCGGAGCGAAGATCCGATAGAGAAGAGATACGCCGAGGTACACTTCTGGCTGCAACGCAAGAAGGCAGAAGCCGTGGCTCAGCAGGCTGCCCGTGAGGCTGAAGGGCAATTGTTATGAGTCAAGGTGAATTGAATGAAGGCAGCTTGAACGAAGACCCTGTATCGTTCGATAGTCTTCAAGCGATCTTCGATACCGAAGATGACCTGCTCAACGCACCCGAGAAGCCCAAAAAGATTACATCAGCGGATCGGCTCGAACGCTCCTTCGTAGAGATCGTTGACTTCGTGCGGGAACACGGGCGAGAGCCAAGCTCGACGACGCGAGAAATTGCGGAGCGCAAACTGGGTGCAAGACTTGATGGGCTTCGCAACAATCCCGAGAAGATCGAATTGCTGCGCGACCTGGATGAGATTGATCTGCTGAGCGAGCCCGAAGCGCCCGCCTCACTGGACGATCTGCTGAACGGTGATGGCGGTCTCGGGCTTTTGGATGACCCGAGCGGGTTACTCGACCTCGCAAGACTGCCAGCCCAGCGCCAACGACCGGCCGAAGCCGAATCTGTCGCAAAACGAAAAACATCCGTTGACTTTGAACGCTTCGCCCCGCTATTCAAACAAAAGCAGGCTGAACTCGCGGAGGCAACGACCAAGCTAGTGCCATTCAGCGGAAGGCAGACAATCACCGAGGGCGCATTCTTCGTGCTCAGCGGGGTTCTGCTATTCGTAGCCGAGGTGGGCGAAGCATCCTTCAAAAAGGTTGGAGGTAAGGTTGAGCGTCGGGAACGGCTGCGAGTAATTTTTGAGAACGGAACCGAGTCAGCGATGTACTTGAAATCGCTCTCCATCCGACTCTACGAACAAGGAAACGGCTATCAACTAGTGCCCGCTTCATACGAAACGTTACTAGCCGATGACGTCTCGACCGGGTGGGTATACGTGCTGCGCTCGCTGAGTGACGACCCCCAGATCGCCTCGCGTGAGAACCTCTACAAGATCGGTTTCTCAACCACACCCGTCGAAAAACGCATCGCGAATGCCGCGAACGAACCGACGTATCTGATGGCATCGGTCGAAATTGTTGAAACCTACCGCACCTACAATATGAAGACCTCTGCCCTCGAACATCTGCTGCATCGAGTCTTCGCAGATGCACGGCTCAAGATTAACCAGGTTGGATCTGACGGTCGCAGTTACGACGTCACTGAATGGTTCGAGGTACCTCTGCCCGTGATCCGACAGGCGACCGAACTCATCGTCAGCGGTGAGATTACGGAAGTCGTGTATGACTCACGTGCCCTTCGGCTCGTTGAAGCTGTCGACGAAAACGACTGACATCTAGAGGCCGGGTGCGATCAATAGGTTCTCTAGGTGATGATTGGGGCTACGGGTTCGAAGACCGAGAAACCGTTACCAATCTTTGGTAATACCTGCGGCATGAGCACAAAGACGTCAATCAGCCTCGATGACCATTTCTCGGAGTTTCTCGCGCGCGAGGTAGCAACGGGCCGGTATCGCTCAGCAAGCGAGGTCGTGCGTGCTGGGTTGCGTCTTCTCGAAGATCAAGAAACCCAGATGTCTGCGCTTCGCGCTGCTCTTGTTGCCGGTGAAGAGAGCGGTGAGCCTGTGCCATTCGATTTCGATGCCTTTATCGCGGCGAAGAAGGGGTTGCCATAATCCGCATCCTTCATCAACGTATGGATCCGACCCGGCAGCTGTAGCAGACACGATGAGGATCTGAGCGCACTAAGGAAGAGACTGTCCCTACCAGCTTTGGAAACATTCTCGGCTCAGGGTATTAAACGAGCTCAGGGTATTAAACGAACTGTCAATTTCAGGTCGACGCCGTGCTAACCCCAGCCGAAAACAACCCGTCCAGCATCCGGAGCGTTGACTCGAAAAAGCATCGTCAGTGTTTTCCTCCGCGGTGCTTCCGGTGAACGCGACCTGAGGCACCGCCACGGAAAGTTGCAGCAGCCCGATCCGTAGTGAGTATGCCTGGAGAGCGCCGTTGCGGGCATTCGTTATTGATGCGCCAAATTCCGTGAGGCATCCCTCCACGAAGGCGAGACGCAGCGAGGTAACCGTTTCGAGCGTCGCTTTTATTGGCGGGTCGTCCGTACCGTTGAAGAGCGAGATCTCGGAGCATGTCCAATCTCTGGCTGATCCAGTCCTCCCGGGGGAGTCGCGCTGCTCAGTGTCGACACCACGAACGGATGCCCTGACGTGCGTCCTACCCAAAAGTTTTCGGCTCGTTTTGTAGGTGCGATTGGCTCACATGTTATGTCTCAGGACATCGGTGACAGTTCTGTGTCAGGACATCGGTAACACT
>JBBAQX010000077.1:11707-20167 GCA_040400085.1 Lysinibacter sp. | reverse complement strand
TCCTATGGAAGTGATATCATAAAACGTCTGCAATCCCTTCGCTCCCGTAATACCAGTTCCGTCAACATGTCCGACGCACGTCGCCGTTCCGCCGGACGCTTCGACTAAAAACCCGCCTATAGTATGCGACCCATCGGCGAGCCGGCGCTGGCAGGCTCCCCGGAACGCCGAGTTAATCTCCGCACAGTCCCCGAAGCCGAGCGGCTGTCCGATAATAAACTTATCCACAATATCAGTAGTAGTCATGACTTATGGCTGTGGCCGGATATAGACGGCACCAAGAGGGCTGGTTAACATTTCGCCGCTTTGATTCCTGTAGTAGGGCGATGCCGCCGGCGTCACATTCATACCCGGAGTGCCCTGATTACCAGGGACGCGCTGCACCAGCGTAGGCGCAACAAGCGCTTCTACGATATTTTTAACAATGGAAGGCGGCAGCATGTCTGTGTTTGTCTGGTGGCGCTGATTCTCGGCTTTCGAGTCTACCTGCGAATCATGCGTGCAGTTTAATCTGCCGCCCCAGCAGTGGCAAGCCTGAAGGGCTGGTGCAGCAGTGGCACCTGCACCGCGCCGATGAGGGCCCCAACGCCGTCAGGCGGTAATACAGGCGACCGGGCCAACCGGCGACGGCGGCGTGATACAAATCACCCAGCTTGCAGCCTTGCTCCTCGAGGATGGAGTGAAATACGTCGTCCGTATCACCGATCGAGTAGCACAGGCACGGTAGCCTCAGATACCCGCGCAGGCAGTCGTGCGTCGCCGCCGCTGCAACTGCAGATGGTGGTGTCGGAACGCCGAACCACCGACCAGCGATGCGGAACGCCGGACTACAACCATCGAAGGCGAACCCCTTGCGTATCGTGAGTTGATCGTCATCCAGAACCGCGAATGTCCGGCCCCGGTCTTGCAGGACGTGGAACCCGCGCAGGTGCAGCCGTAAATCAACGATCAGGTCGGCGTCCAAGGTGAAGCGGTATCGACCGCCTTCCGTGTAGCGCAGAGCTGACTGTATGCGACGCATCACTTGGGTAGGTAATTAGCGCCCTTTGACAAATTATCCGCCGCCCACAGAGGCTGCAGGTTGGTGTAGTGGCACAATTCGAGGATGTCCTCTTCGGTGATGGCGGAGGCCAGCGGGATGATGTGATCGACGTGCCACAGTTCCCGGTTATCCCAACTCATACCACCCACAAACTGCCGGGCTATATGATCACGTAAGAGCTCCCACGAGCAACCGATGAATTCTGCGGTCTTTTTGTTCTTGCGCAGCCCTCGACTTCGCAAGAACGCCAGAAGGCGGATGCGACACCGGCAGGCTAGGGCGTGCATTGGGTTACTAGCGCGCATCCTACGCGCTTTCGCCGCGTTGCGGGCCTTTACGTGCGGTAGTGACTGGCTCTTTCTAGCGCAGGCGTTGGCTCTTGCTCTATAAGCTGGATCTCTATGACGCTGTCGCCTGGGTGAAGATGTAGGTAACTCCTTTTCCCATCGCTTCTGTCGCGCCTTCGTGGTAGCGAACTTCTCCGCGGTCATCCATTGTTCGCCGTCTTTGCAGTGGGGCTGGTAGCCCCAAAAAACTTTACCCGTCCCTGGATGAATCTCTCCGTGAGTTCGCCTGCCCGTAACGACCAGCCGTGCGGTCAGATCTCGACGAGCGCGCGCCGTTGCCTCCTTGATGGCTGCTGACTTGGTACGCGCCCGCGCTCGGTTGGCTGCCATCTTGATTTCGTAGCGCTCTCTAGTCACCCACCGCTCCCCTGCTTCGAGGTTGTGTAGCACCAGAACACCATCCGCACGCACAGCGCCGCGCTTTAGTCTCGCTGCGGTCATGGGGTTGGTATTTCGATTAATTTCCTACGCTCCATCTCTTTCCACAGCGCGGCGATCCCGATCTGCTCGGAGCGCGCGGTGGAGCTGTAGACGCCGTCTGCTATATACTTACCCGGCAGGAAGATGGTGCCAGGCCCGCAGAATGACCATAGATACGGCGTCGGCACATTAGGATGGTAACGCCGCATGCCGAAGCCATTATACCCCTCAAGGGCTGTAAGCGCAGCACCCAGCTTCGCCCAGTTCTTCTCGCCCATGGAGTCGTAGTTCATGGCGTCGATCGCGGAGTATTCCCATGTGAACGGGGGCGTCCCCGTCTTGGGCCTACCCTTTGGGACGTAGCGCGTGCGCCACTTCAGGGAGGACCCTTCGTGAAGGTGGTGGTGAAAGCTCCCGCTGGACTCCATATTATGGATACCTGCGAGTGCATACCACGGAACACCAGTCACGCTTCCCACCGCCTTGTAGCGGTTCTGGTTGGACACAATGCGGTCAACCGTAAGTTGCACCGCCTTGACCCGGTGCGGAAGCACGTAGGCAGCCTTCCACCTCTCCACTTGCTGGGCGTCGCGGTCTTGCGAACAAGCAGTAGAGACCAAGGCCAGCATCAGAATCCAGATCTTCACTTCAGGTTGAGTAGGGCCGTAACACAGAGGATCGTGGCAGCGTAGCAAATAGCGGTAGCGAACCAGTAATGTAACAGCGCCGGGCTGATCGTTGAGCGCGTCGCCAGATCCTTGCGCAGCTCGCCAGACTCAGCATACGAAGCCACCTCAGGGAATACGAGCAACCGGATGAACGGGGCCACAACAATGATGGTGCCGAGAAGGATTCCGGCGTAGAACACTTCTACGAAAGGCATGGGCGTCGCCGAGTCAGCAGGGATACCCAGGTAGATGTAGGCGGACACAGCCAGCACGATGATCGCGATGGCTTTATTTTTGATGAACGAGCCGAAGGCCCGCATGGTGCTGAGTGTAGCGTTCATGGTGTGACGTTTGTAGTGGTTCATATGGGGAGCTTGGTCCTCACGAGCAGGAATATAACGCCGCAGGCCAGCAACAGCAAGCCTCCAGTGCCGAGCAGCAGCCGGGTCTTGAGGTTGGACGCCCCAGTTGCGGAATCTGCCCTGGCGCTCTCTTTGCCTGCGAGCGCTGCGTTATCGTCCGCCATCTTGCGGGCAGCTTCCGCCACATCGTTCATATAGACGAGCTGATCGCGCAGCTGTAGCGCTTCCGCATCCTTTGCTGCGATGAGGGCCTCGGCCTCAGAAAGCTTCACGCTCACCTGCTGCCGCATGTTGCGCTCGCTGGCCAACGATGTCTCTGCGTCGCTGATGTCTGACACCAGCATGCGCATGCGCTTCTCTTGCTCGACCAGACGGTTGTAGAGCTTCAGCAGGTCGCTCTCACTGGCAGCTTTCTGCTGTCGCAGGCGCATGGTTGTCTCAACCAGCTGCTGCATCTCCTGCTGAGTTTCCTTCATCCCCTTCCCGGCACGACTGACCTGGTCGGCCGCGATGGCACTTTGCGCGTCTGCCTCGCTGGACAGCCTACGTGCATCGGCTACCGACGGCTGGGCGGAAGGTTGATGGGTGGCGGGCGGGAGTCGGACGATCGTGGCTCGCTGAGGCTTGCCTATAGGCGCACACGTGGCGACGGCGAGCAGACAGAAGCCGGCGAGGATGAAGCGTTTTGCCCGAGAATGCTTTTTTCGATTTCTCATGCGGGGAGGTTGCCGGTAGGCAGTCGGTATGTCAACTACAGCCTCACGCAGCGGCCGTCACGGCTTCAGGTGTTGAATCTTCAGATCGAGCAGGGCATCGCGTGATACGGAAAGTTGCTCGACGAGCGCCGCCTCGCGCAAGGACGCCTTCTCCCGCTCTTCCATACGTGCTGCGGCGACCGGATGGATCGGCATTGAGCGGTGATCCGCCACCTCCCGCGCAAGGTCGGTCAGCGCGTGTTTGTTTTCCTGAATCTGAAAATAAAGTGGCGAAAGAACCGCAGTGCCCAGCACCAGCAGGAACGAGCAGGCCGCAATGATGACCGCGAAATTCGGCTTCCCAGCGTTGCTGAAGCGCTCCGCCAAAGTCATGATTTCCTTACGTGTCTGGCCGTGCTCTTTGGCCTGCATCTCCGCCTGGTCAGACTGCAGTTCGGCAAGTCTCTGCACGGTGGTCTGCAGTGTGGCTTGCCCATCCTCAAGACGGGTGATGCGTTCGACTGTGGAAGCTTCTTGGGACGGACGGGGTGCGGGCGTGGCCATGATTTTGAGTGAGGTGCGCAGGCTACGATAATTGGAGGTCCCGGTCAACATAAGCACGTAAAATCATTGAGAAGGCACTACGGTTACGGGAGATACGTTGTCCACACGCCTTACGCGCTCTGCTGCCCGATCTGCCTGCAGGGAAGCTACCCGCTCTTCCAGCCGGGCAATACGGGTTTCGGTCATGATTTCCTTGGTGACTCGCTCGCTAATTGACTTCTCGATGCGGTCAGTGAGTGTGAACCACATGCCGACGGCTCCTGCCAGCGTGCCGATGGCGGCGCCTATGATGGGTAGGGATCTGGAGGTGGTAGGGTTCATACGTCAATGTAGCTGGTGGCCAACATCTTCACCTTGGGAGAGCCGGAGCGCGAACGCAGGAACAAGGGGGCCGCTACCGACACAGGACCATCATCGTCCTCGATGATCACGGTCGGCGGCGATGTGTAGCCGGATCCGCCTTCGCCGAGCACCACGTTGACCAGCTTGCCCTCCGTGACCTGTATGTGGGCTACGGCGGATGCCGGCGGCGCGTGCGAGGCCACGCACTTCACGCTGGGCGGGGTGCGGAACCCTTGACCTCCGCGGGTCATTGTTACACCGATCACTGCGCCATCTTGCACCTGCGCTACCGCGGTTGCAGACTCCAGAACCTGCGTTGGCTGGACTGTAATCTTCAGCCCGCCCACTTGCTGCAGCTCATAATTAGCACCTGCGGATGTCATGGTTATACCAGTCACGACGCCGTCGGTGGTTGTAATATTGAACGTCGGCTTGACTACGATCGGGAGCGTGAAGTATGCGTTGCATTTGGAGACGGCGTAGCCAGCGCCAGCGTCGGTGAAGCTTACGCCTGTGACGCGGCCACCAGATACCACCAGGTTCCCTGTAGCTTGACGTCGCTCCGGCTGGGATATAGTGACTGTGCAGGGGATGTAAGGATCATAACCACTACCGCCGGACGTGAGACTCAGCGTGATGTCGCCGTTCGCAGCCCGCACAGCCGTGATCACCGCCGGAGTTCCGCTTGCAGGCGCCGGAGAAATGGTTACAGTCGGGACCGCATTATATCCTACCCCCACAACCATCCAGTCACTTAATGCCAAGCCACTTAATCCTCTACTGTCGGTATACACAATACTGCCCAAGCCGCCTCCCAACTTCGACGACGTCCGTGCCCATATCTCGCGCACGATTAACCCGCCGTTCGGCGGGTTAATATAAAGTGCTGGTGCCGAAGCTAGGGCCCTAGCGATATAATCCAACACCGGAGTCGCGTTTGTCAGCGCTCCGCCGTGTGTGCCGAGTCCTACGGTTACATTATACGGAACAATTTCGTTAACCCCCCATCCCCTGAGTTGGGTGTTCCAGGCAGCTTCAAAACCAGAACTGTAAGGCACGTTGGTGGCATTCGAAAATCCGAACCCGCCAGATATGATCTCGGCGTCGATCACGAAGTCGCCCGCGGTGAGCAGCCGCGCCGTAAGCTCTTTCGTGTCGGCCGGATAGGATATTTCCAAGTTGATAGTCCCATCCGCATACCCGGATCCGGTATCCACAACTGTGATGCTCTCGACCGCCATCTGCTCGTTAATGTTAGCTTGAAATTGTGCGTCGTTCAGCGTGCGGTCCCCTGCTATACTTACAGTGGGAATAGACTCAAACGAGGTGCCCGGCAGGTCGACGTTGATCCCGATCACCTTACCGCCGCCCATCACGGCGTGTGCTGTGGCTCCCACTCCGCCGCCACCGGTGATCGACACCGCGGGCGTGCCCGTGTAAGCGCTGCCTTGGTTGGTAACTTGGATGTGTCCGACAACTGAGGCGCCAACCTGGACCACAGCAGTCGCTGTGGCACCCGTGCCTCCGCCGCCTACAATGCGCACTGCCGGGGCCTTGGTGTAGCCTGCCCCGTCGTCAATGATAGTGAAGTCGGTGACGACTCCTTCGCTCACGACCGCAGCCACGCTGGCGCGCGTCTTCGCCACAACTCCCAGCCGCAACAAGCCGCCAGTGACGATATCCACCGGTGGCCTGGCACCTGCCACTTTGTTGATGATCCGCAGCATGCGCGGGGCCCCCTCCAAGTTGGGGTAGGCCGCCTCCGTCACATCGAAGCTAAACACTTCCACTCCGCGTTTAACGGTGGAGATGCGCCGCAGCCTGGCTGCAAGGGGCGTCAGACACCACGGAAACAATAGGTAGCTGGCGTTGACGTATCCTCCGGGATACGTAGGCTTCACCGTGAGAATACGAGGAGCATTAATGGAAGGGTCAGCCTCGATGTAATTGTCGTCCCGCCCAAACACCACCTTGATCGGCCCTTCGGAGTCGTGAATCGTAAACCACTTACCCATGATGGAGTATGGGTCGTTCGCATCACGGCTGCCGCTGCTGTATGGCAATTTCAGATACGTCACCGTGTAATCCAAATCCTCAGATGGTGCGGAAAGTCCTGACGCAAGTGATACCGACATCATGTCACCAGCAGCCAGCCTCAGCGGGAACTGGTCCTTGCCGAAACCAATCTCCACCACCTCTGCTGCGACGGCTGATGTGTTCTGCAACGCCACTTGGTCCACGATGAAGTCTGCGGGTAATTCCAACGGCTTCGCCTCTGTGGTGACCGTCACCAGCTTGTTGAGCGCGTTGCTGTCTGCGTCTCCTTCGGCCGTTGACAGGGACGTGTTACCCTTGAGCGAGAATCCACTCTTAACGTGAGAGACTTGGATGACTTTTGTGAGGGTGGTAGGCATACTGGTATCAATATTTGATTCTGAAAAATTCCGGCGGATCGTAGGGGACGGCGGTGATCAGGACCCACGTAAGGCCGTCGTCGTTCGTCTGCTCGATTTCTACCGCAGGGAGCTCCCCGGTGCGAGGAGTAATTTTGACCCTGAGCCGTTGCTGGTTCTGGGCGGTGACCGGCATCAGCGCAGCCCATGTCACCAAATCCTTTGAGCGCTGGAGGGTGGCTACGGGGGCCGGTATCACCGCCGGGATGACAAGTGGTGCGGTGTGGGGCGACTCACCCTTCTCGTTGAAGGCTGTGAGCGTGACCGACGCCTCTGTGTCAGGCAGCGTCAGCGACCAGGTGGTGCTGGTCGTGGCGGCGGTCAGCGTGCCGCCCACGTAGAGGCGGTAGCCGAGCACCACCTGGTCTGCTGGGTTGGCGTCCCAGGAAACTGGGACGCTGCGGGCTGCTGCGAGGGAGGCGAACGCCAATATTAGGACGAGGATCTTCATGGCGTAGGCGGCATCGGGTAGGACTAGCGAAATAGATGCGACCGAGGAAGAGGTCGACTTCAGGTATATCGTCTCATCAGTAGCGGACAATGCCGTGACTATTGCCCCGGTAGGAGCGCTCGACACGGTTACAGCAGCCAGCGCAGTGGCGGCGGGAGCCTTGCCCCACTTGCCCGAACTTCCCCGCACAGCCCACAACCACCCAATCCCGGTAGCGGGATCAACCCAAGGCGCCGACACGTGGTCGGTAGGCACGCCTGGCGTGCCGTTGGTGCCTGGGTAGTTGATCATCAGACGTTCAGGTTGGCGGCTTGGATGAACATGGCGTCGACCTGAACGTCGGTGAGCGTCAGCAGGGCGGCGAGGGACGTGACGGTCGGGCCGTTGCGGGCAAGGGCCGCGCCGGAGTTCCAGGCGTGGCGTGCCACGATGCCCGCGTCACCCTCCATAGCGTAGAGGGCGGAGGTGACCTCATCGAGCAGCCCGGCCAGCTCCAGCACAGCGCGGGCACGCCAGTTGGCGATCTCGACCGGGACGGAGGGAGGGATGGGGAGGTTGTTGACGACGTTATACCAGTGGGTTGCGCGGGCGGAGACGGTAGCTGCAGGGATGCGCTCGACAGCGACGAGGTTGTCGAAGGTCTCTGTCACGTCTCCAAGCACGGGACGCATACGCTCCATGGCCTCCTCCGGCGTCTCCCCTTCTTGTGGTGGCGGAGTAGGCAAAAGACGACGCACGGTGCGCGTATCGCCTAGGACAGTGAACTTGGCGCGGACGGTATCGCCTTCTGGGAAGTCAGTGGTGGTGGTGATGGCTTTCATGCTTTAAGAGGTTGGGGCGACGTAAGTGAGGACGTTGGAGGTGTTTAGGTAGGACAGCTTGAGCGTGCCGACTTCGTTCGCTGCGATGGTGGTGGGGTAAGCATTGTAAACGTGAGACGCGCCTGCGAAGTTGACAGATGAGAGAACTCCTCCGCCAAAGTCATTGGATATTATTGTGTTGTATCGGAAGGAGTCGCCGATGGTGCTTCCGTTGAAGCCAGCCAAGGCGATGTTTCCGAGGAACCCGCTACCGATGGTGTTTCCGTAGAAGCTGTTTCCGATGGTATTGGCGGTG
>JBBAQX010000077.1:0-11607 GCA_040400085.1 Lysinibacter sp. | reverse complement strand
ATGTTGGAGGAGAACCCGCTACCGATGGTGTTTCCGTAGAAGCTGTTTCCGATGGCGTTGTTGGTAAAGTTATCTCTGATGGTGTTGGAGGTGAATCCGGTCCCGATGGTGATGTCTTTGCAATTCGCAGCATAAATCACGTTGTTATACACTACGCTCGACAGTCCGGATTGTATGAAATTACTAACGCTTGCAGACCATTCGCTAGGCGCCGACTGCA
The DNA here is from genome assembly GCA_040400085.1 of Lysinibacter sp. Taxonomy (GTDB): domain Bacteria; phylum Actinomycetota; class Actinomycetes; order Actinomycetales; family Microbacteriaceae; genus HNR. The sequence goes on along the minus strand of JBBAQX010000077.1, from coordinate 11,387 downwards.
GCGTGCTGGAAAATGTGAAAAACTCCACCGCAGACCCCAATGGCTGCAGAATCGCGCCATCTACTACACCGCTGTCAGCATAAAGCTGGATGTTCTGCCCCTCGCGCCCAACCAAGTAGGTAGTGTCAGCAGCGCCCACAAGTAGACGAGCGGTCGCTAACGCGGGTTTAGTGAATGTCCATTGGCCGGTCGGACTTCCCGTAAGTGCCGCACTAAGCGTGATTACTCCGTCTACGAAAGACGTAACTACTGTGCCTTCGGCGATCCCTTCGCCGCCAACGATATCGCCTATCTCGATGCCGGCATCAGGACCCACGTTAGTAGAGGCGGTTGAGTATACTACTACCGCGCCCGTGGCGATATAGAAATCACCGCCGGAGCTAAACAGCGCATCGGGAGCATAAACCGTATTTGCCGAGTAAGCCGGGAATGCAGCAGTGTCCGCCCTGTAGCGGTTCCACTTCATCGTCCGGTAGTCGTAAGGTAGGCTGATGTTGCGCTTGGTGTCCGTCCGACGTTGGATGTATCCGGTGCGACTTTGTGTCCCGGCAGTGCCGGTGACGCTGCTATCCGTCACGTCGTAGACGATCACGTCCTGCGGGAATGCCTCGCTGAAGGCCTCCATACAGAGCTTGTTGGCGGCCAGAGCCATCACCAGCAACGGCTCCACCGCGGCTGTCGCCACTTCAGTATCCCACGCCGTGCCTGCCCCCGTCCACCTAAAGCGGGCGTATTTGGTGCGGTAGTCGGTGATGCGATACCAGCGACCCGGGACTAGGTTACTACCGGCTCGGGCAGTAACCAGATCCGCGTGCGCGATATTGAGAGGCGACACGCCGATGTAAGACCGGATGGCGGCTTGTTCGGGTGTGGTGAGGTTTTCGATTGGTTTAGCCATGATCTTGGATGTTTATGCTGCTGCAAATGTGAGGGTTTCGCCGCCGAGTGTGAGAGTTTCGCCGCCGAGTGTGAGTCCTGCGTCGGAGGCCGTAACTGCGAAGTAAGACACCCACGTGCTACCGCCCCAGTAGTTGAGCGTGTTGTCGATGGTATCGTGCCACAGGACCGTGTGGTCGGTGGGTGGTGTGGCGGAAAAGATGACACCTCCCCCTGCGCCAGCCCCTGCGGAAGAAACCTGCGCAACGCTGCGCCAGACTAGATTGCCACTGTAACGCCAGCGAACGGGGCCTGTGAGCGGCCACACGTCTCCGATCGACGGATTATTACCGAGGACGGCGGACGGTGGAAAGTCTAGCGCGGGCACGGGGCAAAGTTATCCGAAAGCGGATGCGGTGTCAATCCAAGGGAAGAGGGACCGGAACCACGGTGAGCCCTGTAGGCGCGGACAACCGTCCCAACCTCACGGCGGCGTCGTCCGCCGCGGCGATCAGTGCGTTGATTTCGGCGATATGCGTAAACGCCAGCTCTCCGGCAAATGCGCCCATAGTGCACACGCCCATAAGGTAAACCGTATTGCGGTAGAGCATGAAATAAGGCGTACCTGAGTCACCCTTCCACGCTCTGTAGCTGAAGTTCTGGAGACGTCTCCCGGCGGTGTAATAGTAATCACCGATGATCACCATGGGGTCGTTGTAGCGCGGGTAATCGGCCGCGAGCAACAGGGGTGGTTGGTCGGGGAATGTTGGGCTGTGCGTCGGATTGCGTGATGAACCTTGCGTACACTCGAAGAGCGGCCCCAATTTCATCAGTTCGTTGAAGTCGTCCTGGTTGAAGACAGGGATGGGAACCACCGGCAGACCTAGGGAGTCAGCGGTCACGTCTACCATGACAACACACAGGTCTGGTTGATACGCGTCAAACCCTGTGGCTCCGGGGTTAGCGGCGATCCACGAGTCCCTCATGTCGGGCGGGAGTGTTCCCCAATCGCCTCGCAAAGTTGTGTTGCTGATTATGGTTGCGTGCACGACCGTGTTGTCGGCCCTTACGAAACGCAGGCGCATGCGCGTAGTAGTCGGCCAAGACACGTCGGCTGCGGGGTGCGCGTGATTGCAGAATAGGAGATGCCGCTGGGTGATGAACACGCCCCCGTAAGAGTCGGATATCTCGCCGCCGGCCGTTGCGTAGGTATCCGACCTGAAGTGGACTGCCACTACACCGGTCAGCTGGGAAACAAGAGGGGCACTCCACAGGTTTGTATTGCGCGTGTAAGTGCCGGTCAGGTGGTTGTAGCTGGAATACACATTCATGTTTGCCGCCCCGCCCAGCTTATCCCCCACCAAAGCGAGGAAGGCCGGCGTTAAGTCGCGCTGGAGCGTCCCGTATAAATTGGAGAACTTCAGGGCGCCGCTGAGCATTACACCTGGATCCACTGCGGCGCCAAGCGCCTCTTCTCGATACTGAAGCGAATCCCCTTCTGCTACGTCCGAGTATGTGGCGGTACTTACGCCGGTATCCGCGCCGTTCTTAATCCATGTCCAAGTGATATCTAGTGACAGCAGGCCCTGCGCCGGATACGCCCATATGAGGTTTGGTCGACTCGCCGTGGCCCCCGGGAATCGCGATGTGGCGGTTGGCTCCATCGTGGTCCAGTCGGGGTTGTTCAATTGAGGTATGAAATTCGGACCCAGGCTACCTTTCGCAACGACCCGAACATATTCTAAGTCGGCGCCCGACCCGTCCGACATCTTTATTACCTCGTGCTCTCCGCGGTGTGCGACCTCCCGCCAGACCAGCGTCGCGCCTACGTCCTGTGCTTTGACCGTGTAAGAGGAAACTCCTAGTGGTCCGGCCGCACAGCCGCTTTCCAGGTTCCACCACTGGCCATGCACAATTGTAGGACCCTGCGCCTGATCCCAGATGTTCGGGTAATATGTCAGCGTCGCACCTGCGAAAGAGTGGCGGGTCCAGTAAGCTCCGTTGAAGTCGTCCACAAATCCCGAATCCATGCCGCCTTTAGTCTCTATGAACGGCGGCGGGTAGCTCGCAGGTGGATCGAACGGATTCAACGTCAGTCCTGTCACTTCGCTCATACGACCTTGCGCGACAGCGACCGAGTCTACGTGGGCGATCGCCGCGTTGACCCATTCATTGGTGGGAGGGTAACCAGGATTAGAGCCGGAGATGATGTAGTATAGATACGGTATCCCCCTGTGCAGCAGAAAAGAAGGCGTGCCGGAGTCGCCAGGCCACACTTCGTAGGCAAAAGGCCTGAACGCCTGATCGTATTCCCACAGTGGATGCTGCCCGACGCCAACTTTATTTGGCTCGTAGCCAGAGATCCACGCCATCGGGCGGTTAGGGAATGGGTAGTCGCCGATGACGTTGTGCCAATTATACGCCTCATGGTTGGCCCATAACCCGTCCTGCGATATGGCGAATAAAGGACCCATAAGCGGTACTATTCCCATTCCATCAGCGACCCGCATGGTCGGAATAACCGGAATGCCGAGGGTAGTCACGTCCACGTCCACGACGCCTACGCACAAGTCCCAATAGTCCCATACCGGGTTACCTAGCGGGTTGACGAGGTCGGGAGTCGGATGCAACTGCAGATTGTACGTGAACAGGTTCGGGTCGGACGCGCGCATCGCTTCCATCTGTGCGATGGTGGTGCCGCCTCGACACGCATTTACATCCGGCAAATAAGTCTGCATCAGCAGCGTCACCTCGGCAACCGAGCCGTCCATTCTCACGAAACGCAGCTTCTGAGGCCCCAGGTTTCGGTTGACTCCCCAAGTCCCTGTTCCGGGCACGTTGTTGTGTGTGCCGGCTGCGGGGTGCGCGTGATTGCAGAACAGGACGTGTCGCGGGGTGATCATGATGCCTCCGTATTCCCCGGTGAAGATGGCCCCGTAGCCGCCAGTTTCCGCACCATGAGACACGACTTTAGAGACCAGATAAGCCAAGGTCGCCCTCGGCAGCCAGCAGTTCGGGTTGCGCACGAATTCCTGCGTGGCGTGGTTGATGACCGAATACACGTTCATCCCGGCGGCACCGCCTACCTTGCCGGCGACTAGGCTGCGGAACTCGTCAAGCACCTCGTTTTTGTAATTCTCCACGAAAGCGCTAACCGGAAACAGCATCGGCGCATTGGTGGATGTCCCCGACTCGTTGGTAGCAGACTCTCGCCACTCGAGCGCATCACCTTCGACGGTAGCGCTATAGGTTTCTGCGTGGCTGCCTGTCGCTATGCCGTTCTTGAACCACTCCCCCTGTACGACCATGGCAGCCATACCTGTGCCCGCGTATGGGTCCGTCCAAGTGATTGCTGGTTTGGTTACGATCTGTCCTGGCGCATGGCTTCCACCAGGCATCACGCCTACCCACATGACAGGGGACTGCGGGGGACCGGCCCATGACCACGTAGGTAGGACGTTGTTCCATGTTGCCGCTACGGTCGTCAACCCATCACGGGTAGCCGTCACCTTTAAATACAGCACTCGGGCTCCCAGGTCTGACTCCATGACGGTGTAACTGAGCGATCCAAGTGGTCCCATCGCGACGTCATTTGCCGCATCCCACCACTGGTATGACAGGGTCACCGGACCATCAGTCACGTCCCAGTTGCCGACGGTGGCGGTCAGCGTGCTGCCTTCCAGAGCCCACCACTCCCACTCCTGCGAAGGTAAATACATTGCGTCCGGTCGCGCCCCGCCACTGATGATGGCCGGAGGATCGATCAACTGCGGCGGGTGTAATACCGGAAGCGGCGTGATATGCCGCCTGCGATCCTTGGCAATCGATGTAATCAGGTTCAGCATGTCACAGCACGTCCCACACGTTGTTTCCAGCGTAGATGATCTGTGCGGTGGTCTGCGGCGGTATTACGAGTTCGCCTACTGCGGCGTTGAGTGTTGGCAGCGGCAACGCAAGCGACGCCAGGGGTGTGAGAGTGATATTTCCACCGCCGGTTGTATTGGAGGCATTGCGGACGGTGATGATGCAGCCCACGGGAGCATTGAAGTTCGCGTCTACACTTGGCACGTTGAATATCTTCGCGCCTGATGCTGTCAAGCGGACGTAACCGTTGATGTCCTCGTTGATAGCTGTGACAACGGATGTCGCCGAAGCACGCATCGTCGTGTTGGGATACTCGGCGCGACCGATGCACTCAACCCAGAATCCGTCGTAAAATATGAAACTACTACCCGTCGTGGTATCGAACCAGCTATCATTTGGCGCTGGATTGAGCGGCGGAGTCTCGGAGGCGGTGTGACGCGAGGGCGCGCCGGCGGCAGATATCAGACTCTGCACGAACGCCGTAGTTGCCAGCCGCCGTGTATTGTCGCTGAGTAGCGGCGTCTCAGCCGTGGGTGCGCCTTGGAAAGCAGGGGAGACGAGTGGCGCCTTACCTGCCAGACCGCTCAGTGCGGGAGCCACACTGGCCGTCACCATAGCCGCCGTGGCGATTTGATTGGTATCTGTTCCTACCTCCACCGCTGGCGCCAGCGGAATCCCTGTGAAGGTCGGGGAATGAGTGGGGGCCTTGAGCGCTACGCTGGCAATAGTGGCATACGCGCCGTTGAGGGTGGCAGCATTCGCGGTGTCCAGTTGTCGCCAAGACGTCGTCGTCTCCGCAATCCACCAATCGTAAGCGTCCACGCGAGGCGGCACGATAGCGAAGGGCCCCACGCGCATCAGCTGTCCCACATCGTCAGCGACTACCGACTGGATGGTGCCAACCTGCGCTGCGGTCTGCGTCTTCGGGATGTGGATGCCATGCAGCAGCTCGAGGATGCGCTTGCGCACACCGCCGGACATGTTGCGAAGTTCGTTCAGCTCTACAGGAGATGGCATTACAGCGCAGCCTCCTTACCTGCGAATGGTTCGTGGACGCTCACCCTGGACACTCGCATACTGTTGATGCGAGCATAGGCGTTGAAGATCGGATCGCCCGGCGTGAGGATCTGCACAGTCCCGCCGGGGCTCTGGGTGATCGCGACGGCCAGTTTACCTTGGGAGTCAACAAACTCCACCGCCACCGAGTCATCGGTAGCGACAGTCTCCCCGGATCGTTTGCGTATTTGGATCATACGACTGGTGCGGGAGCAGCTGAAGCCTGAGCGAGGCGCTGGTCAAGCTCCATCACTTGGTCATTGAGGTCGTTGAGCGCCTGCTCCACCTGCTGGCGGAACTGCGCGCTCTCCTGTTGCAGACCTTGCATCTGCTGCCCCATCTCCTCGAGGAGACCGATCATCTGATCCATAGCCTCGGGAGTGATCGGAGGTGCTTCCGCAGGTGGCGCGCCGGCCGCCGCAGGGTCCATAGGCATGCCGGTGGCGGGATCGACGGGAGGAGCGCCGCCCTGCATCATGGTGGGATCCATAGGGGGGCCTGGTGGAGGTCCGCCCTGCTGCATCATGGAGGGGTCCATAGGAGGCGCTCCGCCTTGCGCCATGGCCGGGTCCATTGGAGGTGGCGGGCCTTGTGGCATGGGCGGGGAAGGCATGAACGCCACCTTGCGGAAAGCTACCAATTCGTCCCGCTCGTCGCGGATGTGGGCCAGTTTACGGCGGAGGTCGGACATAGTTTGCGAAGACATGCGGGTATTGAAACAGAAAAGCCGCCGGCAAGCAAGTGCTCGCTGGCGGCTTTATGGGGGGGGGGGTGAGGTTTAGTTGACTGCGGTCCAGGTGTTGAGCGCCAGGTCAGTGCAAACCTTGACGGTGGTTCCGTCGATGGCGAGCTGCCCAAGGAATGCCGCCGGCGATCCGATGTCGCCTGCAGTATTGGTGGCGGTCTGGGTGGTGGCGGTGATGCCGGTGGCCACAGCCGTCAGCGTGAATGCGGTAGAGTTAGCGGCGGCATTCTTGGCAGTCACCGAAAACACTCCGGCAGACCCGGTAGCGGTCAGCGAGGCGGCGGCGACGGGCGAGGCAGCGATCGCGGCGGTAAGTGCGGCGCGAATAGCGGCTGCTTGGGTAGACGGCGTCGCGTTAAGCGCGGCCGTTGTAGTCACCGCAATCGGCGAAGCCAAGAGAGGGCTGGAGAGCGTCACCAGCCACGAGCCGGCCGCGCCTGCGTTGGTAGCCAGCGTGATTCCTGCGACTTGAGCCGTGCCGTTGGTGACAGCACCAGCTTTGGCACCCAAGGCGCTCGAAACCGGAAGCTCATAGAGCTCGTAGCCAGCGCCAGCGGGATGGGAGTAAGTGAGAAGCCCGGCCGGGTTGAGAGGCGAGGCGGCGGGCCAGGTCGGCAGTGCGCCTGGGCGTGACAGAGTTTGGTTTGAACCGGACATGGCCGGATTAGACCACACACCTACTCGAAACGCAATCTCAAACCTCGGTGAGACAGCCGACGGCACACTCCATACGCCCAATCAGATCCCCGAAGCACGCCTCTACCTCATCAGAGTCGCCCATGATGGTGAGTGGCCACTCGTAGTCCATACCTACATTGTGGTGCATGAACTCCAGCAGGGCGGCTGCCCGCGCCAGCAGCTCCATGTAGTGATTTAGCAGCACTTCACTGCCCATAGCCTTGCGCTGCTGGTTAAAAAAAGCACGACGGTCGACGGACCACTGCGGCTCTGGCGGCATGAAGACCGGGGAGTCAATCATACTCTCGTTATTGAGGCGGATGCCGCCCATTGTCACAGCTCTGTCGAGGTCGGCGTCGGTCACGGTTTTGGCCATGGACGCGATGTTACTGCTTCTGTTTGTGGTGCCAACGAAAAAAAGAAGGAATTGCCGCCAGGGTCTTTCGACCCTGGCGGCAATAGACTAGGCGAGCTCCATCTCGACGGTCATCCCGCTTGCGCGGAAGGCGTCTTCCTCACGCTGGAGCTCACGCTCCAGACGCTCGATCTTGAGCTGGTGACGACGCGCACGGGCGGCGTCCTTCTTGGCTTCAGCGGACCTCTTATTCTCGATGGCTTTCTGCTGCGCTTGGGACGCCTTTCCTGCCCAAGCGATGGCTTTGCCTTCGCCAGCTTCCTTCGTGATGAAGCCGCCAGTTGTGATTACCTGGCCCGTGGCGATCATCGCATGTCCAGTCAGGATGATTGGCGAAGCGACGGTGGCGATTAACGAACGATATATGAACGATTTCATTTTGTTGTGTTGGTTGGTGTAGGATTTGTACGTGGCCCTGCGCTCCTACAGCACAGGGTTGTCCTAGAGAAGGATTGACAGCGGGCGGTAGGAGCGCCCGCTGTCTGGTGTCGCGGGCGGTCATATGACTCGATCCGCAAATGGTGCGCCGCCTGACGAGCAGGCGGCGTGCTGCCGTGTATCACATGCAATGACCATGCCCGGTATCCCGGGGTGAGGGTCTGTGATACACGCAGCGAAGTGTTTTTGCCCAGGCTGGAATTTCCTCCATCAGGTCCTCGCCGCGAAGGGCGCACTCCGCAGTCTTGCTGCGGATAGCCAAGTAGAGCCTTTCGGCCATTTTTTCATCCGACTTCATACGTGCTGCGCCGGGGATGACTTGGCACTACGGTGGTCAAGCGACTACCATAGCATGTATATGTATTGTTTGCGTAATACGGGATGGGTAAGGATTCCAGAAGCGCGGCCCATCCCTAGGCTCCAGTGCTTCCTTCAGGGCGCTGCCCTCCGATGCTCTGTCTCGCGACAGTGTGAGAACGGTAGCCCGCTGTCTCTCGACATGGGGCGTAGGGGACTACCGGCTCCGAACCGACGGTGTCTACCCTGTTTGTTCCGTAGTGCCCTGCACGGAACGCGGGTGATTGATGTCGTGGCTAGCAAGGCCGTCCACATCATCACCCCACAGGCACACATCACTTACGCAGAACACAGGGAGCGGATGCGTGTGTGCATCCCCGTGTAATTACCAGCAGCTCGTGCTCCATGCGTCATCCCTTCGCCCGCATACCATTTTCGGGTTGGCGCTCGGGATTGGTTTGACGTCTTAGTGAAGCGACGGCTCTGGCACGTTTCTAGGGGTCATGCCTTTCCCCAGAAAATGCGGCGACACACGTGGCTGCGTGTGTCGCCGCGGACCAAACTCGCGGTAGGACAATCATCTGTTTGGCAACAAGGATTCGTCCGCGTGTCTGGCCGGTATTTGGACTTAGGGAGTCCGAGGGCTACCTGGCCCTCCGTGTGTGTGTGGCCGCTTAGCGGACGATCTTGGTGATCGTTCCGTCGGCGTGAACCCCGTATTGGGTTTCACCTACGGAGACCACACGAACAATACCATCAGGCACTGTGGGTGTTTCTACACGCTCCATTACCCGGTGGAGTGACGGGGGGCTTCCTAGGCCCTAGATTGTGAGGCAGGATGGCGTGCGGCGCTTGCAGTGAGCAAACACCACACGCCTCAGTTTCCTGTTGCCTCAGAAAGGGATCGAGGATCTTGCTCCTCGGGACATCGGCTACCGGGCGGTCTCAGTTGACGACCGCCAGAGGTTGGCCACGTCAATTCGTGGCCGGTAGGTATACACTGTGGTGTGTATCAATACTATATGTCACGGATGCGGTGTAAATTGCATCCTATAGAATACCCATAAGAAACGCTGCGTTCAGTCCCAGCGACGCCAGCATCACAACTGGCACGGCGATGCAGAATATCAGCACATTGATCTTAACATAGTCCATTCCTCCCGGGAACCATGGGTCTATTTTTTTAGCCATCCAGTGCAAGCTGTTGGCACACGAATCAAATAATAAGTGAAACATATTTTAGGTGTTGAGGTGTTAATAAGACTAGGATCGGCCAGTAAATTTGTCACGAAGCGCTCTGAGTAGATCGGATGCCGCAAAACAAACTGCTATGGTTCCTACGGTGCCGACGATGATCATTGAGGCGACTATAGCCTCGCTGATCTTCATTTTGGTGTTATGTGTAGTTTCCATTACAATTCCTTATGACGCCACCACGCCTCTTATTGCAACGTCAACCCAACAACACCGGAAGCTCTTCAGGAGAGAATCCCAGCACACTGGCCAAAGCATCCACTTCACCACCGGCCGGGCGTCCAGCTGCTGACCAAGCCGTCAACTTGCTGCGAAGCTTTGAAGCTCGGTCGGTAGGTAGTTGATTGATTGCTAATTCCACTTCGGAAGGTTTCGCCCCTTGTATTCTGCGCGCATACATCGAGCTCAGATCGCCAGGTTTCCACTTAGGAGAACGATCTACCGTCCTGGTCCGTCGCGGACTTCCTCCGAGGAACGCCTGCATGTCGCTAGGAGTGGTGTTCTCGTGCGCCGCCATATCGCGTAGTAAATTGTAGGGCCCACCGTCCAGCCTATCGCCCATCGCCTTGGTGAATGGTTGATGATTACCAGTGCGCGCCGCCTGCGACATGTATGCGTCGAACTCGGCAGGGTTCAACGCAGCACCACGGACTGCCCGGTTGAGGACTGGCGTCGCGATTGATTCGTGGATTTCCCCAAGCCTACCGCGTGGATTCACTTTTCGCAGCGCCTCTCCTTGACTCATGGTTTTTCCGACAATTGTGGTCGGCGTGCCGAATGGTGTGACGAGCGAGCGTAGTAGGTTTTTGACGCTGTCTATTTTTTCGTGTGGGTGGAGCGCAAAGTCCCATTCGTCCTCCCAGTTGCCATCAGGCTTGACGTGAAAATTAGCCATAGCTCCGGAGGTCATCAACGTCGGCTTACCGGCTTGCATGTGGCGCGCGGGAGCGTAGTGGGATACGCCGTTCGTATCAACCTCCAGTGCGTTACTCGACAGCACCGAGTTGAGGCGCTTGGTGTCCACTTCGTCAATCTCCTTGCGCGCAGACGCCACTTCCGGGTTCATCTCCACCATGCGCCCACCATTCGGTAGCGGCTTGATCGTCTTGAAATGATCCTCAGTGCCAGGGAAACGATTGAGGTCGAAATAGTCTCTAAACGCCGCCAACCTGCCGGGGTCACTGGTGCTTGCATCGCTGAGCGGCTTGTCGTGCCAGATGTTGCTGAGAATATCCTTGATTCCCTTTGGCGGGCCGAAGCCGTCACCGGTCTTTAGGTTCTCCGCGTGCATCTTGGTGTCGTATGTGTAAGGATCCATACTGGAAGTGATGATGCGACCCAGCGTCCTCTGCGCGGCCCGCGGTCCGTAACGCCCGACAGCAGCGCCCGCGCTAGCGCCGCCTACACCACCCAAGCCTGCGCCAATCAGAGCCTTACGTATCATTGGATCAAACCTTTCGGAGAACGTCCGGTCCCGCCACTCGCCAGGAGATGTCTCCACTCTCTCATTTGCTGCGTTGTCGCGTTCCGAGAATGCCCCCGCTAGGCCGCCCAAGCCTACGCCAGGCACGCCCCCGAGTAAAGAGCCTGCGGTCATGTTCTTCCCGCGATTGCGAGGGTCAAGCAGCCGGTAGGATGTAGCCTGACGCAGACGCTCCTCAGCCTTCGGGTGCTGCTCCAGAAACTTCAGCGTCTTGTTTGAGAGTTTACCTCCGAGCCCCGTAATATCATCCGCGGTAGGCAGCTTCGACGCCAGTGATTGCG
>JBBAQX010000076.1:14556-20417 GCA_040400085.1 Lysinibacter sp. | reverse complement strand
GTTCGTATGAAACCCACTTAGTGCCCCCAGCTGTTCGTGCGCTGCAGGAGAGCGGTGAGGTTTTCTTTCCGCGTGAGCTCGCGTCGTTGGTGCACGAGGAATCGTCGCAGATTACGAAGCTCGCGCTGCATCAGGCGATCGCGCGAGGGGAAAATCTGATTGTGGACACAGTGCTGGTCAACCCGGACAAGGCTGTTCAGCTTGGCCGGTCACTGTCCGATGCAGGTTATCGGGTGACGGTGGTTCAGGTCGAGACAACCTTAGAGATTAGTACTCAGCGGACGTTAGAGCGTTGGCGTGCCGGGTATCAGGCTGACCTTGATCGGCCACGTAGCCCCGAGCAGCTTGGCGGACGTTGGGTGCCGTCCGTTATACCTCAGAGTCTCTTTACGGATGACCGGACAGAATCGAGCAGTTTGGCCGCAGCGCACGCCTTGGCCAAGACGTGTCTGGCCGTTCTCCGGGCAGACTTTTACGAGGTGTCCGACGTCGATGCGTCGCCTGTCCGGGTGGCGGCCAGTGGCCGGACATCGTTTGGCAGTGTGCTTGTCGATGCAGATGCGCTGGCCGCAGCGCACAGGGCGCGAGCAGATTTCCCGGTGGCAATTCGTCCGGCGAATCGGACACCTCGGGTTGACCGGCCAGGCCCGGATCGTGACCGGTAGTGTTTCCTCAGGACAGGCGGTTGTGCGCCTGCTGATTGACATGCTGCCAGTACATAGCGTTTGATACGTCACGCTCGTAGCGTCGACGTCGTGCTGCGCGGTCAACGTGTACGTACAAAAAATTGTGTCCAACCGCGGCCGCCACTATGCAGAGGGTGACGATCCAGAGAACCCCGTCGCCAACCGATAACGAAACTATGAGCAGGATGAACGCTGCGGCGTAGTGCAGAATCAGCCACGTAAGACGGAAGCATAAGATCCAGATGGCAGTGAAGATCGCGAGTGCCGGCCACAGCGGGGGAAAGAACCACAGAAAAAAGGGTATGGGGTATCGCATGATGACAGCATATCCACATCAGGACAATTAGGGCGGAAAAGTTAGCGTTTCCGAGCAAGGGGGCGACTGTGCTGATCGGATATGTCGATCTGCGAGTTCAGGTGATGGCTATTTTGGTCCCCGGGTAGTGGTAAGAATCTTCGTGATTTGGATGCGAGCTTTCCAAATCAAGCAGGTGGCCTGTAATTACGGGGATGTGGGTTGGAACGTTTTTCGAGAAATAGCACGCGGGGTTTACACGCGTTCGTAACGGTTGCTGAGCACGTCAGCCTGTCTGCTGCGCGGCCAGGTGAGGGGCTAGCCCCTCACACACCCCTCTGAAGCGGAATCGCTGCGCGATCCTGTGCGCCCTGCCCGCTTCGCGGTCAGGGTCTTTTTGTTCCTTTCTGGCCCATTACACTACCGGCTCTACGTGACTATGTGAAAGCCGCTGCGCGGCCTACTCCTCCGAGATTTTTTGTTCTGGTATGGGTCGCAAGCTCCCTTTCTATACCAGATCAAAAATTCTCTCCCCCGCTGCCCTTCGGGTTGCACATAGTCTCTCCGGCCGGTTGTTTCATTCACTGCCAGATAGGCACAAAAAATAGTTAGCACAGGAGGATACCGTGACTACCACCGATCTTATTGCCCCCGTTTCCGAGCTGGTCCACATCGACCCTAACCAGGTCGTTCTGGCTGAAAACGTTCGCCATGATGTTGCGCTCGATAAGAGTTTTGTAGCGAGTATCAAGGAGCGCGGCGTTCTGCTTCCGATCCGCGCGTATCGCGACAAGTCAGGCGCTATCTGTGTGAGAGATGGTCAAATGCGGGTGCTGGGTGCACGCGAGGCCGGTTCAGCGACTATCCCTGTCTATGTTTTCGCCTCATACGCCGACGCGGAAAACGTTGACACGGTCACCCGGATTTCGGAACAGATCGTGCTGAACGATCGTCGCTCAGCGCTTACTGATGCGGAGCGGGTGAGCGCGATGTTTCAACTTTCGTTGGGAGGGTTGTCTGAGGCTCAGATTTCTAAGGCGACATCGACCCCTCGTAAGGAGGTGAAGGCTAATCTCGCTGTGGCGACGAGTCAGGCAGCATCGAGGGCGTTACAGTCTCATCAGCTCACGCTTGATGAAGCGCTGACTCTTGCGGAGTTTGAGGACGACGAGGAAGCGGTAGAGCGCCTGACACAGGTAGCGGCTGAGGAACCCGGGCAGCTGCACCATGCGGCGCAGCGGGAGCGGGATAAGCGCGAAGAAGCCGCGCTGATTGCCAAAGAAGTGGCCGCGCAGATTGCAGCCGGGATCCGAGTGCTGGATCACGGCGAAGCGGGTACCTCGGTTCACTCGCTGCACAAGAGTATGACGGTTCGGGAGCCGATTCGGGCGGACGAGCACGGTGAATGCCCCGGCCATGCGGTACGGGTGTCTAAGGCATGGCACGGAGTCACTGTTTCAGCGGTATGTACGGATCCGGAAAAGTTCGGGCATGTTGTGTGGGATGCGCGTTCACCTATGACAGACGAGCAGAAGCAAGAGCGTAAAACGTTGATCGCCAATAACAAAGCCTGGGGTAGCGCTGAGGTTGTGCGCCGTGAGTGGTTGGCGGCGTTACTTAGCCGGAAGTCTCTCCCGACGGGTCACGCGGCTTTTACGGCAACGGCGTTGACACTCTTTGCACACGTGACGTGTTCAAATGACGGCCAGAATATGGCGCATGAGTTGATGGGGGTTCCTGCACGTTCCTTCCAGAACAATGCTTTGGCTGATTTGGTGGCGAAGACCCCGACGGCAGCAAGCCGCGTCCTACTCGCGCTAGCTATTGGAGGGTTTGAAGGGAACACCAGAAAGCAATCATGGCGGTATCCGTCCGCCGCTGGACGTTACTTTTTTACTCAGATTGAGGCGTGGGGCTACACCTTGTCACCGGTGGAGGTGATCGCCCGGGGCGAGATCGCCGACGCGAAGTAACCCGCCCACGAATAAGCGGGATGAAGCTGCTCTAACTAGCTTCATCCCGCTACCAACACTGTACAACATTTTACGAATGGAGAATCTTATGACGAATCACGACCTTCTGGCCCGCATCACAATTGAGTTGGCCACTACTCCCGGCGATGACCTTATCGGCGCGTTGGTGTCCGATATGGGGTCGGTCACCGCGTTACGTGTCCTGATGGGTGAGGAGCCGGTGCCGGACAGCTTGCCCGAGCTGAACATGATTGTTCGGGGGTTGGCCGGACGGGTCGATGTGGCCCGGGCAGCGAGGCTGTACGAACTTGTTGAGTCCGGCCAGTATCAGGTGCTGACTCCAGACAGTGACCGCTGGCCGTCGCAGCTCAACCTGCTTGGCCATTCTGCGCCGCTGTTGCTGTGGACAGCGGGGGACACTGCTTTGTTGGCCGCGGACAAGATGGTCACTATCGACGGCGGACGGGCATCGACGCCCTACGGCGAAAATGTGTCCGCTGAAATGGCCAGCAGCCTGGCCTATCGTGGCGTTGTGGTCATGGCCACGGGAAGTTATGGCATCGCCCGGGCCGCGCATCGTGCCGCGATGTCCTGGGGTGGCCGGACAATCGCGGTGATACCCGGCGGACTCGGTGGCACCGTGCCGCATAGGGAAGAGGCGTTTTTGGCCAGTGTCCGCGACACTGGCCTTGTGGTCAGTATCACGGCACCAGGTGAGCAGAAGACGCGGACACGAGTATTAGCCGCTCTTCGGGTGATGGCCGCGTTGTCCGCTCGTGTGGTGGTCGTCGAGTGTGGCTCGCGGTCAGGGGCGTTGATGACCGCGCAGCTCGTGGCCGGTCGTGGCGGTGATGTGTGTGCGGTGCCGGGTAACGTGACCGTGGCGGCCGCGCAGGGATCGAACGCCCTGATTCAGGAGGGTACGGCGCGGTTGGTCCAGAACGTGCAGGACGTTCTGGATCAGGACGCTCTGGACAGCGGCAACTAGCCGGGTTGTCGGGCAGGTCTGCGCGGTCGGTTCCTGCGCGGGTCTGTCCGCTGCGCGTCCAGGCGAGGGGTCGGAACCCCTCACACTCCCCGGCTGTGTTTGTGCGGCCGCAAGCGGCCGATCTTTGCTGACACCTGAGCCTCACATCCTCGTCCTTCCGTTCCCTCCACGCAAGAGGCTTCGCCTCCGAGTGGACACACATTTTTCCACGCGCTGCGCTTATTTCGCGGAAAATTGTGTGTCCACTCGCCCTGCGGGTTGCATTCCGGTCTCTTCAGGACGTGGATAAGGGCATCAGGAATCAACAAAAAATGTTGAGCAGAGGAGTAGGAATTATGAGCATGTGGACCGCTATCACCCGTTGGATTGTGCGAGAGAGTACGCCTGTTCTGTATGCTCCGGATCTGGCGGCGTGGCCGTTGGTGGCTGATGCACCGTTTTTTGCTGATGACTTTGACGAGTGCCGACTGAATGAAGAACCCGCGATGTCCGGCCAGTCAAACCCCCGTACTTACTAGGTCCGCTGGGTGGCCGGACAGTTGTCCGGTCACTGTCTCGGCTGGCCACACCACCAACACGAAGGAGATTTCAATGACAACCAGGACATACACAAAGACCGGCCTTACGGTCAACGATCAGATGGGCGTGATCGTCGGGAGCCAATTCCGGGAAGGTGGCCCGTTGGGGTATCGGGCTGCTACGTTGCCGAATCCGCCGATCCGGGCCACGCGTGCGGAGGCAATCGCGGACGAAGTTCAGTATTTGGACGGTGAGAGGGTGTCTGATTTGGCCGCCCCGGGTGTGATCTTTGTCTCTCGGGGAGGTTATGAGCAGACGAATCGCGCGTTTTATCAGGTCGTGGGGCGGAGCGCGGTTTATGCGACTATTCGACAGATTCGAAGCCGAACAACGCGGGTGATTGGGTCGATGAGCTCGATGATTGAGCCGGTGCCCGGGGACTTTAGCGGTGAGCCAATCAGGCGTAAGCCGTTTGAATTCGAGGGCGTTAGCCGGATCGTAATTTCTGGTTGTGAACGCGCGTCGGTGTGGAACGGTGCTGATTGTTTTACGTCTGATTATCACTGATCGGTTGCAGCTTGGCGGGCCTGTAGTAGGCCCGCCACCTATCAGTTCAATTCATATTTAGAGAGGACGAAATTATGTCGAGTAGTACAGATTTTTGGGCGGAGATCCGGCTTTGTTTGGATCGGATCGAGATAGAAAAGCCCAACACGTTCGAAGGCGTAAAAGCCATTGTTCAAGCGCATGGGAACCCCGGCAAGATAGACAACCCTGCTTTGTTTTTCGACGGTGGCGGGGGTGATGATCGTATGGTGGACGCGTTGCGTTTGGCTGGTTGGAAAGTCGTCCAGGCGGAAGCGTGGTATTTTTTCACGGCTGTTCATCCGGAGACTGGCGCAGGCGTTGAGTACATCGAGGGGGACATGTACCCGCATCCCCGTTAGCGGGTTCTAAACAAAGTTGGGCGGTGTGTGAATCCGAAAGGATTCACACACCGCCCAACACTTGTTTAACGGCAGAAGTTACTGCCGATGCTCGTGAACAGTTTCAACTGTTTCTGAGTTCTCTACCGTCGTTGTAGGTTGTTGCGTTTCGGCTGGTTTTTCGCGAAGCTCTGCCATGCGTTTCTTGGCGCGTTGGTTCGGGTCTCCGAGCTTTAACTTTCGTAGCTCGCTCTCGGACCAGCCTCCGGCTATTGCTGCACGGTACGCGGTTCTATCGCGGCGTTCCGCAGCGGCTAACGCGGTTTTTGCATCGGCTATTTCTTGCCGAGTCCGGACAAGTTCACGTACCGTTTCGATTCTGGAATCCAGCAGCACTTTCGCTTTGGATTCGATTGCTTCAAGGTTCAGATCGTCGCTCATGTTTTCATCATAGCCCCGCGCACGGCAGTGCGC
>JBBAQX010000076.1:7294-14456 GCA_040400085.1 Lysinibacter sp. | reverse complement strand
ATGGGAATCCCGTGCGGGAGCACAAAACCGCAAAGCGATAACCATGCGGAGCAAGGTTCAGATCGTCGCTCATGTTTTCATCATAGCCCCGCGCACGGCAGTGCGCTTGAAGAAGAGCATCCGCGCAGCGGTCCAAATGGGAATCCCGTGCGGGAGCACAAAACCGCAAAGCGATAACCATGCGGAGCAAGTTATCTACTTAGGTGCCCTAAGTACTTGTTTTTCACTTTTGCGTGAAAAATTGTGCCACACTGGATGTGGCTCCCCGAAGTGTTCGGGGTCGCTGCGCTGGGCTGTTACAAGAGGAGTTGTTGATGAGCGTTTCTGAAAGCCAGTTTGAAGCGCGTCGTCGGCGCGCGAATGCGGATGAAGGACGGAAGCACCGTCACGTTGTTCGAGTGACTCCCGTTGAGGAAGCAAAGTTGCTTCGTTTGGCTGAGGAGCAGAAGGTTTCTGTTCCTCGCTTGTTGATGGAATCAACGTTGAACACTGACCGAAATATG
Organism: Lysinibacter sp.; assembly: GCA_040400085.1. Classification (GTDB taxonomy): domain Bacteria; phylum Actinomycetota; class Actinomycetes; order Actinomycetales; family Microbacteriaceae; genus HNR. The sequence continues at coordinate 13,953 of JBBAQX010000076.1, read as the reverse complement.
ACGGTCACTGAAAAGCGGCAAATACTTGCTGAGCTGTTCGCAATGAAGCGATTGGTGGGTGCAATTTCAGTGAACGTAAACCAGCTTGCAGCACATGCGAATGCCACGGGTGAGGTTCGTTCGGAGGCTGCTGCGACGACTGCTCAGGCACGGATTGCGATTGCGAAAATTGTTGATTGGATCGAGGATCAAACGACATGATCGCGAAGGTCAGGCGGGGTTCTCGGATGCGTGGTTTGGCAGGCTATTTGGTTGGTCCTGGTAAATCAAATGAGCATACGAATCCGCATCTTGTTGCCGGGGATCCATCGATTATGGGGTTCTTTGGTGACCGGGAATTGGGCTTTGAAGATGCTCGCATGTTGGGCCTGATGTTGGATCAACCGCAGCGCGGGTTTGATGTCAACGTTTCGCAGGGGTATGTGTGGCATGTGCCGATGAGTGTCGCTGCTCGTGAAGGCAAAATTGACGATAGTTTGTGGAAGAACATCGTCGAAGATTTTCTCAGTGAGATGGGCTTTGACGAGTCTGAAGGGCGGGCTCCAGTGTCGTGGGCTGCCGTGCATCATGGGACATCTGTTGAAGGCAATGACCATATTCATTTGGTCGTGAACCTGGTGCGTGAAGACGGCTCGAAATGCAACGTGGAGAATGATTGGCGTCGAGCTGCTGCAGCCGCTCGTGTCCTAGAAACAAAATACGGCCTCGAAGAGTTGGAATCGCATAAAGCCGGTCGCGGATCTCGTGGGTACGAGAAAGCGGAGCTCGCGACGGCCGCGAAGAATGGGAAGACTGAACCTGCCCGTTTCGAGCTGGAGCGCGCTGTCCGGGCAGCGGCCACTTCATCCCTGGACGAGGGCGAGTTTGTCCGGCGGCTGCGGAGCACTGGTGTCCTTGTCCGGCCGTACTATGCCAGTGGCCGGACAGACGTGGTCACGGGGTACTCTGTGGCGCTGCGTCCCGCTGCGGGTGACCGGGCCATTTGGTACGGAGGTGGTCGCCTGGCGCATGACCTGAAACTTCCGCGGTTGCGGGGGGAGTGGCCTGACCGGCCAGAGACGGCCAGCGCTGCGGTCGCTGAGTGGAACGCGGCCGCGAACCGGAAACCACCGGTGGCCCCTGGCCGCGAACATGAAACAATTACGGACGCCAGGTGGCTGCGTGCCGTCGATGATGTCCGGCTGCTGCGCGAACATATGCGGACAGTGCCGATCACTGACCGGGACTCGTGGTCACGCGCGGCCAGAGATGCGGCTGGTACGTTGGCCGCGTGGTCACGCAAGGTTGAGGGGAACACTCCCGGGCCTTTGGCTGAGGCCAGCCGAGCGTTAGCGAAGTCCGCGCATACGGTGGACAGGCCGGTCGATCGACGGCCAACGAATATGCCGTCTGCCGCTGGTGCGGCCGCGATCATGATGCAAGCGGCCAAGGGTGGCCAAGGAACTATGGCTATGGCCGTGATGCTTCGGCAACTGCGGAACCTGGCCAAAGCAATCTATGACACTCACAAGTTGCAAGACGAGATCCGGCGCGCAAATGAGATAGCGGCCGTTGCTCGTGGACAACTGGCCAGAGTCAAAGCACAACTACCGGCCCTGCCGGCGTCCGAGACGCCAGTAAAGAGCGGACCGCGATTCGCACCAGCGGCTGTGGCCGTGGCCGAGAAAAAGACTGTGGCCGAGCGGATCGCGCTGGATTTCCCAGACGCGAAGCCCACCAGTAGACCGGCAGCGAAACCGAACCTGGGGGAGCAGCCGGAGCACCTGAGAAAGAAACCTGGTCCTCATCGTGACCGCGGACACAACGTCCGGTTTGAATAATCGAAAGGAACACAATGCAAGAATCAGACGGTATCAACGAGATGATGGCCGGACATATGCGGGTCGCTCTCACGGTCGCGGCACGCGTCGGTGAGCAGCTGATGCGGATCCGGCAACGAAAGCTGGCTGAGGTTCAGTCCCGGTCAGAGAAGGAAGCTCGGATCGCTCAGCAGCAGTTCAACGCTGAACGGGCTGCATCTCGAGCAGAGCTCGCTCCAGTCCTAGATGACAGGTGGTGGCAGAAAGCTACTGAGCCGCAGATTGTTCATGCGTTCGAAACGGCCGCCGCCTGGACGCCACACGAACCCCTCGCGGAAAAAGTTCAGCAGCGCATTCGTGAAGAGATCCACACCAAGTACGGCATTGAATTAGCTGATCAGGATCCGCGACAGGTTTTTGCAGCCGCAGCGGAGGAAGCAACGAGGCGAGCTGAAGTCGCCAAGCACGAAGCCGCTGCGGCGAAAGACGCAGAAGAAGCACGTACGTTTATGGCGCTTGCCTCGGATTATGAAGAGATCGCCGCCGACAACCGCAAACTCGCCGACGGTCTCAGAGACGATATCTCATACAAGGACCCGAGCGCGCTGGACGCGTGGAAAGAGCAGCAGGCTCAGGTGCACGACGTTAAGGCGGCCGAGCACGACGGCTTACGGACGGAAGCTCTCTCGGGGGCAGCGGATAAATACGACTCTGCAGAGCGGCGCGCAGCGTTGGCCGCCAGGCTGGAGGGCGAGGGGCGGACTCCGCGCGAGATCCAAGCACGGATCGTGTCGGACAAGGACCAGGCACGGCCCGCGAAGGATGCTGTCAACCAGAAGAGCAAGGGAGCGCCAAAAGCCAGGAAGGCGAAGAGGTTCGGGGCCGACAGAGCGGTAGAGCGCGGCCGCTAACCACATACGAGCTGAACACAAAAAAAGAGTGTGGGTGCCATTTGGCACCCACACTCTTTTTCGTGTTTCTGAGGATTCTAGTTAGTCATCATCAAACAGCCCTTCCGGCGCCGGAATACAGGGCAGCGGTACGCCCTGGGAGCCGTTTGCTTTGGTCTCGCTGCGCTTGAATGGCCCCGTGCCGGAGAGGATGATATTCATGTGTGGGTCCGCGTGGTCACGCCACCACACACTCATACCGGTTGCCGGATCCAGACGCAGGTGTTCCCAGGCCCGCCAGATTGCCGTGAGACGGCTGACAACTTCTGGGTAGCGCCACCAGTCATCCGCCCATCGCAACGTGGCCTGTGGGCCGACGTCGCGCGCGTAGATCACGCTCAGGTGCACTCGGACGAAAACTTCGACGTTCGGAAAGAGCAGTTGATTTTCTGGTTCCGGTGCGCTGGCAGTTTCAGCGGGCGATTGTTCCAGTTCTTGTGCGTCTTCTGGCGGTGTTTGGTCGTCCTCGTCTGCCCAGTCTTCATCCATGAGCTACGGCCTCCTCCACTTCGAGCCGCGCCATGTGCTCTTCGACGTTGTTGAGCTCCTTGATTGCGTCGGCAATTGTTTTTTCTGCTTCGGGATCCAGCGTCGATATCGAGTTGGCGATCGCGTCGGCGTAGTTTGTTCGCATCCACGGCACCGTCCGTATCAGCGTTGGCCGACAGCCGGACGCGAGCACGACGGCACGGCCGCGAGGGAGCGATGACAGATCGGACACGTCCATGATCCGTTCTCGAGTCAGCTGTGTCGAGACTGAGCTGCCTGTTTTGGAGTTCGAAACGGAATGCGTTTCCCGGTAGTGATCGCCAATGAGCGCCGAGAGATCGCTAAGCAGCGTTCTTTGCTCGCGACCGCCACCGCCATATGTGAACACTGTCGCGGCGGAGAACAGCTTGTTCATGCCTTGCTCGCCCCAGACCTCCACGCCTTGCGCCCATGACTGCAGGATCACGTCAAGGATGATTCCACGAGATCCGTAGTGTGAGAATAGGTTCGGCAGCTCTGCCCACTTGCAGACGTTGGCGGCTTCATCGAGGGAGCAGTAGAGCGGCACCGAGAGTCGGCCGCCACGTTGGGTGAGTGCGTACTTCTCCGCAGCGTCACACAGGAACGCCGTGAGTGCGGTAGTCAGTGCGGATGCTGTTCCCACACCTTCACGCGAAAGGGCATAGAGCGTGTCTGAGCTGCGCACAAACTCTTCGAGGTTGAGTTTCCGACGGGTGTTGAACGCGGTTTGGGGGGTTACCCATTTCGCAATCCCTCGGAACTTCAGACTCGATGCCATCTGTTTGGCTGTGCCATAGATGCCGTCCTTTTGCTTCGGGGTGATACCAATAATTTTGTAGACGCTCTCTGCTTGGATCGTCCACCCGTGCAACTCCAGAATGTTCGCTGGCGTGTCATCTTCCGGCCGTGTCAACCAGGAATACACATCGGTGATGGGCCGTTTGTCGAGCGCGGCCGCGAGGAAGAAGTCAGCAAGGAGGTCGCGCCCCTCGTTGTCGAAGTAGCTGTCTCCTTTCGCACCAGGTTCCCGTGATGCTTTAGCGAAGTGCCCGGCGAGCTCGGCGGCTTTGACATCATCGGTCACTGAATCGAGGGGGTTCCAGTACCAGTCCGGCATCTCGGGGGTGTTCTTCGGGTCAATGAGCTGCGGGTCGAAACACCAGATGCGTCCTTTCTTGGACCGTGGGATCCCCGTGGCGTAGAGCACGTCGGGCTTGTTCGATGTGCTGAGCACGGGGCCGGGTGCGGCCATAATGCCGGGAATAACTTGGCTTGTGGTCTTCCCCACGCGCGGGCCCCAAATGTGGAGGCGGAGATCTTCCCACGTTGACCACAGGCTACGCTTTGTGCCGAGCAAAACGCCCAGCGGAAGCCCAATACCTTCCGTGACTCCCAGCCTTATTGCTGTGGCAGCGGCATGTTCAGCGCTGAGAGGTGCAATGTCATCGCCTTTACCCATGAGCTTGGCTGTCTCATCGACCCGGGACTGTTGCTTGCGACGGTTGCGCCGCCACCGCCACACAACAAACACCAGGCCCAAGACAAAGACCAACATCAGCACGAGAATCACCGTCGAGGCCACCGGCCAGACCAGTGTTCCCGAGACAGCACCAAAGAACGAACTCCAGATGTCCAGCTTTTCGTCTTGGTTGACCCCAGCGATACGCGATCCAAGGATCACGGCCACCCACACCGGAACGACCGTCGAAAAGATGAGGCCCAGGAGGATGAACGGCAGGACGTTTTCGACGACCATCTTCATAGGCTTGCGCGCAGGTTGTTTCGCCACGATCAGACTCCCTCTGTGTTCGGTGTGCAAGGTGATCGTTTAGCCATGAGCGGGCTCCTTCTGTGAGTGTTGATGGGCATTAGGCTGCTACCTTCTCGGGAGCGATGAAGGCTTGGTTGTTCCAGCGTTTGTTGGTGTCAGAGATTGGCAGCTCTTCCTCAGTCAGAAGCACTTCAACGGGGATCCCGGGGCGGCCGCCGACCTTGATCAAGAACTTGCCGCGACCAGGTGATGCACCTTCCGAGTTCGTCTTCGGATCCCAGGTGCCGGGGGACGACCAGGACGTGACCATCTTTTTTTCCCGTTTGCTCATGGGCACGATGGGTTCCATGAGGGGCATTTCGGCTGGGGGTAGCCCTCCCATAACGACGATTCCGGCGCGCTCGATGAGGCCCATGGCCTTCTGCCGGTCTTCTTCCTTCGGCAGTGACAGTGTGTCTTTGAACGTGTGGAACACTTGGATCTGGCCGACACCAGTGTTTCGATCAAGGCGTGTGAGCGCATCCATTCTGTCGACAAGGCCCGACGACGTCCGGAGAGCCTTCCAGATCTCATCCAGAATGACCTCATAGTTTCGGTGCGGCTCCAGCCCGGCATCTGCCAGAGCGTGAGCGACATCGATTGTGCCAAACCCCTGAGACCAGCACGCCATCAGCAGCGCACCCAACAAATCACTTTCTGATTCATCAATGCCGGAAATATCAAACACCACATCACGGTCAAGTTTCATCTGGGTGGTTGTTTCCCGGGAAAAACAACCACCCATTGCCCCGCCCGAGACCAGCGCGATCAAACTTGCTTCCAGATCCTCGGTGATTTCCCGGTATCGCTGCATACTGCCGCGATCAACCACCATCGCACGCACCTCAGGGGGAGCTTGCTGGATGACGGTGAGCAAATCGCCCAGGAGCGGAACACCGTCATGCACCTTATCGAGCACTCGTATTGCCTCGTTAATGATCGACACTTCGCGGTCCGTCGGAGACTCTTTACGCTGAATCGTGATCAAGGTGCACAGCATGGCGACCTTGCGGCCGTGAGCTTGCGCCAGGAGCTTGCGAGCTTCACCGGAAAACCCTGCAGCTCGTAGTCTCTCCGCGGCCTCGATGACGCCGCCCGGGTCAAGAACATTGATGTAGCCTTCGCCACGGCCGAGTCGAATAACCTGACCGCCCAGCTTCTGAATAAGGTCGATGTACTCGCCTTTCACATCGCCCAGCACCATGTTCAGGACACCAAAGGCACGCACGCCCGTCATGATGCGTCTCACCAGAGTGCTCTTCCCGCGGGCAGGCAACGCCAAAATCGCCATCGACGGATTGCTAATCAGCTTCGCAATACGAAACCAGGAGATGTTGTCACAACACACCTGCACTTTCGTCAGCAAATGGCGGCCCAACGGAACACCAATCCGCGGTGAGGCGGAACCCGTGATGAACGGAAAGAGTCCGCAGACTTGCGCGGTGGAGGCTACATACCACTTCAACCTAAAGAGCCATCCCAGACGCCCAACACCCCGAACGGCGGAATCCTTAACCTTCTTCTGTCGACCGAAACGAATTTTCATTTCTTCTCCTTCAATCCCAGCGATACCGGCGGGGTGAGATGCCG
>JBBAQX010000076.1:0-7194 GCA_040400085.1 Lysinibacter sp. | reverse complement strand
GGCTTCGTCAGGATCCACGAGGACGAGATCGCCGAATCGTGACGAATCCATTCCCACCCAGCCTCAAACGCGACAGGACCGGCTTCATCCCACGGGATGACCGCCTCCTCAGGAGAGTGGACCTTCGTTTCATCCAGCAGACCCGCGATTGCTGGATCCCAGGCTGTCCGAACGTACTCCGAGAGCTCATTCGCGGTGAGAGGAGAGGTAAACCCGGCGCCGGTGAACGACAGAGCTTCCGTCAGCCCGGTAAGGCGCGTAGCGATCTCTAGCCCAACGTCGGCGGGTTTGCGTGACTCAGCGAGCTCGTTACCGTCCCAGGTCACTGTGACGAAGAACCGAGTGCGGGGGCTCCCATCCTCGATAACCGCCACCGCATTATTCATCACGGTGACAGCGAACTCAGGAGCATAAGGATCCATGCGTGCTTGCACCTCGCTCCGCAGACGGTGCCCGGTGTCCGGGGCGGTCTCGACGACGACGGATGCGCCGAGCACCCCAGTTTCTTCGCCCAGGTTAGCGATCCAGTCACCCCAGTGCGCAACCCACGTATCAAACACTTCTTCATCCACCAGCGCCGACCCGTCCGGTTCAGCACCGAGGACCAGCACCCAATCATTTGTGGCGGGGTACTCGATGAGGACGAATGGGCGGTCGTGGGAATCCCGAAACTCGTGCAGGCGCGTGTTGGAAATGACTCCCGGCAGCTCGCAGCTCAACGACTTCTTTTTGCCAAAAAGACCTGACCGGTAGAGGTTTGCGCCCGACGCCACATCTGCGCGATGGGTCTGTTTCGCGGTGACACGCTCCCACATATTGTCACCGTGAAGATCACGAATAGACATCCCCAGTAAGACACCACCGCCCAGGACGGCAAGAATCAGTGCCGGGACAATCCCAAACGCCATATTGACGAGAACCGCCCCGACCATGAGGCCAAAGAGCGCGATCGTGCCAGTCGTTCCCAAGTTCATGAGGCCCGCACTCTCGTGCCGGATCCAGCCCCCAAACGTCAGCTTTGCTTCTTTCTGCATGGACATTACTTTCCTTCCTCACTGCCAATGGCACCGTCGATGTATGCGCCGGTGGCTTGCTTTGCTTTATCTGCGACTTGGGCACCAGCCGCCACACCAAGCCCTACTGGTCCCGCTGCGGCGGACAGGCCACCCGCGGAAGCTCCACCAGCTGCGCCACTACTCGCAGCGCCTGTCGGGGCACCACTTGCCGACCCAGCCCCTGAAGCGCCTGAACCAGAAGGGCCCGTGCTCGAGGACGGTGCGGTATTGCCAGAACCTTTAGATGGAGTGGCACCAGAAGGGCCTGAGCCGGATCCGGAGCTGGAGGGGCCAGCTCCACCGGTTGGGCTTTGCGCGCCTGTGGGCTGAGACGAGCCACCGCCGCCACCCCACGAGGATCCACCGCCAGACTTTCCCGGTGATGTTGCACCCGTCGCAAGCTCAGACACCGAGCTCATAGCCATCATCATGGCCATACCGCCACCAGCCGCCGCACCAGCAACAGCAGCAGTGATAGGCGAGAAGAACTTAATCAGTGCCACGATCGCCACCAAGCTAATAAGCATCATGATCAACCCGGAAAACAGCGGAATCAGATCATCCGTACTTTCCTGTTTTTGCCCCACCATCACGAAGGTTCCGGCGTAAATGATGGCAGCCGTTGGTTTGTAGAGCACAAACGCGAGAAGCCAGCCGTATGCTTTCTTCCACCAGCTCATGCCAGATTCACCGATCATTGCCGCGGCCGCAGCCAGCGGAAGGGTCCCCGTCAGAATCACCAGCAGCCCATTGCGGGCCAACAGCAACCCCACCTGCAAGAACGACGTCAGGAAAATGATCCCGGACAAGACGCTCAGCAGCAGGACAGCAACTGTCGGATTACCGGTCAGTGTCACCAGGTTCATTATTGACCGGCCAAAGCACGGGCCGACATCCTCACCGGTATTGCAGGACAGCGAACGCAGGAGGATGCCTGCCGAGAATTGGTCGCCCGCCACCAGCAGAATATTGATGAGGGCTGTCCCGGAACCGGTAATCATGACAAAGCGGATGACCCCTGTCATCAGTTCTTTCCCGGTTTGCCCTCGCTGCGTCCATGCAATTCTGACCGCACCAACAATAATCGCGAGCGTCGCGACAATGGTTGTGATGACCCACAGGTTCGCTTGGATCCAGGACACCGGTCCGGTACCTGCGATTTGTCTGGGGTTGAGCCAGACGGAGATCGCGCCGGCGTTGGAGATCAGCACCACCGTGAGCAGGATGATTCCTGTTCGGTTAAGCAGTTCTCCGCCGCCATGTCCGTGGCTGGATCGCCAGGCCGCCCATGCCGCTGTGCCCATCAAAGACATGACGGCCAGGCCGAGGGCCACCCATTTGACCCAGCCCACCACGTGAAGCAGATCGGAGCTGCTCGCACCTGCCAGTGTCAATGCCTCCGTCGTGCCGGATTGATCCATTGACGGTGACGGGATCAGCACCCAGAAGGATGCCATCAAACCCACGACCGCGCCGACCGCTTCAAAGATGATGTCGTTCAGCTGGGTGAAAAGGTCTTTCAGGCTATCGCCGAGGACGTTTCCGATTGCGTCAGCCGCGCAGTCAACAGGACTCCATATTGCACAAGACATTATTCACCCGCCCACGGCAGATACCCGGCTGTGCTCTCGACAACGGAGGACGACAAGGGGAATCCCCCTTCATCTGTCGCAACGAGTTTCCAGTCACCGTTTTGCCAGACGATGACTAGCGGGAAGGATACGAACTGTTTGGTAGCGACAGAGCGCAAGAGCACATCAACCGTCACTTCCCCGTCAGCGCTGTAGGACAGGAGACGGACCCCTGAGATTGCGATGCGCGACTGAGATACACCAGGTACCGAGTCCTGCATCGCCCGTTCCATCACGTCGCGGCCGGGGCCGTCAGCGACGAGCTGAGTGATAAACGGCATCCGTCGAATGTCACTCGTCTGAGCAAAGTAGTTCGTGGCAAACATGGCTGCCCCTGCCGGTGAATGTTGCCAGCATGAGCGGATCCCGTGTGCGTCCTGCGTTGCCGGGCCGAGAGTCGTTGGCGCGTTGGGAGCGAGCATCGATCCGACCAGGACCCACTCTGAGAGTGGCGCAGCGGTGAGCGTTGTTTCTGGGGATGCGGGTTGCTCACACGCGGCTACAGCCGCACCCGAAGGTGCGGCTGTAGCGGGGGCGGGTGACTCCGAGGTGTCCTCACCAGGCGGTGACGTCATGAAGAAAATGACGACCGCAGCGATCACCAGAACAGTGACGACAACGGATGATATGAGCCACCACGGGCCTTTGAACCCAGGATCCTCGATTGTATCTTTCGTGGTCATCCCTGGATCCATCCAATCAGTGACGCAGCGCCGCTGATGATAATGGCACCAATCAGAATGACCCCGAACTTTCCAAGTTCGACTTCGCCATTTCCACGGCTCATCTTGAAACCAATAAAGCCACCAAAGATAATCAATGCGATGACCGCGACCCAGGTTGAGAGCCACTTAGCTGCTCCGAGCAGACGCAGAAACCCGTTACTTCCCGGTGGTGCCTCGGCGGGGACGTCGTAATCGTTCATCGGGAGGGTGCTCGCGATGTCGATAATGGTGTGAATGATGCTCATTTTCTTGGTTTTCCTTTCAGACGGGGGAATGTTGATATGAGATGGAGATCCTGGCCCAGCAACTCCAGCTCGGGAGAGACGGAAGGTTGGCCCAGACGCCACGGATCAACCCACGGGATCAGCCAGTGACGTCGAGCGCCACTGGCCGTGATTTGCAGGTAGTCACGCAGCGCCCGGGGAAGCTTGCCGGGGGCATCGGCCATGAAAACGATTCCCACGAGCTCGACGTCGGATGACACTGCTCCCGCTGCCCACTGAGCGACCGCGAGGCGCACAGCGTGCATTCCCGCAAGATTGGTACGCGCCACCAACACGCTGCGCTGAGTCACGCCGCGTTGAATGGGAATCTGCCACTGATGCTCTGCCGCGGCAGTGCCCGGGAACAGCGCAGCGAGTGAGGATTCACCCGCGCCGCCATGCACCCCCAGCCACCACAACGGCGGAACATATGGGTTCTGGACTACCGGAATGGCACCAGAAGTTGGAACGGTTGATCGTTGTGGCGGTAGATGCGGCTGTATGTACCGCCCGGATTCAGCTTGTACAGGCTCCACTGACAGCGGCGAGAGAATCGTATGAAACGGATCCTCTGTACTGGTGTCAGTTAGCCAGCCATTTTCGTAATTATGTCTCACACCTTAAAAGGGCACGAGACGAAGATTTGACGGTGTCAAACGCAGAGATAACCCAACATTTAGATGTCAGGTTGCGCGGCAAATCTCCACACCCATGACTCCCACCCTGCAGGCGCAGGCGCGCGCGTGTTTTTCCGGACACCCACGAGTCCAGATCCGCCTGGGTTGTTTGACTCGACCAGGTCAAAGGTTCCGTCCCCATGAACGGCGACGATCATAAAGGTGTGGACGCCGGCGGCAAACGCTTCCGGGTTCCTGGGGTTCGTGTACTGCACAACGTCACCAGGTCTCAGACTGCCATCAGTGACCCTGAGCGCGGGGCTATTTTGATAGCCCGATACGACGCCACCACTCAGATATCGACCACCACCGGCAATAACCCACCGCTGCACGCTTTTGATACATTCCCCCGGCATATCCCAGCCTGTAGGGCGGCTCGTGCCAACCTCTGACAGCGCTTGCGTGAGAGCAGCCTTGACGCTCATAGTGGTTTGCGGGCCGTCTTGCCCGGGGCACGCAGGTGAACACGTCCCAATCACTGCAGAGCCACCACTCTTACTCTCGTCGCTGGGTTTTTCACCCATTGCACCTCCCGAGAGAGTCATCATGATAAAAAGCACCAGGCACATAAATCCGGCAATAGGGGCCAGGAGAACGATACCGATACCGAGCGTTTTATTCATTGAGCTGGCCCTGCCCGGTGGTGTGTAACAGCCGAACCTCATCCCCCGCTTCGGTGAATTTCAGGCCCAACGGGAACGCCTCGATTGACAGCTCAGTTCCCAAGACAAGATCTGTTGCATAGGGAACGTCTTGTACAACCACCCAGTAGCAGATGCTGCGTTGATTAGGAAGTGATGCTCCCAGACTCAGGAGGGCAGCGCCCTCGGATAATTCGACGCTCAGAAGCTGGCCTCGTACGGATGTACTGGTCATGACATATGTCCTCTACTCTCTCTACATTGTTAAAAGGGCAGGAGAGAGCAAATTGACGGTGTCAAAGCTGAAAATGGCCGACACACCCCTATCGTGTCGGCCCCCATCGGACTAAACCAGTTCGTCCACCGCAACATTCTGCAAACCGGGAATTTTGATGGTGAGATGGTTGAGTGCGTCCGACTGCATTACAGCGATAACCTCCGTGTAGATCTCAGTGGTCGCCAACGACCGATGACGCAGCAATGTCTGCACCACTCTCACATCGACCCCCGAGCGAAGCAGCGCCGTCCCAAACCAATGCCGGATCTGATGCGGTTTACCCAGTACCCCAGCCTTGCGCATGACCTGACTTATCGCCGCCGACACCGCCTTACCAGTGACGTGCTCGTCAGCACTCACATAGGAGCTGAACAGTGGCCCAACGCGTGGCCACCGTCGCAGCTCAGCGATCAGAACGGGATGTAGAGGCAACGTATCTTTCCGATTCCCCTTACCCAGAACCTCAAAAACACCAGCTTCCAGGTCAATATGTTCACCCCGAATGCGCGCGATCTCCGACACACGAAGCCCAGCCAGCGCAGCAAACAGCAGATATAAGTAAGTGCGGCGTCGATTGACCTGCACAAACAATCGCTCAATCTGACTATCCAACAACGGACGCGGTTGAGACTTACTTCGCTTGGGCCGTGGCGTCCTCATCGTCGGGTCATCATCACGAAGCTCAGTCACCACTGCCCACATGCTAAATGCTCGTATATTCTCGTGATACGTCGCGGCCGAGGTCTCCGTAATCTCCGACCGCCCACAAAATTCGATGATGTCGTCGGGAGTGATTTCCAAAGGCTGAGCACCAGTGAAGTCCACCAGGTGCCTGATCGTCTCAGCCCGACTTGTAATAGTCCGGCGCGATAATCTCTGCGCTTCCTGCCAACTGCGCCATTTACGTAACACATCGGTCAATTCCATAGTCAAATCCATTGTGACCCTTCTCTTTCGTAGATAGACCACAGGAAGTTACCGCAAAAAAAGAGACGTTTTCCGAAAGTTTCAAACTTGACACCGTCAAATCTTCCCGTCGTGCCCTTTTAAGAGTGGAAGGGCAATCTTTCCAAATCGTACGTACGACGAACAAAGGAAATTATGACAACGCAGCAGAATAATCCCGGGGAATCGGGTGTGGGGCGGACGCTTCACAAAACGAAACAAATCGGTGTTAAGCGGATCGTCAGCACAACGCTGGTGACAGCATTACTCGTTTCATCAGGTATCACTCTGGGAGCTGTGAGCTCCGTGGTGAATTCAACTGTGAATGCAGATCAGGCTGATGCCGCATCATTCGGCCCTGGCTTCCACGGCCCATCAATCCCCGGGGTAGAGACGCCACATAGCGGTCTCTACGTCACATCCGATGGTTATTTGGCAATTTGTCCTGAGCTAGGAATTCCAAACCCCACATCACCACAAAGGCCTGGCACCGTTGTGGATGGGCTGCCCGGATATACGACATCGCTCAATGGACATTCGGTATCAGTTCCTGACTGGTCAGGGCAATCCCTGATGATCGGAAACTGGATGCTGGCTCACTACACAGACCCAGCAAACGACGAAGACGGAGATCCCACACAGGTTACCGATGCCGAGGCGTCGGCACTCAGCCAAGCGATCTATCGGCTCCGTGGCGTCTCAGAGCCAACACTGGCATGGTTCTACAGCGTCACGGGAGGATTCGTTACTGGAGCACCCAGCTGGGAACAAATCAGTGCCCGAGCAGATCAGATGATCACGAAGGCTCAGACCAATGCCGGGGCAGGTAACGGCGGTGCAACCGCAGGGAACCTCATCATCACTACGTCCCAGACTGATCCCTATGAGGGAACGGTCACCGTCCCCGCGGGATACCACACCCTGATCGCGGAGAAAGATGCGACGTTCCTTGACGGCTCAACCACAATCGCTGTGGATCC
>JBBAQX010000075.1:0-21046 GCA_040400085.1 Lysinibacter sp. | reverse complement strand
AACGGCTTGGCGTTTGAAGTCCTCTGAGAATTGTTTTGGCATGATGACATAGTCTCGCTTTCTTTCGGGAAATCCCGAATCAGCGTGTCCACACTTTGGGTAAAGTCCCCCAGTTAGCCCTCTCAAGTCCGGGTATAAATAATGCCTACAAAACTGTATTCGCAATAAGAGACGATAAGTAACGGCCGTACCCACTCTTTTTGAGAGGATCTGCAAGAACTGCAAGTTGGGCGTCGCTTATCCAGCCAGCTCGCCACGCAATCTCTTCGATGCAGCCAACTTTAAAGCCCTGACGGTCCTCAATAACTCGCACATACTCAGATGCCTGCATCATGGATTCGAAAGTTCCGGTATCCAACCAAGCTGTTCCCCTATCAAGAACATCAACCTGAAGATTTCCCTGTTGAAGGTATCGCTCGTTTACAGTAGAGATTTCCAGCTCTCCGCGATCGCTAGGTTCGATCGTCTTAGCGATCTCAACCACGGAGTTATCGTAAAAATATAGACCAGGAACTGCGTAATTACTCTTTGGCTCCGCGGGTTTCTCCTCAATCGATAGAGCCTTAAAATCATCGTCGAATTCCACAACACCATACGATGTTGGGTTGCTTACATGATAGGCAAAGATAACTGCGCCATCTATCTCACTATGCTTACGTAGGTTAGACCCGAGACCTGTTCCGTGAAAAATGTTGTCCCCAAGAACCAACGCAACACTGTCATCACCGATGAACTCTTCACCAATTATGAATGCTTGGGCGAGCCCATCAGGAGAAGGCTGCACAGCATACTCAATAGTGATTCCAAGGTGGGAACCGTCTCCCAAAAGTGCCCTGAATTGATCATTGTATTCGGGCGTAGTAATGATCAAGATCTCGTTTATATCAGCCATCATCAGCGTAGATAGCGGATAGTAAATCATCGGCTTGTCGTAAATCGGCATCAGCTGCTTCGAGATACCCTTTGTGATGGGCCACAAGCGTGTTCCCGACCCTCCTGCAAGAATGATTCCCTTCATTAGCGCGATTCCTTCCTGCTGAGTTCTTCGTAGAACTTAAGCGCCTGTTCCCAAGTAGGTAGAAGACCAGAGGCTGCTGCCTCGGTCAAACCTGGAGCATCCGTGTCTTTTGGTGAGAGTAGAAGCTCTCCTGCAGAATCTGGAAACTCAAGTTTGATTGTGGAGTCAAGAGGGTTGAGGCCGTGCTCACGCGGGGCGTTAAACGTAGCCGAGCAGAGGTAGCTGACCGTAGCATCATCTGTCAGCGCGACAAATGCGTGGCCAAGACCCTCCGAAATATAGACGGCTTTGCGGTCCTTGTCGTCGAGCAGAACAGAATCCCACTGGCCAAAGGTTGGCGACCCAACGCGAATATCGATAATAAAATCGAGCACTGCTCCGTGAAGGACTGTCACGTACTTTGCCTGGCTTGGTGCGATATCAGCAAAGTGGATACCACGGACTGTTCCTTTTTTAGAGACTGACGTGTTTGCCTGTTTCAGGTCTAACGGATGCCCCACCGCCTTAGATAAATGGTCGAATCTATACCATTCCATGAAGACCCCACGGTCATCAGGAAATTGCCTGGGAGTAACCTCGTATGCATGAGGGATGCTAAGTTCTCGAATATCCACCCTTCAATAGTAGGCCACACTAGCGCCGTATCCGGCACTCTTATACATTTCGAGCGCATACCCACAATTCACATACACAAATGTTCTGTTTAATCAATGACAGATTTAGAACAAATTTACTCCTATTCGTCTCTACTGCCTTCACGAACACCAGCGCCTGGCTTTGATAACCGTGCAGTCTTATCACCATCGCAAAAGCTTCGAGGAAAGCATGCGCTCGAATAATTCTAAGGACTTTTTGCGGGTGGCTCGCCGTAGGTCTTGGCTCAGTCGGCGGGGCAGGAGGTGCATCTTTTAACGCTGTTGCGGGGCCAGGCCTACTGCTCTGAAGCGCCCTGGGTTTTTTGGAGACTCAGCTCATTTGATTTCTACCAGTTCTTTGGCGCTGGTAACTTCAGCATAGAACGTTTGCTCGAACTCCGCCGAGGGCACGTCCCCGAGGTAGCCATGGGGGCGCTGCGTGTTATGCCAATGCACCCAGCCCAACGTCGCAAGCTCAAGATCATCGATCGTCTTCCACGGCCCCGATTTCGCGGGCCCACGCACCAGCTCGACCTTGTAATACCCGTTCACCGTCTCAGCGAGAGCATTGTCATAACTGTCACCGACAGAACCGACCGAAGGGGTCGCCCCAATCTCCGCGAGTCGTTCCCCTTATCGAATAGATGTAAATTGACTGCCCGCATCGCTGTGACACCGCAACTTCGGGAAGTGTTTCCCGCGTGACCAGCGGGCCATCTCGATCGCGCCTGGCACGGTCTTGGTCTTCATGTTCGGCGCACATCGCCAGCCCACAATCGCGCGACTGAACGCGTCGACAATGAAGCACACGTATGCGACGCCCTGCCAGGTCGGCACGAACGTCACATCCGTCACCCACAACTGGTTCGGCGCAGCAGCACTGAAGACGCGGTTCACTAGGTCAGGGTGCCGGGGCATCTTCGGATCAGGCCGAGTCGTTTTCACCCGCTTCTCACGCCGCACGCCTTCAATCTCGAGGACCTTCATGAGCCGGGCGACCTGGTCACGGCCGATCTCGATGCCCGCTCGCTGGGCAGCTTTCCAGAGCTTGCGCACTCCGTAGACCGAATAATTCGATTCCCAGAGCTCGAGCAGTTGCGGCGCGATCTGCGCGGCTCTGACCTGCCGGGCTGATGCCGGTCTGCCGTTCGCGGCGTAATACGTGGACAGGACCACCTGCAGTACGCTGCAGATGCGCTCGACCCCGAGACGTCGGCCGGCGACGATGTCATCCTTGTTCTGGTTGATGAATCGAACTAATTCCGGTGTTGGCGGCCTGGCTCCGCCCCGAAGAAAGACGCGGCCCGCTTCACAATTTCATTCGCACGCTTAAGCTCACGCACCTCTTGCTCAAGCGCACGCACACGTGCTTGATCGTCGGTCGTGACCCCAACTGTGACACCATCATCAATATCGGCCTGACGCACCCAGGCACGAACCGACTCGACCCCGTAACCGAGCTGCTCAGCCACGCGCGAGGTCGTTCCTTGGCTCGTGCCAAGCTCAGCTCGAAGGGTGCGCACTATCCGGACCGCGGAAGCTTTCTCTTCAGCGGAGTAGCGACGTCCCTTGTTCTTGTGTTCTGGCAGGGTTCCATTCTCTTTCCAAAAGTATGGAGCCTCCATCAAACCCCAGGGCGCTTCAGGTTCGGATTACGTGGTTGGATGCGGCGTTTGGGAATGAGTTTGGGCACAAAGTGGGGCTGAGCCACGCAAATGCAAACGACAGTGGTATCGCGAGCATCGCTGAAGGTGCAGGATACAGCGAATCCAAGCTGATTCTAATCGGTGAAGCACCATTCGGGAACGGGTTCTGATCAAGGGTAGTATTCCGTTGCACCCGGCCCAGATTCAAGCCTACCTGCAGCTGATTGTGGTGTTAGTGGCGCTAACTACGCCTAATCGTTGGCTGCCAAACGGCATTGCGATAGTGTGCGCGATCTCAACGTCCCACTGTTGTAGGAGCTATCAGCAGCTCCTACACAATCCAGGGCATGACGCTGACATAAGCGTCGCATTACAGGCCACCGTCACAAAGACCATCCCTGTTTCTTAGACACCGGTCAACGGGGTAACGGCAGCCTCAGATCGAGCGTCTATAAGTTCAGGTCGTCTCCACAACAATTTCACCAAACAGAATCTACACATAAGTTTGGACTCTTGGCCCAGATGGTCCCACCATATCCCGCAACATCCTTTTCTTGTTTACAGCAGCAGCTAGTCAAAAACCACCGCAAATGAGCACCCTCCATGTTCAGGACTACTTCATCCAGAGGCAAACGATAATCACGGGCACAGTACCTTCATGCCCAAGATAAAAGGCGCTCACTCTATCTATTCCTACGCTAAAGCATCAAAGATCGCGGAGAGAAAGCTGACGTAATCACGGACACAGTCACCTTTCACCGCGCCCATCGGGGAAGTCGTCTAGTATGGAACAGCAATGCCCGACAAAAATCCCATCACCCCAATCGATCTCAGCGACATGCTTGTTGTTACCGTAAGTTACGGTTCCGGCACCGCCCTGGAGTCTTTCCTGCGCTCGGTTCGTGATACTTACCCCCTCGAACTATGTGTGGTAGTGGCAGACAATAAGCCCGCATCAGACTCCGTTTCAGGTCAGGCAAAAACTTTCAACTGCGAATATTTGCCGCTGGCTGACAATCCCGGGTATGGGGGGGCCATAAATAAAGCAGTTGCTGCACACGGAGTGTCTGCACGGTGGATCTTGGTGTGCAACCCCGACCTGGAAGTATCAGAAGGTGCGATAGAAACGCTAGTGCGTCGCGCAGCCTCAGATCCACTCATCGCGACCGTCGGCCCTAAGATACTTCAACCGGATGGCTCGGTGTACCCTTCCGCTCGCATCATTCCATCCCTGAGAACTGGGATAGGACACGCTCTCTTTGCGAACATCTGGAAGTCAAACCCCTGGAGTGCCAAATACCGAAGCGAAGCAGAGGGCGAAACGTTCCGTGAGACGGGATGGCTCTCTGGGGCTTGCTTCCTCATTCGTAAATCCGTTTTTGACGAGTTGGGTGGGTTCGACGACGGATACTTTATGTATTTTGAGGATGTTGATTTAGGCTACCGTGCAGGACTCGCAGGCTACAAGAATGTCTATGAGCCAGCGGCAGTTGTAACCCACACAGGCGCTCACTCGACAAGTGAAAATAGCGCCTACATGCTCCAGGTTCATCACAAAAGTGCGGCACGATTCCTCTCAAAGAAATACTCGCATCCCCTCCTCTGGCCCCTGCGAACAGCATTGAAGATGGGACTTTGGATTCGCGGTCGGCTGGTCAGCAAAAGAACCGGTTAATTGACCCCAACGGCAGAGCGGCTAACCTGATTTTTTGTCATCCGCCTCATCCACAGGTAACAAGGCTTCATGTACCGCTAGAATAGCCTTTGTTACTGATATCGGAACATATAAGGAAGCAATGAAGATACTTGTTACCGGCGGGGCTGGATTCATCGGATCCAACTTCGTGCGCCGCACGCTTGAAGATGCCTACCCAGGATTGGAGGGTGCAGACGTCGTTGTACTCGATGCTCTCACCTATTCCGGAAACCTCGCGAATCTCGCCTCCGTGGCAGATTCACCCCGATACAGCTTCGTCAAGGGTGATATTCGTGATGGTGCCCTACTCGACCAGCTGCTCCCCGAAATCGATACGGTTGTTCACTTCGCAGCGGAAAGCCATGTTGACCGCTCCGTGCGCGACAGCACAATCTTTGTTGAGACCAACGTGCTCGGCACCCAACAGCTCCTCGACGCCTCGCTCCGAAACAAGGTAGCCCGCTTCGTACACGTGTCAACCGACGAGGTATACGGTTCCATTGCCGAGGGATCCTGGTCTGAAGATTGGCCACTAGAGCCGAACTCCCCATACTCGGCATCCAAGGCAGGCAGCGACCTGCTGGCACGCAGCTACTACCGTACCCACGGAATGAATGTTTCGATCACCCGCTGCTCGAACAATTACGGTCCCTTCCACTTCCCCGAGAAGGTCATCCCCCTCTTTGTGACTAATCTGATCGATGACAAGCATGTGCCTCTCTACGGCGAGGGAAACAACATCCGTGACTGGCTTCACGTTGATGATCACACCCGCGGAATCGCCATGGTTGCAACCCGCGGACGCGCAGGAGAGATATACAACATCGGTGGCGGTACAGAGCTCACGAACAAGGAACTCACCCAGCTTCTACTCGATGCAACCGGCAAGAACTGGGATTATGTCGATCGGGTTGCCGACCGCCTCGGCCACGATCTTCGTTACTCCGTAGATATCAGCAAGATACAGGCGGAACTCGGATACGAACCGCAAGTTTCATTCGAGCAAGGTCTTGCCGACGTTGTTCAGTGGTACCGGGACAACCGCAGCTGGTGGGAGCCCCTCAAGGCCCGCGCCGCTCTGGACTAAACTCGATGGCACAGATTCTTATTACTGGTGCCAGGGGCATGCTCGGTCACGACCTGCAGCGCGCCCTATCTCACCACGACGTAACAGCA
Organism: Lysinibacter sp.; assembly: GCA_040400085.1. GTDB lineage: Bacteria > Actinomycetota > Actinomycetes > Actinomycetales > Microbacteriaceae > HNR. The sequence continues at coordinate 14,875 of JBBAQX010000075.1, read as the reverse complement.
CTGGGACGTGCCGACCTCGACATAACAGATGCCGAGGCGGTTCGTTCCACAGTTGTAGGCTACGACGTGATCATCAATGCTGCGGCATATACTGCCGTCGATAATGCCGAGACCGACGAAGATGCAGCTCTCGCGCTCAACGGATACGGTCCGCTAAACCTTGCGCGTGCAGCACGGGAGATGAACGCAAAGCTCATCCAAGTGTCCACAGACTACGTGTTTGATGGAAGCGCAGCGACACCCTATGCTGAGAAAACACCTCACGCCCCGATCTCTGCCTATGGACGCACAAAGGCAGCCGGCGAGGCGTACGTTTTGGCCGAGCATCCCCTTGGTTCATTCGTGGTCAGAACAGCCTGGCTTTACGGCAAAAACGGCGGAAACTTTGCCCAGACAATGTTGAATCTGGCGGCAAAGCTCGACACGTTCTCGGTGGTAGACGACCAGGTTGGACAGCCAACATGGACCCTCGACCTAGCGGCCCAGATCGCGGTGCTTATTGATTCGGATGCCCCGGCTGGTATTTACCATGGGACGAACTCGGGGACAACGACCTGGCGAGGGTTTGCCCAAGCGATTCTATCGGAGGCAGGACTCGACCCTGAAAGAGTGCTTCCCACCGACAGCGCATCTTTCGTGCGACCGGCACCGCGGCCCAGTTACTCTGTCTTGGGCCACGACGCTTGGACCCGGGCGGGCCTGACCCCCATGCGGCCATGGCGGGATGCTCTACACTCTGCATTTGAAGATGGTACCTTCGTGGTTGTTCCGGCAGAGGCAGAATGACAACCCTGACCGTAATTGCTGATGGTGTCTGGCCATCGGAATCTTCCGATCTAGACGACTACGTTCGCGATGTCACGAGAAGCATCGTCGCGACCGCACCGAGGAACTGTGAGGTGGAGGCTTTTCTCCCTCGCGACCGGGAGGATAACCTCAGCTATTTCCAGTCTGCTTGCCCGCAAGCATCCATCACTCGCGCGAACCGCGTACGCTCCGCCCTCGTCCGTTCGTGGTCACTCGGAATGACGAGCAAGGCGGGCCTGGGACTCTCGCACGCCCCAAGTCTATTCGCGCCGCTACGAAGCCATGACGGCGTAAACGACGGTATACAAACAACCGTCACGATCCACGACACAACTGTGTGGACTCACCCTCAGTCCTATCAGCACAAGTCGGTCACCTGGTTCAAAAGCATGGCGAGGCGTGCTCTCAAACATGCTGATGCGGTTGTCGTACCCTCGCACACAGTAGCCGAGAACCTGTCTCTTTACGCCAATTTTGGTGATCGGGTCCGTGTCATCGGAAGAAGCGCGCCAACAGCCGTTGTAAACGCCTCAACAGCAGCGAACTCTCCGATATCCCCTCCTCTTCCACATAACTATGTTGTGGCTCAGGGCAACCTTAGTGAGGTTAGCGGGCTGGTGCCTCTCGTCCAGGCGCTCTCTCGGCCAGAGCTTTCAGGCATCTCGCTCGTGATTGTGAGCGACTCACATATCGATCCGCGAAGCATAGAAACGATTCTCGCATCGCTCAAGATAGAGACCAGCCGAGTGAGGATCCTTGATAAGCCTCATGGCAATTACACCCGTACGGCATTTGCAGGTGCCCTCGCCTACGTTTCTCCGGGCAAGACAGACGCCTTCGACGCCTCAATGCTAACCGCTTTTAGCCTCGAGACACCGGTGATACACGCGTCGTCTTCCCTCCTGAACGAACTCAGCGGTGGATCTGGGGTTTCGATTGATTCATCCTTAGATGGCGACAACTACGTCGATGCGTTGGCCGACGCCATCGCCCAAATATCTGACGATAGTGCCCTGCACAACAGATTAGTCACCCTTGGTACAGACCGGATCAAAGCCTTCGCCTGGAGAGAAACCGGCGATCGCATCTGGCAACTCCACGCAGAGCTCTAGCAGAACTTCTCTGTTTCGAGTTAGTCGACATCGTTATTATCGACTAACTCGAAACATCGAACAGCTGCTAGCCCGCGGGAGCATCCGTCTCTTTCGGCGGAGACAGTATCTGAGCGATGTGCTCGTGAATAAAGTCGTAGTCAGGATAATCCGGGTCGATAAGGGGCGGGGTGAGTTCGACATCCGTTATTGGTAGCTCTTTGGTCTTCATCGCGAGTTCTACGAAGTAGGAGAGCATCGACTCGGGGATATCCGTCTGGATCAGTTGGGAACTTGCACTCGCTATCCCCTGAAACTTACTCAGCACATTTGCAGGGGTGAACTGGGCGATAACAGCCTTCTGGATCTGCCGCTGACGCTCCATCCGATCCCAATCGGTTGACTCGTAACGGGAGCGTGCATACCAGAGGGCTCTTTGCCCGTCCATAGTCTGCTCACCCGGCTCAATCCACTCGGGAACCTCTCCTTCAAACCCTTGGGCAACCAGTGGAACCCTCTCCGTCACATCGACTTTAACGCCGCCCAAAGCATCGATCATCTGGGCGAATCCCTGCATATCGACCAAAACATAGTATTGGATTTCAATTCCGGTGACGCCCTCAACGACATCCTTGGTCGCATCAATCCCCGGGGAGCTGCCGTTCTTCTCGGAGTCGGGGAAGAGCTCCCCATAATACGCATTGACATAGTTGAACATGCCATTTGCTTTACAAACGGCTGGTTCGGTATCGCAAACACCGTTGGGATACAGCTCGCGCAATGGCGAAGAAGCGGGAATGGGGACATCGACAATATCTCGAGGAACCCCCACCATGACGGCCTGGCCTGTCTTGGCATCAACGCTCACGACCGTCATGCTATCGGGACGGACACCCTCACGATCTTCGCCTGCGTCAGCTCCAATCAGGAGGATGTTGTAACGCCCGTTAATCGGGTCTTCATGCTTACCCTCCGCAAAGACGGTACCAACGAGGTTTCTTGAGGCGTTCGCGATATAGGCTGCATAAGCGGTGCCCCCCGTCGACAGCATAAGAGCTAAGGTCGCGGTACCTGCTACAAAGAAGCGTGCCTGCGGGCGGACCTTCACGAATCTCACGAGCGTGAGCGTGTTCAGGGTAAGGAAAAGCCATACAATGCCATAAAAAACCAGGAGAACCTGAATAATCAGTAGCGACCAGCTCATCGTAAAGAGCCCAATAAGGGTCTGTCTTGAGGCAAAAAACGTCACAGCGGCCGCAACCAGAATGAACCAAAGAACAAGAGTGGTCGCAAGACCAAAACGCCCAAGCCGCCTATTTCCGGCGAGGGCCTGAGGCGCACCCGGAATAAAAAAGCCCAACAGAACAAGCCACCAACTGCGCTTGGTCATAACCTCGGAGGAGGTGACGTCTGGATATCTGATCGGGTTGTCGAGGCTCATAAGCTCTTTTTCAATGCCTCGTTTTTGCGTTCAACCAGTTCGGCGAGTTCTGTCGCGTAACCGGCAAGTTTCTGTGAGACAGCCGGATCTGTGGTTCCGAGAATGCGCGCCGCCAGAAGCCCAGCATTCTTTGCCCCGCCTATCGATACCGTCGCGACGGGAATTCCCCCCGGCATCTGAACAATCGAAAGAAGAGAGTCGAGCCCATCAAGCTTTGCGAGCGGAACGGGTACACCGATCACAGGAAGAGTTGTGACAGACGCCAGCATGCCGGGAAGGTGCGCGGCTCCGCCAGCACCCGCAATAATGGTACGAATACCCCGGTTCGCCGCGGCCTTACCGTAGGCGATCATTTTCTCGGGTGTGCGGTGAGCACTGAGCACCTCGACCTCGAAGGGGATACCAAACTCGGTCAGGACCTGGGCTGCATCGCACATTACGATCCAGTCCGAGTCTGACCCCATGACGACTGCGACCAGAGGCTCACGTGTAGAAATTTCGACCATCCCCTGATAATAACGCGACGAGGCTGGATGCCTCCTGTCATTGGGCACGAACAACGCCCACTGAATAATTTAGCCGTGATATTCGGGAATACCCTCTGGAACACGCTGGCTTCTGCGCCACGGTTCGCGCGCGGCGCTCGCGACAGCGCGAACTTTCTGTGATTCCTGCACTTTGAGCACCGACAGAACGGAAGTGACGGCGGCCTGCTCGTCTTCCGTCACGTTTTTAGTGACAAAGCGAACGTCGATATCGGGGAGCGATTCTTGTTCCATGCTTCTTCTCGCTTTTCAATCCCTTAGAGGGGGATGTTTCCGTGTTTCTTCGTGGGCTGTTCGGCTCGCTTGCCGCGGAGACCGCGGAATGCTTTGAGTACCGCAAGACGCGTCCCGGCTGGCTCGAGCACGTTATCGAGCTCACCGCGCTCGGCTGCGAGGAAGGGACTCGCCACGCCATAGGTGTATTCACTGGCCAGACGAGCTCGCAATGCCTCGACATCTTCTCCGTTGGCCTCCGCCGCTTTGAGCTCTGCTCGGTACAGAATGTTCACGGCACCGGCACCGCCCATCACTGCGATCTCAGCGGTGGGCCAAGCAATATTCACGTCAGCGCCCAGCTGCTTGGACCCCATCACGATATATGCGCCACCATAGGCTTTACGCGTGATGATGGTCACCAGGGGAACCGTTGCCTCAGCATATGCATAGAGCAGCTTTGCCCCGCGGCGAATCACACCGGCCCATTCCTGGTCGGTTCCGGGGAGGTAACCCGGGACATCCACCAGTGTGAGGATTGGAATCGAGAACGCGTCGCAGAATCTCACGAAACGGGATGCCTTCTCTCCCGCCTCGATATTAAGCGTGCCGGCCATTGCGTTGGGCTGGTTCGCGACGATCCCAACGCTGCGGCCCTCAATGCGGCCGAATCCAATCAGAATGTTCGGGGCGAAGAGAGGCTGAACCTCGAGGAACTCGCCACCGTCCACAATCGACTCGATAATGGTCTTCATCTCGTAGGGCTGGTTAGGGCTATCCGGGATGATGGTATTCAGGCGACGGTCAGCATCCGTTATCTCGAATGCGGTATCACTGTCGTAGACGGGAGATTCCGTCATATTATTGTCCGGCAGGTAGCTGATCAAGGCCCGGGCGTAATCGAGCGCATCGCTTTCGTCTGACGCGAGATAGTGCGAAACCCCTGAAGTCTTGTTGTGGGTGAGTGCCCCACCTAATTCTTCGAAACTGACCTCTTCGCCCGTGACTGTCTTAATAACATCGGGACCCGTCACGAACATATGGCTGGTCTTGTCCACCATGATGACGAAGTCGGTGAGCGCAGGCGAGTACACCGCTCCACCGGCAGCTGGCCCCATGATGACCGAGATCTGAGGAATAACGCCGCTGCACATGGTGTTGAGACGGAAAATCTCTCCGTACTTACCGAGGGCGACGACACCCTCCTGGATTCGCGCACCGCCCGAGTCAAGGATGCCGATAATAGGCACTCCTGTTTTGAGGGCGAAGTTCATGATCTTGACGATCTTCTCGCCGGCAACCTCGCCGAGCGATCCCCCAAAGATAGTAAAGTCCTGGGAATAGACGGCAACCTGGCGACCCTGGATAGTTCCGGCTCCGGTGATTACGGAGTCTCCGAAGGGACGGTTGTCTTCCATCCCGAAAGCGTGGGTGCGGTGCCGCACGTATTTGTCGAACTCGACGAACGATCCTTTATCAAGCAATTCTTCGATACGCTCGCGCGCTGTCATCTTGCCCTTTGGATGTTGACGAGCCTCCGCTTTCGCGTTCCTCTCGTGCACAGCCTCGGTGTAGCGAAGGCGGTGGTCGGCAATTTTACCGGCCGTCGTGGTCAGATCGGTTTCGGTTGAAGATTTTTCGGCAGTCACGAATGCAACTCTACCGGTGATTGCAACCAGAGGGGGCTATTAGACACCATACAAAAGAATGGCGCTTCTTCTTTACGTTTCCTACTTTTTACTATCTCTGCTGCGACCAAATGAAAAAAACCGGTGGCCGAGAAAGGACACTACGCTTATGAGCCCAATAGCGAAAACCTGCGCGATGAGCGGGTTCCAGCTCAGTATCTCCACAAGAAACGGGGTGAGAACCAGACCTGCGACCATACCGGACAACCACACCGAAAGAAACCGGACGAAATCCCCCCAGATCGCAGAATGTGAGTGGAAAACGAAACGCCTATAAAAGGGGAAGGCGGAGAGAATTGTGATCGCCTGGGCAATGAGAATAGCCACAAAGTAGTGAAGGCCAAGCCACAGGAAGAAGATAGAGACCAATGCCAGGTAAAAAACGGCAGTGGTACCTGCGACAAGAAGATAACGCACCTCTTCTCGGCGAAGAATAGCAGCTATCCGGCTCACGAGCGCACCCCTTGTTTTAAGTTTCGGCATCCAAAGTTGTAAACATATAGTAACGTCTTATTCTAAGACCATGCAGTACCGCTAACTTGCGAGTTCATCATCGCTGCACTCACGCACATCTTTCACACCGTTCAGGATCATTTCAATGATCGACCCTCGAAAACGCTTCATTCAATACTCAAAGCCTGCCATCCGTAGAAGTATTCCGTTGCGGATCAGGTTACACACGGCAATGATGCTCCCAATAGTTAAATTCCGAAAGTTATTGCAGTATCTAAACATTACATCAATATTTACGCCGCGTGAAGCAAGATTGCGCATGAAGATTTGTGCACGTATGGTTATCTATGGATCTGGCTTGGGCTGCACGGAGCTGTGTTTCGCGTATCAGAGAAAGCCGCCCGCCTCCTAGTGAAAGCAGGGTCATTTCAAAGTCCGGTCAAGCGGTAAACATTTTCCGGGTCTATCATGGCTAGCCGAATAGCTTGCGCGATGTTCTTCGCGCCGTCTAGTCTGTGCAGGCTGATAGCGAGGTTTCGGAACACGGCCATCGCTCTTGGTGCATTACGGCTACGGATTTGGGAGAGGTCTTCGCCAAAGGTCACGACCCGCACCCCGTGCAGTTTGTTTTCGATGACCCAGCGCCCACGAACGTACCCGGCGATATCGAGGGGTGGTGCTTGTTCGGGCAGTTGTGATGTGATGTGATGACATGAACGACTTCTCGGGTAGCTGCTGTCGTGTCTGTGGCCGCAAGATCGCGGGTGATGCGAGGTACCTGCTTCGCATACGGAAAATCAATGCGGGTCGGAATGCTGCGGTGCTGCACGGTACGAGTGACTGTTCGTCCTCTGACATATTCTGTCGTTGACGCCAGCACCGGTTGGTTCTTCCAATTCAATGCTGATAGGTTTGGCCTTGACCCCGTTAACTGGACACGAGTTAAGCGGCGAGTTGGGTTTCTATGGCCTGTGACAAGTATCGCATCTCGAAGTCAACAGGTGTGACATCCCCGTTGTAGCGGTCATCAATCCACTCCCCAACACCACGGATCGCGCGGGCACGGGTGGGCCAGATTCGACGGTAGTAGAACTCGGGTTTCAACGTCGCGAAGAAGCTCTCCGCCAGGGAATTATCCCAACAGATTCCGGTGCATCCCATCGACCGGACAATACCATTCACGGCAGCAAAAGTGGTGATCTGCTCTGACGCGTATTGAGCGGATTTAACCGGTCGATGCAATACCGGGGTTCTGAATCCACTCTTGCTGTTCGGTGAATACCTCTGCCGGAGTCTTCCACCCAAGCATTTTCCTTGGGCGGTTGTTCAGCGTATGCGCGACCGCGGCAAGCTCATCCTCACCCCAACGAGACAGATCGGTGCCTTTCGGGAAGTACCGCCGGAGCAGCCCGTTTGTGTTCTCGTTCTTGGGCCGCTGCCAGGGCGAGTGAGGGTCAGCGAAATACACTTTCGTGCCTGTCGCAAGCGCGAACTGCACGTGACCTGCGAGTTCTTTCCCTCGATCCCAGGTAAGCGTCTTCCGCAACTGCTGCGGCACCTGTGTCATCGACGCGGTGAGCGCTCTCGCCATCGCCTCAGTCCCGTACCCGGCAAGCGCCGGCCCAGTCTTCACCACGGGTTGTTCCCGGTACCCTTCCAGCCTGGGCAGGTGCACCAGCAGGGTGGAACGACTCTTGCGCTCAACTAACGTGCCGATCGCAGACCGTCCAGTTCCGATGACGAGGTCGCCTTCCCAATGCCCAGGAACAGCCCGATCAGCAGCCTCCGCGGGGCGCTCTGAGATCACGACATCCGAGGTGACATGCCCCTGAGGTTTGTTCTGTGTCCTCGCACGAGGCTTCCTGAGCGCCCGGCCAGTCCGGAGCGCTGCAACGCGTTCGCGTGTGAGGGCTCCACGCTCTTGGATGTAGAGCGACTGGTAGATCGCTTCGTGACTGATACGCATAGATACTGTCATCGGGGAAATCAATCTTCAACCGTTCCGAGATCTGTTCCGGGCTCCACCCTTGGAACCATTTCCGGTCCTGCCGGTGGGGCTTGTTCAATCCTTGCCACGCCAGGGTAGCTGGGCCGGGAACAACCGTGTCGTCCGGGAGACGCACCTCTCCGGAGAGTCGTTCCTGCACGTAGTTTCGCAGCGGCTCGTTCTGCACGAGCTTCGCAGGTTTCGGACGCTTTGCTGCCTGCTGCGCTTTCCATTGCGCGACCAGCGGACGATATTCCTGTTTCCCACTCCTGGTTGCTGCGTTCCGCCGCAACTCACGTGAGATTGTTCCGGGGCTACGACCCAACCGGCGGGCAGTCTCTCGTATTCCCAGGTCGCGGGCGCGCAGCAGCGCGATCTCTTCACGCTCCACGAATGCGAGGTATCGACCGGTGGGTCCATCCAAACTGATCGGTGTCATCCCGCAGCATGCCGGAACCATCGACTACCCACCGGAGACGACACGCCAACAATCTCTGACGCCCCGACCGTGGTTATCCCTGTTGCAATGAGCCGCCAAAACTCACGTTGAACCGCGAAGGAAGGCTCCGGTCTGCCCGGTGACCGCAGTGGCGGGCATAACGCCCGATCAGCCGCCCACTGCCGCTGAGTATCCACCGGACGTTCCGGCAGCGACTTCCCTGAACCTGCCACCACACACCTCGGTAATTAGAGTGTTACGACGACCACTTGAATCCAAGGACGTTTTGTAGAAACGCCCGATCCCGTTTCAGGTCCGCGTTTTCTTTCCGCAGCCGCAGCAACTCAGCCCGCTCGGACTCCGTCACCTCAGTAAGCCCGGTCTCGTGGCGGGCCCGGTATGCGGTGACCCAACGGCCCAGCGTGGGCTCATTGATTCCGAGCCCGCGGGCGATGGTCGCGACCGCTCTGCCGGTAGTGGTGACCAGCTTCACCGCCTCGTCTTTAAGTTCAGGGGGTGAACTTCCGACGTGATGTTGACATAGTGAACATTCTCTCTTATGAGGTGTCCACCCAACGGGGTCAAAGCCAATGGCGACATCACAATCAAAGAGTACCGTGAATTGCCACTGGGCAAAACCATCCAAAAACAGTCCCAAACCCCTTCGAACACTAAGATGAAAGATATAGTCGAATTTTATATTGATCCAGATATTATTTTAATTTCAAAACATACGGCTGAGAGCCTACTCATCTACTTACCCAGACTTAAAGCAGAGCGTTTAGGATAGCATCGGTTTTCTGTATGACCTATCATTGGAGATTGCCTACCGATTCCTACGGACTTACAGAAGCAGCAACTACCACCTCAATCCCTAATATGCAAACAGAAAGCACAGAAACAATCTAATGATCCAGAAGCTCATTCCTCACATAAAATGGTATCTGGCAGTGGCGATCATCGTTGGATTATTAACTGTTCCTGCTATTTTTCGCCTCGCGCAACCAGATACTGGCGCAAGCGATCTTTTGGCTCACGCAAAGATCGCCCATGTCTTGCTAGAGGAAGGAACCTGGTTTTCGTATTCGCTATGGTACACGTTGTTCAATTTAGTTACATTAGGTTCGACTAATCCCAAGATAGTTCTAGTTGCAATTGTTGCACTTTTGGGGGGATTTACGATTCTAAAAGCTTGGGTAGTTGTCTGGATCTCACAGAGAAACCTACACTCCTATCGTTTAGCTGCCGCAATTGCTGTTGTGCTAGCAGTTGTTATGCCTATCATTGACCCAAATAGGCCTTCAGCAATATATTTAGGTCAAATTTCAGCAAACGTATGGCATAACTCTACAAACATTATGGTTGCACCGTTCGCTATTGCCGCAAGCTATGCCGTCATTGTTTTCTTTCAAAAAACAACGTACAAGCAGGCATGGATCGTTTCGTTGCTAATCGTACTAACCACACTGAGTAAGCCAAATTTTAGTCTAGCTTTTCTCCCAGTTATCGGAATAGGGGTACTGATTCTGTTCGCTAGACAGCGAACAAAAATCATGAAGGCCGCTTTTCTCCTGCTGATTATGTTTATACCAGTTGTTTTGGTGCTAATATTTCAGTATGTGGCAGTTTTTGACGCAGAATTCATTCGAAAAACCACACTGTCGTTTGCCCCATTCCAAGTGTGGAGTAAATACTCCGCCAATCTTTCCTTATCGCTCTTCCTCTCGCTCGCCGGACCAGTGCTAATGCTGATTGCCTTGAGTGCCCGAGGGCGCATGAGTGCCGCTGTCGTAATTAGCTGGTCTACCCTTATTGTCGCCATTGCTCAGCTTGCACTTTTTGCAGAAGTTTTTGAAGATGGAACCATATCATATGAAGGAAACTGGTTTTGGGGTTCTTATACCGCAATTACAATTGTATTCTTATGGACAATAATTGCGCTATTGGACGATTTGAAATCCGAGGTCACGACAAGTTGGGATTCAGTCATTCGCCCAATTACGGCAGTAGCCATTTCTGCCCACGTATTCTCAGGCGTATATTACCTATTGACCGTTGTAAAATCCATTAATGCCTGGTGAAAAATGAACAAAAACAACGCAGAAGCTGGCATTGAAATAAAAGAAAAACCAGCAATTAGCCATGCTTCAAAGTTGGCTAACGCAAGATATTTCAAATCATGGGGAGCCTTCTCTGTCTTCTGTGTGGCTTTGGTTACAACCCCCCTTTTGATCCGATTGACAGCGCCTAACGTTCGATCAGACCTTATGGTTCATGCTTCGCTTGCTAAATCAATGACAGAAGATGGCGGTGGAATTTCCTACTCGATCTGGTATGTCATTTTTCGATTGGCGACGTTAGGTTCAGAAGACGTCAAAGTAATGAGAATTGGTGTTATAGCAATAGCTATTGCTTGCATTGCAGCGAAGACAATTATTGCATATATTATAGCAACTAAATACATTACAAGCCTTAAGGTGTCGGCGTTTATAGCAATTTCAATCTCGTTTGTTATGCCGATCATAGATCCCCTAGACGTTAGCCAACTCTTTTTGGGAAAAATTAATCCGAACATTTACCACAACGCAACAAATATTCTTGTTGCCCCGTTTGCATTACTCGCGTGGTATTTTGCGGCTAAATTTATTAAATTTCCATCATATTGGAATGCTGGAATATGTGCTTTATGGATACTAATTTCTACACTCTGCAAGCCAAACTACTCTCTTGCACTACTACTCGTTTTAGGAGTTGCTGTTTTACTTCTTTTCGTCAAGAAAAAAGTCAATTTTACTCGCGCCCTTATACTTGGTCTAATTTCTTGTACACCCACAGCTCTTTTGCTTTATATACAAAGTATCAATATTTTCTTATCAGAAACAGTGAGAGAATCCTCACTCGAAGTTTCGCTTTTCAAAACGTTTTCGGCTTATCAGACTAATATTTCTTTGAGTCTTTTCTTGTCTCTTCTTGGCCCGGTTTTGATTTGGGCAGCTTGCACCCGTCAGAAGAGGTCATCTCCAGAGTTTCTAATAAGCTATTTAACACTTGCAGTCGCAGTAATAGAATTAGTTCTGTTTGCAGAAATTTTAACTAAACAAGGCAGACCTTCATATGATTGGTTTTGGGGAGCAAACACTGCATTAATGGTTGTTTTCTTTGCCGGAATGATTTTATTGTTTCAAAAAATTGAGCAAACTCCTAGTCGTAACGTTTTTGATAGATGCATCCATATGTTCGTGCTGATCAGCATATCGCTTCATCTGGGTTCAGGTTTGTACTATATTTTTTCAGTTGGAAAAACATTTCCTGCTTGGCATTGGTAAGGCCAGAGGCCTTTACCCCATTTCCCGAAAGAAAGCGAGACTACATCTGTTATGTCTCAGGGCATCGGTGACAGTTTTGTAGGTTTTGGTGGTGACACTTCTGCGTTCAGAATGACGGGTGAAGAAAAATACTCCCGTTGATCTTCGTGTCCGTCTCGCGATTTCTTGCTGGCCTGATGACGCTCCGCGCGGTGCAGTGACCGCTTTTTGTGCTGAGTACAACATCTCACGCAAAACGTTTTACCTCCTGCGAACAAGAGCACGACAGGAGGGACAAGCCGCCGCGCTTGAACCGCGTTCCCGCCGCCCCGCGACCAGTCCCACACGCATCAGCGACGACGTGATACAGCATGCTCTGAACGTACGCAGGGCCTTTACCCCTGATTGTGGACACGGGGTCATGGACTACGCTGCGTCTGCAAGCATAGCCGATTCATACATGTCGGGCGCGACTGGCGGATTCAACCGGTCGATGCAACACCAGCGTTTTGAACCAACCCGAGCTGCTCCGCAAATACCTCCGCTGGCGTTCTCCACCCCAGTACTTTCCGTGGCCTATTATTCAGCGTGTATGCAACCGCGGCGAGCTCATCCGCACCCCACCTGGATAGATCAGTGCCCTTGGGAAAGTACTGCCGTAGCAGCCCGTTCGTGTTCTCGTTCGTTGGCCGTTGCCACGGCGAGTGAGGGTCAGCGAAATACACCATTATGCCAGTCGCAACTGCAAATTGTGCATGATCAGAGAGTTCTTTCCCACGATCCCAGGTAAGAGTTTTACGCAGTTGCTCGGGCAACTCTTTCATCGACGCGGTAAGCCCTTCAGCCATAGCCGCAGCACCATACCCACCAAGCGCTGGACCATTCTTCACGACGGGCTGCTCCCCGTACCCGACAAGCCTGGGGAGGTGAACCAACAAGGTGGAACGACTGCTGCGTTCCACCAATGCGCCGATCGCGGACCTGTTCGTACCAATAATCAAGTCCCCCTCCCAACGCCCAGGAATCGCACGATCATGAGCCTCCGCAGGGCGTTCAGAGATCACCACATCAGCGGTGACATGACCCTGCGGTGTATTCTGCGACCTCGCGCGAGGCTTCCGCAACGCCCGCCCTGACCGTAATGCTTGCACGAGTTCACGTTTGAGCGCCCCACGCCCCTGAATGTAGAGCGACTGATAGATCGCTTCGTGACTGATACGCATAGAACTATCATCAGGGAGCCGAACGTCACCAGAAAGACGCTCCTGCACGTACTCTCGCACAAGGTCATTCTGCACAAGCTTCGCGACCTTGGGGCGCTTGGCTGCCTGCTATGCTTTCCATTGCGCCACCAACGCCCGATACTCCGGCTTCCCTCCCCGGGTTGCGGCGTTACGGCGCAACTCACGTGAGATCGTTCCGGGGTCACGTCTGATCCGACGGGCGATCTCCCTCACCCCAACATCTTTCGCCCGTAAGATCGCGATCTCCTCCCGCTCAACGAACGACAGGTACCGGTTCGAGGGCTCTTCCACACTCAACGGTGTCATGCCACCAGCATGGCGAAACCAGCGCGTACCCACCGGCACAGACACACCTACTTTCAACGCGGCTTCCGCCGAGGTGATACCCATCGCGATAAAGCGCCAGAACTGCCGCTGCACTACCCGCGAGGGTTCAGGCCGACCGGGCGACCGCATCGGGGGCCGTAACGCACGATCCGCGCGCCACTGCCGGCGTATACTCTCAGGCGCATCGCCCGTTTAGCGATCCAGTCCGTCGTTGCCATTGGTGAACACCTCCGAGGTCAGAGTGTTGCGACGACCGGTTGAATCCGCCAACGCTGCCATGATCCGAATGAAAAATGGCCCCGTCAAGCGAACCACGTGTCGCATGGGCAGATCTGAGCGCGTCGCTGACAAGCTCGGTGCGCATATGGTCAGCAAGAACCCACCCGGCAAGCTTTCTCGAGCACAGATCGATCACGGTCCCGAGATACCAGTTCTTCCCACCCGCGATGGGCAGGTACGTGATATCGCCGACATAGCGGGTGCCGATTGTGTCGGAGATGAAGTCACGCTGCACCAAATCAGCAACTTTCTGATCGTTCGGGTCCGGGAGTGTGGTCTTCACCCGGCGCAGGAGCCTGATCCCGGCAAGCCCATGCTCACGCATCACCCGCGCGACGCGCTTGTGATTCACCCGCTCACTCTCGGGCGCCCCGTCGCCTGGTTCCGCGGTGACGCGAGGCACTCCGTAGGCGGGATCCCCGCCAGCCTTACGGTCTTGCGCGCGCCTGACGCGCGCCGCGAGCAGTTCGTCGGACTGCGTGCGGGTGACCCGTTTCGGAACCGGCCTCAATCCACGCATAATATGAGGAGCGAGCCACTTCGAGGACCCGGCATAGCCACTTAACCTGATAGGCGTCACGGTAGTCGTCAATGAACTGGAAGCGGCTCACCAGTTCATCTCTCCCGCGAAATATTTGGCTGCCTGACGGAGAATGTCACGCTCGGTTTCAAGCTTGATCTTCTCCTTCTTCAGGGCACGGTTCTCGGCACGAAGCGCAGCGACCTCACCCATCTCGGCGGTGTCGGCAACAGTACAGCTGTCACGGCGTGAGGACGGTGTGGTGCGGTACTTCTGCAGCCACAGCGACAGCGTCGACTTACCGATACCAAGGTCAGTCGCGATCGAGTCGAGGGTCGCCCCTTCGGTGGTTTCGTAGAGGTCAACGGCTTGCCGTTTGAAGTCCTCGCTGAATTGTTTTGGCATGGAACTATGGTCTCGCTTTCTTCCAGAAAACCCGGTATCAGCGTGTCCACTATTTGGGGTAAAGGCCCGCACAATACTCGAAGCATCCGGGATGGACCACGGCCCAATTAGTGTGTTCGAAAAAATGAAAT
>JBBAQX010000074.1:0-21835 GCA_040400085.1 Lysinibacter sp. | reverse complement strand
CCACAATGACTCGCACTTACCGTGTCTCTGTGGTCCCCGGCATGGTGCTACCGATTGTGGAAGATGCCGACGATCTTCCCGGCTGTCCACCACTCATCGAGATGGACGAAGAGGGTGCACGTTTCTACGCCGAGGGCGTTGTGGACATCATCGACGCCTGCGATGACATCACCCTGCCGTTCGCAGCTGCTCCTGGCATGTGGGCCGTCAAGCTGAAGGTGGCGCAGTGACCAAGGAGGAGCGTATGCTGCTGTGGGCGTGCGTTATTGCTGTGAACGTACACACTCTCATCTTAGTATTCCGATGAGTAGCGCCAACGACTACAGCAAGTTGAGGGGGGCCGTGGAGCGCCCCAAGGGCACGTTCGACTACACTGCCCACATGGAGTACTGCAAGGACGAACGCAACTGGTTCAAGAGAGCGAGAGGAGAATGGCCAGATGAACATGTCTCTCAAAGAGAAGATACTAAGGAGGGACCAGTACCGATGTAGGTACTGTGGCGCTCGTAATCGTCTGACGATCGACCACATCCTCCCTCTATCGAGAGGGGGGCACCCTACCAAGAAGGCGAACCTCGTAACAGCATGCACGCCTTGCAATCAGAAGAAGGCTAACCGCACTCCAGAAGAGGCGGGGATGACGATCATCGAAGAGGGATTCCTGTATACACCTACAGGAGTGATGGATGATCAGGTGAGGGCGATAACGCCCCTACCGCATGTAGCGAGATCACGTCGCAAAGACAAGCGACGCATCAGGTCCTACCGAAAGCAGCTAGTCAAGGACCTCTACGACAGTGGTATACTGAAGCGGTGACGCTCAACGTAGCCCAGTTCGGGGAGGACAAGCTCTACCACGGAACGTCCCACTGGTTCAAGCCGGGGGACATCGTGGAGCCACGTCCAGACCGTCACTACGGTGGTCCTGACAAGGCGTACGCCGCTGGCAGCAAGTCCGTTGCGGGCAACTTCGCCCACTCCGCTACGATTGGGCCCCTCATGGACTCCGCTCTCCCCAATAACGGGGTTCAGGGGGCCCTCTTCGCCCCCGTGTACGAGGTGAGCGACCACACTGGCTCTGCCACTGAGCCAGTGGTTCACGGAGGATCCAGTGTGACCTCCACGAAGGGGTTCAAGGTCGAGAAGCTGGCTGGGTATCGCCGCACCGACAACATGAACGGCATGGAAGTCCTCCGTACCCCTCGTAAGGAAGAGGACAACTGGTTGTGACGTCGGTCACAAAACACGCGTTCGGCGTGACGATTGGGCACATTGACCCCATATCAGAAGGTAAGCTATAGGACATGGCCATCAACGCAAGCCGTGGGGGATATGATGCCCCCGCATACAGTTCCTCCCACACCATGGGAGACAAAGGCTCCGCTGGCGTGTCCATGGGCCATCGCTCTCTTCCTGTCGAGAATCAGGGCCTTCTCGCACGTATGGATGAAGCCAAGGACAACGTGTCTGACGGCGACTACGACAACATGCTCCGAGCCGCTGCTGCTCATCCTTCCTGCCTCGGTTGCGGGGACGGGGGGGCCGACGCTGCTCAGGACGAGTTCGAGCGCCGCCATGATCGCCGTCAAGGCTCCGTGCAGACCCACGCTTATGAGGGTGGACCTCGTCTCCAGAGTTCCGTCGAACGGATCCAGCAAGACCGTGGCATCGACTCGCAGAACTTCCCCGCCAGCAAAGACTGGTGAGGATTCCCGTGTCTGATTGCGCCCATCCCCAAACCTCCACCATCACTCGACTGAGTGGTCCTCCTCTGGTTCGCTGCATGCTATGCGGCAGTGTTCTCAATACGGAGTTGGAGGGGCGCTCGTCCGTTCTCGGCGGACAGGCGGTCCCGGCTACAACCTAAAGTACCTGCATACAGGCCCTTTCTCCAGACAGGAGAGAGGGTCTTTTTGACGTTGTGCAAGAAAG
Organism: Lysinibacter sp.; assembly: GCA_040400085.1. GTDB lineage: Bacteria > Actinomycetota > Actinomycetes > Actinomycetales > Microbacteriaceae > HNR. Next base: position 19,903 of record JBBAQX010000074.1, on the reverse strand, counting down.
TACTAGAAATGCTTGCAAGAGCCTCTCCAATGTGACTAGACTTGGTCTCGGAAGGTACCGCTGAACGGTTGGCAACCAGGTTTGAACCCTGGGGTACGTCTGACGTAGGGGTTCGATTCCTCTACCTTCCGCAGGAAAGTTCGAGAAAGTGCTTGACACCGACCGAAGGATCCGGTAGACATAGGACACACAAACGAGGGGCTGATCGGAAAGCCCTCATCGAAAGCCTCGCAAGAGAACGATGAGACACCTGGGTTCGAATCCCAGCAGCTCCACTTACTGCGGTTGACTACCCGGCCCCCGGCACGGTGTCCTCAATAGAGGAGACTCGGGGGTGGTCCGCACGATGCGTGGGTGAAGGCAAATCTCAAACAGATGCCCCCTAAACTCCTTCGGTAGTGAAAGTCCATTCGGACGTGGCGATTAAGTGGCATCGATGAGGGGGCACCCGTGACCCCCCTCTGTATGCGTCGGAGTAGAGGCTACCCGAGTGATTCCAAACCACGAGGAGAGGGTTCGATTCCTTCCCGGCGCGCTGCGGTAGGTTAGGTGACCAATCTGGGTTCATACCCCGGACAGTTCGGTTCGAGTCCGAATACCGCCACCATCTGCGGGGGGTCTGTTGGCGTATAGCCCAGCTTAAACGACACTGTGGTGTGCCCCATGCTCTCGCTCAACCAACCAACAGGAGACAACAATATGCGTAATTCATTCGCCAGCTACCAGCCGTGCACGGCAACCGACAAGTGGGTGCCCAAGGCCGACCAGGCGCTGATGCGTTCGAAGTCGCAGATGATCCTCGACCGTGAGGCAGAGATGGAGCGCCTGCTCCGTCGTGAGATGGCTGTCAAGACGTTCTGAAGTGGTTTGCTCCCTTGGTCCAACGGCAGAGGCGTCGCTTTCAAACAGCGTAAGGTGTGGGTTCGAATCCCGCAGGGAGCACTGAGGTGAGGTCCGAGCACAAGGCTGGCAGAACTAGCAGCAATCCTGACTTTGAAGAAACACGGTTCAGGTGCTAGTGATGTCTTGGACAGCGTACTGTTAACACGTGTAGTTCAGCACTGGCCTGCCGCTCACCTCAAAACTCGGGGGCTTAACCACCCCGACTTCCAGACGGGAGATGTGATTCCCGCACAAGCCCACCACTTGGCGATTCTAAATGTGGTGCCAAGCACGAGAAGCTAGGTACGTGTGTAAGGTTGCCCGGACGACTTAGCGGTCGATCCTTACGGTGGAGTGGTTCTCCGAAACCGGGCATATGGTCTCGTGAGCAAACGGCAAAGCTAACTGGCTTAGACCCAGTGTACTGCGGGTTCGACTCCCGCCGAGACTACTCAGCCGTGGCCCCTTCGGGGGTGCTCTGCTCAGACCAACGTGATGCCAAGGGGCGATCGACCCGACGCACGATGCTGAGCGGATGACGGCAGATTTGCCCCATCCAATGGATGGTAGTAGCCCTACGAAGGCTGCGAGATGGGTTCGATACCTGTATGGGGCGCAAGTGAGAGACCAATGAAGGCTTAGCGGCTGGAAGTGGAGTACATACCGTAATAACCCCTTAAGCAGAGCATGGGGGGTAGCGGACTAGATAGCTGACAGTAGCTCCAGAGCCCAATCGGGTGAGGAGTGGATCCAGGGCCCTAGCGGGTACAGGTGCAGCACGCTTAGCGGCGATACTCTAGGTACTGAGGAATCTCTGGTATAGACAACGTCTTTGCCCTTGGTTGTAGGCAGTCAATCCTGCTGTACATTCTCTCATGATCTTGGAAGGTGTGTGCATGGCGCACGACCCGGTTGCTAGCTGGGTACGTCTAACGGCGGGGGTTCGATTCCTCCACCTTCCGCTCAAGGGTCGGACGTGGAACAGGTATCCACACCAGTCTGTAAAACTGGAGTCGTCTAGGCAGTGTGGGTTCGAGTCCCACCCGGCCCACTCACATCAGAAGGGTGTGTAGCTCCAATGGTTAGAGCAGCGGCCTCTTAAGCCGACGTGTGTGGGTTCGAATCCCTCCACACCCACCAGGGATCCCCTGATTCAATCCGGTTGATTACCGGGCCACGAGCCTCATCAGCACGTGGGTACTAAATCCTCGGGATCCCGATGCCCCCAGCTATGGAAGACGCTGACCCTCCTATGGTTAGTATCCAGGTTCGACTCCTGGTGGGGGCGCAACGTGGCTTAGCGGCCACGCAGAAGGCTCACAACCTAAACGTGCAGCAAGGTACCCGGATCACTCCCAAGACGTTGGGGGCCGTAAGTCTTGCAGCCTTCGCACATGGTCCCATAGTCAAGTGGTTAAGACGCAAGATTCTCAATCTTGAGGTGCGGGTTCGATCCCCGCTGGGACTGCGCTACGCACACTGGTTCGACTCCAGTGAAGCTGATGTAACGATCGGTCAGCTAACCAGGTGGATCTGGAGTGCGTGCTCGATGGGGCGACCCCAGGTGGGGGCGCTTGGCTTTGAACCAAGTCGAGGAGGGCTCGATACCTTCCGCCCCAACCAATGCCGGTTAAGTGTTAGAGGCTGCACACTTGTCTTGTAATCAAGCGGGGCGGGTTCGATTCCTGCAACCGGCACACAATGCCCCCATGGTGCTAACGGAAGCACGCATCCTTGGTACGGATGAGGTCCGAGTTCGATTCTCGGTGTGGGGCTCTGAGAGGGGGCCCGAGCCCATGGGTCGTTCCCCCGGACGGAGACGTTCGATTCGTCTCCCGTAAGCTCCAAGTGTCAGGGGCTCTGTAGTTAGAGCCTGAAGATAACGGGTTGCCGGATTGGCTGGTGCTAGATCCTGGCGACGACTCAGCCGCCCCTCTCTGTTCTTGCCAGGTCTAATGGATAGAGACCGTCCTCGTAAGACGGACTACAGGGTTCGATTCCCTGCCCTGGCTCTGAGAGGGGGGTCCGCGCACTTTGCACTTCTCCTGTCGGCCCAGTGGGCGAGTCAGGACCGAGTTGGTGGCGAGCCCGCAAGCCGCCCTCTCTCGAATGGTCCAATAGCTCAACGGCTGAGCGCATCCATGACACGGATGAGGATGTGGGTTCGAATCCCTCTTGGACCACTGTGGACGTAGTGTATTGGCTAGCACAAGAGGTTGTGATCCTCTTAGAGCGGGTTCGAGTCCCGTCGTTCACCCCATCGCAATGCCCCCTTAGCCCAACGGCAGAGGCACAGACATGAGAGGTCTGACAGTACGAGTTCGAATCTCGTAGGGGGCACTGGGGGCCAAGGCCCGAGCATATGGCATCTCCTAGGGAATGGAGAGGGTCAGCCGCTTGGCCCCCCAAGTATTCCCGCCGATGCGAGTAAGGGACTCAGATGGGTGATAATCGGCATTCAGACTATGAGTGGGAGCGTTCGGGCATTCCCTTCATGGTGAGTTAGGTGTCCACTCATTAGAGGGGGGCGGGACCCAGCAATGCTGGTGATCCTGCTGCACTCGAAGCTGAGCACCGTTGATCTCATCGTGGCCTAGCTCCCAGCTTCATACCGATGCCCTCAGCAAGGAGCAACCGAGGACTTCTAATCCTCAAGTTCGGGGTTCGATACCTCGTGGGGGCGCAACAAAAAGTGTAGGGTTGAGGTATGGAGTTCCTCATCGCCGCACTAGTCATCCTCGCCATCATCTGGTTGGTGAGGCACATCTAGCTAGCGAGGTCCACTGGTTGTGGACACCAATCTGATACATTGGGCCAGGTGAGTTCGATCCTCTCCGCTAGCACTGCACTGATAGTCGAGGGTCCCAAGGGATCTCGGCACGGGGGGCGAGAAGTACCCTCGCTGTAGCGATCTAGAGCGCCCACAGCATCAGGCAACACGCGGATGAAGTGTTATGGCAGCACGCGCGCCTTCCAAGCCTGAAGCGGGAGTTCGACTCTCCCTATCCGCACCAAGTGAGTATGATGTCAATGGTTAGCATGCGACCTTGCCAAGGTTGAAGTGGGGGTTCGAGTCCCCCTACTCGCACCAAACAGAAGGAGCACACCATGGATGACACAGAGATCCCCAACTTCGTCGGGCGCAACTTCGAGGTCCTCCTCATGGAGCGGGGCAAGGACCCAACCTGGCACAGTGACTGGTCCATCAGGGTCGCCAAGCGTGACAACGCCTATCAGGTGCTGACACGGGACTTCGACCCCAAGAGGATCAACGTCTACATCGAAGACGGGGACATTGTCCAGCAGATGATTGGATGAGCCGGGTGGGTCGCTGGTTGCGGCAGGGTGTCTTATTAACACCACTTGGTGGGTTCGATTCCTGCACCCGGTACGAGGTCTTTCAAGACCGTCCTACCCTCCTGCGTCCCCTCCCCACCCAGAGCTACCAGTGATGGTGGTTGTGGGGGGAGGAGTGGCCAGTGGTAGGAAAATGCACTTGTAGCTCAGTCTGGCAGAGCGCCTCCTTTACACGGAGTGAGTCGGGGGTTCGAATCCCTCCTGGTGCACCGAGGTCCCCAGCGAAAGCGTAAGGACCTGACTGCCCTCCTGAGACCACGCTGTAAGGCCCGTATAGGGCGTGCATGGACCCTCAGTGGCAGCGAATGGGGTGCTGGTGACAACGGCCAACACGACTGACTTGCAATCAGTAGATCTGGGTTCGATTCCCAGGCACTCCACTGGGCTTTGCCGGTTGTGCCCATCCCTACAACCGGCCGCAACAGGCTGTTGGAAAACGGCAATCCGCCCGTTTTGGATACGGGAGACAGGGAGTTCAACTCTCCCCAGCCTGACTGAATACCAACTGGACGTTGGAAAGTGGTAATCCGCCCGCCTCGGACGTGGGAGAGCGAGGGTTCGAATCCCTCCGTCCAGACGCAGACAGCCTGTGGTGTAATGGTCGCGTACGTGAGTGGGGCTCACGGGGTGGGGGTTCGATTCCCTCCAGGCTGACGAGATCGGAGATGCGGGTTCGAATCCCGTCGGCACTCCTAGAGTGACGTAGCTCAACGGTAGAGCCCCGATCGTTAACGTAACGGACACACGGGGCATTGCCAGGGGCACCTTAAGTGCTGCACTCTTCGGATGTGCGCCACCTCCTTTCACCCTTGGCGTGTCTGTCCGACTGAGTGGTTTCATGGTTTACGCTCAGGTCTGGCGAAAATGCCCCACATGGTTCTCAGGTGTAACTGGAAGCACATCAGCTTGAAACACTGAGGGACAGGGTTCGAACCCCTGGGGAACCACGGAGATGGAGAAGCGGGAGAGTAGCCCGCCTTGGGTTAGATCCCCATGGAGCATGTACGTTCCCTATGCACCATCTCATCAAGGGTCCTTAGTCAAATGGCCAAGGCGCAGAGCTGCAACCTCTGAGGTGTGAGTTCGATTCTCACAGGACCCTCCAAGCCGCATTAGTGAATCGGTTATCACGCCACCTTGTCACGGTGGAACGAGGGGTTCAACTCCCCTATGTGGCGCAACAGTACCGTCAACGGTACGCTATTGACTTGGCCCCATCGTCTATTGGCTAGGACCGCAGGTTTTCACCCTGCAAGACGGAGTTCGATTCTTCGTGGGGCTGCTAGGTCGTGCTGGTTCTCAACTACCACTGTGTACTCCCTGGGGGGTGGCAGGAGGCATAGTTGCGTAACATCAGCCAGCACGACCCTCATGCCCTTGTAACTTATTGGTAGAAGGTCTCGCCTTTTAAGCGAGGGAACTGGGTTCGATTCCTAGCTGGGGCACCAAGTGCTAGAGTAGTCGCATGACTATCAAAGCATCAGGATCACAGTTCAGCAGCCTGCCGCAGCCGGGGTTCCTATCAAGGGCGTCAGCGATGTGGGCCAACACGAAGTCAGCAGTAGCTCCTGAGCACGCAGACCCTGCCTGGGCCCAGACTCGTTCTGCGGAGTTCAACGACAGAGGCATGTCGTACGACCAGCAGGCTGCGGACTCAAGCCTCCCGTATCACGTACGGGTTGACCAGGCTGAGAAGGCTCGTGGCAATCGAGCCCCCTGGTCCTGAACAACTTGGAGAGAGATCCCTGATGGTGAGGGGGTCCGCTTGGAAAGCGAGGCGTGTTTCGGCATGGGGTTCAATTCCTCCTCTCTCCGCTGGGACGTAGTGTTAACGGTTCAACACGACAGACTCTGACTCTGTAACTCTGGGTTCGAATCCCAGCGTCCCTGCCATTCCTGGGTGGCCGATTGGTAAGGCAACTCCCTGTTAAGGAGCACCATGAGGGTTCGAATCCTTCTCCAGGAGCGAGTCACTTAGCCAAAGAGACAGCTGAAGGGACCTCCGAAAGGGGGTCCCTTTTGCTTTGCCCATGTTTGGGTAGGCCCAGATGGTTAAATCATCACATTTCTAGTTTGGCGGTTTCTTCCGATGTCCTAGTATATTCAGGTTTTTCATGCCCATCTACCAGGGTCTATGCAACACCTTGAAACTAAATTGCAGTCTTGTTGCAATGTGCAGGCTAGATTGTCAAGGTTACTGCCATTTGGGCATGAAAAGGGCCCCCTTTCGGGGGCCCTTCACGTGTTTGACTGGGTTTAGGTTCAGGCCAGAACAGTCGTCATGTGCGTGAGCTGACCTTCGGCTGGGCAGTACTTGGTATTCGCTTGTTCAGCGATTGGGTATGAAGATCATCTCTCCGCCGCCGAACTGGCGGTTCTGCCCACCGTTCCAGACGTAGAAGCGGTTCTGGAAGAGATGCACTGGCTGTCCGGGGAACACCCGCTGACAGACCTTGGTGACAGACTCCCCAGGCTTCATCGTGTCGAGTCTCCCCGACACACCTGGCACGGTGATGTGAGACTCGGGGTCCCACTGCTCGGGGTTTGCCTTCACCAACCTGGACGCCTTATTCTGGTCCCCGTACACGACGTTCGCTACAGAGCGAGAAGTGTCGCCCTTCCTGACGTAGTAGTAGCCTTCGGAGACCTCAGAGTAGGAGTTGATCACATCAGCCCCTACGAGATGCCCACACGTCCTTGCGTGCCTGAGAGAACTCAGGTGGCGGGACCGAGGTGGTCTGCGATGAGGCGATGAGGCCGTCCAGCTCTGCGTCGTTCACCTCGATGACGGAGGCACCGCCACGGTAGGCGACGTTCCATGCGTGTCCGTTGATAATCCAGCCGAGCTGGGTGCCTGAGAACACGAGGCCGACGAATGCGCCTGGTGCGCTTCCTGGTGATACGTACTTGACGAGGATCATTTCAACTCCTGTGAGTGGTGTAGTGGGTGGTGTGATTACGGGTGGGGGGAGGGGGGCCTCGAAGTCGAGGACTGCCTGGGGGATGGCATCGCCTGTGACCATTCTCAGGTGCCAGGGCTCACTCTGGAGTTCCCAACTGAAGCCGAAGCGAGGGGCGTTGGCCAGGAACCAGGGCCACTGGGGGTGGCTGGTGATGGCTGTGGCATCGTCAGGACCGATACCGTCACTCAGGTCCTTGTCCCACGCAGTATCCACGGCTAGCCCCCAGCCATGGTTGCTAGTTCCCGGAACTGCGGCCGTGGCATAGCCAGGCTTCAGCCACCAGGTCTTGCCCTGGAATGTCTTGGTGGGCCTGCCTTCCAGACGTGTGGTGGTGTACCTCTCCATGAACAGGTTATATTGCTCGGCGTAGGACCTGTAGGTACCACCATAGGTGTAGGTGAGGGGTAGGCCCACCTCAAGAGCTGCTGCGGCGAAGGCATTCCAGCAGCGAGCTGCCGTGTGATGAAGGAACCCCTTGGGGCCCACGGAGACAAGGAGGCTCGCAGAGAGTCTTCCATTGGGCTGGTCAGAGAGGTCCAGCGGCATCGTGACGGGGGCAATGGGGAGACTCATGGGTCTAGCCTAGCCGGAACCATCGACGGGGGGACGGGGACTTCGAAGTATCCGAGGATATCTTCCCGAGTGGCTAGGGCCACGTGCAGGGCGATCTCCTGAGTGAAGGTGACATATGTCACTTCGGCGGGGTCCCGCTCTCCTACCACTGCGACGTAGAGCTTGGGGTCTGCACATAGTGGGACGGGGACCATCTCGAAGGTAGACCACTCGTCTACATTGATGAACCCTAGGTACTTGTCGGGCATCTCGGGGTCATTCGTGAAATGCGGGTTGTGAACCTCGGCCGCAACGGCCCCGTTCAACTCCCGGATGACCACGGCTGTGACAGCGGGGTCGCTCTTCAACCACAACTTCTTGAACATGAACTCTCCTGATGGTGAACCCTTACTTGCAGGAGCGACTCGTATCCTAACGGCGAAGCCGTTAGGTTCTGATACGGCGCGATGGCAAGGCCCCCGTAGGGGGCAAAGAGAACCATAGCACCTTTGGAGGCCCATCAGGGCATAGTTCTCCATTAAGAGTGATCAGTTTGTTCGCTTCGCTCACCAGCCCGTTCGCTTCGCTCCGGTCTGTCAGGGTACTTTCCCGGGGTCCCCTCTTCCCCTTTTCCCATGACCCCATAGCACACAACCCCCCCCCCGCCAGGCTGCTCTCAATCTGGCTCCGCTAGGTTTATCGTCTCAGCATTGGACGTAACACGTTTCGTAGTACAACCTCGATGACCATCTCGTGGGTTGAGTGCAACCGGCTGGATAAAGCGCTCCATGTGGGTCTCTTTACACTCGAACAGGTTGCCCTCTGACGGCCCGTTCCGGTGGTTAGCCGGAGAGGCTTCTCACCTCACACCTCTGCGTCACCCCTGAGGAAGGGGTGGGGGCGATCCCCCACACGATGAGTTGTGCGAGGTGCTACACCAGCGCTGCCATCTCTTCGGGTGTCATATGACGCACAGTGACCTTACGTCCGGTGGATCCACGTTGTCCCCGCGGGAGTAGCTTCCGCTTCTCCGCAGGAGTCATGGCCTCGTACGCTGCTCTTTTACGCTCAGGTGACTTGTACCCCCTACGACGTAGGGTGTCGGCAACATGCTTGTGCACAGCACAGAAGACGTGGTCGTCCTCGACCGATCTGCTACATCCTGCGACTACACAACTCATGGGTCACGCATCCTACACACATCGGGTAGGCCCGTGCCACCGTTTCTGATAGTTTCTGATAGATTCTTGGACATGATCGAAGCGTGGCAGAAGAGCATGGCGAGGACGGAGCCCGGATCGGGCGCTGGCAAGCCTGATGACGGGGCGGGCCCCCGTGTCAAGGTGCGAAGCATCCCCCAGGTCTCCACCGAGAGGCTGCATCGATCCCTGGAGTTCCACCACGGAGTAATTCATACCCCAGAAGGTCTCCATTCGTTCGACAATCCACGTCGATCTATGATAGAAAGTGGCATGCGGATTCGTGCAATCTCGCACGAACTGACACTACGAGGAGAACCACAAGGTGACTGCAAGCATTGCTGGGGATAGAGACTTTCTGATCGCTGATATCGGTTGGCTCCTGTTCGAAACAGGCGTCGAGTACGACTACATCGACTACGATGAGGAGAACGACGAGGTAGTAATCGCCCACCCAGGTGGGTTGGTTATACTGGGACCAGGTGAAGATCAGGACGATCTGATGAAGACCGCATGGTGGCACTCGGTCGTCTGATATCATGTAGTTCATGAGCCAAACCATCAACTACTCTCTGCAAAGAGAGGCGGTTTGGGAGCGACTAATCTTGATCAAGGACCGACGTACTCGTAGGGTCCGCAAGCCTACCAAGGCCGCAGCCTGCATCAAGGTCGGGCTGACCTCCTACTACTTGCCTTCCGCAATCACCACTGAAGGTGGGCTCCTCCTATTCCTCAATCCGCAGCAGACCAAGTGGCTTGCTGACGGGGAGTACGCCTGGGATGGAGTGGCCACTGTGAGTCGCTCGCAGAGCTTCACGAGCCAGCCTGACTACGAGGACGTCGTCTTCAAGGGCACCATCACGGTCTCCACGTACGCCAACATCACCCCGTTGGCAGTGGATACGCTACCAGCCACCCCCCTACAGGCGGTGGTATGAGTGCAAGAGCTGCCTGACAACGTCTGGAATGACTGGTACACAATCTCACTACTCACTGACAAGCTGGTTACTCTAGCCGTTGCTTGCCTGGGGTTCTATATTTTGCGTCGCATATGGATGTCCCAGCCCCCTGAGAAGGAGCGCAGAGGTGTCCCCCGCCCAGTGATCCTGTTCACTGGTACATGGCTGGCAGTCCTTGTCATCATCGTCTGCGTCATCTTGCTACATCCGAGCACCCCGTACCCCCAGACCTTCACCGTGCGAGCCATCTACAACGCTTCCGTTGCGTGGGCTCTCGGTGGCATGACGTGGATCATTGTTCTCGGAGAGAGACACAACCGAAATGTACGCAAGCGTATTCTCGGTACTGAGGAACTGGTCGCAGTCTTTCAGGAAGCCCTTCAGGACACCCCCCCTGCCGGGACTCCAGTGGTGACATCTGGAAAGAATCAGTAAGTGTCATCTTTCAGCGTGTTTGCTCTCATCCTCTCCCAGGCTGCTCCTAGTTCCTCTCTATGGGCTTCGCCCGCATTCCTCGGGGTAACCGGAGCCGTAGTTGCCCCTACCATTGCCTTCGTTACGTGGGTACTGTCCCGCCGCCACGTGGAGGAGGTGGAGGAGAACGCTTCCATCACCACCGCTGTGGGGGCCCTCACTGACGCCAACGTCAACATCGCTGCGGTAGTTACCTCCCTCATCGCCCCCATGCAAGCAGAGCTGAGGAGGCAGGCTGAGCTAGAGAGGCATCATGCTGAGGAGATGGAGATCATGCGTCTCGAACTGACTGCGTTGCAGATCAGGTTCACCTCCATCATCCGCTACGTCAACATTCTCCGCCGCCAGGTGAGCGACGCAGGCATGGAGCCCCACCCAATTCCAGAAGATCTGGATCTGAGTGGCTTCAACTTCGACTGAGTGCTACACTTCTACACGACCGCCAATCCCACATAGGAGACCAACATGCAACAGAAGTACAAGGCCCTCGCCGCCCGAGCAGGATGGACCGCAGCACAGGCCGCACTCGGACTGGTTACCGCCGATGCACTGGGGCTTCCCCTCGTCTGGGCCGCTGTGTTCGCTACCGCACTGAGCGCTGTCAAGTCGTTCGTCGCAACAAAGGTTGGCGACCCCAACACTGTCACCTTCAAGTGAGTTGACCCATGGCTGCTGAGCGGCGTGGTGGTCTGGGTGCCTTTGGTCGGGATAGAGCACGCAATGTGCTTGGCGGGAAGACCATTGGTGGCCAGAAGATCACCGCCTACGAGGAACAGATGTTCGGTACTGGCCGAGCGCTGGCTCCTCAGCCGACCACGCAGTGGGAGTACCCGGACTCTTCCAGGGTGCATGCCTACCAGTACGACTTCGAGAAGCAGCAGATTCGTGTTCGCTTCGTCAAATACGGCACACCCTGGATCTACGAGGGTGTTCCAGAAGCACTGTTCCAGGCGTTCGACACGTCCCCTTCCAAGGGGAAGTACATCAACTCCACGCTAAACTACACGAGCTACCGTCAGGCCACCCCGCAAGAGGTGTCGGACTACTTCAACGACTAGGAGCATTTCTATGGTGTATCTCGGCATTGCCGTCATCCTTGCGCTGGGCGTGGGGGCGTACTTCCTGTTCCGTGACACAATGAACCGAATCCAGTACGTGGAGCATCTCCGCATCTACTGGATCACGAAGAACACCGCCCGCAAGGGCGTGCCGTTCCTGGCCCCCTCCTTCATGCGGCAGACACAGCCCCCGTTCTGGACGGGCACCGGAGTAGAGGTGCGGCTATTCAAGTGGACCTTCCAGTTCGGTATCCTTCAGGCCAAGGGGTCCAACCCCATCGAGCTGAAGGCCCTCCCCGAAGTTACCATCAAGGAACTTCGTGAGTGGGGTAGGCCCGAATGAGTCGCCGCTACGCTCCCTTCCCCACTGGTCGTCGGATCTCCAGGACTGCTCGTCAGCGGGCCTCCACCCTTGACACCGCCCAGATAGGCCCGTACCTGGATCAGACCATCATGCTCCTCGGGCAGTCGGTTGATCAGTGGCGATTCAAGTCAGGTCCTGCGTCAGAAGTGGCCCTCGCCTTAGACGCCCTCATGGCTCTATGGAACGAGGTTGAATTGCGAGGAATTGAATAGACCGCATATGTGATACAGTGTCAATCAGGTATGAGTGACACATTGGTAGAAGAAGACATCCTAGAGATCGACGCCCTCGAAGAGGCTGACGAAGAGTTCACGCCTGAGTTCATTGACAACCTCGTCAAGAAACTCCTCATCTTCATCCAAGAGTTCTGCGACGTCGAGTTCTTCCCGTACCAGACTCCCATTGCCTACGCCTTGGTAGAGTCCATCGTCATCGGAGACGGTGAAGAGCACACCATCATCGCCACCCGTCAGTCCGGGAAGTCAGAGATCATCTCCAACGTCATCGCTGGGCTCATGGTCATCCTGCCCAAGCTGGCCAAGGCGTACCCTACCTACCTCGGCAAGTTCGAGAAGGGCATGATGGTCGGCATCTTCGCCCCCACCGAGGAGCAGGCTGATACCGTCTTCGGAAGAGTGGTCACCAAGCTGACCAGCGACCGTGCGGTGGACTTCCTCCTCGATCCCGAGCTGGACGATGTCGCTACCTCAGGTGGAGCCCGTGGCAAGGGTAGGCTGATCCAGTTGAAGAACTCCGGGTCGTTCTGCCGTATGCAGACCTGCAACCCCAAGGCCAAGATCGAGTCCAAGACGTACCACTTCGCCATCGTTGACGAGGCCCAGGAGGCCGACGAGGTGATGATCAAGAAGTCGATCAAGCCCATGCTCGCCTGGAACAACGGTACCTTCTGCATGAGCGGTACCGCCCAGCGCTACAAGAGCTACTTTTACAATACCATCCAGCTCAACAAGCGCCGCCAGGTGAACGCCCGCAAGGGACGCCAGTACCACCACGAGTACGACTGGAAGACAGCGGCCAAGTACAACAAGAACTACGCCCTCTTCATCGCCAAAGAGAAGATGACCATCGGTGAGGACTCCGACGAGTTCAAGATGTCATACCTGAACCAGTGGATGCTAGAAAAGGGTATGTTTGTGACCGAGGAGCGCCTTGAGCGCATGTACGATCCAACGATGCCCCTGCACTCCGAGTGGTACAGGACCCCCATCGTCGCAGGCATCGACGTGGCCCGCTCCAACGACTCCACCGTGGTCACCGCTGTGTGGGTGGATTGGGACCACGTAGACCCATTCGGGTTCCACGAGCACCGTGTCCTCGACTGGTTGGAGATCAACAACGTCGAGTGGGAGACGCAGTACTTCCAGATCATCGACTTCCTCAGGAACTACAACATCCTGCGAGTAGGCGTGGACGCCCAGGGAGTCGGCGGGGCCGTGGCTGAGCGCCTCCAGACCTTGATGAGCTACACCGACGTCGTCTCCGTGTCCTCCGATCAGAAGACTCAGAACGACCGATGGACCCTGCTGACGCAGCTCATCCAGCGTGATCAGCTCTTCATCCCAGGTCACAGCAAGGCCCGCCGCACCCGCAGGTGGAAGAAGTTCAACCAGCAGATGTCGGACTTGGAGCGCATCTCCAGGGGCCCGTACATGCTTGCAGCCGCCCCCAATGAGCGTGGAGCATTTGACGACTACGCAGACAGCCTGGCGATCGCATGCGCCATGTCCATTGAGGACACAATGCCAGAACTGGTCGTTGCTGACTCTCCTTTCTACAGACGCTGAAACCAGTGCAAAGAAGGCTATGAAGCTGTTAGACTTTGATCATCCGATACTTTGGACCCACCAGGGAGATTGCTTAACATGACCACCTTCGCACCACAGAACCCGTACCCCGAGCAGCAGCGCAACGTCTTCGAGCGCAAGATGGCTCCGAGCATCACGGGCAATGAGGGTCCCAAGCGCTTCGAGGAGGGTGTCGCTTCTGACACCGACGTCCCGAACGACTTCAGCAAGGGAGCCTACGCCGACACCGCAGGTAACGGCCGTGGCCAGCCCGCCCGTGAGATGTTCTACAAGTGGCCGGAGGAGACCATGCGTGAGCGTGCTCACGTCGGCTCCGCTTCGTGGATCGAGGCCCCCGAGGTTCTTGGCGACTTCGTACAGGGCACCACCTCTGGAGATGGTCAGCCCACGTTCGAGTACGCCTACAACTCGGGTACATACCAGAATCGCCCCAGCGCGGTTCGTGTAGACGGCTGAGCCGGGGTCCCCAGATGAGGGACACCAATCCCAACTCCAACCCAGACAGGAAGTGGTGGGGGACGCCCAACAACCCCACCGCTCCTGCCTCGGGTATGGAGGGCCCCGTCACTGAACTTGGCAACGCCGGTCCTGGCTACTACCAGACTCGTGGCGTCGGCAACAAGACGGGCAGGATCTCCCCACGTCCGCAGACACGTGCTTCTGCTCGCGACCTGACCTTCGCCAAGCAAGGTCTCATCGACCAAGGCGTGGCCGACCCCAACCAGGGTCAGCTCTTCAACGCCAACACTGAGGTAGGCCCCCGCAGGTCTGACGCTCAGATTGTCTCCGACAAGGGACTCTCGATGCCTACGGAGATTTCCGAACGCAAAGAGAGACTTCAGTTCGGTGGGGCTCGTGGATACATGCCCAACCTCAGCAGCAAGCAGAAGGTCACTGCCCTCCAGTCGGTACAAGAGGGTCGTGTTACGTCGGGTACGTACCGTGGTGGCGGGGCGACAGCAGAAATGATGGAGGACAGGCATGCCGCATTCACGAAGGCCAAGCCGACCTCCTGGTACTCAGGTCTCACCTCCAGTGGTGAGAACGACGTGCGTATGCAGGGGGACGCCTCCAGGGCAATCGCTCAGCGGGCTGATCGTTCCGGCGTGAGCACGCAGTCCATGACACGCGCAGCAGCTCTAACCTCTCCGCAGGCAGCGTGGGACATCGGTACGCACGGGTCCCCCGACTACCGCATGCCCAACCTCAATCATGCCGAGCAGGTCGTGCAGGCTACCAAGGTTGCCAAGCCCTACGTGAGTAGGAATGAGGCCAAGGAGATCGGTAGCCAGATCTCCACTACTGATGGTGGCCTCCCCACGATGGGTGCCAAGGCCGCTGGGGTGTACTACGACGAAGGGGACAAGGTCTCCAAGTCCATTCACGTCGGTGACCACAAGTCTCAGAAGGCCCCCAACTTCGAAGCCTCTCTCCGCATGTCCTCACCTGAGGTGGCCGAGCGGCGCATCGGTGCGACCTCCTACACGGTGGACCGCCACGACGCCAAGGCTGCTGGTATCGGTGATGGCAAGAAGGTGCTGGAGAACCGCAAGGGTGCGTACGACGTGGCTGCCATGTCCGGTGCTCGTGGTGCCTTCAAGAACCGGGTGCTGCCCCCTGACTACCAGGCTCAAACATGGGTAGGACAGCGTGGGCACAACCAGCACGAAGGCGAGCACCAGGGAATGCTACGCACTGGCACCCCTGGCGGTAAGGTTCAGTTCCGGGACGACATCACCACCACCTCTCGCACGATGAAGCGCAAGCAGGGCGACAACTCAGACCTGGAGTTCTGATGCTGAGCCAAGGGCAGTTCTCGCTGGACACTCCAGCCGCCCCCACCAACAGTGCTATACAGAGTCACCTCACCAAGACGACTGGGTGGAGCGCTGATGGCATCAAGCCCATGTCGATTCAGGATCGATATAGCACGTACCTGCACTACCGCAACGACAAGCGCCGTGTGGATGCTGGCGGGGACACTGCCCCCGGCCTGGCTGACTCCTATAAGTCACTGAAGGGTGCCGTGCGGGACCAGTACGCCGGGATGCAGAGCGATCCCTCAGTCACCAAGCCCACATTCGACCCCAACTACGACGCCAACCCCTATCCCGACGCAGCGGCCATGACGAAGTCGATCAGCCAGGGGCAGTTCCGTGTAGCCCCCACCGTGGCTGGGCAGGACACCATCGCCTGGGATAACGACACCAACGACAAGTTCCGTGCAGTACACGATCAGGTAGGGCACGCAGCTACCGGTGCCACCTTCAGTCCTGCCGGGGAGTCTGCTGCTACCGAGTCTCACCGTCGCTCCCTGCCGCAGTCAGCTCACCGTGCCCTCACCGCGGAGGTTCTTGGACAGGCGAGCTACTTCGAGTTCGGCGGGGGCAACTTCGTGGACCAGAAGGGCCTCTACGATGTGCCCGAGTGGGCAGCTCGTGGTGGCACCGCTCCCCAACCCCCCAAGAAGCCCGCTCCCAACAAGGGCGTACAAGGCAGGCTGTTCTGATGTTGAGCAACAAGCAGTTCGGAGAGCTAGGAAAGACCCTACGCTCAGGTGGTGGGTTCTCCATCAACGTGCACACGGGCAAGTCCCCCACCGATGGGTTCATGGTTGCTGCCTCTGGTAGCACGGAGAGCCCGCTCCCCGCTGCCACTGTCCACGGTCGTAACATCAGGGCTTTCGCACAGCACCCGCCAAACGCCGAGCAGCTCTCTCAGCCGAACCGCTACCTAGGTGGCTGGGGTGGGAAGTCCGTTGCTGTTCTGGACGTGTCTCAGAACATCAGGCCGAAGGCCGACGTCGCTGCCCAGTACGGTGATGACGTGGCCCACGCTGACGCTCGCACCTCCACCGCCGACCTTCTCTACGCTCGCAACGAAGAGGCTGCCTACGATGTCCGTGGTAAGAAGGACTACGACAATCCTGTCTACGACCCCAAGCGCCCCAAGAACAAGCCAGGACAATGAGCGCCAAGAACAACAACCCTGACCAGTTCAAGCTGTTCATGACTGGTACGGAGTGGAAGGCTCAGGTGACCCACTCCACCGATGGCCCCATGCCATCTACCTGGGATCAGAAGTCTCGTGAGGCTGCCCTTCCGTTGACCGCCTCCACGAAGTTTGACCACGGAGCTGGCATGAAGGATACCCTCATGACCCAGGGGTACCAGCACGACAGGGATGACCCCCCGACCATCATCATCGAAGATGCCCCCAACGGGAAGAGTACCCGCATGGTGCAGTCCGAGGGGCACCACCGTGTAGCTGCTGCTGCCGACATCGAGGCCGAGACCGGCCAGCCCGTGTATATCCCCACGAACTACGTGGACAACTCCTCTGCGGGTCGTAGAGCCAAGGCTCGTCGCCAGACGTACCGACCCAACGGCTGAGAAACGACGCCCAAACGCTTGGAAGACGTCGCTCCACCGGCTAGACTAAGTCCCAACCTACGACCCGAAGGGGAATGTGTTGGGAATCTCCAGTGACGTCGAGTCCAAATGGCAACAGGCGCAGCAACGAAAGCTGTGCAAGGTCGGTGACATTCTTCTCAAGCTAACCCCTGAGGATGCCGAGGCTGTTGTCCGTGCGGTAGAGCTAGTTCGTGAGGATGCCGATCGCCCCCAGGCGGATCGCTTCTTCACAGTTGTGTGGCTCCAGAAAGACGTGCTGACTTCCAACGGATTCCCCATCGGGAAGACCGTAGTCTCTGAACACGTCAGGAAGGTGTGTGCCTGTGAGCAAGCTGGCCAATGATGTCGATTTCGCAGTAGGTCTCGGAGCGGTAAGAGACCTCCTTGAGAGGAACGGCATTGAGCCTTCCGAGGTAGGACAACTCCATCGCATCAAGGACGTGCGCTTGTATCAGGGCATGACCAAGAACAACGATGGAGAGGCGGAGGTCCACGACATGGCCTCCATCGTCCTGTCTCCCAAGTGGGAGTCTGGTCCTGAGTGGCCTGTCATCCAGCCTGGAGCGTCGTACCGTCTGCCCCCTCTTCCTGCCAAGCCGAAGTCCCCCACTGACTTCAAGACCTGCGTCGTCGCCCCTGACATGCAAATCGGCTACTACTACGACAAGAACGATCAGCTCGTTCCTACGCACGACCCCGTGGCCATTGATCTCTTCTTGGCTCTCACCGAGTCGCTGAACCCCGACCTCGTCGTGCTACTGGGTGACAACCTCGACCTACCCGAGATGGGCAAATACCGTCTGTACCCGGCCTTCGCCAGGACCACACAGGCGTCCATCGACTACGTGACTGAGCTGATGTTCCGTCTGCGAGCTGTAGCCCCCACCGCTCGCATCGTGTGGCTGGCAGGTAACCACGAGGAGCGCCTCGCCAACTACCTGCTGGACAACTCCGTTGCAGCGTTCGGCCTCCGTCAAGGCGGATCCCCCGACGCTTGGCCAGTACTGAGTGTCCCCTTCCTCTGCCGTCTTGAGGTATCGAACGTGGAGTTCTTGGAGGGCTACCCAGCGAACGACTTCTGGATCAACGAGCGTCTCCGTGTCATCCACGGTGACCGTGTCAAGTCGAACGGATCCACAGCTCACAAGTACCTCGCCGAGCACAAGACGTCTGTCCTCTACGGACACGTGCACCGCAGGGAGTGGGCAGAGAAGACCTTCAAGAAGTGGGATGGGGCCAAGACGATCATGGCTGCGTCCCCTGGCTGTCTCGCCAAGGTGACCGGCGCTGTGCCCTCTACGAAGGGATCTGTGGACCTACACGGTCGCCCTTTGACAGTGGTTGAGGACTGGCAGCAGGGTATCGGAGTGGTTTCATACCAGACCGAAGGCGACCACACCTTCTTCTACGAGCAGGTTCCCTTCCACGACGGGCAGACCATGTTCCGTGGTAAGCTGTACTCAAGTTGACCCTCATTCCACTAGGAGACTCCACGTGGCCGCATACACCATCGCCGCTGGCGTAGCTTCCAAGCACGCCACCCTCAGCACCACCGTCGTGGACACCGTCACCGTTACCAACGGTGTCGGTGGGGCTGTCACCATCAACAACCTCACGGGTGCTACTACCCTGTTCGTGGCTGCTGACACTGTCACTCCTGCTGATCCTACCGCCTCCGGCGACGGCACCTACGCTGTTCCCACCGGCAAGTCTCTCGTACTGGGACCATTCTCCAGGCAGGCCCCCGGCGTCAACGACGTCATCGTCAAGGTGGTTGGCAACGCAAACGCCTACGGTGTGTACCGGGGCGGCTACAACCTAACGTGATAGGCACCTGATGTCTGTAAACTTCCATTCGCCCAACTACAGGGCCTCTCAGAGCGACCTCGCCGTCTCCATCTCACCTCTCGGACTAGTTGAACTGGCCGATGAGGAGTTTGAGGTTCACGGCCCCCGCCTGAACAGGTACGCCTCTGCATGGGCTTGGTACCTCGGACATCACTGGAGCCACCGTCGTGAGGTAGGTGATCAGCAGATCACCATGAACTACACCCGCACGCTGGCTGACTACATCACCAACTTCTGCTTCGGCAAGGGTGTGCAGTTCCGCACGTCTGAGGCCAACTCCGCCATCATCCCCCCTCTCCTGCACAAGGTCTGGGAAGAGGACAACAACAAGCACAAGCTGCTTTGGGAGATGGGTCAGCTCGCAACCGTTACCGGTGATTGCTTCGTCAAGGTTGCCTACGAGGAGCCGTGGGTGGATGGGCTTGGTGTGAATCATGCAGGCCGCACCAGGATCATCCCGATCAACCCCGCTCACTGCTTCCCCGAGTACCACCCGCACGATAGGGACCGCCTCCTCAGGTTCAAGCTGAAGTACCGCTTCTGGGGCACGTCCCCCGAGGGCACTCGCCAGGTGTACACCTTCACCGAGATCCTCACCGACGATATGGTCGAGCAGTACATCAACGATGAGTTGATCGATCAGTACGAGAACCCCATTGGTGCCATCCCGATCGTGCACATCCCCAACACCTCTATCTCTTCTTCCCCGTGGGGTCAGTCTGATATCTGGGACATCATCTCCCTGAACCGTGAGCTGAACGAGAAGATGACTGAGGTCTCTGACATCGTCAACTACCACAGCGCCCCCGTGACCATCATCACTGGCGCAAAGCACTCCAGCTTGGAAAGAGGTGCTAAGAAGGTATGGGCAGGTCTGCCGAAGGACGCAAAGGTGTTCAACCTAGAGTCAAAGGGCGAGATGGGCGGCGCTATGGAGTTCATCGCCTTTATCAAACAGGCTATGCACGAAATCACGGGCGTACCGGAATCAGCCCTTGGCCAGACCCA
>JBBAQX010000073.1:3043-22830 GCA_040400085.1 Lysinibacter sp. | reverse complement strand
GGCCATCAACGATGAGCCTTACAAACTCTCTGGTTACATGGATCAAGACGAAGGGTCCGGGACTGGTGCGACGCGAGCCGCGTCTACGTCGCAGCTACGTTGCTGCGACGTAGACAACCCGCATCCCCTGATCATCCTGTGCGATTCTGATTATTTTTGGCGATTCTAAAATTTTCCCTTGACTAAATTGCAGCAGGACACTAGATTGATAACAGTGACGGGGCGAATTCCGTCCCGCACACGTTAAACGGCGGCAACAGGGTCGCCCTGGAATGCGAGCATTAACAACCCGCTGACGAGTCGGCCGGCGGGCCGACGAAACGCCTACGGGCGTCCGGGACGCAACTTGTGCGACCGGCTGGGACGATCTCCCGGCAATCACAACTCGCGGCATACCCGCGATCCGGAGATGGTGCTATGTTTTGCGTCGAGATCAATTTGGTGGTTCCTGTCCTCGGATGCCCAACCGACCCTATCGGGATCGTCGATTTTCGGAGAGCCAACGGGCTACCCGATTCCGCCGAAAAAACGGTAAAAATCTACTGGGAAGGTGTATCGGAATCGCTTTGCCGTCAATTTCCCGGGCTAGTCAATTCAAACGCTAACCTAAAAATAAAAAACCCAGAATTCTACGGCAATGATCATCCATTGCGGGTCAGTCGGTACGCGACCGTTACCCCAGTGACTCCGGCAATCCTGCGACCGTTTACTGACGGTTTCGATGCGACCGAAGCTGATGTTGTGGCGCTACTCGAAGTGTTGACCGCAGCGTCGCGCGAATACCACGCGAGCGAAGCGATCCGCAAAGAAAAGGAAGCGAAACACAGAGCCGAATCGGAAGCGAAACACAGAGCCGACAAAGCCCTCCGCGAGGCCGCCGAAGCCGCAAAACTCGAATCGCTCCGGGCGTGGGCGCTCGACCACGGCAGCGAACTAACCAAGTTGCGGTTGGAGGGTGGTTTCGATTGTTGGGTTTCTTCCGCGAACGGCGAACGGCAGCGAATCGCAGACCAGGAAGCGGACGCGACAGAAATGAGGATCATTGCGGCAAGCGGGGTCAATGTCGTGGAACTCCCAGATTACGACGACTGGGAAATCGAGGATCGCAAATGCCCCACATTACCCGAGTTGCAATCGCTCGCGGCCGTAAAATCCGTAAAGCCGGCAAACGTCGAGGCGAAACTCGTTCGCGTGAAATACACGAAGGACGACGAAAAGGTGTTCCACACAGAAATTCAACTTCTCATTCCGCACGAATACGCAGACGAGCCGCTTGAGCGGTACTTGATCCTCGCCAACGACAACGACGCGAAGTAACAACGCGCCGAACCTGCCGTAAGCCCGCTACTCGAAAGGGTAGCGGGCTTGAGGAAGCACTGTAATTCTACTGAGCATGTTAACTCTCGTCGCCCCCTTGCGTCTTCCATATTCCTGACGTAAGCCTTTGTTCCGTTTTGGATTGCGCAATGTCGCTACTGGAACACCCGACCGCTCAACGTCTTCTCGACGAAACCGCGATCTCCGAGCGTGCGATTCAATCGCTCGTCGAGCGGATCGACACCCATCTCGAACGCTACCGCCCGTGTTTTGTCCGCTCCGAACAACGTGAGAACGCTGCACTGATCCTCCGCGGCAAACTCTCCCACCTCGAACGCAAAACCATCGAGCCGATCGCGGCCGAGGCCGGCGTTCGCCGACGCGCTGTGCAGAACTTCGTCGGAGCCGGAGCCTGGAGCGACGACGCGGTCCGCTCCAAATTACGCGCTCACGTCGTTGAGGAGATCGGCCACGACGACAGCGTCC
The DNA here is from genome assembly GCA_040400085.1 of Lysinibacter sp. Taxonomy (GTDB): domain Bacteria; phylum Actinomycetota; class Actinomycetes; order Actinomycetales; family Microbacteriaceae; genus HNR. The sequence continues at coordinate 21,027 of JBBAQX010000073.1, read as the reverse complement.
TCATCGTCGATGGCATGGGCGTGCCCAAAAAGGGCGATGCCTCCTGCGGCGTCGCTCGGCAGTGGTGCGGTCGGCTGGGCAAAATTGACAACTGTCAGGTTGGTGTCTACCTGGGCTACGCATCGCACGGCGGCCACGCCTTGCTCGACGCGCAACTGTACCTGCCGGCCGAGCGGGCCAACGATGCGGCTCATCGGGAGTTGACCCATGTGCCCGATGACGTCGCGTTCCGCACCAAATGGGAGTTAGCTCGGGACCTGATCGAATCGACCGGTGCGACGGTGCCGCACGGTTGGATCGTGGGCGACGACGAGTTCGGCCGTGTGAGCCGTTTTCGCGATGATTTGCGGGCAAAAAAGCGGCGTTATGCCTTGGATGTGCCGTGCAATACGTTGGTGCGGGACTTGCGGGAGTGTCATCCGACCCAGCGGCCTCTGCCGCCGTATCGGAGCGTGGCGAAGTGGGCCGAAGACCAGCCCCAGCGGGCGTGGCGGACGTTGACGGTGCGTGATGGCGAGAAAGGTCCGCTGAAGGTGAAGGCGATCTCGACGATGGTGCAAGCGCACGACGACGAGCGCGGCGATGGTCCGCGCGAGCGTCTGGTGGTGATTCGGAGTTTGGAGTCGACGCCGCGAACGTGGTACGTGCTGAGCAACGCGAAAGCGGAGGTCGATCTGAAGGAGATCGTGCGGGCGCACGGATCGCGTCACCGGATTGAGGAGTTGTTCGCCGAGGGCAACGGCGAAGTGGGCTTAGACCACTGCGAGGTGCGGTCGTGGCTGGGTTGGCACCACCATGTGACGCTGTCGCTATTGGCGTTGTGGTTGATGCAGGTGGAGCGTCGTCGCCTGGGAAAAAAACGCCCGGGGTGACGGTGAGCGTGGTGCGATGGATGGTGGCGGCGTTGTTGCGTGGGGAGTCGGTGTCGCGAGTGGCGAAACGTGCCAGCGCGGTACTTCGACGTACGGAGGAGGCCCGGATTTACCATTGGCACAAGGCGACGGGTGACTTCCCACCACGGCGGCCGCGAACGTGTTCAAAGCGACGTAGACGGGATTAACGTGCACAGTAAAAGTAAGCCATCTGCAACGGTTGAAAAATGAAACTCAACGATCTTTCTGGAAAACGGTTCGGCCGCTGGCTCGTCATCGAGCGAAGCATCTCGAACCGTTTACCCGGCAAGCAACGAACGGAATGGTTGTGCCGCTGCGATTGCGGCACAACTCGCGTTATTCCAGCTTGCAATCTGACGAGAAACTTGAGCCGATCGTGCGGGTGTAGCTACACAATCCCAATTGAACCATGTCCAACTTGCGGAGAACCGGTTACCAGGAAAATAAATATCAGCTCGGCCGGACGGCAGCAGTATTGCTCGGTTCCCTGCTCTCGCTGGGGGATGCGATCCGACTACTTGGGCAAACGGTTCGGTCGTCTCATTGTCGAGCGGTGTATTGGTTCCCGGTTCCCGAAACGGCGTGGCACAGGCGGAGGCTATCTGTGGTTGTGCCGCTGCGATTGCGGCAAATCAGCAATCGTATTGAGTGGCAATCTCGCCAAGGGAACCAACTCACGGTCGTGCGGGTGCTTGAAGCGAGAGGTAGGTTTTCGCCTTGCTCAGTACGTCCACCCACCGAAACGCGGGAAGTGCGTCGAATGCGGCAAGGAATTCTTTGGACACCATAACCGCCGTGTCTGCTCGCACGCTTGTGCTTTGGCAGCACAACGCAAGCCGATTCACGAGTTATCGTGTCCCATCTGCGGAAGCCCAGTGCAGCGGATGGGCGATCACAACAAAATATACTGCTCGAAAAACTGCGGAAGGATTGCGGATATTGCCCGCCACGATCCGGTGGCAAGTTTTGCCCGAGTTGCGGCAGAACTCGAACGACGACTCAACAAGGAATAACAATGTCATCTTTAGTCCCGATCACCAGCGCTTCCGAAATAACCGCTTGGACAACTCAGCAGTTGCGGCAGGAAATAGCACGCGGCCTATCGCTCGTCGCAGAAAACCTAGTTCGCTTGGCTGCGGTGTGGCAGGAACTCGAGCGCCGGGGCGAAGACTTGAGCGACTTACGGCGAGGGATTGTGCGATTCTTACCAGCAATCGCGTGCGGCGAACTGGCCGCCGAAACGGTTGTTGCGTTTTCGATGCGGCCATCGTTGATTGATCTGCTACGCGGCGTTCCACTGTCCGAACAGAAGCGACTTGCCGGCGGGGGCACCGTCGAGGTCATCGACCCAAGCAACCCAACTACTGTTCAGAACCTATCGCTCCAATCGCTCACAGCTACAGCCGCTCGCGTGGTAATTGCCGATGGTCGAGTACGCACACCAGCCGAACAACGTGTTGTGTTTCGCGCCAAGCCTCGCAAAGAACACGTTCGGGAATCTCGTAAATTCCGACCACGGTACGACCCGGCAACAGGGGTTGTGACTATCGGACGAATGAAAATCAGGCTGTCCGATCTACTCGCCGAGCTGTCATCAGCCACCGGGCCGGATCACCCACCAGCCGACATCCCCGAAGAATACGACGTGATTCGCGTTCGCCTCACGCACGAAGAAGCGAAACGATACCGCCAACTGTGCCGCAAGGTTGGGTTACCAGAGTGGGAAATGGGACGCAAAGCGATGCGTGCGTTCGGACTGATTTGACAGCAACCATGATTCGGAGAATGACCCATGAAAATTCGTGACATCATCGCCGTCAAACCCGGATGCACGCTTATTGCACCGTTCGCTGGCGATGGGGCCAAGCTCCTGCAACTCGCACAATCCATCGGGGTCGATTCGGCGATGATATTCGCAAGCGATCCCGACCGAATGGCGTTCGAGTCTCTGCGCCGGGTCTTCCCCCCGACCAACCTGCCGAGCGGGCCGGCATCTATCGACAACCTCGCCGTGTTTTCGGAGTCAGCCAGCATCGTCTGCTTGAATCCCCGAAGCTCGTGTGAGGTTGTCGCCATCCAACACGCAACCCCGTGGCTCACCACCGGGGGCATCCTTGCGATGGTCTGCCACTCGTCGTCTGTCGAGTTCTTTTGGTCCGGTGTGCGTCAGCACCTGCATCAATACTTCGACGACTTGTCCGCGATGCCGCTGCAAGACGGCAGCGTCGTTGTCTTCGGGGTCAAGCGCCGCCATCCCCAACCATCGGGGCAATCACCGCACCACGGCGCAAACCTGATTGCCCCGACTCGGGCTTACCCCGCACCGCTACCGTACCGCAAATGCTCCATCGCCCGCACCGCCCCAACCGATGACGAGATCGCCGAAAGTTTGTCGGCCTCGCCGCTCACCATCACGGCCGCCAAGCGTTTACGCAGGCTACCACGCCCACCCCTGCCGATCGGGCCGGGTCATGCCGCTCTCGTGCTGGCCTCGGGCAAACTCGACGGCATCGTGCGACACCCAGGCGAACAACCGCACGTCGTTCGTGGGGTCACCGTCAAAGTTCCTTCGGTAACGTCAACGATTCAAGTGGACAACGCTGGTCGAAGCGAAACCATCACGACCACAACCGAGCGTATCGAACTGCTCATTCGCACTGTCGATGCGGAAGGTAACTTCCGCGACTTCCAACCCAACGGAGCAAAATTGTGATCGAAAACTATGCGGCCTGCGTCAGCGAACGCATGAAAGACGCACGCAAGTCGGCCGGACTGAACATCACTCAGTTCAGCCAGCTTGCCGGCATGAATCCGAGTCGCATCAGCCTCATCGAAACCGGGCAATCGGTTCCCGATCTGGCCTCATTGATCCTTTATGCCCGAGCTACAGGCAAGCAACCTCGTGAGTTCCTGCCCGACATTATCCAGGCAAAAGGGATGCAATCATGAAACCACCCAAAGAAAAACTGCCGATCATCGACTTCCCCGATGGGACACGCGATCCGATCTGCGTGGGCTACGTCCGAGCTTCGACGGCGAAGCAAGAAACGTCCCTCGAAGTCCAGGAGACCCAATCGCGGGAATACGCCAGACTCTACCTGCCCCACATCCGGTGGATCGGGTGCGTATTCGACGCCGCAACATCGGCTCGCATTCCGTTCCTCTCCCGTGTGCAAGGGTGCCGACTGAGCAATGCCCTGCGTGCCGGCGATCACGTTGTCATCACCAAGACCGACCGAGCGTTCCGCAACACCGTGGACTGTCTGCAAACCATCGACCTGTGGAATAAAACCGGCATCTTCGTCCACATCCTCGATATGCGAATCGACACGTCGATCCCTGCCGGTCGGCTCATGGTCACCATGCTGTCAGGACTCGCCGAGTTTGAAAACAGCCGACGTAGCGAACGGGTCCGCGAAGCCGTCGCCCAACGCAAGGCTAACGGAACTTGGTGGGGACTCCACAAACTTCGGATCGGTGAGGCGTGGAAGACAACCCGCGAAGACGGGGTTCGAGTTGCCGACCATTACACCCTCGAAACCTGCCGGGTCATCTGCGAACTGCGATGCCGTCAAGGTTTCAGCGCCGAACGCATCTGGTCGGCGCTTCTCCAATCCAAGATCAAGAACAAACAAGGCAAGCAATGGTCACCCAAGTCGATTCTCAAAATGCACCGTCAGTTCCACTATTACTTGGCGACTCAGTTCCCCAAGGGGTATCGGCTTCCAACGGGTTGGGTGCCACCCAACGTGACGCAACAAACCGACTGCGACGGTTGATGATCGCCGACAAGACCCGCACCTACGAACTGCGATCCGATGCCGCTGCGTACCCGCTTCACGGCCACAGATGGGGACGCAATTACCGCTCGGATCACGTTCTTGCACTCTCGGTTGCCGGATCACCGGAAGCTATCCGGTTGCTGCGTGCTTTCTTCGGCCGCGAACGCAACGGGCTGAGACTGGTCAACGCAACGCCAACTGAGTTCGTGACTTTGAAACTCACCGACGGCGAAACGTACTCGTTCCGCACCCACCCCATCGTTGATGGCTGGGTTCACGCTGTCGTTACCATCGACGACCCGGCGTTCCTGCCAACGGGGTCCGAACGCGAACTGCTCGACGCCCTGCAAAGCCGTCGCTTCACGACTCCCATCCTCGCCCGATGGGTGCCGTGGATTTACTCTCGACTGAGCGACAACTGCATCTTTCAGCCTTGTATCGCATATGGGTGCAACCCGCTCTACCTCGCCGCCACCACGGCGCAGATTGACACCATCGTGCAAGATGGACTCCGCACCCAAGCCATCCGGATCGACTAACATGAAAGCCACCACACTCGACGAATACCTCGAGCGCTACGGCCCAACCCTCGCCGAGACTGCCGCCCAACGGTTCGACCCACTCCATCGACCCACGAGCGATAGCCCTGCCCTGCCGCCGCTCCTGCGTCAACCGTTCCCCGCTCAGGCTCACGCCATTGCCGGGTTGGTCGCATCGCTCAAGCGGGACAAGTCGGTGTTCTTGTGCGCCGAGATGGGCACTGGCAAGACGCTGCAAAGCATCGCCGCGACACATGCACTCGCCAACGGGCGGCCGTACCGGGCACTCGTCGTCTGCCCAGGACACATCGTCGAGAAGTGGTGCCGAGAAATCACCGAGACGATTCCCGGTGCCGATGCCGCCATCCTCGACGACGGTCGAGCTATTGCTGGGCTTGCCGACTTGAAAGGCACGAAACCGACTGGCCCGTGGTGGCGGGTCATATCGAGAAACCGAGCCAAACTCGGCGCTGAAATCCAACCGGCGTTCACGACGAGCCTGCGTTCAGCCAACGTCTTCTGCCCGACGTGCGGGGCCACGATCACCGATGCCAAAGATCGGCCGGTTGCAGCGGATGAACTGGCTGAAGATAAGGGACGCTGTCGATCGTGCGGCGATGCCTTATGGTCGGAGATCGGGCCGCAACGGGGGGGGCTCAACCGGTTCTGCCCCTCACGGTTCATCTCCCGCAAACTCCGGGGGTTATTCGATACCCTCATCCTCGACGAAGCCCACGAACTCAAAGGCAAAGACACCGCCCAAGGTCTCGCCGCCGCCAAACTCGCGTCGGCCTGCTCGAAGGTCATCGCACTGACCGGGACTCTCATCGGTGGCTACGCCGATCACATCCGCCCGCTACTGTTTCGCCTAGCCCCGGCATCGCTTGTCCGCGAAGGGCTGTCGTGGCACGATGCGACCGAGTTTAATCGCCGATACGGTCGCATCGAAACCGTCACAAAATCGACCGAGGTCATCGGCCGAGGTCTGCCCAAGAAGAAACCGACAACCCGCACCACCGAACGCATTCGGCCCGGCATCGTGCCCGGCTTGTTCGGCCGCCACCTGCTCGGGCAATGCGTCTACATGACGCTCGATCAAGTCGCATCCGAGCTTCCCGGCTACACCGAAACCATCATCCCCGTGACGATGGATGCTGATGTCACAAACGAATACAACCGCGTGCGAACGCTCCTGAGAAACACCAACGCTCAACTGTCAGCGAAGGGCAATCAGCAATTACTCGGGGCAATGCTCAACTTCCTGCTCGTCTACCCCGACATGCCTCGCGGTTGGGGCGAACTCGGCTACTACGACGGCGGCCAATTCACAGCAGTTGCCGAGCCGAATGATTTCCCCGAACGCATCGACGCCAAGGAACAAGCTGTCATCGACTTGTGCCACAAGGAAAAGTCCGAAGGTCGCCAAGTCTGGGTCTACTGTCTCAACAACGGCGAACGCAACGTCCAAGGCCTCCTCGCCGAGTTGCTGCGTTCGAGTGGACTGAAGGCTGTCGAATTGCGGGGCAACATCTCCCCCGAGAAACGCGAAGCGTGGATCGCCAAGCACGCACCGTCAGCCGATGTGATCCTATCGCACCCGATGCTCGTCGAGACTGGCATCGACTTGTTCGACAAACGTGGCTCGTATAACTTCCCGACCATGATCTGGTACAGCACGGGATACAACCCCTTCACGCTGCGTCAGGCGTCGCGTCGGGCGTGGCGGATCGGACAGACTCGTGATTGCCGGGTGTTCTTCCTATACTGGAAGGGTTCGATGCAGCAAGCCGCGATGAACCTGATGAGCCAGAAGATGGCCGCATCGAACGCCATCGAAGGCAAGTTCTCTTCGGCTGGACTCGCCGCACTTGCCGGCGACGATGACTCTTGTCATGCTGCTTTGATGCGAGCGATCAAAACCAACGGGTAACCATCATGAACACCATCCCTATCGACACCGTCGCATTCATGGCTTGCGCCGTCCTCGAACGCCGGTCCACCCAGCGGAAAGCCACGAGCGGCAATGAACGCAAAGCGATCAAGACAGCCATCGACGAGATCAAGTATGCCTCTGATCGCATCCGCAGATACGGCGCGTTCTACGCAACGTCGCGTACTGCGAACTTGATTGACGTAGCACTCATGCTCGCATGGTTTGCCGGCGAAGACGACGCCAAGATTGCACTGAGCCAATCGTGCCGGATCATGGCGGATTGGGAATCCAGTCATGATGTCCCAATCAGTTACTTGAAAGCGTTCCTTGCGGTTGCATCACTCGATCCCGACGATCCGTTCCGCGACCGAGTGTACGGCCCGGCATTCGAGATGTTGCGTTCGTACATGGCCACATTAACGACGCAGAAAGCCATCGACGATGCCTGCCAATTCGCCATCGCATTGGCCCGAGGCGATGAAGTCGTCATCCCTGACGACCCGATGGCTGTCGAATATGCCCACATTGCGAAAGCCCATCAAGGGCATGATGACTTCTACCCCTACATCGCCGACTCACTCGGTTTCGTAGGGGTACCGGCGCAGAAATGATTTTCAATCCTTGAGCGAAAGCCGAATTATGTAAGTCGCTTTGCTCTCAACAGTCAGAACCAAGTTGCTGCCAGTTACAAAAAGTCTCTCTTGTTTGTTACAGGTGAATCCTTATTCAATCAGGTCGGCGGCTTTTCCGAATTCATCCATAGATGCTTCAGCAGCATCACCAGACTCGGAAGCTCGGCGCAATGCACAGACAAGATCAATCACTTCTTTTTTATCGAGTTGATATTTCTCAGACACGTCTTGTCTCCTCTTACTTTGTTCTTGAAATGTCGCGTTCACTCACTTGATCGACTTCGTTGTCGCCAGCGCCTGACTTCCGCAGTCAACTCATCAAGATCGTCTTCAACCGCGTCGAGACGCGCATAGATGTCGTTGACTTTCTTGTAGTAGTCGCCCTGCAACCGGATAAATGAGTCCCAAAGTTGCAGCGTGTCTCGCATCAGATACCAGATCGTGATGACACCGAACAAAATAGCCAACACACAGAACGCCAACACAGGTTCGATCATCATTCGCCCTCGTCAGTATTGACACCCCAACACAAGGTTTCAGATTCTCTTAGCCTTACTCATTCTCTCGATCTCGTCCGCCGCCTCGTCGAGCAACTGCCCCGCTTGGAGCATCGAGTACATCTCCGTTTTCACTCGCTTGGCCATCGCACGCAGTCGCTCGACAAGGTCCACCCCGTCGCACTGACAGCCTCCGTCATGGACGTACTGGAGAGAGCGTGCCGGCATCACGTTACACCGTTCTTCACCCATCGCTCTTACCTCCTCTTACTCGGTGCCACGCCGCGACGGCGTCTTTCTTGAAAGCGCGGACAATGGCGGCAACCATCTCAGATGGGTCAGGCGTCCTTGGCCAGTTATTGAGCCAATGCGGGACTAGCACTTCCGCTTTTGAAACAAGGTCAGCAACAAGCCCTTTCTGGCAAATACACGGCATACCGTAGTTATCGTACTTCAGCAGATACCCCGAGTCGCCGCACTCCTCACACTGGTACTGCGGCCGAGCCGCTAGTTCGGCCTTCAGTCGCTCGACTTCCTGCGTCAGTTCTTTGACCTTGTAGTCCGATGGGTTCACGCAGCACTCTTCGCACGGCTCTTGTGGAGCCGAGCATAGTTTGCACTCGCTAACAGGCGTCACGCTCCACTTTTCATACGGCGACATAACTTCACTCATCACGCACCACCTTTCGCTTCGGGTATCTCACACGCCTCACGGCACTCCACCAGCGCGACAGCGAGGGCGGCAACAGCGTCTTCGCGGGTTGGAAATGCTTGATAAGTTTCCAGTGTGCTGATTGATTTCTGTAGATAGATTGTCCATGGTAGACGGTGTCGGGGTTGGGGGTCGCTTGAACTCCACGACCCCCACCAAGCCCACCTTGGCCCCTCGTAACAATACGGTTCCTTCCCCCGCGCCTCCATCCATCGCAGCGCGTACTCAATCTGTTCTGGAGTCGGCTCATTCATGCGTCACCTCTCTGTATAGGTCAACCCCCAACGCTAGCAGATTCCCCTGCTAGCGTTGCTGCATTTGCTATGAGCATTTCTCGAATCTCATCTTGTATCGCCACCGGGCAATAACACTGCACAGTATTGAGCTTGGCGGTCACCTGCTGATACTTGGCGATTAGCAGATTCCGTTGCCGTTTAACCTCGTAGAATCGGTCTGTCAATTCGTCGATACTTAGCGTCTGGTTGCCGTTGCCCAACAATACCCTCAACACATCTAACCCAACAATGAGGTTGGATTTTCCGTTGGCTTCGCCAAACTCTACGGCTCGTCTCAACGAATCAACTTTACCTTGAATATCGCTCATGCGTAACCTCTCTGTTGTTTTGTTCGCACGCAACTCTTCCCGAATTTCCATCCACAGCATACCTCACCCACTGACAGATTCGACCCCCGCGTCTGAAACGCGATCGCCACTTGACCGCCCGCGTTCGCGTGCGAGCCAGAGTGATTCATACTCCGTAGCGTCGGTGAAATCTCACCGACATCACAGCCAGGGTCTTTGCATGAAAACGCGACAAGTTTCTGCGTCTCATCGCCCGCTGGACCGCCGGACCCTTTCGACCATTTCGATGTCACGGTGCCTGACAGATGCCCGTGATAGCCTTCAACGGCTACTCCACCGTTGCAAATGAAGTCTGAACCGTAGCCTGTAACGCAAGCCTCAAGAGTAGGGGCAACACCTTCCCTCGCTTTTCGGCGCGTCGAAGTATGCCCGCACAGGCTTTCGCGCTCAAATAGTACCGAAGCGGCACGTCGCCAGTTCCCTCCAGAATGTCCGACAACAAACACTCTTCGCCGTCGCTGGGGAACTCCGAAGAACTCAGCGTCAAGAACCCGGTAGGCGAACCCATACCCGAGTTCAGCCAGCGCCCCGAGAAAGGAGCCAAACGCCCGTCCCCCGTCTTGTGACAGCACGCCGGGGACGTTTTCCCAGACGATCCAACGCGGTTTAAGTCTTTCAGTAAGGCGGGCAAACTCCAGCGTGAGTCCTCCCCGAGCGTCAGCAAGACCTCGGCGAAGTCCTGCAACGGAGAATGACTGGCAGGGGGTTCCTCCGACCAGAACGTCAATTGAGTCATACTGACCAGCCTCGATAGTCGTGAAGTCGCCGTGTAACGCCACGTCGGGATAATGATGCTGCAACACAGAACGCGGGAATGGCTCGATTTCAGACAGGAACGATGCCCGCCAACCCAGCGGATGCCAAGCAACCGAAGCCGCCTCGATCCCGCTGCATACCGAGCCGAATGTGATGGTCACTTCACATCCTCAACAGTTCGTGTCGGCAACTCGACCCCACGCTCCAACAACCAGTCGTGCAAGACGCCTTCCTCACCCGTCCCTTGCAGGTGCCACAGCGGGCAGCCTGCAACAAAAGGAATCTGAGTCGGCTGTTGAGAACCGGGAGTCATCGACATCTGCACCACCCGAAAAACCTCGCTGTCGATAACGAGAACTTTCATTGCCTCATCAACCCATATGCTGCATTCGCCGTCAGCCAACTGGGGAATCAAGTATTGCACGAGCAATTCGGCGTCGAACATCATGCCACCAAACATAAACGGCCGATACGGGTCTCGATATTTATAGCCCGCCCCTTCGCACCGATAGCACGCTTCACCGTGATAAAGCATACCAGCACCACCGCATCGCGGGCACTCGATTTCAATCTGCGAATCTTGGTAACTGAGCCACGACCACAATTCACCGAGCGTTGCGCGAGCAGCATTCCGAGGTTCGGGGGCAATAACAAGATTGCCAAGCGTGTGGTTTAACGAAAGATAATTGATTATGCAATCGAGCGAATGCAAACAATTAACTACATCATCATCAGTCCATCCGTGTTTAACAAATAGAATTGCTTTCATGTTAGTTGCAACTAAGTACGTCGATCCAGCATGTTCCCAAGCAAACGGATGGGACATGAACGGGTATTTGTCGTTCATCACGCACAAGTATTCCATTGCATGAGACAATTTCACTTCACACCCCGCTTTAATCTGAAGTCGAGCATTGCGGCAACCGCTACCGGACCACTCAGCATTCCGCCCGTGAATCGAAGCAGCGTCCAGCCCAGCAACGCAGCCGCGTTGTACTTTACGCAGTCGTCCTCGAATCCTTTGCCCCGCGTGTGCCGACCACCCGTCCAGATGCCGCCTTCGCACTCAACAGCCAGTTTCAGTTCAGGCCAAGCTAAGTCGAATCGCCATTGTCTCGGCGGGGCGAATCGGTGTTCCAGAGTTGGTTCTGGTAACCCGGCAAGTTTCGCAGCATTGATCGCAGCGTACTGCAACTCAGACGGTTGCCGCTTGGTTTTCTGTTTCACAGTTGAACCCTCATTTGAAGTTCGCTCACCACATGCCTAAAGTCTTCAATCGAAATCCATTCGGCGCTGATCGGATCGGCTCGGTCGGTTGCACTGAGAAACGGATTCCAGATCATCCGCCCCTCAATAATTTCCAACAACGGCGGTTTTAGCATTTGAATCATTTTGCAATCTTCTTCACTGAGATCACTTCGCGGGCTAACTGATAAACTTCCATCGTCGAAACTGGAAACAACAAACCCGCGAACTCGCAAACTCTCAAGAAGTTCGCCGGCTAACCGAATGTCAGAATCAATCCCCATCGAATGCACGCTCCAAAATCGATGCGCCGAAATTCTTACGTCAGCGAGGGCGCAAAGATTCCTTATCCCCGACACTTTTTGGGCTGCGACAACGTAGTCGCTGCGGCTGTCAACCGTCTTATCCGGCCTTCGCAGGCCAGCCTCATGCGGCCAGACTAGACCGCATGGACCCGTCGGGGATGCGATCCCCGACCCTCCACCGCACTCCCCGGCCTCTCGACCGGGAATACCCTAGCAAACGACGCCCGTAGGGAGGCTCAGCCTGCACAATCGACCGCTGACGCGGCAGTATCGCTCGATCCCCGGCACCAGGGATATTCGGATTGTCGGTCGCGGGTTATGAGACAGCACCCGAGTTAGACTTCGCTGACGACAGATCGTCAAACAATCCCGGACGATCAGACTTCAAGCAATGCGGAGAAAACCAGATCCGTTCACGCCTCGCGTTGTCATTAGCCTTGCCATCAGATTGCCCACCGTAGCCGCCTGCTGCTTTCCATTCGTGGACGGTCCAGCCGTCATCTTCGAGGGATTCGTGACCCTCGCCGGCATACCCGCATAGCGCAATTCGCATCAGCTTCTGACGCCCGTTCTTGTGGCACCACTTACGCACGTCAGACGCTGCATCGCTTTCAGTCGCGTACAGATCAGGGTCACGCTCGCCACGGTCGTAGGGTGGGTCGAGAAACACTCCCGTCAGCCCTTGCTTAAACGTCGGCGTCGGACCACAGGTCCGCGACCAATCACCACAGAACACACGCACCCGTCGAAGCCGATTGGCGATATCCGCGAAGTACCCTTGGAGATTCTGGCCGGGGCGTTCATCGCCCCGGCCAGAATCTCCAAGGGAGATAATTTGGTGCGACAACCGATGCACCCCTTGACCAGAATTTCCAAGATTGGGGCGCTTCTTGTGGCTGCCATCACTACACCACCCACCACCAATCCACTGGCAGATCCCCCACACCCACCACCCCGCAATTTTCGCGTCGTAGTAGTCGGGGTCGCTGCGCAATTGCTCGACTTGCTCTCGCCCTACGTTGACCAGCCACGAGTGCCGAGCGTGCAGGTCGAGTTCGTTGACCGGCCAATCCGCGTACGCAGCCACCGCGTCAGGATCAGCAGCTATCGCTCGCCAGAAATTGGCCACCATGCCATCGAGGTCGTTGACCGTCTCGATTCGCGGATCGTGCGGCCGACTCAGCAGCACCGCTAATGATCCAGCGAACGGCTCGACGTAGTTGGGCACGTCGCCGAAACGCTCCCACACGATAGACGCGACCCGCGACTTTCCGCCGAAGTACGGGAAGGGAGCGCGAATCGGTTTCTTGATCGTTGCTGTCATTTCGCGGTACACCCCGCTTCGTGGTAGCTGCGATGCGCCTCGGCCATATCCGTGACGTACCAACCGCGTTTCGTGTGCAGCACGTCCACGCTCCAAGCTCCGTCGTCGTCGAATGCCTGTGCGACGCGGCCGGCTAACTCGAGCGCTTCGTCGAGCTGCTCGCCCGTTGCGGATGCGAACTTGTGCATGTGCTTAGCCTCTCGATTGACCAACTCAGGGTCCATACCTCGCGCGTCAATGCCGCGTCGGATCGCTTCAACGGGCCAATACGGATGGTGGCACTTGACTAGACCGCCTTCGATGAAGCAACGGACTTCGCGGACGAGGGGCATCCCTCGATACCGCTCGAGGTAGTTGGCTGGCTCAACGGGCAAGTACTCACGCACACACCAAACATCGTGAGGTAGACCGATCATATCGACCGTATTCGACCACTCGACGAGGTTGTGGACGTGGTGGAGCAAGATCGACGGCGCATCACTGATCATGAAGCACGAGCGGTTCCATTCGTGCTTATTGCTGCCCTGCCCGGTGCGCAGGAATACAGGTTTTCGAGCCGAGCAATCCGGCTCGATGCGTCGAATCGCGGCTTGCAAGTCGAGCAGAAATTGCGAATAGCCCGGAGGATTCATCCCGTCGATAATCAACGCCAGATTGACCGTCGTTCGGACGATCTCGGTACGCGGCACTGGCACGCCGGCGGCGACCAGTTTTGGGAACCAATAGCTGAGGCAATTGCGGTTCAGTTTCTCGACGTGTGGCACATCAACCCCCAGTTTTTGTTTTGCGACTCGGTTTCCTTCGGTCGGCCAAGGTGCTTTCGCTTGGGTATCTCTTACGCATTTCTCTCAATCCGATTCCGCCCAACAGTTTTGCGGCTTTGCCGATCTCTTGGTAAGTTCTGAGTTCCGGCCAACCGATGGCCTTACCTATCTCTTTAATATCCAGACGCTCGACTATTATTAGCGCCAATGCTATTCGTTGCTGCCACGAAAGGTTCATGACCCTGAGAGTCCGGTATTCGTCCCATGGCGTTTCAATCTCAGGATCGTAAACCATTCGATCAAAAGGTTGTAGCTTATCCGGGTCAACTCGTTCGTTGTCGATCCGATTAAGCCTCTCACCACGGTTGTACGCTCGAATCGGGAGGCAGGAAACCATGGGATTGCGCCACGCAGCACGCACGGCGTAGCGTGCCTTAGATGTCGCACACTGCTCCAGCGTGTACTCACCCGGCTGGAAGGTGCGAACAGCGTCGAGAATCGCCAGCGAAGCCTCGCTGAAAAACACATCGTAGTAGATGCTTTGCGGGTGAACGACGCGGGCCGCTCGGCGAGCTATTGGCAATAATGCTGCCACAGTTTCGTTCTCATCCATGACTCAAGCCCGATTGAATTTCAGTTCGATCACATCGCCACCGGCAGTCTCCGGCAGTCGAACCAGTTTTGACGACACAGGCTTGAGCGACTTGAAAAACAACTGCGCCGACAGATTGCGTTCATCGACGATCACATTGAGCTTTTCACCTATCAATGCGGGACGCTTGAAGTATCCGTACTCGATCATCCGCGTGGCAAGACCGAGTCGCTGGTAGTACGGATGAACCGCAATCCGAATGAGTGAAACGTGAGTCTTGCTCAATTCGTAGATCATGTAACCGACGACGCGGTCACCGACTTCGATAACGTAGCCAACCGATCTCTGCCTTCGCAAAACTTTGGCAAAGTCTTGATTGCTCCAGACGAGATCGAAGCACGCTCGATCAATCTCAACGATCCGATTCATGTCACGCCGAATCATCCATCGGCAGTGAAACCGGCCCGGATTTTCGACAGCAGTCATCACGGTATTCATGACACCCCCGCATGTTCTCGGTTGTTTGATCGCACGAGTTGACTGGCGTAGCACTCGCTCGCCGCGACCAGTTCCTTCAGTTCCGCTCGCTTCTCTTCCGGCGAACGATGCTGACGATGGGAAAGCCAGTCGCTCATGTCGCCATGCTCTCCAAGTCCACCCAATTCGATGATTCGCACCGACCGTGCGCCGTATCGGAGCAGACTGCCGAGGATCGGTGCGATCACCGACCGTCCGGCCGTGTCGTTGTCCGGCACAATTGCAACGTGCCGATCCGCAAGCGTCAGACTGTAATCGTCGAGCCAAGCTGACTTCGCCCCGCAGGCTTTCGTCGTTGCCACCGCACCGACAGCCTGACGGAGATTGTCCACATCCTTCTCACCTTCGAGTACCCACACCAGTCGTTTGGGTTCTGCGGCGAGCAGCTCGGGTAGCCGGTATAGCACGCGACGGCAATCGCCGAGCGACCATGTCCAGCCACCTTTGCCATCGGGTCGGCGCTGACGAAAGTCTTTCGGCACCATCCGCACGGCTTGATACAGCAGTCGGCCGGATTCATCGAGATAGTCGTAAGTCTTGGCAATCTTGAACGACGACTTTGATTCCCGTTGACGATCCGATGAAGGCATCAGGTTAGCCCAAGTCCAACCCATAACCAAAAGGATCGTTGCCTTTTGGCACCCCGCATGGCAACCGATCATCAATCGACCGTCCTTGCCAATCCACAACGACAACGATTGCTTGCGGTCGTCGTGTCCTGGGCAGATCGCCCGAATGTAATCGCCGTCGCGCCGAACGCCTTGCAGTTGAGCAATCAGATGTTCGTACTTGGAAAAGTCGCTCATCCTTTCTTCCTCCAAGCGAACGCACCCAGAACATCAACAGCCGGCGATTGCCAGTCGATGTAGCCGATCTTCAGCGCCGGACATTCCCACGGCGCTTTACCCGTTTTGCTCTTGAACATAGCCGCAGCAGATGCAGCTTTGCGGCCATTGCGAATGGCGGTATTGACGGCGAGTTGCCACTGCGTCATCGTCGCCGCATCCTGAGCAACAACACGCTCGGATGGCGTCATCCGGTCGAGAATGGCATCCTGTTGGGCAGTCACAGGGCCATCGCCCGATGGTTTCTTACGCTCGGGTTTGGGTGCCTTTGCCCCGCATTCCGGGCAAGCTCGCACGGATGCCGATACGGTGTAAGCCAACCCGCAACCGCCGCAGAAAACGGTTCGATCCCGCTCGCCACTCTTGAACCTTTCGGCTTGCTTCTTCTCTGTGTCGCCGCCGAGTTCCCAAGCAATATCCTCGCCGGGCAACCCGTGAACACCCGCAGCACCAGCATGATCGAGGCCGACCGCTCGCGTCTTGCCCGCCCACGGAGCAGGTCGCATGATCCGACCGAGAGCCTGTCGATAATCCACGAGCGATCCGAACTTCGACCACAAGATTGCACACGACAGTTCGGGAATATCAACCCCTTCAATCAACAGCCGGACGCTACAGAGAACCTTGGTCTTGTTCTCACGCACGCGGTCGAATATCCGTTCGCGTTCGTCGTCGCTGGTTGATTGACCGATGCACTCAGCGGTAATCCCGGCTTTGATGAATCGGTCGCGGAGTTCGCGGGAGTTACGCGATGAACTGGTGAACGCCACCGTTGGCAATCCATCGGCATGACGACGCCAGTGTGTCACTGGATCACCAGCCAACCCTTTAGTTTTCAAGCCGGACTTGCGAATTTCCGCCAGCTCTTTCGGCGCGTAAATCTCCGGTCGAATCAGGTATCCTTCCGCGATCAACTGCGAAGCCGACACCATCGACTCGATCCACGCGAAGGTAGGCGACAACGACTTGCCATCGGTGCGTTGTGGCGTTGCGGTGAACCCGAGCCGCAGCGCGTTTGGATACCTCTTAATGATCCGCTGATACACGTCGCCAGTAACCTTATGGCACTCATCGAAAAGGATCGTGTCAAACTCACCGGGACTCATCCCGCGAGAAAGCCAACTATCGAGCGTGTCACGAGACGCGATGATGCACGGTGCGTACACGTTCCTCGTGCTAGCATCCATGACAACACCGTAAGGAATCGTCATGCGGTCGAGCGTCGAAGCCATCTGAAGAACCAATCGCCGACGATCAACGATCAGCAAGGCCCGCTTGCCCTTCTTCCACGTCAGCCCCGCAAAGTGACCTAAGACCGGCGTCTTGCCCGCACCCGTTTCCCCTTGGATGATTCCGTGGCGGCCGGCAAAATTCTTCGCCGATGCAGCTCGGGCACGGGCACGATCCGCCACGTCGGACTGATAACCTCGCAAGGCAATCTCGCCCCAGCGAGTTACACCATCGCTTGAAGGTCGAGCGACAGCCGGGGCCACCGCAGAGAAGAGGTCAGCCATTCGATTGGGCCTCCCCGCGATAGAGCTTGTAAGCGTATTCGGGCATCCAGCCCGAGTTATGGCAATCGTCGCAGTTCTTGCCCGCCCCCTCGCAAGCCGGGCAGACGACGTGAAATTGCCGCTTGTCGAGTTGGGCCGCCAGAACGTCGAGGTTGTCGATGGCATCTTCGACGCGAGTTGCATTCTCTTCGCTCATGAACCACGCGCCGTAGGCCGGTCCTTTGCCACGGATCGTTCGAGCGAGTCTCATCTGCGACAGCGTGCCGATGACCCCCGTCAACACATCGACCGCATCCCGCATCCATGGATCGGCGGCAATGTCCCGAAGGTGACTCGGGATCACCACGCCAACGGCATCGAGCAGATCGGCACGCGGTTCTTGGTTTGGCTTCTTCCTGGTCGGCGTGACTGGTTTCTTCGCCGGGTAAGTCTTGCCGTCCTTGCCTTTGATCTTGGCAGGTACTTCAGGTG
>JBBAQX010000073.1:0-2943 GCA_040400085.1 Lysinibacter sp. | reverse complement strand
GCCTTGCGTTTCTCGGCGACTCGTGCGACCCGTTTGGCTTTCGCGTCCCGCACTTCGTCGAGCGTCAACTGACGCCGTGCGATGTTGGCCTCAATGGCGATTTGCCTGAGCGTGTCGTCGTCGGCATCCGGGCCGATAATAGTGAGCGGGACAGTGATGCCTCGCTTGGCTGCGATCTGCAAGCGATTTGCACCATCGACAACGCGCCGATTTTCGGTGACGATCACCGGCATCAAGCAACCGCGTTCGATGATACTCGACTCCAGACGTTCCAGTTCGTCGGGTGTCAGTTCGCGGAACAAGTCGGCGAATGGAACCGTGTATCGCTCTCCTCGGTACTCGATGATGGTCTTCATAGTGCTGTCTGCGTCCATAGATGTTGAGTCGATAATTGCTCGGATCGCCAAGTTACCACACGATGCCAAAACTCTTCCCCTAATTCGGCCAACAGTGCCTGCATCTCCGCATCGGCGACGACTTCGAGGATGGCAAGTTGCTGGTCGCCGGCGAATCGTTTGCCATTGTTGAAGCTGACGTAGTGCAGGAGTTTGGCACCACTCACCATCAACTGCCACTGGCACTGCGCCCGGTAGTGCTTGGGAACGAATCCAGAGAGCGCCATATCGTGATGCTGCCACGCCGGGCATTTGATCTCGACAGCCAATTCGTGTTCCCAGACGTACCCGTCGAGGCTGGCCAGCATCCACGGCGCATCGGCATGTTCGCAACAGATCGGTTCGGCTTGGTATCCGGTCGCTGACTCGTACAGCCGCCGCACGATCGGTTCGAGTGTCTTGCCACGCTTCATCTGCCAGTTTTCTTCGCTGGCAACTACACCCGATATTTTCTCCAAGAAGAGTTCGCCTTCGGTTTTCCAAGGCGATTGGCCGAGCAGCACCGCCGTATCCGATCCGCCGATGCCGTGCCGACGCCATGCGTGCCACTCAGCGGAATCCTGGGCGTGTTCGACCAAGATCAAGCGGCACCCGCTTTCTTCTTCCTGGCGGTGGACACCAACCAATCCGTGAGCGTTTGCCGCTCAGATTGGGTCAGTTCCTGAACCCTCATGTCAGGGCTGACAGCCCGGCCAATCAAGTCGCCGAGCCATGTGTGATGGTCCCGCACGACCGAAGCCCAATCCTTGTTGCGTGCGTGCAGACATTCGAGGACTTCTTCAACCGTGATCGCTCCGGCGTTCGGATCGTCAGGCGTGGCCTGGGCAACCGGTTTCGCAGGCTGAGGTTTCGGGGCGGGTTTGGCCTGTTGCGGCATCGCCCACGGCGGCAGTGTCGGCGTTTGTACCAATCGCCTCTTCTGAGCGTCGTATGGCACCCACTGCTGAGGCAGGCGATACAGATAGCGACCGATGCCGAACTTCACGGCCGCCCGCTTTAACGCATCGGAATACGCCGACTTCATTCGGTCGCCGCCGTCGGGTTGTTCGGATTGACTGCCGACATCTGATTTGAGAATCCATTCGCCTTCAATCCGCAGGGACAGCCGACAGCATACTGAGCCATCGGGAAGCACATCGTATTCGTCCTTCCATCCGGCAACGCCGAGAACGTCGTCGAGTCGATCCTGAATCACGCGAGCATCGACATAGGCAATAGCCATTGCCCTATCGCCTTTGACGGCTTGCGGCTTCCACTTCACTTCGCTCGGGTCGAACACTTGACCCAGAGCGTCTTGAATTTCTTGTTGCGTCATGGTTTAAGTTTGACCTTTCTCTGTGACATTAGAAAACCTAATCGTGCGGCGTGGGGGGTGGGGTACTACGACACACGATCTTCTTGTACCCAGAACGATTGAGTCGTTTCGCGACTTGTTCAGTCAGATCAACGTCTCCAACAATAACGAGTGGAACACACCGTGAGATTTCGCCTCCAACGAATTCGATTTTGAATCGACAGCCAACGATTCGCACTGAAACATGGCGACCAAACGCCTCAGCGTAGATTTTGGTTCCAGATATAATGTCGCTACGTTTAATCCGATCCACTTTGAAACCCCATAAATCGCATAATGATCGTTTCACTCAAACAAGCGACCGCCAGCATCGGCAATCGCTTCGAGTTTCAGAACTTTCTCGGCAATAAAAATCCACTTAGGGTTTCCGGTTTCTCGATACCGGCAGACGACGCAGACCGGGCTTGCGTTCGAGCGGAAACACCCACACCGCTCGCATGAAATTCGTTCGGGCATTTGCTTGGCAAAAGACTTACGAACGTCTTTCTTGTAGTAACACGTCCAGCACAACTGACGCGGGCGATTCGCCTTTCTGGTCAAACAGTACCGGCACATCTTTTTTGGCTGACTCATAATCACTCTCCAACCCCGACGTAAGGAATGACAGAATAATCCGGGTGCAGAGAACTCCACTTGAGCCTGACCCCCAGCCGGCGAGTGATTCGTACAGCACTCGCCGGCTGTTGCCATCGCGGGACACGAGCAATCGCAACGTACCCCTTCTTCTCAATCGGCGCGTAAACCACGAAGTAACCTTCACCGCGAATCCGATGGACTTCCGCTTCGCCGTAGCACGTCGATACGTCGTAGCCTCGTCCGTCAGGCCACTCGTGGACCTGCATCGTTGACATCAGCATGGACATCCCCTTCAAAGTTGTGAGTTGGCGTCGTGTTATCGCTGGCGATGTCTTTAAAGATCGCAAACAGATCGGTACTCAAAGTGATAGCGTCTTCGAGTTCCAACCGTGCGATCAACGCCCAATCGTTGACAAGAACGATCTTGCCAGTCTTTGTCTCATATCGAGCAGTAATCACGATTTTGCATCCTCTTGGCTAGCGGGATTCTCGACCAAAAATTCAAGACACTTGGCAAGTTCGGCTATCAACATAGACGCCTGTCACGGTGTCAAAGCAACAATACTTTCGCAATCCCCACTAAGATCTTTGATGATAATTTCCCGGTCATCATCAACA
>JBBAQX010000072.1:0-23049 GCA_040400085.1 Lysinibacter sp. | reverse complement strand
GCCCGGCTCGAGGAGATCAGCGTAGTTGGTTATCTGTTTGCCCGCCTGAGGGATCTCGGCTGGAAGCCGTGGGCTGTGATCCTTACGAGCGCGGTGCTGCGCGGCAGTTATCACCTGTATCAGGGGTTCGGCGGGTTCGTGGGAAACGTCGCGATGGGCATCGTGTTCGGGCTCTTTTACCAGAAGTACGGGCGGACTCGGCCGCTGATTGTGGCGCACTGGATCCTGGATATCGTGAGCTTTGTCGGATATGCCTGGGCGGTGGCGACATTTCCGGAGTTATTCGGGAAGCGTTAGCGTGCACCCCAGTTAAATCGGTGGGTATGGATGTTGTAGTAGGTGAACGTCTCTGTCGCGCCGACCCCGGGCATCCGTCGGATCTTTCTGTTGATTACGCCGAAGAGTGCGTCCGAGTCTTCCGCGACGACCTCAACCAGCAGGTCGATTGAGCCGGCGGCCATGACCACGTAGACGACCTCTGTCAACTGACCGATGGCATCCGCAATTTTCTCGATGTCTCCGTCGACGCGTATTCCGAGCATTGCCATGCTCTGATAGCCCAACTTCAGGGGGTCTGTGACCCCTACTACCTGCAGGATGCCGCGCTCCTGGAGGCGCAGAACCCGGAGCCTTGCCCCTCCGGCAGATAGGCCGGTGAGCTCCCCCAATTCGGCGTAGGACAACCGTCCGTCCGTTTGAAGCTCGTTGATAAGAACTCGGTCGGTATCATCTAAATCATCGACCCGAGAGGGAGACCCATTATCGCTATTCGTCATTTTTCAAGCTTATGGGATAATGAATCATTACGAGCAAACCCGACTTGCTGACTATAGAGGAATTTTAGAACGATTATGTCAACAGCATCCCCCTCCATCGATCAGGGACTCCCCCGCCCCAACATTACGATTCAGCAGGCACAGGAATATCTCACCCGCTTTTTTGGTCTCGAAGCCACGCTGAAGGAACTCGGCAGCCAGCAGGATCGAAACTTCCTCGCAACGGCTTCGACAACCGGGATTGCACACCCAACACGTAACACACGCTACCTACTCAAGGTGAGCAACTCCGCGTTCCCGCTTGCCGAGGTCGAATCGCAGAACGCAATCATGCAGCACCTCACCGCGGCCGGGCTTACGACGCCGACGCCTATTGCCTCGCTGGCGGGCGAGATCATCACCACGGTCCAGATTGACGGCGCCGCACACTCGCTGCGCCTGCTCAGCTTCGTGGAGGGCGAGCCCCTCATCGATCACTCCTATCTCGCGCCCGACGTGATTGGCCAGCTCGGGACTCTCGCGGGAAGTGTAAGCGCACACCTTGCGAAGTTCACGCACGAAGGCCTCGACCGCACGATGCAATGGGACCTGCGCCAGGGCGAACACGTGGTCGCTTCGCTGCTCGGGTATGTCACCGACCCGGCGGTGCGCGCGCAACTGACGGATGCCCTCGGTCGCGCCACCAGCGCCATCGCGCCACTCGTGCCCCATCTGCCCGTTCAGGCGATACACGGCGACCTCACCGACGACAACGTCGTGTGCAGCGTCGGCGCCTCCGGTCAGCCTGTCGTGACGGGGATCATCGACTTCGGCGACACCATGTACAGCTGGCGCGTCGCCGAGCTCGCCGTCGCCTGCACAGCGATACTCCACCACGAACCGCGAAACCCGCTCGCGGTGCTCCCCCTGATCCGGGCCTTCGCGGAGAGGGTTTCTGCTGAAGATAGCTCACCGCTCACGGATGCCGAGATTAGCGCCCTCTGGCCGCTCATCGTCCTGCGCGGCGCCGTACTCGTCGTGAGCGGCCAGCAACAGGTCACCATCGACCCCGAGAATGACTACGCAAGCGAAGCCCTGGAACGAGAGCGGACGATCTTTGAGACCGCCGCACGATTCGAGTGGGGCGTTGCCGAGGCATCCATTCGCGATGCGCTCGGCCGGCCGAACGCGAACCTAGACCCTGAAAACCCTTCTTTTCACCCCATCATGCCGACGCTCACCGAGACACCCGTCGCGATCGTCGACTACTCCTACGACGGCGGTGCTCACAGCAGCGGGTCGTGGCTGAAACCCGGCGACGAAGACCGAATCCTCGCCAGCTACCGCTCTCTCGCGCCGACGGTGATCACCCGCTACGGCGAGGCCAGACTCACCCGCACCGAAATCCACAGCCGCGACAAACCTACAAACGTCTCCGTCTCGCTAGCTGTGCACGTCGCGCAGCCGACCCCCGTCGAAGCTCCCTTCGCCGGCACCATAACTTATGCCGATGCCACAACGGTTTCGATCAGCGGGGACGACCACACGGCGGTCTTCGCCGGGCTGTCTCTTCTGCGCGGCACCGCCCTCGGAAACCCCGTCGAAGCAGGAATGCCTCTCGGGGTCGTCGGCAACGTGTTGACCGTCTGGCTGCTGGCGCGGGATTCAGATGCGCAGACAGATGCCGATTCACATACGGGAGCTGGGACGAACCCAGCCGCGCTCAGGCGATTCGTGAGGGCGTCGGAATTCGCGGGGTGGGCATCCATCTATCGAGACCCTGCCGAGTTACTCGGCGAAGAGGTCTTCCCCTCTGCCCAAAAGGCACAACTCGTCGACCCAGCCAGGGAGCTGTCGCTGCGTTCCGATTCCTACGCGACACTCCAGAGTCACTACTACGCGGCACCGCCCCAGATCGAACGCGGCTGGAAAGAACACCTGATCGATACCAATGGTAGGCACTATCTGGACATGGTGAACAATGTCAGTATGCTGGGGCACGGGCATCCCGCAATCGCGACGGCCGCCGCAGACCAGTGGCGGAGACTGAACACCAACTCGCGTTTCCACTACGGCGTTGTCGCGGAGCTCAGCCAGAAGTTGCTCGCAAAGCTGCCCGACTCGTTCGACGCGGTTCTCCTCGTCAACAGCGGCTCGGAAGCGGTAGACCTCGCGCTGAGACTGTCGAAGGCCTTCAGCAGGCGCCAAGACGTCATGTGCGTGCGGGAGTCCTATCACGGCTGGTCGCTTGCCTCCGACGCAGTATCAACATCGACCTCCGATAACCCGCAGGCGGAGAATACCAGGCCATCGTGGGTTCACGTGGTGGATGCCCCAAATCGCTACCGTGGAATCTACCGGGGCGACGGAGCAGGCGCGCGCTATGCCGCCGACGCTCTTGCAGAACTCGAGCGGCTTGCCGCGGACGGAACGCCGATCGGCACCTATATTGCGGAACCCCGCAACGGAAACGCCGGCGGAATCTTGCAGGCGCCAGGATATCTCTCCCCCGTCTATGACGCCGTTCGCGCCGGTGGAGGCGTAGTAATTTCCGACGAGGTACAGGTCGGCTACGGTCGACTGGGCGAGCATTTCTGGGGATTTGAGGAACACGGCGTTGTTCCCGACATCGTGACGGTTGCGAAAGCCATGGGAAACGGGCATCCCCTCGGCGCGGTTATCACCCGTCGCGAGATTGCGGATGCCCTGTCCACAGAAGGAACGTTCTTCTCCTCCTCAGGCGGGAGCACACTCAGCTCCCGCATAGGCGTCACCGTGCTAGATGTTCTCGAACGTGAAGACTTGCAGGGCAACTCCCGTGAGGTCGGCAGCTATCTCCTCTCCGAACTGGAGCTCCTTGCCGAGCGCCAGCCAATGATCGGCACAGTACACGGCCGGGGACTCTACCTCGGCGTTGAACTCGTGCGGGACCGCTCGACGCTGGAACCCGCATCGGAAGAGACGCCGCTTATCTGTAATCGGATGCGTGAGCTTGGCGTTATCGTGCAGCCGACGGGCGACCGTCAGAACGTGCTCAAGGTAAAACCACCGATGTGCTTTACCCGGGAAAGCGCGCGTTTCTTCGTAGAAGCGCTCGACGAGGTCCTCACCACGGGTTGGTAGCCTCACCACGGTTAACCCGCTCGGCCCAAGCTACTGGTTCCCGGCCCAAGATGTAGCTTGGGCCGGGAACCCGTAACGTGGGCCGGTCACGCGAGCACGCGCTAGTCCTTGAGGTACTCGACTTGCTGAGCCGAGGCCTTCTCCGACTCGGGGATGTCGTAGCCCCTGGTCAAGATCTTGCTCCGGAAGAAGTCAGGACGGATCCGAGACTGCACGATCATCAGCACCACGCCGGTGAGAATAACCGTTGTCCCCAAAATGAAGACGAGTCCAATGCCGCCAATATTCGACCCGGAACCAAAGTCGGGGCTCATACTGTCAATGGTGGTCTGGAAGAAAATGATGAAGAGGATGATCCCGCCAATTCCCGGAAGGATTATCTTGGAAACAGCGTCCTTCCACGATGCAAATGCTGTCTTTCTAAAGTAGGCAACACTAGCGAGTGCCGTCACTCCGTAGTAGAAACACACCATCATACCCAGCGACGTAATGGTGTCCCACAGCACGTCCTCACTAATAAACCGCATGATGGCGTAAAACACTGATGCAACCACCGATGAGGTAATCAAAGCGTAATACGGTGATTTAAACCGCGGATGGATAAGAGCAAGCTTGGGTGGCAACGCCTTGTAATGCGCCATAGCAAGCAGTGTTCTGGCCGGGGAAATTGCCGTCGATTGGATCGAAGCAACCGAGCTCAACAAAACCGCAAACGCGAGGAAGATAGCTCCCCCTCCCATAACAGGGTGGGCGAGAGCGGCAAAAACATTCTCAGCAATCTCAGGGTTGCCCAGTCCGGTAGGTCCATCGCCTACACCGGCGAAAGATACTGCTGCCGTCGCTACCGTCACATACAGAACAACCAAAAGCAGGATAAGAATCGTTGCGGCCTTGCTAGCTGTCGAGAACCGGCCCTTGGATTCCTTGGTTTCCTCATTCATAGTGAGGACAGTATCCCAGCCCCAATACACAAAAATTGATACGGCAATACCGGCAGAGAAAGCGCCAAAGCTATTGACCTCGAGGGGGTTGAACCATGAGATGTCTACAGGAATCGCTTCCTTGTTTGCCGGGTCATTAGCACCCACGAACATGGCCACAATGAACCACACCAGAATGGCCATCTGAAATCCAACAGTGAGGTATTGGAAAATCTTGGTTGACGTCATCCCACGATAAGAGATAAATGTCGCCATTGCCATGAAAGTGATACACACACCAATATTGATAAACACGTTGTCGCTGAGCGTCGCGATTTCCGGATTATCAAACATGATCGATAAGGCGAGGAAAAGAAATTCAACGGCGATTCCGGCCAGGTTCGACAGAACCAGAACGGTCGCAGCGATAAGCCCCCAACCCCCCATCCAACCAATCCAAGGACCGAAGGCTCGGGTTCCCCAGGTAAACGACGTTCCAGAGTCGGGCATAGCATCGTTGAGAGCACGGTAGCCAAGCGCCACCAGGAACATGGGAATAAACCCCATGAGAAAGATCGACGGGGTTTGAACGCCGACCACGCTGGCGGCAGGGCCTACAGCTGCAGTGAGCGTATAGGCCGGAGCACAGCAAGATATCCCGATTACGAGCGCACCGAGAACACCGATCGTGCCCTGAGGAAGCCCTTTCTTAGAGATTCCCCCCTCTTCAACAACTTTGACTTCAACAGTGCTTGCCACAGCTACTTACCACCCTCTTTAGTGTTTTCGGCGCTTTCCGCATCGTCATCGGCGACGAACGGATTCAGGTCGTCGGGCAGGACATAGTCCCTCGGCACGACAACCATGGGAACGGGAAGCGCACGCAGCATCTTATTGGATGTGCTTCCCAGGAAAAGCTTGTTTCTCTCAGCGAGTCGACTCGAACCGACCACGACGATCTCGTCATCCTGCCACTCGAGCGATTCAACGGCATCCTCAATTGTGTCGCCCTGAGCCACTTCGGCGGTTACGATTGCACCGTCAGGAAGCTGCTGGAGCGCATTATCACGCACCTCGTTTGCCTGTTTCGCGGCACGGTCCTGCGCGGCCTGGTCATCCGTATCGAGCGCAAGGAGCGAGATCACACGAAGGGGGATGCCTCGACTTGCCGCCGAGGTGATACCCACGTCCCTGATCGCCTGGCCCCCGCCACGGTTGCCAACGGCGAAGGTGATCCGAGAAATTTCGTGGACCGAGGTATAGCCCTGCGGTGCGATCGCGACAGGGACCGTCGAGGAGTGCAGGAGCCCTTGAGCGACCTTGCCAACCGTAGAACGGTTGAAGATTCCACCACGCCCGGTACCGATGACAATCAGGGCGGCACCCAGTTCCTTTGCCGCGGCCATCAAGCCTTCGGCTAGCGAATGAGAGAAGCGAATTTCTGCGGTTACGCTGATACCGTCTGGCACCATTCGCACGGCTTCCTTCAACCATTTCTGCGCCTGCTGAACGAGGATCTCGTTGTAATCGTTCTGGGGGGGATATACCGCTTGGAAGGGCTCCGCCGGCGGGAGAACCATCACAAGAGTGAGCGTGTTGTGCTGACCGCGGGCAAAAGCAACCGCTAGATCGATGGCGTTACGTCCGCGATCGTCAGCTGTATATCCAACTACATAGCGCATGAAGCGTGCCTTTCGTGTGGGTTTAAAATCAGCAGAAAGCTGTTTCTACATTGAAACGGTTGCATACATCGCACTTGTGATGCGCATCATGACCGCAGGTTCGATTATCGTACGCTACTCACGGGGCTTTTGCGAAGTCACCGGACGTTTACTCAACTAATTTATTACTAAATTCGATGTTTTGGCAATGAAACCGCACATATTGCGAAAGTGTGCACCTTATGATTCCTCGTTGAAACACAATGATTCCTCGTTGAAACACAATGATTCCTCGTTGAAACACAATGATTCCTCGTTGAAACACAATTCCCCGGTTTCTACCAGATCGCCCCTAGGGACCAACCGAAAGCGCCAAGAGGAGCCCGATGGGCAGCCAATAAAGAGGATGCACAAGATGAGATGAACATACTTCTGCTTCACCATCAACGCAAAAAATTCTCTGAGGAATGCGCTTGGAAAATAGTACTTTGCGGTCGGTGAACCCACGACGTCAGCCTTAAGCCCGACAGAACGAGCAAACATTGCCGTGCGAAATGTGTGATAGTTACTCGTCACAAGCACACTCGAAAAACCATCGGGACGTTCTTTCTCCATCACGGCTTTAGCGTTAACAAGATTCTCGTATGTAGTACGGGACTGGTCTTCCAGCAGGATCTGTTCGCTGGACACCCCCTGATCACGAAGATATTCAGCCATTGCGGATGCTTCAGTACGATTTTCGTCGGATCCACGGCCCCCGGACACCACGATGCGAGCGTTCCCATCTGGGTCATACGGTCCTTCGAGAAGCGACATTCCCTTCTTTAGCCGCCCGGCGAGAAGCGGCGGAACATTATCCCTGATGAGACCAGAACCATGGACCACGATGAAATCCGCAGGGTATGCCCGATTGGTCAACGAGTACAGGATAGCTATGAGGCAATAGCTCATGAACATACAGGAGACATAGCCAAAAAGCATCACAACGGCAACAGCAAGAATGTTAGCAGCAACACTTCCATTTGACAGAAGGAAGATCGACCCGGCGACGGAACCGATGATTCCAAGCCCGATAATCAACGATAGGGCATTCGCAAGCCCAAATCTCTCGCGCCTCAACATGATTATTCCGTTCACGACGAGCGCCAACGAAAAGAACATGATCGTCATAGGGATAAGAAGCACAATAACCGCTTGTAGAATCCCCCCGAGTGTGGTCACCTGAGACGTTACCTCAACCACAACAAGGATGCCCGACATGAGGGCACCAAAAAGTAACACTCCGTTCCGAAACAACCGCCGTTCACGGCCAAAACTAATTGCGAAGAGCGCCGTAAGCGAGAGAAACAATACCCAAATAAACACTCACTGAGGATACAGCATGCCGCGTTGAGGCGGCTGAACGCCTAGATTGCGAGAGACTGCTGTTCGCGCATCCATCTCTCGATCCCTGCCGCGTCGATAGGCAACGCGGCAGACATATTACGCGAACCGGTAGCGGTGATCACAACATCGTCCTCCAGCCTCACACCGATACCGCGCAACTCGGGAGGGAGGGTCTCATCAAACTCATGGAAGTAGAGGCCAGGTTCGACAGTAATCACCATACCCTCACGCATGGTGGCTCCCTGATATGCGGCATAGCTTGATTGAGCGCAATCGTGCACGTCTAGGCCGAGGTGATGCCCTACGCCACAGACGATGTAGCGCCGGTGATGCTGCCCCGTTGGGCTGAGCGCCTCGTCGACAGAAACGGGAAGGATGCCCCAATCGTGAAGACCCTGCGCCAACACCTCCATACTGGCGACATGAAAATCCGCCCAGTCGCGGCCGGGGCCGACCGCGGCAAGACCAGCGCGGTGAGACTTCTCCACCAGATCATGCACGTCTTTTTGCGTGGAACTAAATACCCCAGAGGCGGGGAAAGTACGGGTGACATCAGCAGTATAAAACGTGCGATTTTCCACGCCCATGTCGAGAAGAAGTAGCTCGTCTCTGAGCACGGGACCGTCACAGCGAACCCAGTGCAGAGTCGGAGCGTGGCGTCCGCTGCCGACGATAGTCGAGTATCCGGGGCCGTGTCCGTGGGTCCGAGCGTGCCGGTCGAAGGTTCCCTGCAGCCAGCGCTCTCCCCCGCCCTCGATTGCCCGAGGAAGCTCTCTGATAACCTCCGCAAAACCAGCGACCGAGGCATCGACCGCCCGCTGAAGTTCCTCGATCTCCCAATCACCCTTGATCATCCGCAATTCCGCCATGACCCGGCCCAACTCTGTAGATAGCGGCGTGTTTCTCAGCGCGGGAATTTCGGAGTTGAGAGTGCCGGTCAGAAGCAAGCGTTCGCTTGTGGATGCCCCGTCCAAGTCTGCCTGCAAACTCGCCAGGGGCCTCACCTTGGTTCCGAGAGCCTCGCTCCATTCCGACATACCGGGTGCGCCTCCTACCCAGAGCTCTCCGTGAACGGCATCGGCAAAGAACGCGGCCTCGCCCGGGTATGCCGGGGCGGGAATATAGATGACGGAGTCGTGTCCGTTTGCGGTCGGGGTCAGGACGATTACGGCGTCCTCGACGTCGCATCCTGTCAGCCAGAAGAAGTTGCTGTCAGGACGGAAAAGGTAGTACGAATCGTTGCTCCGCACCGGCGCCCGCCCGCTGAGGACCACGAGTGGATGCCCAGGAAACACCTCGCTCAATCGGAGTCTATGCTCGGCCGCGGCGGCTGCCATGCCGGGCTCGACTGGGGCCTGACGATCGGGGGTTCCCCAGCCAGTCCCCATGTACTCAACGAAGCTGGGGATGTTCGCGAGCCTGGGCAGGCGAGGGTCGAGGGCATCCGCAATCGGCATGGATGTTGCTGTGCTGTTCTTGTGCACGGGGTTGATGGGCTCAGCCATTGCGTTTGCAGTCGCTTTCTTCCGGGATCTTGAGGGTTCAGTTGTACTCGGCTCAAGTTACACGATACCGGCCCAACAAGCACGTTGGGCCGGGCAGGTTAAGTTAGGCCGGGCAGGTTAAGTTAGGCCGGGTAGGTTAAGTTAGGCGAATGCTTCCGGGGGTGGGCAGGAGCAGACGAGGTTGCGGTCGCCATAGGCCTGATCGATGCGGCGCACCGAAGGCCAATACTTGTTTCGGATAAGCGACGGCACCGGATATGCGGCCTGTTCCCGGGTGTAGGAGTGGTTCCAGCCGCCGTCGGCAGCAGAACCAGAACCAGAAGCTGAACCAGAGCCCGAGGCAGAGTCAGCGCCAGCACCAGCACCAGCACCAGCAACGATCAGCGAGTGCGCGGTGTGAGGGGCGCCGACCAACGGGTTATCGTCGGCCGGGTATTCTCCCGCGGCCACAGCATCCGCCTCTCGCTTGATCGCGATCATCGCGTCGATGAAGCGATCCAGCTCAGCCAGATCCTCAGACTCGGTCGGCTCTACCATGAGTGTGCCAGCGACGGGGAACGACATGGTGGGCGCATGAAACCCGTAGTCGACGAGTCGCTTGGCCACATCATCAACGGTAATCCCGGTTGCCTCTTTCAAAGGTCGGAGATCGAGAATACACTCGTGAGCGACAAGGCCGTTGTCGCCCGTGTAGAGCACAGGGTAGTGCTCCCTCAGCCTGGCGGCAATATAGTTCGCGGCCAACACGGCCGCACCGGTAGCCCGGGCAAGGCCACCCTCGCCCATCATCCTCACGTAAGCCCAGGAAATAGGAAGGATACTTGGGCTTCCGTAGGGCGCGGCCGATACGGGGCCGCCACCGTGCTCGATCATGCCAGGCATGCCAGAGGCATCCCGAACAGCATCAACTCTGGCCGCGTGCAGGCTTCGCTGAGCGAGGGGATGCCCAGGCAAGAACGGCGCCAGGTGAGCCTTCGCCGCGACCGGGCCGACCCCGGGACCACCACCACCGTGCGGGATGCAGAACGTTTTGTGCAGATTAAGGTGCGACACGTCGCCGCCAAAATCGCCGAATCGAGCATAGCCGAGCAGCGCGTTCAGGTTGGCACCGTCGACGTAGACCTGCCCGCCCGCATCGTGCACGGCCCGGGTAATCTCGACGACCTCGTGCTCGTACACCCCATGAGTGGAAGGATACGTAATCATGAGGGCTGCCAGGTGAGACGCGTGCGCCTCGATCTTCGCGCGAAGATCTTCCAGGTCGACGTTTCCGGCGTCATCACAAGCGACAACCACGACAGACATGCCCGCGAGGACTGCAGAGGCCGCATTGGTGCCGTGCGCGCTCGACGGGATCAGGCAGACCGTGCGGTCAACCTCGCCGCGGGAACGGTGGTATCCGCGGATCGCCAAGAGACCGGCGAGCTCCCCCTGGCTGCCCGCGTTTGGCTGTAGCGAGACGGTGTCGTAACCGGTAACGTCGGTAAGCCAGCGCTCCAGCTGCGTGATCAGCGCGAGGGAACCCTCAACATCGCTCTCCGGTGCGAAGGGGTGCAGCCCGGCGAATTCAGGCCAGCTCACTGCCTCCATTTCGGTGGCGGCGTTGAGCTTCATGGTGCAAGACCCGAGCGGGATCATTCCACGATCTAGCGCGTAGTCCTTGTCTGCCAGCCACTTCAGGTAGCGCATCATGGCGGTCTCGGAGTGGTGCGTATTGAACACGGGGTGCGTCAAATAGGCGGATGTCCTGAGCAACTCCGACGGCAACGCGCTGCTCGCACGAGGTTGCCTAGTCTCGGGCAATGCAGCAGCCCCAAAAACTTCGGCTACCACGCTCAGCTCGGCATAGGTCGTGGTCTCATCGACCGAAACGAGCACACGATCGTCGCCGTCGGCGTAGAGGTTGATGTTGCGCTGACGCGCGGCAGAGACGATGGCTTGGGCATCCACCACAGTGATGCACAACGTGTCGAAGAACGAGTCGTGCTCAAGGGTCAACCCGGCGGCCCTCAGAGAATCGGCGAGCACGACGGCACCCTCGTGCACGCTCTGGGCAATGGCTCGAAGTCCAGCGGGCCCATGATACACCGCGTACATCGAGGCCATGACGGCCAGCAGAACCTGTGCCGTGCAGATATTCGACGTGGCTTTTTCCCGGCGGATATGCTGTTCGCGCGCCTGCAGTGTCAGTCGGTAGGCGGGGTTACCGTCGGCATCCTTGCTCACACCGACGAGTCGGCCCGGCATCTGCCGTTCGAGTCCGGAACGCACGGCCATGTAACCCGCGTGCGGCCCGCCAAACCCGAGCGGCACCCCGAAGCGCTGGCTGGTACCCACCGCGACATCCGCACCAAGCACCCCCGGCGACTCGATCAGCGTGAGCGCCAGCAGATCTGCGGCGACAACCGCGATGCCCTTCGCCTCTTTGATCGCTTCGATCACGGATGCCGGGTTCCAGACGAGACCCGACGCGGACGGATACTGCACAAACGCGCCGAACGCCTCGGGAAGCTCGTACGAGGCATCCCCGTTCGCGAAGCTCGCAAGATCAAGCTCGACCAGCTCGATGCCAAGTGGTTCCGCGCGCGCAGCAAGCAGCGCCTTGGTCTGGGGAAAAGCATCGGAGTCAACGATAAACGTCGGCGTCTTGAGCTTTGAGGCTCGACGCGCGAGGAGCATGGCCTCAACAACTGCGGTTGACTCATCGAGCATGGATGCGTTGGCCGTGTCGAGCCCCGTGAGGTCCGTGACCATCGTCTGGAAGTTGATAAGGGCTTCGAGACGTCCCTGCGAGATCTCGGGCTGATAAGGGGTGTATGCCGTGTACCAGCTGGGGTTTTCGAGCACGTTTCGCTTGATCACCGCGGGCGTCACGGTGTCGTAATAGCCGAGGCCGATCATCGAGCGGCGAACGGTGTTACGGGAGGCCAGCTCGCGCAGCTCCGCGATTGTTTCGCGCTCAGTGGCGGGCGCGGGAAGCACGCTCTCCCCCGCCTGCCGAAATCTTTCGACGTGGATACTGGCGGGCACGGCGGCCCGGACCAACGCGTCGACGGTGGGCTGGCCAATCGTATCGAGCATGATGCGCTCCGCGGCCGCATCGATACCGATGTGACGCTCAGTAAATTGTTCCCTCAGCATGGCGTTGCGTAACCCTAACTATTCGGCGGTAAGAGCGTCGTATGCGGCTGCATCCAGCAGGTTCTCGGGCGCCGAATCGAGGCGAACCTTGACGAGCCAGCCCTCACCAAAGGGATCGCTATTGACCAGCTCAGGGGAATCCACGACAGCCTGATTCGATTCGATCACGGTTCCGTTAGCGGGGGCGATAAGTTCGCCGACAGACTTGGTTGATTCGATCTCGCCGACGACAACGCCGCCCTCGATTGCCGAATCAGTCTCGGGCAATTCGACGAATACGACGTCGCCAAGTTGATCAGCCGCGTATTGCGTAATACCGACGGTGGCGAAATCGCCTTCGATGAGCAGCCACTCATGCTCGGTTGTGTACTTGAGGTTTGCGGGAACAGCCATGATTACTTTTTCTCTCTTTTGTAGAACGGGAGGGTAGATACGTGAAAATTCATTCGCTTGCCGCGGATGTCAACGGAGACTTCCGTGCCGACCTCGGCCAGGGCAGGGTCGACATAGGCCAGGGCGATGGGGTGGCCGAGGGTGGGAGAGAGCGCTCCGCTCGTGACTATTCCGGCAGGGATGTCGGCAGGTACGCTGGTAGGAGCGCCTGCAGGAGCGTCTGGGGAACCGGCCTCCTGCTCAGCGAAGATCTCGTAGCCTGCTCGGGCTGCCCTCTTGCCCTCTGCGGAAAGCCCGACAAGCACCCAGGAACCCTCTGCTGGGCCGATCTCCGTACCCTCCCGCCCCACGAAGTCGCCCTCCTTTGACAGCGCGACGACCCGACCGAGCCCGGCCTGAGCGGGGAAGATGTCAAGCGAAAGTTCGTGCCCGTAGAGAGGCATTCCTGCCTCGAGTCGAAGCGTGTCTCGGCAGGCTAGTCCAGCTGCGACGAGGCCGAACTCGGCCCCGGCGGAACTCAGGGCACGCCACAGGGATTCGGCCCGGTCGGCATCGATGTAAAGTTCGAAGCCGTCCTCACCCGTGTAACCGGTGCGACCGATGAGTACGGGGGCGGAGCCGTCCGCGTCTGTAAAATCACCCTCGACGGACCAGTAATATTTGAGCGGTTCGAGAGGGGATGCTGAGGCCAACCCCGCCGTCGCCTCAAGAATCTCCAGCGCGCGCGGGCCCTGCACCGCGATGAGCGCGGTCTCGTCGCTCTGGTCTGTGACTGTGACTGTGACTGTGATACCAGAAACACCGCTACCAGAAACACCGCTACCAGAAACACCGCTTCCAGAAACACCCACACCAGAGAACTCTGCTGCTCGCTCCTGAAGCGCGTCTACCGCGGCGTAACGGTTACCCGCGTTGGCTACGACGAAGAATTTTTCCTCTGAGCGGCGATAGACCACGAGGTCGTCGATGACGGTACCACGCTCGCTCAGCAATAGGGAATATTTAGCCTGCCCGATCTTGACAGCAGAAAGCTTACCCGCCAAGGCATAGTCGAGAAAAGAGGCGGCGTCCGGCCCTTCGACGATAATCTCGGCCATATGCGAGATATCGAAGATTCCTGCTGCGTTACGGACGGCATGGTGTTCGGCCAGGTCGCTGGTATATCGCACGGGCATCTGCCATCCGGCGAAGTCGGTGAACGTCGCGCCAGCATCCTCGTGGATCCGATGGAGCGGGCTGAAGCGCGGTTGGGTGAGTTCGTTGTGGGAAGCAGAAAGTTGGGTCACGGAAAGTTCTCTCTTGTGATGCGCAATGGCATGGCCTATGACGGCAGCGCTGAGGCAACGCTGCCGATTGAGAACTCCCCCTCTGTCATAAGCCTGAGAGTTTCGCGGGCTGTGGCCTGCTTTCACCGTGGGCGAGACGGCCAGCAGCCGCCTACTTTTCAGAGTGGCCAGTTCGATGCGGTACAACTACCTGAGAGATTAGCGGGGAGGCTTGCTCCTTCGGTGTCGCGTCAGCGCGACTCTCCCGCATCGTTTTTACGGCCCAATATGCTGTTATAAGCCTCAAGCATACACGGCGGGCTTTCTAATCCCCACCCAAGACACTACCCCGCCAGCCAATAACAGGGCCGCGGTGAACAGAAGACTGCGCTGCAGACCGTTGAGGTCGATAGCACCGCCAGCAATTAGCCCGATCATCGCGACGGTAAGCAACCCGGCGATTCGCGAAATTGCATTATTCACCGCGGAGGCAATTCCAGCTTGCGACGAATCAATTGAACCGAGTATTGCCGTTGTGAGCGGAGAAACCGTGATCGATAGCCCCAACCCAAAGATCACGATGCCAGGTAAAAGCTGCGTAACGTAATTAAAATCTGGTCCGATGCTCACCATCATCAACAGCGTTCCCGCCCCCGAGAGGATCGGCCCGACCGTCATAAAGGGACGGGGTCCCAGGCTCCCGGCGAGCTTACCGATCCTGGGGCTCAGAAGGATCATGAGGATGGTGAGCGGAAGCATAGTCAGCCCTGAGGCGGTTGCCGAGAGCCCCGCTACCTGTTGAAGATACAGCACGAGGACAAGGCCGTTCAGGCTCAGCGCACCATATATCAGGGTTGTAGCGATGTTCCCCCATCGAAAGTTTCGCGAGCCGAAGAGAGAAAGGGGCATCAGCGGGTTAGCTGCCTGTCTCTGCCGAATGAGGAAACCGACGCAAGCCAGAATGCCGACAACGCCAGTGCCGATAATAACGGGGTCGGCGAAGCCCAGGCGGGGAACTTCTATCAGCGCGTAGACAAGACCCCCGAGGCCTACAACACAGAGTAGGGCACCAGAGTAGTCAATCCTGACGCCAGGCACACGGGAATCCTTGTGACTGATTAGCCCGAGTATGACAAGCGCTGCCGCCACCGGGATGATGTTGATGAAGAAGATTCCCCTCCACCACCCAGCATCAACAAAAAGTCCACCTACAAGCGGCCCTATGAGCATCGCAGAACTCGTGAGAGCGGTCCACAGTCCGATAGCTCTGCCCTGCGCCTCATCGCGAAATGTCGAGGTAATCATCGCCAAAGAACTTGGAACGAGGAGGGCACCGGCTACCCCCTGCAGGGCACGCATGGTGACAAGGACTTCTGGGCTCTGAGATAACCCAATTGCCACTGAGCTGATGGCGAATCCGATCAGCCCATATCGAACGACCCGTTTGCGACCAAAAACATCGCTGATCGATCCGGCGACAAGAATCAGCGCGCCCAAAGTGATCAGATAGGCATCAATGACCCATTGTTGGAGCACAAGTCCCCCGCCGATGTCAGCGCTGATCGCGGGAAGAGCAACATTTACTACGGAACCGTCGAGAAATGCCACGAACGATGCCAAGACAGCCAGCGCCAGTATTAGTTTTTCTTCCCGAACCATCATCTTAAGAGTAAGTCACAAACAGGGAGAACTATTCCCTCGCCCGGCGCTCCTGGTCTGGCCAGCAATGAGCAGATCGCCCTGCATAAATCATCGCAGCTAAACGCAGTTCAACTCAGCTCACACTCAACGCAAGATACGAGCCAAGACGCTACTCCGGAAACGATACCGGTAGTCTTGTCGGATGCGTTTATGGAGTCTCGACCCGTCTTATCTCGATGGAACAGGGCTGATGTCCTGTTGGCAGGATGCGCTGCAAGCGCAGGCAGAGCTTACACAGCAGAAACAGATACAGGAAAAGCTGGCACAGGAGAAAATAGGTCTCACATCGGCGGGCGACCCCGGGCATCCACAATTGAGCCGATTCTTGGATACGCACAACCCGCAGGTTGCAATCGCAACCTACCTGCACCTCATCATCGATGAAGCGGATGCTCGCGGTCACTCTCTCGACGGAAAACTAGTGCCGCTCCCTCCCGACCCGAGCCTTCGGATTCCGGTCACCACCGGTCAGCTCCGGCACGAGCTTGACCTACTGCTCGATGACCTGGCTAGGCGAGACCCGGAGCGGGGGAAACAGTTGAACGCGCTTCACGATAGCTCGACGATTCCAATGGAAGCAGCAGTTTTTGTTGCGATTGAGGGGTCAGTCGAGCCGTGGGAAAGCTCTAGCTAAACGTGAAAACTGAGCTAGCAGACATTAGCTAGCAAAAAATACCTAGATCGCGCTGACCGAGTTGAGGGCAGCACCGTAAAGCCCCATGATCTTGTTAAACAGATCGGAGTTAGCCTGGCACGAGTCAACGGGCGACTCAATCCCATAGTAGAAATCTCCTACTCGGTGGGTGTTCTGGGCGTCCTTCGATTCTGACCGTGACAACCCCCAGCCCTCAGCAGTGTTACCGCACTTCGCGGGAAGCTGTTCGGCAAGAGTCGTTGGAAATGTGACAACATCGCCGGAAATCTGATACTCGGCAGGGCCCAAGGCCTGTGGGAATTCAACAGAGACGCCCCATTGGGTAACAGGAATTGTGCTGGTTGGTCCCGGGTCGCTCGCCGGAACACTCGTGGGTGCCGGTGTGGACGGCCGTGGCAGGGGAACCGCCGGAGGAGCATCAGTGGTTTGGGCGGGAGCCGGCTTTGCCTCGGTGGACCCGGAACCAAAAACGTCCGGTCGAATGAGGTTAATAAACACAAGAGCCATGATGATAGCTAATACTGCTATCACGCTAACAACGATCCAGGGCAAAGCTACTTCGCGCCGCGAGGACATATAAATGTGACGCCTTCCGAGATAATGGGGATGATTCAGCACATAGTCTATGAGCAATCCCTGACAAATAGCGGCATATACACCTGAGACTTCCAAAAAGTAATCTCAGGTTTTTCATAGATTGACTCGAATAATGTATGAGGTATGGAATGCCCTCTCGACAAAACTCAGCTCGTCATGAGCGAACGTAATGGAATTGAAATTGATTATTGCCCCCAGTGCAGAGGTATCTGGCTGGACAGGGGTGAGCTTGACAAAATCATCGAGCGAGCCGAAACCGCTATACCCGTGCAGCAGTACCAACAGCCACAGCAGCAAGCACAGCAGCAGTACCAACAAACACCGCAGCAATACCAACAACACCCCCAGCAACATAACGATCGCAAATACGACGATCGTAATCAGGGCGGTTACCGCAAGAAGAAACGAGAAAACTGGCTCAGCGAACTCTTCGAGTAGAAGAATTCGATAATCAGCCTCACCTTTCCCCGCGCTGAAGCCGAACAAACGCAGTAAACGATGCGAGGAAAGCATCGGCGCGTTTTGCGTAAGACGCTGCGAGACCTCCCTCGGAATCGTAGGTTTCGTCGGTGTTGCGTATATACATTTCGGGACGACCCATCAGCGTTAACCCGAGATTGGGCAGGAGAGAACGCAGGTGATCTTGGGCAACGGCTGTTCCGATCGCTCCCCCGCTCACCCCGATTATCGCGGCGGGTTTCCCAAACCACGCGCTAGTACCGCTCGGCCTGCTGGCGAAGTCGAGGACATTCTTGAGGGCGGCGGGGATGCTGCGGTTGTGTTCGGGCGTCACGAAAAGAATGGCATCTACCTCGGCGATCTGCTCCTTCAACGTGACGGCGGCGCTCGGGAAGTCCGCGTCGAGATCGCGGTTATAGATGGGCAGCTGATCGATTGGGATCTCCACGAAACGGATGCCGGGGGCGGCTCGTTTGATCAGAGCATCCGTATATTTTCTGTTGATAGAGCTGCTCGACAGGCTGCCGATAATGTAACCGATGGTGAGTTCCCGCATGAATTTCCTCCGTGAATTGCTGTCTCAACGAGTTTCTGTCTTTACGCCGTAGGGACTTTAGTTATGTTTAGACTGTAGTACTCAGCTGGCATTTTTCGCCAACAATTCGAGACTCTCCTGCGCGTGATTCTTAGGCTAACCCGGGTAGAAGAATTTCTCTGCGGGGGCCCTCGCACAGCTGCTGGGCATAAACAGAACCTAGAGCCGTTCGGGAAACGCTCTAGGGAGACAGCGAGGATTTATGAGGCCTCATGCACACCCTTGAGAGGCAGCCACATCTCAGTCTCAAGGTCGGCGGGAGCCGTGTCTTTGGGGCTGTTCAGGTAGACCTCCACGAGGGGCTTATCGGCAAGTTGGTAGCCGGACGACATCACCCAGCAACCGAACAGCCACTCATAGGTGGAGCGCATATCGGCGTAGGGACCGCGATGCTTCAACACAGCGTAGGTGCCGCCTTGAATGGTGAGTTCGCGCACGATCGCGGCGTCCGGGGCGATCGGCACTGGCACGCCAACAATCTCCGGCGGGCGCTCGAAGCACGCGCTCGAGATCAGCTCGCTCTCCGGCTTCGTGGTCGGGTCGTCGCCGTACACCCCGATGAATCGCTGCGCATCCGGGTCGAGCCCGTGGGCGGAGTACCAGATCGCGAGGTCGGTGAAGGCCTGGCCAATGGTCAGATAGGGGCCCTTTTGATTAACCGCGAGGCAATCGATGGCTGCGATCTGCCTGATTTCGACCTCGAAACTTGTCGGGTCAAAGTGAGCCCGCGCATGCTGAAATTCGGCGTGTGTGCCAGAACTGCGGTAGCGGGCGGGCGGCATTCCGTACACCGAGCTGAAGGCCCTGGTGAAGGATTGCACGTTCGGGTAGCCGCATTCGGCCGCAATCTGGGCCACGGCATCCGTGCTATTCGCGAGAAGATGGGATGCCTTCTGCATCCGGAGCCGTTTGACCAACGCCACGATCGACTCGCCAAACGCCGAGGCAAACACTCGATGCCAATGCTGTGCGGACAGCCCGGCGACATCCGCGAGGCTGGGGAGGTCGAGCGGCCGGTCAATGTTGTCGTAGATGTGCGACACCACGAGGTCGAAGCGTTCCTCGTAGTTGATCCAGATGGAGGGCTTCATGGCGTCGGGGCTCCTGTTCCTGGGATCGAGTGCCTGGTTGCTCGGCTGCTCGATTGCTCGGCTGCTCGATTGCTTGGCTGCTCGGTTGCTCGGTTGCTCGGTTGTTATTGCGTTGCAACTAGCGTACGCCGATATTGACGGTGATTTCGCCGTCTGCTGCGTACAATTCATACTCGCAGAGATAGCTCTTGTTGAGGTCGGTACGCGCCCAGATCTCGAGCCACGCATCGATCACGCGCGCCTGGTCGTTATCGGGAACGGCGAATACCTCACGAGGGGATGCCGGTATCACCGCCCGAACCATCCCCTCGGGCACATCCGTGCCCGGCTTCACCGCCGCACCTACGATCAGGGAATACAGGCCGTTGTTATCGCATCCGGCGTTCTCGAAGTTTGTGTAGAGCGCGTAGGTGTCGGGCGTGAGGCGGCCGGGGATGGACGCGAGCTTTTCCGACGCGGTGATTTCCGCCCAGAACGGGGCGATGGTCTCGGCTGCCGCCGCGTTGCTGGTGCGCAGTTCGAGGCCGATCACGGTTATGGGGTCGTTTGTGATGCGTGTCGTGGCCAAGCTTGTCATGGTGTCGTGTGTCATGGTGACAGGATACGTGGGGCGGACTTTGCAATTTGTGCTGCGTACCGGGTGTGCGAACAGCCCCAAGGGATAAGACCACAGAGCGCAGAGCCCAGGAACATGCGGCTGGAATCAGAGCGCCCAGCACTGACTTGTGATCTGCACGTCGAGGGTGTCATCTATCGTGAACCGATCATTCAGATTGGCATACCTGATCAATGTGGTCTCGCTAAACACTTCATATGCCGTTTTCGGAGCATGTTTCATCACATAACCAGCTTCTCCCCAGGCGTCAACGGCTGCCCTAAGAGCGGCACCGTCTTCGTCACTCCTGAGGGAAAAACGTGAGGTTAGTTGGCGGAACTCGCCTGTACTCGGCGGTTCCGAACAGACTTCTTCAGTCAGCACCACGTCCTCTACCGCAATGGGGTTGCCACTGATATCGAGCAGAGGGCGCTCGTTGGATTCAGCCGTTACTACAATCACACGCCGCATCTCACCTTCGATTTCTTGGAATGTAGGCAGAGGAAACTGTTCTGGTATCTGCGGTGGGTTCTTGACCTGGCTCATGATGTTATCGGCTTTTGAATTTACCGAATTAATATCTGAACGGGCCATGTTTGCCGTGAGCCCGAGCGTGCCTGCCAGCATTACGCTAGCGATAATACAGATGGGGAACCATAAGGCGCTTCTTCGCCAGGCTGCAATAACAGTCGCGATTACGGAGGCGAAAAGCAGAAAGCCCTCGAAAACGATTAGATTTATCGAAGAAATAGCTACACTCGACATGATTTTTCGCCACTGTTCATCAGTCCGAATATCGTTGGGGTCAAAGGACCACGCACCGAAATTATCGAAAAATGCTAGCAAGAGTAACCACACGCACAAGCACAAAACTGCAAAGAGATAAAACCCGGCAACAACCCGAATAAAAACAACGACAACGTATTTTGTTGGCATACGAGTCCCCTCAATATTTTTCGACCGTAAACTGTCCATAATAACTGTCACCCTTTACGCACGCTTACCGTGAACCCATAATCCTAGGAACACACGTTGCCTCATCAATTCAATTCGCCTCGAACAGGTGGGCCACATAGCGTTCACGGCAAACCCATCGACAGGCACACCAGATGCGTCCACTACGGCACCGTGTTCGATATCGTCGCAATTAGGTTCTACTGTTGCGAGCTTTACTATCCGTGCCACCTCTGCCATGACGAATGCGCAAATCACCCCGCAATGCAATGGCCGGTTTCCGAGCGCACACAAAAAGCAATTCTGTGCGGAGAGTGCGCCGAAGAACTAAGCGTCACCGAGTATCTCGAGGCATCGGAATGCCCCAGCTGCGGTTCCCGTTTCAACGAGGGATGCCGGTTGCACAGTCTTTTCTACTTCGAACCTGATTCTTTCGAACCCGATTCTTTCGAATCCGATTCAACCCACAGCGCCACTAGCGGCAGAAACACGAGCGACAGCGACGTCGACAGTCACGCAGACAGTAGCGACGCCGACAGCAATGACTCAGACAGCAATCAAGCTCCCCTAGCTGAGCTGCTGCCCAGAAACGCTTCGAGCGAGTCGAAGTAGCTCTCCATTCCGGCCTTGGTCTTCACCGCTTGCTCAGCAGGCATCTCGCCGAATTGGCTAAAACGAATCCAGATTTTGTCTTCCCTCTGCTCAAAGTCAACAACTACGGTATGGGCGGGCCCGTTCATACCGCGAGCAACGAACGCCTCGATCGTTTCCCCGTAGTGCATGGTGTGCTGAATACGTTGCTGCGGCTCTATCGAGATGTATTGACCCCAAAAGTAAGCCACAAAGTTAAACTGCGGAACATCGATAGCGACTGTCCAGATACCTCCGCGCTGTGGCTCGGAGACCATCGAGCCAGGAACGACCGAATGTTCCGTGCCGTGGTACCACTGCTCAAGCTGGGCTGATTCGGTCCAGGCGTGCCAGGCATCCTCAATCGATGTTTCGAACTCTCGTTCAACACTGTATAAAGCCGTTGGTTGTAACATCGATGGTCCTTTCGAGAATGGATACTGCACCAACGTATTCTAGTCGCCGAGGGTGAGTACGGCATCCGTTCGCGAAGTTGCGTTAGGGCCGCGGTCTGGATACATGGTTTCTGTGAGGTTCCAGTCGGGCAAGACTCCGCCAATCGTGCCGATGCTGACGTCCAGGTGAGGGTCATCAGATTGGACGAGACGGATGATCCTACGGCCAATCAATACCGCGTATCGAGAATTACACGCGATGATATCAAGAATCGCACGGGCAGCCTCGGGGTAGGAGGAGTGAATGGCAGGATAGTTCTTAAGACGAGAACTAGTCCGGTCGAGGACTCAGGGATTCCGTAGTCGCCGCTTGCCACGTCGAAAAGACAATCGTTGAGGGCGTCTAAGTTGCGTCCATAAGATGAGGGAAAATCTAGGCTTGAGGCGAAGTCGGCCTGAAGCTTGGAGAGGTTAGTCCAGAGAGATGTGTCATAGGCGGCGACGTGATAGTTTCGGGCGGACAATCCCTGAATTACTGGTTCTAAACCCTCTGGTTGTTTGAATAGCGTTCGAGATTCATACAACGATGAGCGATTGACAAGTCGGGCGATCACGCCTAACCGCTAGGTCTATGATGAG
The DNA here is from genome assembly GCA_040400085.1 of Lysinibacter sp. Classification (GTDB taxonomy): domain Bacteria; phylum Actinomycetota; class Actinomycetes; order Actinomycetales; family Microbacteriaceae; genus HNR. The sequence goes on along the minus strand of JBBAQX010000072.1, from coordinate 589 downwards.
AAATCACCGAACACTAACTGTTTCGGTACTCGTCCGCTGAGTTTATGTTTGCGCTGGTAAGAGTTGATTTGCGGGCAAGAGTTCGTTTTTGGAAAAGATTTGGTTTGTAGAAAATCAGACGAGATTCCACCAAAACAGGCGAGGCAACAGCCTTGAGGGTAAGTTGCCCGCTGGGTTGGTGCCGAGATCAACGGTCTCGTGTTGAGCATGAGAGATGTGGACACGTTCTTTGGTTTTAAGCTTTTTCGTGTGCTATAAATCACATGCATAACACCTACTCGATGGGCTCTATTTCAGAAGGGCGGAAGCGTGTCGTCGTCTGCTTCCGGTTTATTGCCGTCGCCGGTTGAAGGTTCGGCATCGGTAAATTGCGGATAGCGGCTTGCACGATCATCCCCCTTCGCCGAGCGTGACCCATCCACGCCTGGTGAGCTCGCGTCTCGGCAGGATAGATCTGGGTTGCGGGTGTTGGAATCACTTAGGCCGGAGTTGAATTGGTCAGGGTCGTGTAGATCGGGATTGTATTGGTCAGGGTCGTCGTTGTCTGGAACGCGGAAGTGTGGTGATGCTTGGCCCGGTCTCGTCACGT
>JBBAQX010000071.1:8232-23547 GCA_040400085.1 Lysinibacter sp. | reverse complement strand
CCAAGCCCCTCAGAGGTGTGGGATCGGTCGCAGCCACACGCAAGTGGAGGCTGGCCAAGGACATCGACGCTATGAAGACCGCGCGTCTGGCACGGGAGAAGAAGGCAGCCACTGACTTCATCAATCGGCGCAAGCAGGACGAGGTCAACGTGAAGCTGGACCCACGTGAGTGGGGCAAGCAGGTGGCGTTCGTGGCGCTCGACCAGGTGGTCGCAGTCTCACGGGTCGCTGACGGTCTCCCCGACGTGCACCTGTCCTACACGGCATGGGCAGAGCGCACGCAGGCGTACACCGACTTCAAGTCGGTCACCATTGCGACTGGCGAGGGTGACCTCCCCAACCGTGACCTCATGGAAGAGGTCCCCGAGCGGATCGCAGTGCTCAAGGGCATGGCGTACCACGAGATCGGCCACATCAAGTACACGTACCGCCCGTGGAACCTCTTCGACACCCGGCAGGAGCAGCTGCAGTACATGCGGGTGTGGAACATCTTGGAGGATCAGCGCATGGAGTCGAGGTCTGTCCAGACCAATGCTCGCCTGCCTGGCATCCTCACCATCATGGTGAGCCGTCTCATCATGAGGAACGATGCCAACAACTTTGGTGCCAGTCCCAACTACTGGATCCTGCTCGCAGGCAGGAGCTACCTCCCCGATGAGATCCTGTGGGCAGCATACAACGAGTGCCCGTGGGAAGAGGACAAGCGGGAAGAGTGGTACCAGATCGTCGCTGAGTACAAGCGAGCACGCAGTGGCGATGACCTGTTCCGAGCAGTGGTGCGGGCGTGGGAGTTCCTGGACGAGAACCTGGATGAGAGCGGGGACTCGTACGTTCCTGATGGCGTGGATGATCACGCCATGTATGGGGATGACGGCAACGGCGAGCCCCTGAGTGCAGAGCCATCGGCAGAGGCCGGGGCCACTGACGAGGAGGATGGGGACAGCCGTCCTCAGCCAGGCAAGAGCGCCCCCCTGGAGATCACTGACCAGTCACTGCACGACGCAGTGGTCAATGCTCACCGGGACGCTGTCGAGGAGTTCGCCAAGCGTGGCGAGGTCCAGGCAGCGATCAGCAGGGTCAACGACGTCGCCAGTGCCTCCTCGTTCCCGCCCCCTCCTGACAACCTCCAGCAGGCGATGAACGCTGACTGCTTGGCCACCTCCATGGCCATGGCTGAGGGCATGAAGAAGGCGCTGTCCTCCTTCATGACTGCCACGGATCCCTACTGGGAGAACCGGCAGGAGGTGGGGGTGCTCGACGCCCTCGCATACCGCACCAAGGACGTGGGTGCCCGTGACTACCGTCGTCGTCGTGTTGACTTCGAGGGCAAGGGGCGCAACGTCCACGTGTCACTGCTCTGTGACATCTCTGGTTCGATGCACGGGAAGCCGATGCTCGCCCTGTCCATGGCGCTCTACGCCACGGCCCTGGCCTGTGACGACCTAAACATCGGCAGGACTCTCATTCTGTGGTCCACGGACTACTACCAGATCTGGGCGCAGGAGAACCCCACACCCACCGTGTGGAACTCCTGTGGGGGCACGCAGCCCACCCCGGCACTGGACACCATCGAGGAGCACAACGTCGAGGAGGCTGACAACCACCTCGTTCTCGTGTTCACTGACGGTGAGTGGTACGCTGAGTCCCCACTCACCACGTGGAGCGCCCCTGGTCGCAAGATCATCGTCCTCCACTACGGGAGCTACAGCAACACTCAGGACCTGGGTGCTGACGAAGAGATCCATATCCAGAACGTCACCGACATCCCTGAGCTGCTGGCTCAGTACATCGGGGACCTGATCGTCGCAGGAGACTGAGGATGAGCAAGTACCTATTCACGTGCCCCAAGGCACCGTGCACGAACTGGGTAGAGCTGCCGGAGAGGAAGGGGGGCAATCCCCCCTTCACTCCGAGCTGCAACAACCACGAGAAGCACCACCACAACAGAGGAGAACTCATGAAGCTGACGAAGATCAAGAAGGGCGGGAAGTAGCCATGCCCCCTGAGACTTCCACGGACCAGGTGGCTAAGTACAAGGAGATGAGGGAGCAGATCCAGGCCAGCGACACTCCGTGGTACACCGTCATTACTACCGGTACTACCACCAAGCACACGGATTACAAGATCTTCGACCAAGATGCGGGAGGCAACAGGTGGGCAAAGACGAGCCCAGACGACCAGATCCTGTTCGACCTGAAGGCCAAGGTGGAGGAGATGGAGGCCATGCTGGGAGCAGCGTGGATGGCCATCACTGAGCTGCAAGAGATCATCGATGGATCAGAAGATCCCTGACGTAGTCAGGGATACCATCGACTGGTCCGACGAAGACGCCGGGATCCCCACCTCCTGGCGGGAGAAGATGGTGTACCTAGAAGACAAGCTGGAGGCGGCGTGGGCAGCCATAGTCGAACTCCAGGAGGTCATCGACCAGCTCGACTGATACCCGGTCAAACAACTAAGCCCCCACCCCTGCCTCATTGCGAGGTGGGAGTGGGGGCTTAGTTGCGTTTTAGGCCCAGTCGCTATCAGAGTTCCCTGATGAGTACGTTGTGCTCCGGGTAGCAGGCGTGATCCAGGTAGCCACGATCGTTCACGTTGGCCCCCACCCCGTGCACATCCACGACCCAACCAGAGGGCGTTGTGTGCTCTCCGGTGTGACGAGTGTGGTAATGCCCGTGGTACAGATCCTGGGGGCGTGTAGCGGCCACCACAGCGTTCATGGCGAGGCGGTTGTTGAGGCTCTCTGGCCCAACCTTGTAGCCGTGCTTGTTGAGTTCCTGCTCGAACTCAGAGACGATCGGCATGTCGTGAGAGAACACCACGTCCACCTTGCCGAACTCCTCAGCACGACGGATGTCGGCCTCCGTGATCAGCTCCTGCGACCACCACGAGACGTGTGGCTGACGGTACGCCTTGTCGATGCTGTAAGCGCCCCCCATGAACAGGCAGAGGCTCTCACCGATCACAGTGGTAGAGCCACGGGGGCAGTACCACAGACGATCCGGGAACGACCACCCGAAGGGGTTCATGCAACCCATGTTGATGGGGTCAGACTTGCCGTGCTCCTCTGTCAGCTCATCCAGGAAGTCATGCTGGTCGTGGTTGCCGTCCAACCAGAACCAGTTGCGCTCTTCGTCACGAGCAAGCCACGCCTCAATCGAGGCGATCATGTTCTTGTCGAACGTGAACCCGAAGTCCCCGAGCTGGACGATCGTCCGCACCTCAGGCTTGAACCTCAGATGGTTGTGGACGTTGCTGACGAACTGCGCGTCGCTGTGGGTGTCCCCCACAATGGCCACGGTCTCCATCAGTCCAACTTGTTCTTGAGGACGCCCAGGACTCCGTTGCTGAAGGCGTCGAGGTTGGGGGTCCAATAGTGGCCCATGCCGTGGGCGTTGAGGACACGGTGTGCCTCACGCAGCTCAGCCTGGAGCCTGTCGATGTCGAGAAGGGTCGTCTTGTCAAGCGTGCCGTTGATCATGTCAGCTCCTGAAGTAGGTTGTTCCACTGTATTGTTCCATATTCTATGTCTCGGTATGGGACATTTGCAAACAATTGCGCCTGCTTGGCTCTGCGAGCCTCAATGTCCAATAGGTTGTCGATGGCCTTGATCCAGTCCTTGGTGCGCTTGGCGATGTAGAAACCGGACTCTGTCTCTCCCCAGTCTTCCCATAGTTTCCTATAGCTGGGCAGATCTTGTGCAATGAATGGGATACCACTGGCCGCATACTCCAGTCCTTTGATCTCACTCTTGGCGTGGTTGAATCCGGTATCCCTGAGGGGTACCAGACCGACGTCGAACGTCAACAGTTCAGGGTAGCGATCTGACGGTACGGCAGGCACTCTGGTCACCAGGTCAGGGTCCACCCCGATCTGTGATGCGAACGAGGGGGCGTCGATGCGGTCCCCGCTGTGCTGTAGATGGAGTCTGTCAGTGCTCAGGTAGCGAGGGAAGATCCCCTTGAGAGTCTCGACGTCACCACTACGGTGCATGGTGCTTCCCACCCACCCGAAGCAGGGGGCAGATGCCTGCACCACTGGCTTGAACCGGGCTACATCGATGTAGTTCGGGAGAGTACGCACTGGTGATGAACCACGCCCCTCAAACTGCTTGGCGAGGTATGGGGTGCTTACCGTAACCAGGTCAGAGGCCAGCACATTCTGCATGTAGAACTTGGTGTTCTCTTCGTCGTTGTACTTGGGGTGCGAGGCCAGGAAGGCAGCGTTGCGGGTGTCCAGCCCCCAGTACCAGTCGTCCACGTCATTGATGATGACCTGACCAGCAGCCTGTCCGATGCGGATGGCCTCAGCCACTCCGTCGTGCATGATGCGCTGGAGGATGATCACGTCTGGGTAGCACTTGCCTCCACCGTCCTCCTCTGTGGCAATGGAGAGGCAGTCCCCGTCCTTCCAGAGTATCCCTACAGCCACCTGGTGACCGAGAGCCTTGAGGGGCTCCACGTACTGACCGAGGCGTGCCCAACCGGCCCCTCCCCACTGCTCTTTGTCGTCCACTGACTTATAGGCGGGGAGGTAGTCCCCACTGGCGATTCCGATGATCATTGCTGTGCCTCCATGGCATCTAGTGCTTCTTCCAGCTCTGTGATTCGTGCGTTCAGCATCTCGACAACATCCAGCAGCCCATCCACGCTCTTCTCTGAGTTCACCAAGCGTCTGGAGATGCTGTAGAATGTGCTTTGGATCTCGGAGAACTTGGCAGCGATCTGATTGGCGCTGAAGCGTGGGTCAGGCATCTCCGTACAGCTCCTTCTCCAGCTCTTCGATTCGCATGGAGAGCACCTCGTTGGTCTCCACTAGGCACCGAATCACTCCAGGATCGAGGAGGTCTACCTTCCGATCGAGGATGGACCAGCATTCACTGTTGGTGTTGCTCCTGGTGCCGAGTTTGATCATGTCCTCAGCCATGATTCGGTTGCGCTTCACCAATGACTCGATGGCCTTCTCCATGTTGTCCAGACGCTGCAACAGGGAGTCGTCCATCCTCTCAGCCATCTTCGAGAAGGCGAATGGGCGACTGGGGGTGTAGCCTGAGTCAGCCACCGTACAGGTCCTGTTCCATCTCTTGGAGCCGCATCTCCATGCCCCCGACTAGTTCTTCCAGCTCTTCAATGCGATTCCTCTGTGCGGCTGAGATGTCTTGCAAGGAAGCGTAAGAAGACCGTGAGGCAGTGTTCTCCAACAACCGGATGATACTACTGATGCTCCCATCGATACGGCTCACCGCCTCATTCAGCGTCTGTACCTCTGCACCGAGGGTGAGTGGGTAGCTGCGGGAGGGTGTACGTACAGGACGGGTGGTGCGGGGGGGAGGGACGGTAGGGGAGTTGTCGGGCTGCTGTCCGAACATATCCTGCGCGAGTGCGGACGTGTAGTTGTTGCTGCTCCAGCTGTTGCGTAGCTGACCTCGATTGGATTGAGAGGTGTACCACTCGTACGCCTTCTGCGACATCGGTACAGAGATGAGCCCGTCTTCTGGAGGTGGAGGGGGGCTTGGGGCGTCCCTCTTTGCGTCGAACGCCTGGAACAGTGCCTTCATCTCATCCTTGCTTCGCCAGAACATCAGCGGCGCTCCTCAGGGGTCTTGCCCCCGAACACGAAGAACACGAGATCGTTCTCCTCAGCGTGACGCAGGCAGCGCTCGACCACCGGGCACTGCCCGCAGATGACCTTGGCCGCTGCGATGTCCCTGGGCTGGTTGCTGAACCAGTTCACCCTCTGCCCCTCCGGCGTGTTGCAGGCAGAGGCGTTCCACCATGCAATGTCGGGGTTGTTGAGGCCGTAGTACTCGTACGACGTGGTCGATGTGCTCATGGTGTGCTCCTTAGGGGTAGTCCGATGGGCGCAACCTTAGCTGCTCTGCGGTGAAGAGTCAACCTCTTTGTTGCGCTTCTCCAAGAAGGGCTTGATCCTCTCGTGGAGGTCCATGACCTCTATGGGGTCTGCACTCATCGAGCGTAGGAGCCTCAGTAGCCTCCTGGGCAGCACCTTGGCTGGCCGTCGTGGTGCGGACTTGCCAGCACGCTCACGTGGTGTGAGCCCTCCCCATAGACCGAACTCTTCGTCCTCCCCATCACGGGCGCATCTGCTCCGTACCGGACAGACCTCGCAAGCTAGCTTGCCGAGGGAGTAGTAGCGGTGCTCAGGACCTGTGCGGTCCTCTTTGAAGTAGGGGGGATAGAAGAGTTCTTTAGGGAGACCGGTGCAAGCCGCATCATCCCGCCAGGTCACGACTTGAGTTCTCGGTAGCGGGCCAGGAACTTGTACCTAGCCGTGATGGGATCCCATCCCTTACCGGGAGCGGGGCGACTGGCTGCCTCTTCCTTGTAGGCAGCCTTATCGGCCCTCTTGACCTCGTCCCATTCGACCTGGTTGAATACCAGGCCAAACCTCTCAAAGATGGCGAGTTCGATCTCCCGCTCCACCTCTGCGATGGGGCGACCATCGATGGAGACAAGGGACTTCCAAGGACCTGGGATGTCACCGATGTACGCCTCCGCTGCGTCATGCATCAGACCGAGGAGGATGGTGTTATTGAACGCATCATCCCTCTCCAGGATCTCAGACACACGAACACAGTGCTCAGCGACGGAGTAGAAGTCAACGTGCCCGTTGAACCGACACTGGTTGCTGAGAGACTGGGCGATGTCATCGAGGTCGAAGACCCATGTCGCAGGGTTGACGATGTCGAACTCCCGATAGGTCCACGTGAGTGTGGCCGTGGGGCTCATTCGGAGGGCTTCCTGAAGAGGGTCCCTGACAGGAAGGAAGAGGGCGGGGGAGTTGCGGCTCTTGACTGGGCGAAGAGGTCGAGCAGCAGGTCCTCGTAGCCGATGTCCTCGAACTCCTGATCGTCGTCGTCGACCGGATCGGCCTCTGCCACGCAGTCCCAACCGCAAGCTGCGTAGCCTGCGATGTCTGCCCAGGTGTCCTCCTTGTCGGGGGACCAGGCGAGGCGGCTGATCTTCAGCAGCATCATCAGGATGGCCACGTCATGTGGCTCGATGACGACGGGGACGTCGTCACCCTCTTCTGTGACGTGGCGCTGGTGCGCCCCGTTGAGGTAGGTCTCCCACAGGAGCGCAGTGCGGAGGAAGTCCGCTCTCGGATCTCCGTACTGGACGTTGCGGTCTCCGTTGACGAGACTCTCGGCCAGGTTGAGCAGCTTGGAACGCTGATTCATGTTGCAGTACTCCTTGTAGTGGGTCGTTGTTGACTGCGTCACACTATCAGCTAATCCACCACTTCGTCAAGCACATCGGCATCAATTATCATCTGATCTAGCTCACCCATTGACAGGGGGTAGTCGAGGGCTTGCGCCTTCTCCCCTGCTTGTGATCCAAAGAGGCGTGATATCACTCCAGAGCTGCCCCTGGCCTCCATCTCGAACCTCAGAGTCTCACGGGTGTCCTTGATCTCCTTGGCCTCTTTGACCAGTCTGAACAGTCGATCCATCTCCTGGGAAACCGTGTGATCGATGCCTTGACCCTCCAGCTCCTCAGCGAACCTGGCGAACAGAATGCGGCTCGTCTGCATCTCCAACATGGCCTGCATGACAGCATCTCGCTGCTCTTTGGTACGCATCTCGACCGGGATCTTGTAGGCACAATCCGCATGTGCCTTGAAACGGTCACAACGGCTCGCAAGATAGCAACTATCGCAGTTCCTGACACCGTTGCTGGAGTACTTGATCGTGGTCTCGACGTGTGGGTCGATTTCGATGCTTCTATCAGCACCTTCGCCCTCAGAAGAGCCAACTGAAACTGTCGTCTCGATGGCCATTCCTGGTAGCAACAACTTCTCGTCCTCGTGCCGCCTTTGAACACTGTCGATAGCAATGTCGGTATACCCCGAAACCTGGTTTGCCCCAGTTGCTGTTTCGGCAGGGATAGTTACTATCGCACCGTGTCTATTGCTATCGAACTCGGACTCGTCGTCTTCGTCATCTGGGTGGTAGGCCCCATGCTCGTGAGCAGTCCAGGCCATCCACGAAACGATCGCCAACTTGGCAACTTCGCTCACATCGTCCTCTAGAACGGCATCGAAATCGATACCAAGACGCACGATGTCAGCACGGTGACGCTTCCTGGAGGACTCCTTCTTCTGAGCTGAGTAGCGGCTGATTCCGTGCCCGTTCCAGACCTGGGTCTCGCCGTAGCGGACCACACTGGTCCAGGATGACACGATGGCCATGTCCCAGTCCACGGAGTCGAGGATGTCAATCTTGCTGGTGACCGCAACCAAAACGCAACCCCACCTCTGCTTGAGCTGCTTGATCCTCTTGATCGTGGTGGGGTTGAGACACTTGTCGCTGATTGCTACACGTCCGTACTTCTCGCACAGGAACGCCAGGCGCTCCATGTCTTCGATGTCATTCCAAAGAGGGATGTACTTCTCACCGAGCCAGGTACCGTCGTAGTCGGATCTGCCGATGACGTTGGTGATGTCCTCGTGGTTGTCACGTATGAAGCGGTCGTAGCGCTCTATGTCCTCGTCCCCTTCCGAGCAGTAGACAGTGACCTCTGCTCCGTTGAGCAGTTCCTTGAGGTCCACGGCCTTCGTCTTGGGGATGGCGTACTGGGTGACGTTGAGTGCGATGCAGGGGACACTCTGGCCCACGAGCAGGTTCCGGTAAGTCCCCTTCTCCCCGCCAGTTAGAATGATCTTCATTCGTCCTCGTTCCATTCCTTCTTGGTGCGGTAGATCTTCTGTCGATCCATCTCTGCAACCAGCTCGTCCCAACCAGGGCTGTCCTTGGGCTCGATCTCCGACCACTCCTTGCGGAGGACGTAGGGGTCACCGAGCAGCAGTGTCGGCACTCCACGAGAGATGAGCTGGGAGATCTTGAGTGGATCCACGTCTACGTACATGTCCCCCGTACGCATACCGTTGTGGATCATCATGGCCTCTATCTGCCTGTCGAGGGGGCCCATCTCGGGATCCATCACCTCGTAGACCGAGGCACGGATGTTGTGCAGACGCATCCACGTCTCCAGCTTCTCCGTCTCGACCGCATCGGTCACTACCACACCCATGCGTCCCATGCTGGACTCGTAGAGAGCCCTCCACAGGAGGAGGCCGTTACGACGGGGGAGTCGCTGGATCATCTCCTCATGAGCGTGCGCCAGGGCGTCCAGATGGAAGATATACATTACTTCTTCCCGTAGAGACCGGCAGCCTGCCTCGTCTTGAACTCCACGAAGGTCGATACCGGGCAGTAGTCGCAGATGTACGCACGCTCGTCCCTAGGGATACCTGCCTTGCGACCGATGACACGATTGTCATCCTTCCAGTCGATGCAGCCACCCTGCGGGCGGTTGTGAAGGCTGTAGCACCCCATCGCCTGTTCCTTGAAGTCATCTCGGAACTCGCTGATCTGGACATCGATGTCGTTGGCGAGGGCCTCGTTGAGCTGCTGGTCGGTCATCTTGTCGAGGTCGCCGTCATCCACACGGAAGATCTGTGCGGGGTGGGACTCTGGACGTGGGTCTGTCGCCTTACCGAGGTGTCGCTCGATCATCTCGATCAGCTCAACGTCGTAGAGGGGATCCCCGTCGTAGTCCCTCATCTTGAGGGCGACTTGGCAGGAACGGCAAATGAGAAGCCTGGCCATATTGTACTCCTTGGGTTGTAGTGCGAATTGTGTCAGCCGTGAAGCGTGGTGATACGACGTGCTGCGACCTCAGCCACTCCAGCTAGCGCAGCAGAGTTACCGCCGAACTGCTCTGTGGAGGTGTAGACGTCGTTCGTAGCGGCGTCGAGGGGGCCACCCCTGTTGGGGTCTGTGCTCTTGACCATGCCATCGGTGATGCCCAGTCGAAGGTCTGCGTTCATGCTGCGGGATTCATTGACTGCCATAGGTGTCTATCCTATCAGTAAGCGAGGGGGTCACGGCGGGTTGGGGACGTATTCATACCGGCACCACGGTTACGTGCTGCACGGGCGTCCTTACGGTAGGTCTCAGTGGGAGTGGTGGTGTTGCCTGGGTTCAGCACTGGCTGAGAGCCCAGACGCTGGCTGAAGTCCATCTGGAGCTGCTCTGGGCGGGTGCCACCCACGATGCCGGACACTCCTGCTGGGAGGACGCTGCCTGCCATGCCCCCTGGAGGAGCTGTGGGCCTCTTGGCACGTAGCTGGGAGTTGGGGAGCAGTGTCTGTGATGGTGCTGAGACATCCTGCGGACCTCGTGCGTAAGGCTGTACGGGAGCGCCTGGGCTGGGGAGGGGAGTAGGCGTGGGCTTGGCGAATGGCTGTACCGGGGCCCCCGTGGTGAGACCGCCTGGATTGGCCCTGGCCTGGATGGCTGGGCCTACGCCGGATCCAGAGGAGGGTCGTGGTGGGCCGAGACCCCCCCTACCCTTCCCAGGTCCACCCTTTGTCCCTGGCGGAGGTCCACCCAGCATGGAGGTAGCCGCCACGCCTACGGCCTGCTGTAGCTCCTGGTCCTGGGCGTGGGCCTGCTTGGCTTGGAGGTGCTCGTTGGCCCACGCTACCTGCTGCTTGTAGAGGAGGTAGTTGCCGTACTGGCCGGTGGTCTGCTGGAGCACCTGACCGGAGCGACTGAAGTCGAGTAGCTCTGACTTGGCGGGGGCAAAGCTGCGCCCTGACCCAGAACGCATGGCCTGCACGGGGTTGCTGCGGACAGGACCGGGTGAGGGTGCCTCGGACTGCCAGTGACTGACTTTCTTGCCTGCGGGTACGTATCCCATTAGAAGACCCCTTCGCTGAGGGCGTTGCGTGCGGTACCTGACCAAGACTGGTCAGAGATCACACTAGTTTGGGTCGGCATACCACTCACCCACGAGCGGTACGAAGGTGTCATACGATCGATGTTGAGCACCTGCTGGACAGTAGGAACTGCCTTTCGGAAGCCTACTCTATCAGGGAACAGCTTCTGGGGAGCTGCGACGGGGCGCATGGCTCTGATCTGGTCGGTGTTGCCTGCGAGGGCGTTCTGTAGAGCCTGATCTACGAGCATCTCACTGCGGGATGCCCACGGGTTGGAGCCCCTGCGTGCTGGATCTGCGTCTGAGAGGTTCATGTCCACCTCGGCAACAGTGTCTTCATCATGGACTGGCGCTGGAGGTCGATGATCTCTTGTTGTGGGCGGTCGAGGCCACGGGGGATGCCACGTGGGCCTGCCTTGCCGTCGTTGGTCAGCCTGACTGGCTCAGCACCTGGAGGGGAGAACTTCATGCCCGCTGCCTCCATCTCGATGCCTGTGAGCAAGTTGAACTCATCAGGCCAGACGTAGTCACCTGGGTTGATGCGCTCGCCCTTGTGGACGCCACGAGAGTAGCTGCGGTGGTTCTGACGGTGGACGCTGTCGAGCAGCTTGTCAGAGCGACGTGTGGTGGCACCCTCCACCCCCAAATAACCATCAGGATGTTGGACGTCTGGGGAGGCACCGAAGGCAGCGAGACGCCTGTCCTTGCCGTCTCTGAAGCTAGGGGTGGGGCCGAGGACGGGCATGGAGCCCTGATCCTGCGGGTCGTAGCCACCTGACCACGAGCTGAATGTCTGCTGGTTACCTGGCATCAGGGCCTACCGGTTCGGCCGAAGGGGGTGTGGGTAAAAGTCACAGGGGGTGTCATGTCTGACCGTTCCCCGCCCCCGACCCCTGCGAGAATGAGGTGAGGGATGCGCCCTGCCCCCCTCCTACCTGGGAGATGGGCTTGATGGAGTCCTTGCGTGCCCGTGCGTTGCGCTCTTCTGCAATCAAACGATGTGGAAGACGGTAAGAAACATCGACCATAGGCATGTTAGACAGTGTATCAGCTTGAGCGCACCACAGGTCGCCAGGTGACAGAGCTGATGGTGTCCCCGTCCTTGCCGGGGACGTCATCGAACCCGATGATGAACACGAGGTCGATACCCTTGGGGGCGACGTACCCACGAGCGATGGCGCATGCCTTGCTGGCCTGGTTCACAGCACCGGCACCGATGGCACGGATCTTGGGGTAGTGTCCGGCTGAGACAGCCTGGGCAATGACCGACCCGACAGAGGTGGCGTTCGAGCTGCCCCCGACACGAATGACAGTATCAGCACCGATGGATTCCGACATGTTGTGATTCTCCTAAGTAGACGAGTTGTAACTCGTCCCATACTAGCAGAAAGTCACTTGAAGTAGGCGTCTAATAGGTCAAACAAGACATCGACTGGTAGCATAGCCACCCAATCCTGACCCACCTTGGTGCTGCCCGGTTTCTTGGCAATGACTGCACCGAACCGATGCTTGTTGTTTGCCATCTCATCACGTAGTTCACGCAGATGAGCGTGTGGGTTGTTGAGGGCACCCTGCCCTCCCTTCACCTCAAGGGTGAACTCGACCCCGTCACCAAGACGGATGTCTCCCCTGTCCTTGGCCCCTGAGAGGGTGATGCGGTCAGCGTGGGGCCAGCCACGTCCTATGGCGTACTCCTTGACTTTGGTCTCGGCGTCAGTGCCCTTCTGCTTGGACGGGTTAGCCATCAGTGACCTGACCAGTGTGCCATGGCAGGGTTGACGTGGTCCCGGTAGTACTGCTGCTCCTCGGTGAGGTTGGCAGAGTCCTCGTACCACGGCATGTGCCTTGCCACATAGGGGAGCGGTGTACGGATGCCCCCGATCCAGTGACGATCCACGGCCCATGGCTGGTGGAGTGCGAAGGTACCGTCCACGGCAGACCTGTAGGCATTGATGGCGGGGTCGAGGGTGTTCCAGAACTGCGACTCATGGTTGATCACGTCCTGCTTCCTGTTGTAGTGGTCAGGGAGGTCATCGATCTTGAGGGAGAACCCCACCTTGAGGATGGGCATGGTGTGCCCAGTCGGGGGGATGGGGGTGTCCAGTAGGTCCTGCATCACTTGCAGTGCGTCGAGGGGGCACGTCTCCGTTGGTACCACGTCAGAGTCTGAGCTGATGAACGCCTTACCTGCCGCAAGGTGCACCGAACCTGATGCCCAGGCAACGGTGTGCCCGTAGTTCTGCCCGGTGTAGATGACCCCGTGAGGAGTGTGCTTGTAGTAATCCAGCAGGGGTTCGTAGGTGCTGGCGTTGTCCAGCAGGAAGATGTCCTCGGCGTTGCCCACCTTCTCCAACCACTTCACGAGCTGGTCGAGGTATGTGACCTGGTCACGGCAGGTGACGAAGACAGGGTAGCTCATGTACCGTCGTTCCATGCCATGAGGGGGTCTTTCTCGATGGGAGAGGCCCAGGTCACCTTCATGTCCCCGTGTTTGGCGAGCTGTCCGACCCACACCTCTGCGTCGTAACGACTATTGTGCATGGGGCGTAGCACATCGTCGTGCTCCTTGACGAACTTGGAGTTGAACCAGAAGAAGTTACCGGCGTACATCCAGAGGGCAGCGTAGTTGTCCACGTTGGCAGACTGCCACAGGCAGCCGCACCCAGCGGCACCCTCAGACATGTGGTGTACAGCCTGCCTCCACTCGGTGACATTCCACTTGGTCATGGTCCTTCTCCACGGACGTTGCACACCATCAGGGTACAGCGGTGGGCCGTACTGCGCCCCCTTGGTGTGGGCGTAGAGGCAGAAGAAGGGCTCCTCGGACTGCATGCAGTCGTCGTACATGACGTCCATGGTGACCTGCTCCCACCCTGTGTTGGCCTCGGCACATACTGAGAAGGGGATGCCGGAGTCAGTGAGGTGCCTGATGGCCCCTACTCTGGTGTGAGGGGGGCCGACGATTCCCACCTGCATCTCTCCCATCTCCTGGTCGAGACCACTGTCACGAAGGGCATCGAGGTGCTCGTTGAGCGGCTCCAGCCACTGACCTGCTGCATACAGATGGTAGTAGTGCTTGAGTCTCATCAGAAGTCCTTGTCGATGTGGGGGACGAAGGAGGCCAGATGGAGAGAGGATGCTAGGGGCGTGGGGTTCATGTTCATCTGCCACATGAGGTAGGAGTGCGAGAGCTGGTCCTGGAATCCCCAGCGTGACATCTCGTACATCCAAGCGTTGCCGAACTGTTGGTTGCGGGAGGTGTTCATGCGCCCGCTGATACCAGTGGTCCAGATGCGACTCTCTCTGGGGTACCTACGAGCGAGGTAGTGCTCCATCTGTGCCTCCATATGGAGGGGGGCGTACTTACGGAACCCTCTCGACGCGCCGATCTCGTGCTCCATGTGGTGCGTCTCGACGTGGGGGATGCAGGTCCACTGCGGTGCCCCTTGGCTACCTGTTGGGTTCGTCAGCTCCTGCACCAGGTGCTCAGTGAAGGTGGCCCCGGCGTCGATCCAGATGAGGAAGTGTGCATCATTGATGCTATACAGGTCTGGCCGACACTTGGGTACCTTGGCTGCCATGTTGTTGTGCATGTGGGGGCGAGGTTCCACCACCGTTTCCCAGCCCTCCCAGATGGGTCCGTCCGTGACCATGACGAACTCCACCTCATGCTCGGTGTTCTGAGGAGTGGGGGGCTTAGGGACGTCGTACTCCCCGTAGCACGCAGAGACTACGGTGACTCTCATCAGTGCTTGAAGTTCTCGGGGCTGTAGGCGTCCACGCTGAAAGCGAGGTCAGCCTTACGGAACTCGGGCTTCCAATCGAGTAGGTCCCAGTTCTCACCATGAGCGACGATCTCTGTCGGCACCTCACCCCGACGCATGGGGAGGTACTTGCGGATGGCAGGCTTGCACACGTAGTCCTCCACCATGTCGATGACCTCGTTGACAGTGAAGGCGATGCCGGTACCTCCGTCGAACGTCACGTCGTTGCCGAAACGCATGGCATCCACGAGCATGCGAGCGAGGTCGGGGGTGTAGATCAGGTCCACGGTCTGCTCACCGTCACCCCAGATGGGGACAGGGAGACCACGCCAGATGTTGTAGGCGAACGTGGGGAGGATCTTCTGCGGGTGACCGGGGCCATGGGCCTGGCCGGGGCCGAATGCGTTGAACGCACGCACGTGACTCACCGGCACACCGTGGGTGTGGTTGTAGGCCGTGGCGAACGCACACGTGGCGATCTTGGTGGCCGTGTAGAGCGACGGGAACACCTGCGGCATGGTGATACCTGTGTAGCTCGCCTCGTTCCTACGACAGAACTCCAGGACGTTCTTCGATCCCGTGATGTTCACGTCGATGGCGAGCTGAGGGGTGTCGAACAGCTCATGGGTGCCGAGGACGCCAGCCATGTGGATGACATGCTTGGCCCCCTTGCCCACTCGCTCGATGTCCTCCAGGTAGCGGATGTCTCCTGCGTCCCTGTCGAGAGTGATGGGCTCGTGCCCTGCCCCCTCCAGGAAGTAGCACACTGCGCTCCCGATGAAACCTCTGCCGCCTGTGACTAGTAC
>JBBAQX010000071.1:0-8132 GCA_040400085.1 Lysinibacter sp. | reverse complement strand
TCTGTGTGTATCTGAGCCAGCCCTCCATGCGGGCTGGCTGTATTGCTTCATCCACCATAGGGAGAGAGGAGACACTAGCAGGGATTGCTCCCCGCAGCACCAACATTCATCCCCAATTACGGAGGACCATCCCACCTCACAGGACACACAAGTGTACTGCCTGATGGGGACGGGGACTAGGTCACCGAAGAACTTCATCGGTTCACGTGGTAACTGATAGTGGCCTGGTGCACTCCGTAGATGTCTCCTAGCTCACGCTGAGACACCCCAGCAGCGTACCTGGCAAGTATCTCAGCACGCTGATCTTCCTCATCACGAATGGTGGTCACTGTCCTGGGGGGAGCCATTGCCATCCGTTCATCGTCTTCATGTGACTGATCATTACAAATCCCTCCATCATGGTGATGAGATCGTGGAGCTGGCGCTCGTCCAGGTCCTTCCACGAGCCCCCGTCATCCTTGTCCACTCCTGGGATGAGCTGGGCCAACTCGTGACGCTCGTCATCACGGAGACCGATGTGGTCCTTCAGCTTCATGGCCTTGCGCCAGCGTGACTCCAATGCGGGATCATCCCATGAGCCAGCGGGGAGCTTGGGGCGGGCGCTACGCTTGATCGTCTTGGTCATGACCACTCCATGACAGGAAGTCTCGGTCCGGTCATCCATGTGCGAGGGTAGCCCCCACCGTTCGCCAGCAGCATGGCGTAGCCATCGTGCGTGCGATACGAGTAGACGTACCGGAGGGGCGGGTGCCAGGTCATGCGTAGCTCCACGTGCCATCGGGGTTGATGGTGATTGGGGTCTCGCAGCTCGCCCACTCCCCGTCCAGCCAGTAGCCGTAGAAGTTGAGCTTCACTTCAATAGGATTGATGAACAGTTCCTTGAAGCGAGCAATCTTGAGAGCTGCGATACGTCCCTCCAGCTCCATCAGTTGTTCCTGTGCGTCTGTCATGTTTCCTCCCAGCATGCTGTCTTGAAGGAGCAGTACTTGCACATACCACTCTTCCTTGCGTTCTCAGGTCTGGGGGGCACAGTACCAGCTTCGATGTGAGATAGCAAGTCTTTTGCACCATCCAACATCGGCTGCACGAGAGCCATGTCGAGAGTGAGGTGGAACTCCTTGACCTCCTGGGTCGGCTTCCATTCATAGATCACGATGGCCTGTGACACACCGAGGAAGTACATGTACAGGCTGACCTGCTTGCGGTGAGCAGTGAGGGGGCGCTTGATACGCTTCCAAAGTTCGTCAAGGGTGATCTCCCCGTCCTCATACACCTGATACAGCGAGGGGGCGTCCCACCTGATGGTGCCCAGACCTACGGACTTCAGCTCGATGACTGCACGCCCATCCTTGTCCTCCCACAGCCCGTCAGCGTGGCCGATGACATGGTATAGATCATTGTAGATGGGCACCTCTCGGTACTCCAGCAGCTTGCCGGTAGCACTGCACTCGGGGCACTCCTTGGGTGACTTGTCCATCCACCTGTGTCCGCACGCCAGGCAACCGAAGATACCCATGAGTCCACCGGCCTGCCACATCCAGCGCTGCCACTTGTCGTGGATGCTGTGTCCCTCTGCGAAGATGTTCATCCTCCTGAGGGAGAGGCTCTCTGGGTTGGACTCCTTGGCCCCCGTCATTGTGTAGTACGTCTCACGGGGGCACCAGTCTGCCTTGGCCATGGACGACGGGTGGATGTGCTCGGTGTCTCGGTGCGAGTTCTTCTCACTCAGCTCCATGGCAATGGCGTGCTCGATCTTGCCAAGCAGCCTGTGCTCAGGCTTGGAGTGAAACTGCTTCTTGTACTGGTCTACGAGGTGCCAGCCAGGGCCTACCTCACCCATCGTAGAGGGTGTGGGTAAAAGTCACAGGGGGTGTCATCAGGACTCGGTCAGTGCAGAGAGGTCAGGCTTCGGCGTTGAGCTGGCAGACATGTAGTTGGAGATGCTGGTACGGCCTCCCGCACTACCACCACTGGTGTAGACCTGGGGGAAGAAGGTGGAGGGCATGGCAGGTCCCACCTTCCTGTCTCGCACGTCGCCCCCTCGGTGGGGATCCTGCATCTTCATGAAGGACCACAGCACGTTGTTCTCACCCTGGAGTCTGCCCTTCTCGTACGCTGCGTCGGCGTCAGTGGACATGCCGAACAGCTTGGCGAGGGCGAAGAAGATGGGACGTACGGTGTCCTCCATGAGAGAACTGAAGGAGACGAGGGAGTCCTGCTCCCAGTCGATAGCTACACCCTCATCCATGAGAGCGATGACGAGATCCGGCCCCTCGAACCCGATTCGATACAACTTGTTATCAGTCTTCAAAGTGACCACCACGTCGATCACATCAGCGTTGGTGCGCCTGCGGCTGCCTACTCGCACGTCTCCGTAGTCAGCCCATTGCAAGTCTTCCATGTCATTCTCCTCTAGTTCTAGGGTCTTCGTTGATCCCCACGATGTCCAAGAAGTCATCCTCTCTCAGGATGACGTAGCGGTGCCCCGCCAGATCCACTTGCATGATGCCGACTCGTCCTTCCAGGCGTGCTCTCTTCATCAGTACCTGAAGATCCTCGGCCTTCATGGAGTACGACTTGGCATCCTCTTTGACTTTGAGTTTGTTCTCGATCATGAAGTCCTCGGTGCGGACGTCTGCCTTACGCATCCACCCGGCCCCCGACATCATGTTGCGACTGCCCTTGTACGTGTCAGCAGTGCGCTTCTCCTGCTCCACTGACATATCGTGCATCTTAGCCATCAGTGGGCTCAAGACGGGGGAGCAGCTTCTGGGTGGTGGCTGCGATGAGCCTACGCTGTAGGTCCATGTCCTGTCGGACTGCGTCGTACAGCTCTTCCTTCTTGCGACCGATGCGCTCACCCTCGAAGCTGTACCTGCCCTCAAACAGTTCCAAAGCCAGGGCGACGTTGACGATGTCCTTGACGGTGTCGAACTGCCCCATCTTGTAGCCCTCGGTGTCAGCGAAGTAGAAGTCCACGGAGGCTACCTGGTGGGGGCGGTACGTCTTGTTCTTGAAGGCACGCACCTTGATGGTCTGGCCGACACGCTTGTCGATCGAGCTGCCCTCGGTGATCCACTCATCCCGGCGCACTTCCATGCGGATGAAGAAGAAGTAGTTCTTGGCCTTGCCACCTGGTGTGGTGCGGGGGTCCCCGAACATGACACCGATGGAGTCACGCCACTGGTTGATGGCAATGAGGGTGCAGGGGCGCTCGAACTCAGTAAGAGAACGACGCTGTGCCTTGGCGCTCTTCTTGAAGAAGTTGCTGAGGATCTTGGCACCCGTAGCGATGCTCGCCTCGTCCAGGTCCTTCTTCACCTCGGTCGCAGTGACCAGGGCAGGGATGGAGTCGATGACGACCAGGTCCACGGCCTGGTTGTCCACTGCCTTGAGCACCATGCCCAGGGCATCCTCCATGGAGTTGGTCTCGATGACCCAGAGCCTGTCGGTGTCCACGCCGAACGACTTGGCGTAGGTGGGGACGTACTCCTCCGCTGCTACCCAGAGGGCGACGAAGTTGGGGTCGGCTTCCTGTGCAGCAGCCACAGTCCGGTAGGCGATGGCAGTCTTGCCGCTGCTCTCCTCACCCACGATCTCGTTCCACTGGTTGGCTGCCCAGCCCCCTCCAAGGGAGAGGTCGAACGACAGGATGCCAGTGGAAAGACGGGGGACCTCGGGCAGGGCGTCACTGCCCTTGACCATGATGTCCAGTCCCATTTCCTTGTTGATCAGCTCTGCAATCTCATCGATTGTCAAGTTAGCCATGTAATGCTCCTCAGTTGTTAGAACGTATTAAGCCCAGTTTGCCTGGTCACCTTGAATGAATAGACCGTTGTAACCACACTCGAAACAGTGTGGGCGAGGGCGGTTGCCCCCGATGCTGGCAGCCATGCCGCCCGCACCACTGTAGGCGGTGAAGCTGGTGGAGCTACCGCACTGTGGGCACGCCATGTGCCCCTCGGTACGCACACCCTCTCCACCCTGCCAGAACTTGGAGATCTTCTCTCCGTCATGCTCCTTGGCAATCTGCTGGTATGAGATCTTCCCTAGCTCCTGGGGTGGGGGCACGGGGGCGTGCTGCAACGGGTGACCCTGCTGCTGGATAGGTTGAGCCTGTACAGGTGCCTGCGGTTGCACACGGAGGCCGTGTACCTGAGGCTGAGCCTGCTGAATCTTGTTGGCCCACCACCCGTTACTCATCGTCTAGGTCCTTCAGCAGTCGTGCGACGTCGATCTCTTCGTCCTCTGTCAGCTTGGTGGTAGGAGGCACGGTGAATCCCTGCGCCTCCACCTCCAGGTCCGGCAGCTTCATTTCTGGGTTGGCCCACTGGATAGCCCCTGAGTTCAGGAGCTGACCCAGCACACCCACTGCGAAGGCAGAGAGCTGGGTGGTGGTGGCCAGTGTCTCCGGCATGGATGCCCTGCCGTGAGGGTCGGTGATGCGAGCCATCCACCAGGAGGACTCGGTGATGGCAGTGTCGGCACCGCTTGCAGTCACCTGCTGCCACAGCCTGAAGGACTCCTTCAGCTCTGCTACCTGCCCCTCAATGGACGGGGGCGTGAAGCCACCCATGGCTGACGCCATGTGCTGTCCGTGGTACGGGAATACGTCCCGAATGAACTTGCGTTGACGGCTCTCTCGTGTGCTATTTGTCATGTATCATCCCTTCGCATCTGCCCAGTTACCTGCGTAATGAGCCTCGACTGACAGTTCAATTCCTTCAATTATCTTGCCGTTACCCATGGCCGTCTCCACTACGGGGACCCACTGGTTCAGTTCGGTGGTTGGTACCGATACTATCATCTCGTCGTGTACCTGCACAAGTATCTTGCAGTCAGGATAGCTGAGCGACCTGTCCAGGGAGATCATGGCATCCTTGCAGATCTCCGCTGCGGTCCCCTGGATGATGGCGTTGATGGCCTGGCGCTCCGCCCTGATGCGGGTGAAGAAGTCCTTCGAATCGATCTGGCCCACGAGCCTACGCCTGCGTCCACCCATGGTCTCCACGTACCCGTCACGACGTGCCTGATCGGTGGCCAGCTTCTTCCACTCTGTCATCTCAGCGTACCCGCTGTCGTAACCCTTCACCGCTTCCTCCGCCTGCTCCATGGTCAGAGCACCACCAGCACTGTGGTACAGCCGCTTGGCGGTGCCCCCGTATCCCATGAGGAAGTTGGCGACCTTGCCGATCTTACGTTGATCTGGGGTCACCTCCTCTGGGGGGACACGGTAGATAACGCTGGCGGTACCGGTGTGAATGTCAATGTTGTTCTCGAAGATGTACTTGAGCTGCTTGTCCCCACTGAACATGGCGAACACTCGCATCTCGATCTGCCCGTAGTCAGCCACGATCAGGCTGTTGCCTGGCTCCGCAGTGAAGAGGGAGCGCACTCGTCCATCGGTGGGGATGTTCTGGAGGTTGGGGCCGCTGCTGCTGAGACGCCCCGTAGCTGCCCGGTGGAGGTGGAACTGCGGGTGCAGCCTGCCGTGGTGGAGCAGGGGTGGCATGTTGTCCACGAACGTGCTCTTCAGCTTCTCGACCTCGGCGTACTCCAGGAAGGTGTCGATGATGGGATGCTTGCCCTTGAGCCCCTTGAGTACGTCGGCGTCCACGGACAGCTTGTTGCCGCTCGGTGTCTTCTTCGTGGACCTGAGACCCAGGTTGCCCTCCCTCTTCTTGCCGAAGAAGAACGCTCTCTTGTCAGCGTCGGAGTTGGGGTTGAACCCAGGGGGCGCAGCCATGGAGATCTCCATGAGGGCAGCGTTGAGGTCAGCCTGTAGCTCCTGCCCCAGGCGCTTCATCGCACGCTGGTCCACGAGGATCCCGTTCATCTCCATCTGTGCGATGACACGGGTGGCATCCACGTCACGGTAGGTAGCTTCGAGCAGGCCGATGCCTGTAACCCTCCGCCACATCTTCCGATATGCCATGTAAGCCCACCTAGCATCGTAGTGTGCGTACCTACACACCACACTGAACGGCTCGGTAGTGACAGAGCCACCCACCTTACCGTCACGCCAGTAGGGGTTCCACTGGAAGTTGTAGTCGATGATCGCACCGAGAGCGTAGGAGTGCAGGTTCTCGTTGAGGATGTGAGCCAGCACCATGGTGTCGATGTACCTGCCCTTGGGCAGCTCCCCACCGTAGTACTTGGCCACCGACTTGCAGTCGAACTTGATGTTCTGGTTGATCTTGGCGATGTCGGGGTCCATGAAGATGGGCTCCAACGCACCGAAGACTTCTGCCTGAGTCAACTGCTCGGGGGGATCGGTGAACGTAGCAGGGATGAAGTACTTGGCTCTCGCCAGGCTCTCCTTACCACTGGGAAGGATGGCCCTGTGTCCTTCGGGAGGGATGGTTGTCCCATCCCCACGCTCCTCTGGTACCAGCACCTCACCGTTGGGGTGGCCCATGGGGATAGCCCATGAACGACCACGGATAGCGATGCTGATCCAGAACACGTCGTTCCTCAGAGGGTCCAGAGCGATGTCCTTGAGCCACTTCTCCTCGATAGCCTGCTTGGAGCGGGCGATCACGTTGGGATGGTTGGACTTGAGAGCGGCCTGCTTCTCTTCCCATTCCTGGGCGAAGAGAGCCACCACCTCAGGATGGCGGGAGATGTTGCCACGTGTCTCCACGTCGAACGCAAACTCTCCCGCCTCCTGCACGGCAGTCACAATCTCTTGGAGTTCTCCTAGAGTTGAGACATAGGGGGCCCGTGGCCCTCTACGTTGCTGAGGCATTGCTCAGTCGTCGCCCAGCTCCTCGGCTGCGATCTCCAGCAGACTCTTGCGAGTCGGGATGAAGAGGATGTCCGAGGTGTAGGCGCTCTTCGTCAGCTTCTGGAGATCGGCATCAGTGATGGGCTCGACGCCCCACTCCTCTGCGAGGTCCCGCTCCTTGACGACCTGATGACTCACCTGAGTGGTGGTCTTCTTACCGGTGCGACTGATCGCCCAGTAGTGCTTGGTCAGGGGGCCCGTCTTCGGGTTCTGGTGGAAGTTCTTGAGCTGGTCGATGACCCTGCTGCCGAACTCGTAGCTGCGGAGGAGAGGCTCCTCGCCGGGGTTGATCAGCGCCACGTTGAAAGCGAACCTGCTGGACGGGCGGTGGCCTGCGTCACAGAGCGGGCAGCCATCCTCATGGAGGTCGCTGATGCATACGAAGGACTTCTGTCCCTGTCGCTCGTTGATCCAGTGCTGGCGGTACGACACGTAGGGGTCGTCCTCCAGGAACTTAACGAGCTGCTCGCCCTCAGTCAGCTTGAGGTTCTGAGCGAACGGGCTGTCTGCGGACTTCACCGCCTCGGCGCTTCCCCAGCCACGCTTGATGACTCTGCTTGCGTTGGCCTTGAGGGCCTTCACGTCATCTTCGGTCTCGTCGTCCTCGGAGGAGCGGCGAGCTGATCGAGTGGCCGTCTTGGCCTCCTCGGTGGTCTCCTCTTCGGAGATGTCTTCTTCGGTGTCGTCGTAACGTCCCATGTGTCAATTCCTTGGATAGTTGTTGGTGATGTGTGATTTGAAGCCATCCCAGTCATTGCTGGCCAGGATGAACTGTTGATACGCCCCCACCAGGAACGTGACCTGTTCCGTGCTGTAGAGGCGTCTACCCTTGGGCTGTTTCCCAGGGATCTGGGTGCCTTTGGGAGCTGGTGTACGGAAGCTAGCGGATGGCAACCATCCCTTGTCTTCCCACGAACGTATGGTGACGGGCTTCTTACCCAACGCCTTGGCGAGGGAGCCTATCGAGTAGAACTTGCGAGGACTACCTCCTACAAGATACTCCGTGAATGGCAGATCTGCAAGCCAATCGACGTTATATTCTGAGGTTTCTTCGGTGTTCCTCGGGGGCGTGGTGCCTGGGAACACGGGAGCCTTCTCCCGCTTCTCCTGGCGACCATCCATCAGCGCATCAAGGAACCCTACCGGGTCGTCGTCAATCGTCGTCATACAGACCCAGCACGAGGTGGACCATGTCGTAGATGATGACGCCGACAGCTCCGGCGACTATACCCACGGTGACTGCTGCTGATACTACGCCAAACCTGCTCATGCCTGCTCCTTTATGAACTTGCGTCCCTTACGCTCGGCCCCACGCTTGGTGGCTGCCCTGAAGTAGTAGATGACG
>JBBAQX010000070.1:0-24315 GCA_040400085.1 Lysinibacter sp. | reverse complement strand
CTCGCTCGATGGCTGCGCCGATCGACTCCGCAATGGCGCGTCGGACCAGTCGCGGGACGAAACGGCCCACGGTGATCTAGGTGCAAACACTCGGCACCAAGAAAGACAATGCAGCGAAGCGGGACCGAAAGGCTTTCGCTTCGCTGATCACGACGCCCGCAGTTGGCGCCTTTGTATTCCCCGCGAACGCTACCGTCTACGCCAGAAGCGTTGCGGGTTGCGTTGCAGGAACAACCGCTTGCACCTTCCGCGGGCGCACCATCCAGACGCCCCTGTTGGCAGCTGGGCAAGCGATGCTCGTGGGTGTCGTGGAGAAGTCCACCTCACTGACTCCGTCTGCGGGCTTTGACGTTCTCATTGATGTGGGCCTGGGCAAGGTCACAAAGGTTGGAGGTGCATAATGCCATTCACCGTTGAGACTGGTGCAGGTGTCCCTGACGCCAACTCCTGGATTGACGTTGCCTTTGCCGACAATTACTTCTCCGAACGTTCCATCACTACTTGGACAGGTTCCAGCACTGTGAAGCAGGCTGCACTCATCAAGGCAGCGGATTACATCCACAACCGTTTCGGATCTCGCTGGATCACGGTTGGCGAAGATGCTGTGGAAGCCGACAAGCTCTACACATTCAACGGAACGATTCCCGTCATGCTCAAGCGGGCTCAGTCCGAGTATGCGGTTCGCGCACTGTCTGCGCCTCTTGCACCCGACCCCATTGTGGATGAGAATGGGATGACCCTTGTGGTCACAGCGAAAACACTGGGGCCACTCGAGAAGAAGTTTAAGCCAGTTGGCAATGGGGATTCCACTGCGCCCCTGCTTCGAAGCTACCCTGCGGCGGACATGCTGCTGACCACATTGCTCAACCCTGCTAGCGGAAGGACGTATCGGTAATGGCGCTTGCAGACGACCTGGACTTTCGCGCACTGGCGCACGAGCTGATCAGCGATGCTGGTCGGACCGTTACGCTTGGGCGGATTTCCAAGCGTGCTGCGGATCCGGAGAAACCGTGGAAGGGTTCTGGTTCCACGGAAGAGTTGGAAGACAAGTTCACCTGCGACATTGCCCAGCTTCCTGACATGACCCTCGGTCTAATTGGTGGCAGCGGGTTCGGTGCTATGGGCAAGACGGATGACCTGTTTATGATGTCCGAGCTAATCGTGCTTGTGGCGCAACCCGTGCTTGACCCGAACGAAACCTTCGCGCTTGCCAACATCATGATTGACACCGACGGCAGCCGCTGGCGGATCCACGCTCGCAAATCCCTAGTTCCAGGGAACACTGCGATTGTCTATGCGTTGGGGCTGGTGCGATGATAACAGAAGATGCAATCGACAGAATTTTAGGTATCTTCAAAGCTGTTTGGGACACAACAGGCCACCCGGCTTTTTATGATGATAAAACAGGTGAAATTCCCACTAGCGATGTCCCGTGGGCCCGTGCTACCATCCAGCACGCAACGGGGCAACAGTCAAGTCTTGCCGGGACGTCTGGGACGAAACGGTTTACCGAAACTGGAACTCTATTTGTTCAAGTCTTCACGCCCGTAGGAGATGGCTCAACGGCGTGTTACCGGCTTGCGAAGCTTGTGCGAGATGCGTATCGGGATGCACGCGACGGTGAACTATGGTTCCGAAATGTGCAGCTCAACGAGATCGGCACAAGCGGAGCATTCCGTCAGATCAACGTCACAGCAACATTCTCCTACGATGAGGTGAGATAAACAACATGCCCGATAAGATTGACTCAGACGTCACTGGTCTGCGCTTCACGGAGGAATCCGCGCTCCGCACCCTTGCATCTTTTACCCTCGCGGCGGCAGCGGTGGGCGCCCTGACCATCGGTGGCCTGCCCGGGGGCGGTTCGCTTGCAACTGCTGTCCTGACTCTGTCAGGTCTTCCGATTGTTGCGGAAACGGTCACCATCGGCTCACGCACCTATACCTGGCGCGCAACGGTATCCGCGACTGCAAACGAAGTTCTGATTGGCGCCGACGCTACTGCTTCCGCCGCGAACCTTGTTGCCGCTGTGATGCTGGGCGCAGGTTCCGGGACGACTTATGGTTCTGCAACGACCGCCAACACGCAGGTGACTGCTTCGAACGCTGCGGGTGTGGTCACATTCACCTCGCGTGCAACGGGCACGGGTTCAAACGCCTACGCCAGCACCGAGACCATGACAAACGCTTCGTTCGGTGGCGCGACTATGTCCGGAGGTATCACGGGTGAAACCGTTACCATTGGAGCTCGGACCTATACCTTCGTCAGCCAGCTGTCGAGCCCGACCGCAGCGAACGAAATCTTTCGGGGTGCAACTGGTGCGGATGCTGCGAACGCACTTCGCTCGGCAATTCTTGCTGACCCCGCGGGCCTTGCAACCCTCTACAGCACGGGCACGACAATCAACGCGCAAGTGATCGCATCGGTTGCTGGCGCTGTTGTCACGGTGACAGCACTGACCGCGGGCGCAGCGGGCAACTCAATCGCAACGACCGAGACCATGGCTGCCGCGTCGTTCGCTGCTGCTACCCTGCTTGGCGGTGTTGATGCGGTGGGCATTGTCAACAACTGGTGGCCGCTTGAACCGAACAGCTATGCGGACTTCGGTGGTTCGATCAGCACCATTGCGCGGAACCCGATCAACCCGACGCGCCAGCGCAAGAAGGGTGTGATCACCGACCTGGATGCTTCTGGTGGGTTCAACCAAGACCTGACGTTCGAGAACACCACGCGGCTGATGCAGGGTTTCCTGTTTGCAGACATCCGTGAGAAGAAAACGACCAAGCCCCTGAACACGGCGCAGATTCCGATTACCGCCACCAACGCGGCCGCGGATACCTATACGGCAGGTTCGGGGATGCTTGGCTTCCTTGCTGGGCAACTGGTGTTTGCTTCGGGATTCACTGATCCCGCCAACAACGGTCTGAAGGTTGCAGCGGCCGCTTCCACATCCACCGTTCTGACGGTCGGTGATGGTCTTGCGACAGAAACCCCGCCAGTGACCGCGTTTCTGGACGCCGTGGGTTACGAGTTCACGGTTGCCACGCTGAACGTTGTGATGTCGGGCCTGCTTCCGATCCTGACCCGTGCAAGCGGTGCGCTCGACTTTACCACACTTGGGCTTATCCCGGGAGAGTGGATCTTCCTTGGCGGTGACGCTATCGGAAACCGCTTTAACAACAACTTGGGGTTCGCACGGGTGATGGCAATCACCACAACGACCATCACTCTTGACAAGACAAGCTGGACCCCGCAAGCTGAGACCGGCACGGGCAAGACTATCCGGATGTTCTTTGGTGACATGATCAAGAACGAGTCCGCGGCGAACCTGATCAAGCGTCGGACCTATCAAGTCGAACGGACGCTGGGTAGCGACGGCAATGGCGTCATGTCCGAATACCTTGTGGGCGCAGTCTGCAACGAGTTCACCCTGAACGTCTCCATGGCGGACAAGGTGACGGTGGACATGGCCTTCATCGCAATGGACAACGAACAGCGCGACGGGTTGCAGGGTGTCAAAGCGGGGAACCGTCCAGCACTGGCGGCGGGTGATGCGTTCAACACGAGCTCCGATTTTTCGCGCATCAAACTGTCCGCGGTCAGCGCCACCAACTCGGCGGTGATAGCGTTGTTCGCGTTCGCAACTGAACTATCTATCACTATCAACAACAACGCAAGCCAGAACAAGGCGATCGGGGTTCTTGGTGGGTTCGACATCTCGGTGGGCAGCTTCGAGGTTGGCGGGTCCATGACCGCATACTTCGCGGACCTTGTGGCCACCCGGGCGGTTCGGAACAACGATGACATCACCTTGGACTTCGCTCTGGTGAAAAAGAATCAGGGGATGATCTTTGACATCCCGCTGATCGCACTGGGCGACGGACGGTTGGCGGTGGAGCAGAACCAGCCGATCACGATGCCGCTTGAGACCTCAGCGGCTGAAAGTTCGTATGGCCACACCATGCAATTCTCCAGCTTTTCCTACTTGCCTGATCTCGCTGGCTAAGGGTATGCTACGGCAGCGCGGGGCACAACGTCCCGCGCTCGCAACCTGGAGTTAACGCATGTCGCTGTTCAAACAATTCGAAACCAACGAGAAGCTGGAGAAATCCGGTATCCTGTTGGAATACGGCGTGACCGCCGAAGGGAAGCCAATCTGCATTCGCATCGCCCGGGCAGGTGGTTCCAACAAACAATTCGACAAGCGCCTGGAGGCGCTCACCAAGCCCATCCGCCGGCAGCTCCAGAACGACATTGCGGACCTGGCTCAGCTTGACAGCATCATGCGTCGGGTCTACGCCGAGACCGTTGTGCTTGGCTGGGAGAACGTCCAGGGCAAGGATGGCAAGGACATTGTGTTCAGCGTCGACAACTGCATTCAGCTGTTCGTTGACCTGCCGGACCTGTTCGGTGACATCCAGGAGCAGGCCCGCAAGGCTACCCTGTTCCGCCAGTCCAACTTGGACGTCGTTGCGGGAAACTAACCGAGTGTCTTCTTTACCTGCTCGAACAAGGGCCTGTTGAGAAGACAATCATTGAACAATGCTATCGGGCAGGGATGCCTCTGCCCGAGAAGATCCAAAACGCACCAGACTTGCTTTTAGGTCTAGGACTTTATTACCGCGCCTTCCTTGACCTGACATCGTGCAGGACAGCGGGTTACGGGACAGAGGGTCCAATCTCCTGGACGGATACGGTTCGGTGGGCTGAGAAGTATGAACTGGATGAAGAACAGGAAGACGACCTTTTGTATTTGATTGGGCAAATGGACAACGTCTACCTGAACTACAAGACAAAGAAGTTGGCAGCGGCAAACAAGCCCCCGCCGAAACGAGGAAAGAAGTAATGGCGGGCATCGACATTGGTGATTTGCAAGTTCGCATTGAAGCCCATGCCGATGCCCTGATGAAAAACCTGAGCGTCCTAACCCGGAACACGACGCGGGCAATCATCAACCGGCTTGCTGTGGCCACCCCTGCTGACACGGGTGAAGCTGTGTCTAACTGGCAAGTCAGCCTGTCGGGTGCGCCCACAACCAGGCTTCCCCCTTACTTCCCCGGAACAAAGGGCAGCACGAAGCAAGCCAACGCTCGCGCTATGCTCCAGAACGCCCGTGCTGTCATTCCGGGGTTCTACGTCGCACGGGGACAGATTATCTACCTGAAGAACACCGCGCCTTATATCGACAGGCTGAACGCTGGTTCGTCCACACAGGCGCCCAAGGGCTTCATTGAGAGTGCAATCCTGGCAGGCTCCGCTTATGTCAAAAGCGCCGCGCCCATCATAACGGGGAGCTATACCGACGATGTCAGTTAATGAAGCAGTCGTCATCACCGTCCGTGAAGACGGAGCACTTGTGGTCAAGCGGAACCTGGAATCCATGGGCGCTGCGGGCACAACCGCATCCAAAGGGATTGACGCTGTCAAGATAGCGTTGGGCACGATGACCACAAGCATCCAGTCGGTCAATCCTGCACTCACCGCCATGCAGCAGAAGATCCAGATGATTACTGGTGTCAGCGGCAACATGATGAAGTCGGTGCGGGACAGCGCATCCGCATTCCGGGAGATACTGACCGCACGGGACAACGTCGACGCATTGCGTGCTTCGCTGGACCCTGCCTACGCGGCGCAGATGAAGTTCAACAGCGCCTTTGACTTGCTGGAAAGCTCCCTTGCAAGCGGTGCCATCAAGACCGAGCAATATAGCAAGACGCTCGAGTTGCTCATCATGGATTACGACGGGGCGGATGCAGCGGCTCGAGAGCTTGCTGCGACGAACGCTGCCCTGACGACAAAGGTGGATGCGCTGCGGGCTTCTTACGACCCGCTCTTCGCGTCCTCCAAGCGGTATGAGGCGTCACTGGAAACGCTGAATCAAGCCCAGCAGGCGGGTATCCTGACCGCGGCGCAATATGATTCGATGCTGGAGAACTTGGGTCAGCAGATGCTTATGACCGGGAACCAAGCAAGCACGATGAGCAAAGGGCTTGGGGTTGCGTCCGCGAACAGTGCGAACTTGTTTGCCCAGTTCAACGACATTGGTGTCATGCTGGCAGCGGGGCAGAACCCCATTCAGCTGGCGCTGCAACAGGGCACGCAGATCAGTCAAGTGTTGACCGGGATCTCAACTGCGGGCGGTGGGCTTCGCGGAATGTTCAGCGCCCTGGCAGCAGGCTTTATGTCCTTAATTAACCCGATCACACTTCTGACGATTGGTGTTATCGCGTTCGGTGCTGCCGCATTCCAGTGGATCACCAGCCTCATCCCTGAGACGGTAACGCTCAAGGACCGCCTGGAAGATATGTCAACCGCTGTTTCCAACTATGTGGATGTGGCAACCATTGCGTCCGCTACGACCGCAGACCTTCGGGACCAGTTTGGATCAGCAGGCGTCCAAATCGGCAAGTCCTCGCAACTCCTTGCAGACTTCCTGCAGGCGAAAGCGATCAGCGAGATGAAGTCTAGCATCACCGCCTTGTCGGAAGAGTTTGGCGGGTTCAGCAGAACCATGCTTACCGCGTCCTATAGCGCATCCGGTGCTGGCGGGGTGATGACCGAAATTGACGCAACCATGTCGGACCTCAAAGAGCAGTTCAATCTGACAACGCCCGCAGCGGCGCAGCTCACCCTCGCCCTGGAAGCTATGTCGCTGGCAGGCACGCCCACGGAAGCAATCGCAGCGTCCGAGCAGTTCAACCAGACCCTGATTGCAATCTACGGTTCAGCGTCCGCTGTTCCGGTTGCGTTCCAGAACATGGCGATTGCAGCGGGTGAGGTTGCTCGGTCTGGCGGGGAAATCCTGTCTGCAGAAGAGAAGATTGTTGCTGCACGGCAGCGGAACCTGACGCTTGCGATGCAGCAATACGCTCAGAGCAGAACTGCCAGCAACACTGCACTGGCAGAAGCCAACGCAATGATCCAGACGTATAACGAGCAGAACCGGATGCTCCAGCTGATCGCTCAGTATGGGGAAGATAGCGTCCAGGTTGCGATGGCAAGGCAAGCTGCCGAGCGGGCGGTCCTGCAGGCTCAGGTGGACCAGCTTCCAGTGGCTGCAAACATCAAGGCGCAGATCATGGCGTCCTATGATGCGACGAACAACACTATCAACGCAACGAACGCCTGGGCAAGAGCGATGTCCGGTGTTGCTGCCCAGATCAACGGTATCCTTTCTGCCCTGTCCAGCTTGGGTGGAACCGTCATTGCCAACGCATCCAGACAGGTTGAGATTGACGCCCTCCGCGCAGGTGCTACGGTTGCTGACGCCCGTATTGCAGCGACACGGCACGAGATCAATACCGAGATGGACATGCGGGAAGCTGCTGCTAGCAATATCTTCGAGCGCGGGGTTGTGTGGTTAGACCGTGCCGCTAGGTTGCGCGGTGTCGACCAACAACAGGAGCTCACCGAGCTTCAGTCTGTAGCTGCGGAGCGTGAGCGCCTTGCGAACGCTCCTGCATCCGGCGGGTCATCGGGCTCGGGTTCCAGCACCCCTGAGCTCAGTGATTCGATAGAACTGCAGAACACGCTTATCGAGCAGGCTATTGGTCGCAGGGAACAGTTCACAACCAAGCTGAACGAAGTCAACGCCCTGCTAGCGGATGCTGCTAGCGGATACACAAAGGCAGACGCATTCGAAGCTCTGTCTTCAGACATTGGTGCGGAGCTGTTCGCGGGCACCCAAGAAGCTTTGGACGCCCAGGTGGAGAAGTTCCGCCTCATGTATGAGCAGATTGACATGCTGCGGCAAGCGGACATCATCAGCGAGCAAAGTGCAGCAATGGCGAAAGCCAATGTGGATGCACAATACCGCGAGATGCGTCTGAAAGGTCAAAGCGACCTGTTTGGGGAACTTGCCAAGCTGTCATCCAACGGGAACCGCGTGCTGGGCGCTATCGGAAAAGCGGCTGCTGTCACGCAGGCAACAATCGACGGCTACCTTGCAATCCAGAAGGCGCTTGCAAGCCAACCTCCGCCGCTCAACTACGCTATGGCGGCAGCGATCGGAGTGACCACAGCGGCCAACGTCGCGTCTATCTTGTCCACGAATACGAACTTCGCAACCGGCGGTTCGTTCACAATGCCCGGTGGAATGGGCGGGGTGGACTCGCAGGTCGTTGCGTTGCGTGCGAGCCCGGGTGAGCGGGTGACCGTGCAAACGCCAACGCAAGTGCGCCACGGCAGTGTTGCCGCTGGTGCGGGCGATAGCCAGGGCGCTGCACCGCCCCAAGTTAACACGCGGATCGTTAACGTGATCGACCCCGAGCTGATGGGGGATTACCTTGCGACCGCAGAGGGCGAACAGCTTCTTATGAACGTCATTCGGAAGAACGGCGACCAACTGAAGGCGATAGGAAGATGAGGCTAACATCCATCACGGGGTTTGAAACCTTCTCCTTCCTGCACTTGCCCCCGACTGGTAAAATGCGGGAAGGGATGGAGTTCTATACGGACATCATCACTTCGCAGAACGGATCGGAAGACAGGTCTGTTGGGCGCACGGTTGCGCGACACACTTTGTCTTATGGCGTCAACGCGAACTTGTTCAATAGGCAGTTCCCATTCAACCTGGGCGAACAGAATATCCGGGGCAACTGGGCAGTCCCCATCTGGTCAGACGTGCAGACGCTGACCCCGCTACCTGCAACAACGAACCTCGCTGTTGACCCATACCTCGGGGACTTCCGGGCGGGGAGTCTTGTGCTAGCGTTCGTCACCAGTGACGATTGGCAGATCCGCAAGATTGCTTCCGTCGGTGCGAACAGCATCACGCTGGACAGCGCCTTCTCTGCCAGGCCCTTTGCTTATATCGTTCCCGTGAACGCCGCACGTCTGCGCGGGGACATTGACTTCCAGTCCGGTAGCTTTACCTCTGACTTCAACTTTGACGTAAGCATCACCAACCCGAAACCATATCCGACCAAGCTGGGCATTCTGTTTGCTTGCGACGTATCTGGTTCTATGTTGGGTTCAAAGCTGACGGCGTTGAAAGCGGACCTGACCCGGGCATTGCAGGACCTTCGGGGCGCTGTGGTCAATTCCGGTGTTCGTGTGGACTTGTGCCTTTGCCTTTGGGGTGCGTCCGAAAGCACACTGACTTATCCAGATGCAACTGCTGCTAACATCGACACCGCCATTGCTGCGGTTGCTGCGATTGGTTCCTTGGGCGGGACGGTCCCCCTGTTGGCGTTTAACCGGGCGGTGACCTTCTTTGGAACGTCTTCACCTAACCCGAACGATCGGAAGGACATCATGTTCTTCTCTACCGATGCCGTCACAAGTCTGACAAGTTCGCGGGCTGCTGCTCTGGACCTCATCACCCGTGTGTCCCCATACAACGGGCGCAGGGGTGTTGACATCTATGCCATTGGGATTGAACTCGGTAGTTTTAGTGAGTTCGACAAAGTAGACAACGCCAGCAAAGGCGCCTATTCCAATGTGGATTCCGTCACTCCGTTTGCAATGTCAGACAGGTTCCTGAGCGTCCTTGCGCCAATCATTGGATACCAGTTTAACGGCTATGAGATTGTCACACGGCACCCGAACTCTGACAGCGGGTTCTCCCGCACCATTACGCAACGTGAAGACATCTTTGACACCGACCTTGCACCATACGTCACCCGAACCCCTTGGACACAATCCCGTGTCAAGTCCAACCATCCGTTCTTGTTCGAAGGTGGGGAGGAGTCCGTCGCTATCCGCCAGTTCCTTTATCGCAGGCAGGGTGCGGCACGCCTTTTCTATATGCCCACCTTCCAGCATGACTTGCCCGCCTACGCTATCAGCAATGACCTGACGCAAATCAACGTTCCCAACTTGGACATCCGCAGCTTTGATGCCAACCGCGTTGACGTTGCTATCCAGTTCACCGACGGGACTTGGCAAGGGAACCGTATTACGTCGATCACTGCGGACCTCTTTGGCGGGTGGCTGATAACCTTTGCCCGCGCCCTGCGGAGGGGGCTAGCGGAAGTGCGCCAGATCAGCTATATGGGTTTGAGCAGGTTTGAAACCGATCGGATCGAAATGCAATGGGTGGGCAACAGGGCGATCACAATGTCAATCAACATGGTGGAGATTGACAAGTGACAACGGGAAAAGACGTCGTTAAGGAGCTCTACCGTTTTGTAGAGAACGACGGAACGTTCATTTACACGGTCACCAGCTCCGACCAATCGGAAGTCTATAACGCAGGCTCCGGGAACGAGACTTACACCCCGCTGGCTATCGGGCGCGACGAGGTGCAAGGCAAGGGGGAAATGACGAAGCAGAACCTGACGCTCAGCTTCCCGATTGATAACACGGTCGCCCGGCGTTGGTTTGTGTCGTCTGTTGACTTCCCGCTCACCGTTACTATCTATAGCAAGTCCATCGCGGATGGCGTGGAGGTTGAGTGGAAGGGCCGCCTGTCCTCCGTGTCCCCAAAGAAGAACCAGATTGACTTTGTCTTTGAGAGCGTGTTCACCTCCATGCGCCGCATCGGGCTGCGCCAGACATACCAGATCACCTGTCCCCATGCGCTCTATTCCAAAGGGTGCAACCTGAACAAAGAGGACTGGGACGTGAGTGGCGCGGTGACCCTTGTGGTCAACAATGTCATAACGATACCCGCCGCTGCGGGTTACGCCGACGGATACTTTACCTCAGGAATGTTCGAAGACATGAATGGGACGCTTCGCTTTATCACGTCGCATGTCGGAAACCAGCTTACGCTAATTCGGCCGATGAATGACCTGCTTGAGCGGGTTGCCACGCTGGGCTATAGTGGCCTCACCTGCCGAATTTTTCCGGGGTGTGATCGGTCCGCTGCAACCTGCAACAGCAAGTTCGCAAACATTCTCAACCACGGAGGGTTCCCGTTTATGCCGAGCAAGAATCCTTTCGGCGGATCGTCCATAGTCTAAGGAGAAGCCAATGTTCTGGTTCCTTGTTGTCTTTGTTGTTGCGTTCGCAATTGCCTATGCGACAATGCCCAAGCCCACTGCGCCCGAGCTGGGCACTGTGGAATCACCGACTGCAGAAGCGGGTCGTGCGATCCCTGTCCTGTTTGGGACACGGTGGGTCAAACAGACGAACGTCGTGTGGTATGGTGATATCAGAACCGAAGCTGTGAAAAAGAAAGGAGGTAAGAAATGAAGAAGCCCTATCCGAAAGATAGCAAGTCCGGCGGCGACAAAGGCGGGAAGAAGAAATGACCACAGGTCCGTCGGGAATTATCATCCGAATGCCAGATATCCGGCGGGCTCTCATGTGTGGGCGGGGGACGCAAGGATGGTTCCGCCTGCGCGACTTGGACTACGAAAAGTTCATTACCGAGGGTTATCCGATTGAAACGCTGGAGGCCATTGATTGTGATATGGCCAGGCAGGTCTGTGCTGCCGCACGGTTGCACCATGAGCAGGGAGAGCAATAGTGGGCGGAGGTTCTAAAAGCCAAACGGTCGGATATCGGTATTATGCGGGCGTCCATATGGTGCTCTGCCACGGTCCGATTGACCGCATGAACCGCGTGACTGTTGACGACAAGCTACTGTGGTCAGCTGGAAGCACAGGCGGGGCAATCACCGTGGATAAGCCCGAGTTGTTCGGTGGGGACACGCGGGAAGGTGGCATCAAAGGGACATTTGATTTCCTGCCTGGTGGCCGGACGCAAGCAAGGAATTCTTATCTGTTCAGCCGCCTTGGCTCATTGGTTTCAGGCTTCCGGGGTGTTGCCTCCATTGTTCTGAACCAGATGTATCTTGGGATGAACCCCTATCTTAAGACCTGGAGCTTCCAGGTGCAGCGCATCCACATTCAGCAGGATGGTGACGCCCAGTGGAACGATGGGGATTCCCAAATCGACGTCACTGTCTATGACAGCGCGGGGTCGCCTACGACCGCCGCGGCAATGAACCCTGCCCATATCATTCGCGAGTGCCTCACGAACAAACTGTGGGGCATGGGTTACGGCACGTCAGATATTGACGACACATCTTTCCTCGCAGTTGCAGCTACGCTCAAAGCGGAGAAGATGGGGATCTGCCTTCTGTGGGATACGCAGAAGAGCATTGAGGACTTCCTGAAGATTATCTGCCAGCACATCGATGCAGTTATTTACGTCGACAGGCGGACAGGGAAGTTTGTCCTGAAACTTATCCGGAACGACTACACGCCAAGCGGTCTGCTGGTGCTGGACCCCTCTAACATTGACAAGGTGGACGATTTCAAGCGTTCGGTCTTTGGGGAACTCAACAACTCAATCACCGTCAATTACTGGAACCTCCCTGACAACCTGCCCGCATCGCTCACCGTGCAAGACATTGCGCTACTACTGGAGCAGGGCGGTGAAAATGGGACGACCGTCACTTACGAAGGATTTGTAGACGCGGACACCGCTTCGCGGGTCGCACAACGCGATCTTATCGCGTTGTCAACACCCCTTGCCACCTGCACCATCTACGCCAACAAGACGGCCCGCAACCTCAAGGTGGGCGATGTCTTTAAGCTCACCTGGCCGGATTACCAGTTGACCGAACTTGTGATGCGGGTCACGGGGATGGCGTATGGTAACGGCAAGACGCGCCGAGTCCGGATCAGTTGCGTTCAGGACGCTTTTGGGTATCCGACAACAGCTTACATCGCAACCCCGCCGAGCGCATGGGTTAACCCATCCAGCCCTCCGGGCAACCCGTTGTATCAGATGGCATTCGAGCTGCCCTACTTCAGCCTTGTTCAAGACAGTGGGCAAGCTGCTGTTGACTCAGCTCTTGCGTCAAACCCCTTTATTGGATACGTTGGCGCAGCTTCCTCGTCCTCCGTTGTTTCCGCCATCAACGGCATTCTTTACACAGACGAAGGGGCGGGATATACGCAAGCCAGCATCCTGGACTTCTCCCCATCGGGGACCCTTACATCCGCCATCAACCTTACGGGCACAACGCTCAACATCTCAGGTGGAGTTGGGCTCGACCAAGTGGCACTGAATAGTTGGCTCCAGGTTGACAACGAGCTAATGGCGGTGACCGCAATCTCGGGCAGTGTGGTCACAGTGAAGCGGGGTGTCCTTGACACTGTTCCGCGGACCCATGCTGCGGGGGCGACGGTCATGTTCTGGAGTGCATTCCAAGCAACCGACCCAACTGAATATGTGAACTCGGACGTAGTGAACGCCAAGATAACCACAGTTAACGGGTCTGGCGCTTCACCTCTGGCTGGTGCAACCGCAATGACGGTCAACATCGCTGGTCGTGCAGCACGCCCATTCCCGCCAGGGCGTGTCCGGTTCAACGGAGCGGACTATCCGACCGCTGATCTGTCAGCGCCTATCGTTGTAACATGGGCTGAGCGGAACAGGTTGCTTCAGACCGGGGGCACGCTGGTTGGCTTCGTAGATGGCCCATTGACACCGGAAGCTGGGGCCACTGTCACTATCCGCTTGTTTGACAAGTTTGGGGTTCTGTTCCATACCACAACAGGTATCACAAGCTCTACGTTCACCATCACCGATCCGCTTATTGGTTCTCTGGACGACAAGATGTTTGTGGAGCTATTCTCCGTTCGTGCGGGTCTGAATAGCTTCCAGCGGCAATACATAGAGATCCAGCTTATCTCGCTGATTTCTGGCGCACCGCTCAACATCATTATGAATGACACAGCAACCCCGCCAGCAGGCGGATCTGTCAACTTTGTCCTGTAGGAGGAAAGAATGAAAGGCAAGATTATTGGGGGCCAAGGGGCGTTCACCACAGCAAACATGAACCGAAGCTCTTTTGCTCGTGTGGATCCTGTCCGGGGTTTCATGGACCCGCTCGGGAAGAACCTTGCAACAACGATTGTAAGAACGGACACATCTGGTATTGCTGTCACCAACGATGGCCTCTACGTTCTTGTTGGCTCAACCTCAACTCCGTTCCTTCGGACGCTTGATACTGTTAACGATAACTATACAACTCCGATTGCGACCATGCCCGGGTCTGCTGCAAACACAATTGAAATGAATCCAGGCGGAACCGAGTTTACCATTGGTATGGCAGCATCCCCGTTCATTTACCGTTGCAGCTATCCGGGTTTCGTTAAGCAAGCCGATCCGTCAGTTGTTCCGGTTGGCGCTGTCCAGGCCCAAGGGTATAGCGGGGATGGAACCCGCCTGGCTATCGCAGCCAATGCCAGCCCTTGGCTGGAAGTCTATAACACATCAACTTGGGCAAAGGTGTCGTTCACGCCCGCCAGTGGGGCTCCGACATCTATCCCGTCAGGAATTGCAATGAATAATGACGCCAGCCAAATTGCGATGTGTGGTATCGCCTCTACGAGCCGTGCTGTCAGGGTCTGGTCGTTCCCGGGTGGAACAACGCTATTGAATGACACCGCAATCCGGAACACGGAGGATGTCGCATACAGCCCGGATGGAACCAAGCTGGCTGCATTGCACCAGACCACGGGCTCTTCGTGGCTTCGCATCTACAACACATCAACGTGGACTTTTGTTGATATTGCCAACCCGTCAACTCACTTTGTAAATTCGAACGGAAACCGAAAGTGCCGCTGGATTGACAACCGCTATATGTGGATTGACACGGAGGGCACGACAATGATTATCGATACCACCACAGGCAACGTAGTATGCGGCGCCGAGAACGCCGGAAGCTCAATTGGCCAGGGTGCAATGTCCCCGCTCACCTTTGCTCGCAAGATTGAAGGCAACGTCAAGAACGCTGCACTTGCAAACGTCTCCCGGACCGTTCGCGCTTACCATAGCGCGACAGGCTTCTTTGTTGGGGAAGCAGTCAGCGACGCGGGCACCGGAAACTTCACCATGCTCATCTTCACTGCGGAAGCTGTCACCGTGTTTGCAATTGGGAACGCGGGTGAGAATGCGCGGATCTTTAACCCCGTTTCCCCGGCCACGTTGTGATGCACGCTGCGCCCCCTGTTTTTTGCCGCGCTGCGCCAGCTATGGGGTGGGCCGCGGCTACCCTGGCGGCGCAGTGTTGCGCGGCTGTAGCGGCAAAAAATAGGGGTTCAGTTTTCAAGCTCGGGTCCACCATTGTGGCCCAGTAGGCTGGGCGGTATGACACCAATGTCTTCCAGGATGCGGTAGGCTTCTGTCTCATACCATTCAAAGTCTACGTCGTCCGGGAATGCTGCTTCGAACACCATAACGGGTTTCGCACCATCCGAGCGGGGCACCTTGTTTCCGTTCTTAGCGTAGACCAGTTCACCCACGACGTTCCGAGCGTAATACCATCGCACTGTCTTGCCGACATAGTCTGTGCGCCCAGGTGGGCTTAACTGGTCCACTGCAATCCGGTAGGCTTCCTTCGCATACTTCGCCTTGCGTATGGTCTCACCCTCAGCAACCCATGCGCCCGGGTTAATCTCTGTGAACCCTGCCATGCGGATAAGGTCTTCCTCGGTCTCGTGTGGAGGTGGCGGTAGGCGGTCCCATACCTTCACCGCTCCACCCTTAACACTGCGGACCGCAACGAACTTAGTGATGTCCTGACAGCCGCGCACTGTGGTCACAATCGGCGTCCCCTTAGTCAGGAACGCTGCAACAGCTTCGACGCAAATGGTGGCAGTCGGATTCTTGTGCAGCTTCTCAGCGGTGTTCTTGGTGGATGCCCATGGGTTGTTATAGGCGCCCTTCCCTTTGGTTCCATCAGGAAGCTCAACCCATACCTTCTTCTCTTCGTCAAACTTCTGCTTCACCGCGATGTAGTTGTTAACGTCGCGGGAGAAGACGCCCATGTAACGAGTTTCCTCGGTCCCGAACCCCGTATCAACTTCCCATTGTGCGACAACCGCGTTCATGACGTGCTGCATGTTGCGCGGGCACTTAATAACGATCCCGTCTGTGTTCGCGCTGACCACAGGGATGCCCGCTAGCTCCAACCGCTCGATCAGCATCAGCAGGGACAGCTGGCCCGTCACGGTCACTTGGATTAGCAGGTCCGGGGCGTAGAGGATGGAATACTTGCTGCCCAGCTTACCGAAGCTTCCGTTGATAACAATCTTCAGGGAGTCAGCGATAACCTTGTTCTTGGCTTTCTTAGCTGCAATGCGCCGGTCAACAATACCGCGATAGACCCGCAAGAAAGGTTCACCCAAGTGTTTAGGCGCCAGGGCTTGGTTTAGAATGATAAACGGATAGTAACTGGTGACGTCCTTGTCAAACAGAATGTTGTCCGCGTCCGTATAGTGGGCAGCGGTCTGCTCCGAGCTATGCAACCCGCCAATCCCCATGCGATAGGTGGACCCGTTCATCTGTAGCTTGAGCGCCTTTACCTCCTCAGGCATCCCAACAGACCCGCTCTCATCCACAATGAACAGCGCCATGCGAACGGTATCCAGCGCCCACTGTAGCAATGGGGACTGGAACTGGATAAAGTGGGGCACGTTGTAACGGTAGACAGTCCCGATGTCAATGCTTGGTCGCTGCGCCCTCACCCCTGTGATGCGCTTGTATTCGTTCCCAATCACCGCCTCGGCAATCTGTGCGTCGGACTTGCTACGCAGATCCACCTTGTATTCGTTGGACAGAGTATAGCGGAGGTCAATGTGCTCTTCGAGGCACGACCGCAGGAGTTCGGTGTTCTGCGTATCGTTTACGCAATACCAGCGGGTGATCGTAATTTGGTCCGGTGTCAACACGGTCCCGGGCGCAAAGGGCAGGTCTTGCATCCGGTAGGCGTGCAACCGACCCGCATACGTCTTCAGCGACGCCATCAACGGAGCGACCTCAATTAAGTCAATGTGGTCACATGGGATAGCCTTCGCCTTTGCTTCCTTCATAATGTCGGAACCGCGGAACCCGTTGACGATAATGTTGTGGGTCGCTTCCCATAGCTTTGCAGGGCCCCAGCCGTGGGCAGCTAGCTGGCAGATGGGCATGTCATAGTTGATGGAGTTAAATCCTACGAGCGTGGCTGACTTCAGCATCCAGGCTAGTAGCTGGCAGTCCAAGGACACAATGCCCGCAATCTCTTCTAGATAGAAGACTGCTCCCGTTATGGTATGGGTGAACACGACAAGGAAGTAATTCGGATAAGACTCTACGTCAAAGAGGAAGTGCTCGCGGCGTGCAATAGCATCGCTCACCTCACCGATTGTCATCCGCTTGACGGGGAACTGCCTTGCTTCCTCCAGCCCAGGCAGGTAGGACGGGTCTAGCCATATCGGGTTGGGCGGTTGCCGCTTCTGCTTCTCTGCTTTCTCTGCTTTGGGCGGCGGAGTGTCATCCCAAAACAGACCAACCATATCGTTCCGAGCCATTACATACGCATCCCGATAATCGCACCGCGCAACCGTTCCCCAAAGAACATCGTCGCTTCCGGAAAGCGGGTGAAATCCGCATGGGTGGCAACCCCGTTTAGAAGGCTGAGCATCTTGATCTGGTAGGCGCCTTCAATCCCAAGCCCGTCCACCACATAACCCGCACCGCTCATGGAGTCATCGTCCTCCGTTCGCAACACCCCGTTCCGGATATACACCCTGCCCATCTTGTCCGTAAAGCCCTCCAAGCTGGTGAGCGCATCAAACAGGCGCGGGTCAATGGGTGTCGGGTTTGACGTCACGTTTAGGATGCGGGTCAGTTCGGGCCACGTAACCTCCAACAGTTGCGTCCGGATCCAGCGCCCGTTGCTGTAGTGGAACGTCATGGAGTTGCTGTCCATCTGCCCATGCGTTGGAGCTTCGTTAATCCGCAACATTTCATCGATCGCGACTTCCGGGATGTTTACCACAACGGGGAAGTCCACTGCCAACCAATACTCTATCAGGCAGACGTTGTTCGTAGCAAACGCGGATTGCCCTTTCAGCAGAACCCCGTTCGTCCAAGGCCTGGATGCGTCGTCACCAATGAAAGGCGCAATGGTCTTGAGTGCTTTCAGCAGAGCTTCCCCGTCAAAGTCCACTCGCTCCCCGGCGGGTTCAACATGGTGCGTTTCACCCTCAATGCAGTCCACAAAGACATGGAACGGACCGCTGGAAATCTCTAGCTTCCCGTTGTCGCATAGGGTCATCGTCATGACGTCCTTGCACCGGGCGATCGCCTTCACCAACTTGTCCGCCTTGGGGATGCAGTCAATGTCGCAGTCAATGGGGCTGCACAACGCCAAGACCCCGTTATAGGACCTCACGAATCCGCCCTCTATGCGGAAGTGCGTCATCGCAGGCATCAGGTCCCGCTTGGCAATAGCACCCTGGACAAACTTCAATTCTTTCAACATTAGAACAGCTCCCTAACTTGCGCCTTGAACCGTTCATTTCCGGACGCGTTGATCATTGCGTTGACTACGCCGAACGCCCACAGGTTGTAGGCAGCGCGGGACTCGTAGACGGAGGATAGGCGCTCGTAGGTAAATCCATTCTTCTCCAGCACTTGGAACAAGTAGTCCACCTCAACAGGGGACAGGGTTGTCATATGCTGGTTGGCGTCGTGTCTGCTTGGCGACTTCTCGGACACGTTAATGGGCCACGCGGGTGCATTGGCACTCACCCCGGGCATGATAACGGACCCGAACGCTGCGGACTGGATCCAGGAAGATGAGTCGCAGCTATACCAAGGATATTCGTTCATAATGGGAACGGAGGTAATCCCGAACCCATGCACCTTCAGCTTCGGGTTCCCTGCACCGTCGGTCAAGAAGCGGTCCCAGATGCGGTCCAACCAGACCATCAACTGTTTCGTGGAGCTGCCCACCATCCCGCCCAGTGTGATGTATTCGTAGTTGGCGACGTAGTGTTCCAGATACCGTTCGTCCTCACCCGCGTGGAAGCAGGGCAGGGGCCGCAGGTTCAGACCGT
Organism: Lysinibacter sp.; assembly: GCA_040400085.1. GTDB lineage: Bacteria > Actinomycetota > Actinomycetes > Actinomycetales > Microbacteriaceae > HNR. The sequence continues at coordinate 5,524 of JBBAQX010000070.1, read as the reverse complement.
AGTCCGCCTTGAACCGCATTTCCATTTCGTTCTGGTTGCGCCACGTCTGCAACGGGTCACCAATGCCGTCCAATACCGACGCCATAATGTCGTTCCCTTCCACCCTTAGGATGTCTTGGTTCCGAACAATATAATCGCAGTATTCGCTCACGGACAACTCAACGCCCAGGGAGTAGGCGGAGAAAGCACCGCTGTCGAGGAAGATGCGCGCTTGGTTCTTCCTCATATGGTCCACGAAGCTCTGCTTCCCGACGTAGTGCCAGGACTCTAGAATGTTGGGCAGTGTGGTCACAACATCGCGTTCGCGTTCTGTCAGCTTCACATATCGGTTCATTCCAGGCATGTAGCTGTTGGAATAGACCGCTGCCATGTAGATGTCCATTAGTCCCCCTCGAAAAAGGAAGCGTCCGAAGACGCTCCCTGTAGTATAGCAGGTGGCGGGCTACCGTGCAAGCTGCAAAAATTCAGCTCGAACGATGGGGTCCTCCTTGAACATACCTCGCAAGGCGCTTGTCACAGTGTGGTGCCCCTGCTGGCAGACGCCCCGGGACTCCATGCAAAGGTGCCGCGCCTTGATGACCACACCGCAGCCCAACGGCTTAAGATGCTCCATCATTGCATCCGCAACTTGGCAGGTCAGACGCTCCTGCACCTGCAACCGACGGGCATAGATGTTCAACAGCCGTGACAGCTTGCTCAACCCTACGACGCGCCCTTGCGGAATGTAAGCGATGGTCGCGGTCCCAAAGAACGGCGCCAGATGGTGCTCACACTGGGAATAGAACGGGATGTCTTTCACCAAGACCATCTCATCCACACCCTCCGCACCATCCTCGAAAGTCTTCAGCACGTCAGCAGGGTCAACCCCGTAACCCGACGTCCAGAACTCCCACGCCTTGGCGACACGCTCAGGGGTTTCAACCAAGCCACCCCGCAGACCGTCGTGCGGATGGACGTCTTCAATGTCCAGCAACAGCTCGCGGACGGTCTTGGACATACGGGTCCGGCGGGCAATGTGCGCCGCGCTCTTGAAGTCCTGGGTCATTGCGCGATGTCCTCCACGCTCAGAGGTGCATAGAAGCTGGCACTGTTCGATCCATGCTCGCGGACTGTGATGTGGTGGCAGCGGACGCGGGGAGCGTATCCGTTGTCCTTCAGCCAGACCTCGGTGTAGTCGTAGATCAGCTTCGCAAAGGCTTCGCAGCCCACCGCCTCCACGATCACAATGTCCGCCAGTCCCACCGCTTCCAGTGCAACGAAGTCCTGGAGCTTGGGGTCATCCTCAGCGACGAGCGTCTTGTGGTCAAAGGTGCCCTCGAGCGTGCCTTTGAAGGACTTCAGCGAACCAAAGTCGACAACCCAATTCCGTTCGTCCAGTTCGGTAGCTTCGAACTCAACATGGACGGACAGAGCGTATCCATGCAGGAACTGGCAGTGGCTCTGGGCCCGCCATTGGCGGAAGCAACACGAGAGACCAATCTCGTGACCGTAGGTCTTGCTGGAACGGTATGTCATTTGTGTCCTCTGATTGCAACAGTAAGATGATGCAGGTTGCCTGCACTGGTGAGACAGTCGTCAGGGTCACGCACCTGGACAAACTGCGGATAATGTTCTTCGTCTGCAGATGCAGCAACGATCGCCACTTTGGGCGACCAAGGGCGGTGATCCGGGCCGGACTCAAACTCCTGTAGAGCTGCTCGGACCGCGCCGATGGTGTTGCCACCATCGCGCAGATAGATAACGATGCGGTCGTAGCTGCCACCCTTCCACAGAAGCCACTCGGTAAAGCGCCGCTTGATTGCTGCGATGTGGTATTGCTTCACCTCCGGGGTGCAGAGGTCACCGTTCCAATCGTAAGCGTTGAAAGGGTATTCCATTTCCGCACTCGCGGGGATGATTCCCGCGTTGGAGATGTGGACATAGTCGCACGCCCCAAGATACCCTTCCCGGAACAACGCTGCCCGGATAGACGTGTGGATGAAGGACTTGCTGTAGGGCTTCGCATGGGAACAGATGGTGAGGAACGCGATGGTCTTCCCGCTCAGCTGGTGGCGGGCCCATGCTGCTTTCCAGTGCTCTTCGAACTGGTCCACATACGCAACGCCCACCCCGGCGAGGTAGGGCTTCGGGTTGTGGCTGCTGAAGAAATGGTCCCGGTCAAAGTCAGCGGGACCCTTGTGCGCCGACGCATGGGTAATCAGGTCAAGGATATCCTTGGGGTGCTGGTCCCAGCGAATTGCTTCGTCCCCAATGTAGAAGTCGAAACTTGCTTTGCCACTCTCGGTGGGATAAGGTGAATAGTTCACACCCTCGAAATACTGGATGAGGTTGTGTTCCGCCAGCCACTTGGACACAACGTAGTCCGCACGGCACGTCCACGCGAACAAGCGGTGACCCTGCCTTGCAAGCTCTGCCACCAGTGCTGCCATTCGCGAGTCTGGTGCGGGGATATAGTCACCGCCCTGCCATTCCCCGCCCTTGGACAGCGTGCCATCAATGTCAATTCCGATAACAGCCATCAGCGCATCTCCGCCCGTTTGAGAACATCTTCCAGGTGGTCCATGTCCCGCTTCACGGTTGCAAAGGAGGGACCGACCCGCAGGAACGGGTCATGCCAGGATGCGATCACACGGTTCTGTTCGAACACGGGTCGCATTTCTGATTGCGGACGCTTCATGGTCTTAAAACCCAACGCCCCGGTCGCGCTGAACCCCATGCCCACAAGGCGGTCTTCGATCCACCCTGCTTTGTTCCGCAGCTCCCCTTCGTGCTGCATCAGGTGGCGAAGGACATGCAAGCCAACCGTCGCAGATAGGTTGTTCCCGCCACAGGTTGTGTTCCACCCGATGGCAAACTTCGCGGGGCTGATTGCGTGTCGTGCGCCCAGGACCGCAAGCGGAACCCCTTGCGCTAGACCCTTGCCGGAAATAATCATGTCCGCGTGCTTACTCAGGAAGCGTTGACCACACCGCCCGAAGCCCGTAATCATCTCGTCCGCCACCAGTATGGCAGACCGCTCGTTGCACAACGCCAGAAGCTTTTCTTCATCCGGACGCTCACCGTTCCACCCCTTGACGGGTTCAAAGAACAGCATGTCGAAATGGGGCACAATCCCATCCGGGTCAATGGTAACGACGTCAAACGGGTTGCCCCACGGAACGTCATACCGGATGCCAGACATGGTGATGCTCTTCCCATGGAAGCTGTCTTTGAGGACAGCGACTACGGGGCGATCGCCAATCACCGCTGCCCACAGTTGCACCGCCCGCTCAACCGCTTCAGCGCCCGTATTCAGTAGCTTCCAGGTGTAGCGGTTGTCGTATTCCCCAAGAAGGGACATCAACGCTTGCGCGTTAAGGGTTGTCCTGTCATAGCTGTTAACGAGGCCGCTATTTGCGACCTCGCGAAGTGCTTCTGACACAACGGAAGACCCATGCCCGAGCGAGCAGTTCAATATCCCGCTCAGCATGTCCATCCAGTTTACACCGGCCGCGTCTGTCAGCCTGTTGCCCGCACCTTGTTCCATGGGTTACTCCGCCCAACCGAACCCGGCGTCGAGCATAGATGCTCGGCTGTAGTTGTCGGTATCGGGAAGTTCCATCAAACCCTCCCGCCACGCTCGCACCACAAGCGGGTCAGGGCGTCCAGCCTTTGCGAACCCGTCGGCCCGCAAGACGTTGGCATGGTTCATGTCCGTGGGTGGATACTTGCCGTCGTAGCTGGTGTGGCTGTAGGCCAGCGCGTCCCAACACTTCGGATTCGCAAACGCAATGTGAACCGTCTGTTCCTTGGTTGCGTGCATCAGCGGGGTCACAATGCGGATGGCGGGCGTGCCTCTGTGGTCATGCCCGAGCGCCGTGTTGATGTAGGCTTCGGTCGCCCCGATAAACACCTCTCGGCAATCGTCATAATTCGCGTTGTCCATCTGGCAGACGCCGGTAATGATGTCCGTGATCCCATGCGCCTCAGCGCGGTTGGCAGCAATGGTCAGGAACAGGGCGTTACGCATGGGGACGAACGTCTTCTCACGCCGGTCGCCGATCACCGCTTCCATCTGTTCTGGGTCGGTGTATTGCTCCAGCTCGTTCCCGCTGGTCAGCGGGCTGGTGCTGTCAAGCAGGTCGCCCACCGTGCAGATTTCGTGCCTGTCTGCAACGCCAGCCATCAGCGCGACCTTGCACGCGGCGCTGATTTCAATCCGATGCCGCTGCCCGTAATCGAACGTGATCGCATGGACCTCGTCATAGAACTGCAACGCCCAGAAAAGACAGGTCGTTGAGTCCTGCCCGCCCGAAAGGACGACAAGTGCTTTCTTCATCATTCTACTCCAATCAGCTTGTGGATTTGCAGTTGCAGGATGTAGCCGTGCTCCATGCACGACTCGCGGACCGCTTGGATGTTGCGCTGGTTCTCTTCGTAGTCTTGCGCGTCCATGGGTTGCAGATAGATCATGTGGTTGGGCCACAGGATGGGCGGTCGGGCAAGGCGCGGGTTCGCGGTGTGGCCCAGTGCGGTGACGGGCAGACCATCGTGCCCAACTTCCTCCGCGTCCATCACATACTTGGCGCAGCACGCTTGAGCCCAGACAAGCGGATGCACCTTGCCTGTCTTGGGGCTGCAAACGATGTAGGCACCCTGGCGCTTGCTGGTGTCCCAAGCATAGGTGAAGGCGGATGGTTCCAACGTCCCGTTCGTTTCAATCTGGACGTAGTAGCCGTTCTCGGTTAGCAGATTGAGCAGAGGTGTCAGGTTCTGGCGGAAAGGTTCGCCACCAGTAATGACCACAAGTCCGGGCTTGGGCATCGCGTCAGCAATGTGCGCCAGGATCTCGTAAGGGTCAAGCAGGGTTCGCTTGTCGCTGTATTCCGTGTCACAGAACGGACACTGGAGGTTGCAGCCCGCAAGGCGCACGAACATGGAAGGGGTTCCGCAGAACGGGCCTTCACCTTGGATGGTGTAGAAACTGCTATGCACTTCAAGGGAACCATCATCCCTGGAGACACGTTTTTCGATTGGTTGTTTGTTGAGCTGCATGAGCCCTCCGGAGGTGTCTAGGGGTGCAAGGCTGCACCCCTAGGAGGTTGCGGGGGATAGGTGTTCCAGCCTATTCGGCGGGAACGGTTTCCTGCGGAGCGTCCTGGGTCGCAGGGGCTTCCGGAACCGGCGGGGCCGGGGGAGCGGGCGGAACTTCCGCCACCAGTTTGGGCGCAGCGACACGACCGGTCACGCCGTAGAACTTGCGCCACCGGGCGTATTCGGCGCGGACGTTCGCTTCGTTCAGGCCCTGGGTCCGTGCGATGTCCATGGACTCGCCAATGGACGCGGTCGCCTGGTTCTTGGCAGACACGTTGTCAAAGATCGCCCAGGCCTTGCCGCACAAGGTGTCGGGCTTCGGACGCCGGACGCCGTTCTGCTCGGGCATCTTGCTGGCTTCCTTCGCCTTTTCAGCGTCGGCCTTGGCAGTAACCTTGGCAGCTTCCTTGTCAGCCTTTTCCTTTTCCTTCGCAGCCTTCGCGTCGGCAGC
>JBBAQX010000069.1:0-26321 GCA_040400085.1 Lysinibacter sp. | reverse complement strand
GCATCCGTTGTAATACCCGGGTAGTCAATTCGATGTCGGTGAGGGGTGCTACCGCTCCGACCGTTGGCAGCGCTGAGATGACGTCGAGCGCACCACCTGCGGCATCAATCGCGTAGATATGCGTCGGGAATGCGACAGCGCGGGTGGCAGAAGACGCAGCTATTGCGAGAAGGGCGCTCGTTTTGCCCGTACCACCTGCGCCGAGGATTGCGATGTTGCCGGCATCCTCAAAGTCAATCGATATGACGCTCTGGGCCTGAGCGGATGGTTCGTCGCTCAGCGCAAAGATGATGCCTTCTGTGCCGTCGAATTGTGCGTGGGCGGCGAGGTCGGACAGAGTGAGTGTTTCTGGGAGAGCGTCAAGCCAGGGCCGCCGCGGGGTTGCCAGCCTGGCGTGTGCGGCTGCCGCAACGATTCCGTCGCGCAATTGTTCGATATCGCGCGCGCGGCCTTCGCTGGATCGTGATTTGTGGCGGGGTTCGGGCGGAATATCCCAATCGTCGCTCTCGGTAAAGCCGAGCGAGCGCACCGCTACGTGCGGATTGATGCTCCCGGCAGAGACTCGTCCGCCCAGGTACCCGGTCTGGAAGTGGCTGATTCGCCCCGGACCCACCTTTATTGCGCCGCGGCCGGGTGTTTCCGCATCGAAGAATGCTGCGTCTTTAACGCCGATGACGTCTGAGCTGTCTGCTTCGTCGGCCATTCGTAGGGCGACGCGCAGGTTGGTATTTGCGCGGAGGTTGTCTTTGATGACGCCCGCAGGTCGTTGGGTTGCCATGATCAGGTGCAGCCCGAGTGAACGTCCACGCTGGGCCACGTCGATCACGCCGTCGACGAATTCGGGGACCTCATTCGCGAGGGCCGCGAACTCGTCAATGACGATGATGAGCACGGGAGGGGCCGCCGCGTCGGAGCGACGTTCCATGGTGATCAAGTCTTTTGCGCCGTGTGCTGCCAGCAGTTCTTCGCGGTAGTGCAACTCGGCGCGAAGAGAGGTGAGTGCTCGTCTCACGAGATGCGGACTGAGGTCGGTCACCAATCCGACGGTGTGCGGGAGTTCGACACATTCGGCGAACGCGGCACCGCCCTTGTAGTCGACCAGCAGGAAAGTGAGCCGGTCGGGGCTTACTCTGGCGGCCATGCTCATAATCCAGGTCTGCAGGAATTCGGACTTACCGGCTCCGGTGGTTCCGCCGACTAATGCGTGTGGGCCGTGGGTGCGGAGGTCAATGGTGGCGGTGCCCTCTGCGCCTTGCCCGATGACTGCTGCAAGAGATATTTGGCCGCGTTCGGCTCCGGGTCGCCATTGTGAGGTGAGCGATCCCGAGCTTTCCCATGCTTGCACGATGGGATGCACGCCACCGAGCAAGTCGGTCGCGTGCAACTCGCGTAGGTTCACGGATTTGGGCAGGTCGCTTTCGTCGAGCACCCTCGCGCTCGTGTCCTCGACTGCTGATAAGGAGCGGGCAAGTGCCAGCGCGACCGACGAATCAACGAACTCGATGTTGTGCAGGGTGACCTGTGAGCTGTTGCGCACGAAGTTTACCTGTCCCTGTGCTTCTCCCATTTCGATGAAGGTTCGGCAGGCCGCTGGGAGGTCCGCTGTTTTTGGGCTGACCCAGATCAGGTGAATACCGACGTCCGGACCTTTTTCGGCGAGGGCGATTATGCGGGAGACATCGATGAGTCCATCATCGAGCACGAGGATGATCACAGTTGGCGTGGTCGGTAGCTTGTCGACACCCTCACCCTGGTTTTCATCATTCCGGGTATCGGTGTCGAGATGAGATCGCACCGCCGCCCCGGCGCGGGCATTGGTTAGCCGCACCTCGAGTAGCCCTTCCAGCGCGATGATCAGGCGGGTGGCGCTGGAGCTATCGTCCGCGAGCTGCCAGGCGGGAATCGGGCTCGTAACAGCATCGATATGTGGAAGCCATTTGAGCCAGGACCAGTGCTCGACGTGTCGCTCCCCCGCAAAACAGGCAAGAGCGAGTTCGGCTGGCGAATGGAGCCCGACGAGCTGCAGCACGAGTGATCTGGCCATGGCTTCCGCCCACAGTAATTTTCCGGATACGCCTATCGATCCACAGCGATCAAATCGCTCCAGTACCGGAACGGGGTTTACCTCGCAAAATTCTTCTTGTAGTGAGCGGATCTCTTCCCAGTCTTCCTGAGATGATTCTCCTCGTGAGGGTATTTTGATTTCTGTGCGGCTGGGTAGCGTGCCCTCGCCAAAACGTACTTCTAAAAATGAACGATGCTCTGGTCGCCTGGTCCAGAGAAGGTTACCTCGTTCCGCGATCGCCTTTTCTACCTCTTCTAAGGTTGGGGTTTCCGCAGCCCTCATCCGGATCTCTTGTTCTCTGAGTTCTGTGAGCTCGTCTCGCATGGAAGAGATGCTCTCAACGTAACGTGCCCGTTCGCGTCGTTTCTTTTTCTTTCCTCCGAGTTTGCCGTCGGCCCACGAGCCGATCATCATTATGGGAGTAAACGCGACCATCATGAGACTCATTGGCGATTGCGTGATTGCATACATCGCGCCGCCCATCATCATCGGGGCGAACATCGCCAGGATCGGTATTCTGCTGGGGGTTGCAAGTGCCGGTGGGGTCGGAAGCTCACGTTCTGTCTGGGGGAACCCGAGGGCGACACGTGGCGATCGGGTGTGCATGACCTGATGCGATAACGTTGGCGGCTCCTGCGCCTTCGTGCCTGGTGTTATCTGGACCAGTACATCACCAAGTTGTACCTGACAGGCTTGGATAATGTCTGCGTCTCGAATCACGTTCTTGTCCATGACGACACCGTTTACGGACCCCACATCGTGAATCGTCATGACGGCTCCGCCTCCGGCGCTTTGCCCTTCCGTAATCGTAATTACGGCGTGGCGCCTGGACACGCTCTGATCGCTGAGAAAAACACGGCTTGCGCGATCTCTTCCGATCAGGTTTGAGCCATGGACCAGGCTGTATCTGCTGCCTGCATGGTTACCAGAGAGCACATCGATATACCCTGCAACAGGTACAACCCTTTCTCGGATGCTGTGTACCCCGAATTCGGGGATGGGCCGGACGATCCAACCGGATTGGAGTCCCGAGGCGCCGATGGTCGACATGGGGTCGAGCATCAATTCGTGTTCAGCAACGCTGGCGCGCCCGAGTAGTGTCACGGGGGCACGTCTCGACATGATCGTGCTGACAAGCTCAGAGTCTCCGGATGCGCCTGATCGAACCAGCGCAGACGCCGTATCCGCGACGGTCGTGGTGACGTCGCACTCCAACGACACATCGTGCAGCTGCCCGTTGGGCATCTCGAGACTTAGGCGAAGCTTCACGTGGTGGCCTTTTCTGTTTGGTTGCGGTTATAGCGCATCCGCGATGGGGTTAGATTGAATTGTTTTCGGAGCAGGCCGAACGCACTTGTAGTACCACCAGATTCTCAGTCGCGTCGAATAACAGCAACGCTCCGTCTTCGCGATCTGCACGGAAATAATCGATCTTGAATTTAGCGTCGTCTGGATTGATCACGTTTGTTACGGTCCAGCCTTGCTCCTCCCAATAGGCGCGCAAGCGTTTCGCTGCCTCAAAGTGATTAGGAAAAGCCTTATGATTCAATGCGATCGCAAGCCGTCCCGGCTGAAAACCCGATTTACTCGGCCGACATGACTCCGTCTGCAAATCCTCCACAATCTGAACCCGTTGTTCCGGCCACGGGTAGTCAGGGCTGAACTCCCACCAGCCGTCGCTTTGTCCAAGCACTCCCAAAGCAGCATCGACCTCGGATTCCAACCATGTGGCCTGCTCTTGGCGTGACATTGTCGTCACCCGATTTTCATCCGATACTAACGGTTTCATTCCGCACCCTCCTAATAACGCGCCCAACACAGCAGCGACAACACTCGTCCGCACAACCCGGGCAACGAACCTTGTGGTCGTCTCCGCTAGATTGAATTGTTTTCTGAGCATGCCGAACGCACCTTTAGTACCACTAGGTTTTCCGTTGCGTCAAATGACATTACCGCTCCGTCTTCGCGATCTGCACGGAAATAATCGATCTTGAATTTAGCGTCGTCTGGATTGATCACGTTTGTCACGGTCCAGCCTTGCTCCTCCCAATAAGCGCGCAATCGCTTCGCAGCTTCAAAAGGGTCGCCAAACACATCGTTGCGCAGCCTTATCGTTAACCGTCCTGGCTGAAAACCCGACTTACTCGGCCGACACGACTCCGTCTGCAAATCCTCCACAATCTGAACCCGTTGTTCCGGCCACGGGTAGTCAGGGCTGAACTCCCACCAGCCGTCGCTTTGTCCAAGCACTCCCAGTGCCGCGTCGACCTCGGACTCCAACCAGGCAGCTTGTTCATCACGCGACATTGTCGTCACCCGACTCTCATCGGACACTAACGGTTTCATTCCACACCCTCCTAAAAACCCGCCCAACACGGCAGCAACAACGCCTGCCCGCACAACCCGGGCAACGAACCTTGTGGTCGTCACCGCTAGATTGAATTGTTCTCGGAGCATGCCGAACGCACTTGCAGTACCACCAGATTCTCAGTCGCATCGAATAATAACAACGCTCCGTCTTCGCGATCTGCACGGAAATAATCGATCTTGAATTTAGCGTCGTCTGGATTGATCACGTTTGTCACGGTCCATCCTTGCTCCTCCCAATAGGCGCGCAATCGTTTTGCTGCTTCAAATGGGTCGCTAAACATATCATTACTGAGTCTGATGGCTAGCCGTCCTGGTTGAAAACCCGACTTACTCGGCCGACACGACTCGGTCCGAAGATCCTGCATAAATTGAACTCGAATCTCGGACCACTGGCGAGTCCTGTCATGCTGATACCACCCTTCAGTTTGGCCCAGCACATTCATAGCAGCATCTACTTCAGACTCTAACCAGGCGGCTTGCTCATCACGCGACATTGTCGTCACCCGGCTCTCATCGGACACTAACGGTTTCATTCCACACCCTCCTAATAGCCCACCCAACACAAGAGCAACAACACCTGCACGCACAACCCGGGCAACCAACACCTTAGCCATCATCGTCCCGTCCACGGATTACCGCCGGACGCAGGCCCTGGAACCTGTGGATATGACCACCTATCACTATTCTCCTTAACCGTTTGAGTAACCTCACCCACCATTTGACCCACCTCACCTGTCGTAAATGCCGCGACATTCCACAACGATTGGGTTCCAACGTCCATATAACCTTGTTCGTCGCCCCGCAGAATGTCATGCCCTGTTGTGGGCTTAAACTCCCCATCGCCGTCAGAAGAAAACGAATAGGCTCCATCAATACTGAAATCTGAACTCTTGGCAGACTGCGGATTAGGCTGCACCCTGTTCGACAGATTTGAACCAAGAGGGGCCAACCAATCGTCGCCAGCCATAGTTGTACTTATTCGCTGGTTCCCCGCCGCATCCGACTCCACCTTCAGATCAGTAAAGGAACGCACCTTTCCGCCATCGAGGCCCGCAGAACCGACCATCGTGAACGACTGCACCGCATGATTCACCTGCGTCAACGCATTCGCCGCCATCGTCGTGCCATACGAATGCGCCAACACCGCCAGATTCGGCAACGGCGTATTCGCGCTCCGCGTCGCATACGTGCCATCCAGCTCCGTCGCGAATCGATCAGCACCGGCCCGTGCCGGATACGGTACTGTGACCGTGGCGATATTCGGGGTGTCGTAACTCAAGAACGAGATAACCGCGTTTCCCTCGTCCTGCCGACCAGCGACATCCAGTAGGCCCAGTTGCTCCGCATAGAGGTTCTTGCTCGCCCGATCCCACCCAGGAAGCGCCGCGTCAGCGTCACTCAGCATCCCCGGAACCTCCCACGTCAGATTCTTCGCCGTATCCAGCTGGCCGTACCCAACGGCGACCATCGGCACCAAGCCATCTAAGTTCAGACCTACAAGGCTCACCGGAGGAGCGCCGTCGTCACCAGCAAGCGCCTTCATAACCTCATCCAACGCCGTATTACTCGCGGGGCTGAGGGTGTCTTGATGGAGGATGTAGTAATCCAACAGCATCCGATTCGCGCGATCCCGCACCCCGAACGGTACCCCCGCCAGATTGCCAATGACCCACGGAACCTCGCGAATCAGGGTCTCCTGCTCATCCGGCGATAGCTTCGCCCACGCCGCAGCCACCCCATCCGGGTCAGGCGGGGAATCCCACACATGTCCACCCGTCGTCGAGCCGATCAGTTTGTCCAAGAGAGGATGATCCTTCGCCAGTGTGAGTTCCGCTGCGTCCTCCCCCCAGAGTTCGCCGGAAATCGTCGTCGCCACCATCTGCTGCCGCTGCTGATCGCTTCCACCCGAAATCGCGATCAGCTGGCCCACACTCGTCGCGGCCAACCCGCGAAGCAACCGACGTTCGGCATCCTGACGGTCATTGATCAGATTGCGCCACTTCGTTTTCTGCGTCTCGATATCCTCAAGTGCCTGCCGCCACGACGTGGCGGCGGCCATCCACGTGAGCTCGTGGAGCGCCCGCAACGAGCTCTCAGCTGACGAACGTTCGGCCGACGTCATATCCTCGCCCTTTTTCCCCAATGACGGGTCGGGCATCATCCCGGGAGCACCCACATCCCACGTATAAGAAACCGGCGCTTTGATCTTCTGCCCAATGTCCGTAATCGTCTGCGATTGCGACCTGATCGTCACGAGATCCTCATCGACCCGCGTCACCACCCGATCAGCATCACCGTGTATACGATCAACCTCGGCCGCATACGACGTAAATTCCTTCTTCGCCTCCACAGCATTCTCATGCATAACATGAGCGCCCGGCCACAGTCTGTCACTCAGCTTCATCTGCACCTTCGTCACAGCGGTACCCTGTGCATCTAGTAGCGTATGCTGCGCATTCTGCACATGCAGCATGTACGCATAAGCATCCGTCTCGACCTCGCCCATAAACGTGCTCATCGCGTTAATCTCGTCGACAGTGCCCGCCTTCGGCGTACCAGTCGGCAGAACCTCATCAGCATGAGCCGGAACGAACATCACTTCTCCCTAGCCTTCAGGGCAAACCCCGCCTGCAACGTAGCCCCGATATGCTGGTCGAGCTGGCCGCTGCTCTCCATGATCTGAGCAACCGCTGCTGACCCCGTCTTGGCCGCATCAGCAAGAGCTAAGCGACCATCCTGCACATTCACGAGATATGCCCGCACATCAGCGCCAATTCCGGTGATACTCGCACACTCGCCAGGAACACCCTTCGAATTGTGAGACATCTTCTGGGACGCCGCGACTAATTCTGCGCCAGCATTCAGCAGCACATCATCCTTCAGCATTAAACGAGCTGACATCGCCACCCTTTCTCTCGGCGCGTATGTGGCGGCGCAGCGCCCACACAGGTGCCACACCGCCACAACAAAGTGCAAGCACTAGCTACTAATTAATCTTCGACGCGATCTGCGAATCCATATCGCGCATCGCCGACGCCGTCTGAGTGAGGAACGACTGAATCTCGGTGAGCTTGTTAACCACGGTGTTAGCGCTCGTGGTGTACTCGTTATACGCATTATTAAACTTGCCCGACGCCTGATCCGTCACAAACCCGGAGGCCACCAGATTGTTGATCTGGTTCTGTAAATGCTGCAACTTCTGTGTGATCTCATCCCGACCAGTTGCCAACTGGGTCGCTGCGGATTCCATCTCAGCATACGAGACATTAATATTCGCCATAGTTACTCCCTTGTCGTAACGTTGCCGAGGCTACTCCCCGGAACGTAAATATTCGAACTCAACACTATCCCGCGTCGTGGGTCACACCAAATTACATAGGTTCCGTTCAAGCGCAACAAACCGCGGCCGGCGGGATTGGGTAACACAATACATGAGGGCTAAGCCGCTTTCAAAAGGCAATTTTGCCCAGCTACTAAACCAGGCATCCGCCAATCGAGACCGAAAAGGCTTAGTGATTCGAGCCGAGACGTTTTCGCAGAATCCCGATCCGCGACTGTATCTGCGTGACGCTCGCCTGAGGCACAGGAGGTCCGCCGCAGGTCCGCCGCAGCTCAGCATGAATCATGGCGTGCGGCTCCCCCGAGACCTTTGAATACATGCCAACCAGGCTGCTCAAGAGCTTACGCTGCTCCTTCAGCGTACGATACAACGGCTCGGGCGCCTCAGCGACCTCGCTGATATGTTCCGTCTGTCCGCGTTTAACCGCCGAACGTTTTGCCTGGCGGGATTGCCTCTGCATTAACAGCTCCTTGACCTGATCCGGTTCAAGGATCCCGGGAAGGCCAATGAAATCGAGCTCTTCTTCGCTATCAATATCGGCATAGCCGCCGAATTCGCCGCCGTCAAAGAGCGCACGATCAAAATGCGCATCCGATTCCAGAGCCGCGAAGGCAAACTCTCGCGTGAGCGCATCCGAGGCCCGCTCCTCCTGATTCGCGGCGGCCACCATGGCATCTTCTTCGTTCCACAGGTTGCCCTCTGGATCGTCACTCGACGGGCGATCAAGCGCGTGATCCCGCTCGAGCTCCATCTCCGCGGCCAACGCCATCAACGTCGGGACGTTGGGGATAAAGACCGAAGCTGTTTCGCCGCGTCGCCGCGACCGTACGAAGCGGCCGATCGCCTGTGCAAAAAAGAGCGGCGTCGCGGAAGACGTGGCATAAACCCCAACCGAAAGCCTAGGAACATCAACGCCCTCAGACACCATCCGAACGGCGACCATCCAACGGGAGTCCCCCTCAGAGAATTTATCAATATTGTCGGATGCCTGTTTATCATCAGACAGAATCAGCGCGACCGGTTCCCCCGAGATTTTCTGAAGCATCGAGGCGTAGGCCTTTGCCGTCGCATGATCAGTCGCGATGACAAGTCCCCCCGCGTCGTGAACGCTAAGACGCACCTCCGTGAGGCGCTTGTTGGCGGCGGTCAGAACCGAACGCATCCATTCGCCCTCGGGATCGAGAGCGGTACGCCAAGCCTGGGAAGTGATGTCTTTGGTATTGCCTTCGCCAAGGCGGGCTTCCATGTGGTCGCCCGTCGTCGTTTGCCAACGCATTAATCCCGCATAGACCATAAAGATGACGGGGCGCACGATTCCGTCCTTCAGCGCCCGGCCGTACCCATAGTTGTAGTCGGTTTGGGAGACACGGATGCCGCTGTTATCGGGGGCGTATTCGACGAAAGGAATCGGTGCGGTATCGGAACGGAAAGGCGTTCCCGTGAGGGACAAGCGTCGCTTAGCTCGCTCGAACGCCTCACGGATGCCATCTCCCCAGCTGAGTGTATCCCCGCCGTGGTGGACCTCGTCCAGGATTACGAGGGTGTCCTTCTCCATCACGAGTCGCCTGTGCAGATCGGGCTTCATGATGACCTGCGCATACGTGAGGGCTACACCATGGAACGGCCGCTGAATATAGCCGTCGCTATTCTTGAAATGAGGATTTAGCCGAATACCCGCTCGGGAGGCAGCATTTGCCCACTGGGTTTTCAAGTGCTCCGTCGGCGCAACTACTACGATCCTATCGACCGTGCCCCGACCTCGAAGCTCCGCGGCAAGTCGCAACGCGAACGTTGTCTTACCTGCTCCGGGCGTTGCGGCCGCCAGAAAATCGCGGGGTTCTTCCCTGAAATAAGCGGTGAGCGCTTCCTCCTGCCAAGCGCGAAGATTCGCCGCAGTTCCCCACGGTGCCCTCGCGGGGAAGGCAGGCGAAAGATGCTCGGCGGCATGTGTGCCGGGAGCATGTTCTGCGCCATCGAGTGGCAAGGGTGGGGTAGTCACGACCTTCAAGAATACCCGCAAGTGCTGACACTGTCACACATCTCCGCTAACCTAGGATGCGCTAGGAAGGTTCACAAGCATATGATTCAAGAACACCCATGGTCGCGTTACGTCGCACTCGGCGATTCGTTCACTGAAGGAATCGGCGATCCAGTGCCCCATAGCCCCGGGGGCCACCGGGGCTGGGCCGATCGTGTGGCCGAGGTACTCAACGAGAAGACCGATGATTTTTCCTATGCGAATTTAGCCGTGAGAGGAAAGCTTGTCCAGCAGATCGTCGACGAGCAGATTGAGCCTGCAATAGAGCTACGCCCAGACCTCATCACGATCTCAGCGGGCGGAAACGACGTCATCCGCCCGGGCTCCGACCCTGATGCGGTATCGGATAAGCTCGAATGGGCTATCGAGAGGCTCAGCATCAACAAGCCGACCATCGTGTTATTCACCGCGGTTGACGTCGGCTTCTCCCCCGTGTTTCGCAATATTCGAGGCAAAGTAGCAATCTACAACGAGAATGTGCGCAAGATCGCGAATAAATACGATTGCATCGTCGCGGACCAGTGGGCGAGCGATGAGCTGCCCGATCCCGGAATGTGGTCACCCGACCGTCTTCACCTTAATTCTCTGGGCCACCACACCGTTGCGCGGATCGTCCTCGCCGCGCTCAACGTGGAGAACAATCTCGAACCGATGAAGCCCGAGCCCATGCCAGAACGAACCTGGCGCGAGGCACGTCGAGAGGATGTTTCGTGGGCTCGAGAATATCTAGTACCGTGGGTACTACGCCGCATTCGTCACCAATCCTCTGGCGATCAGGTCCAACCTAAACGTCCGCAGGCGAGAGCCGTACACCCCGAGAGGTGAAGGCCTCCGGCATAGACTCGGCGTGAAATGCTCAACACTAACGCGGTCGCAATTCCCATAACGCGACAGCCGAAGCCGCAGCGACGTTGAGCGAGTCCACTCCCTCCCTCATCGGAATCGTGACCACCGTATCCGATGATTGGATGGCGGTGTGACTGAGTCCGTCTCCTTCCGTCCCGACGACAAAGGCGATCCGCTCGTAGTCGTGGGCAGCGAACTGGTCAAGAGTCTCTGCCGTGTGAGACAGGGCGAGGGCCGCAATATGGAATTCGTGCGTGTGAAGGAGAGTACGAGCATCCGGCCATTCGGGCAAGCGAGTCCACGGGACCTGGAGGACCGTCCCCATACTCACCCGGACGCTCCTGCGGTAGAGCGGATCCGCGCAGCGCGGGGTGATAAAAACGGCGTCCGCGCCGAGGCCAGCAACCGAACGGAAGATCGCGCCTACGTTGGTGTGGTCCACTATGTCTTCGAGAATGATGACGCGACGAGCATCCCTCAAAAGATCGGCCGGGTCTGCCAGCACCGGGCGTTGCATGGCCGCGAGCGAACCGCGGTGCATGTTATAGCCGGTGAGTCGTTCAATGACATCGGTCTGGCCCACGTAGATCGGGACCTCGGGATAGCCCACATAGATTGGCGCAATGCTGTCCAGCCATTTTTCCTCGGTGAGCACCGCGAGCGGATGATGCCCTGCCTCGATCGAACGTGCCATCACCTTGTTTCCCTCTGCAAGATAGATGCCCTCTTCCGGCTCGCGGATCCTGCGAAGGCTCACATCGGTAAGCTTGGCAAAATGGGTGAGCTCGGGGGCATCGAGGTCACTGATGGGGATCAGGTTCATTCTTCAAGGATAGCGGGCGGGTCGGAATAACCGAGCCGTAAGCATGGTTGACACAGAGGTGAATAGCACCGATTTTGATTCCCTGAGTGACCTGCTAGCCCGCGGCCCGTTCGCGGCCTTGACGGGTGCGGGAATCAGTACAGACTCGGGCATTCCTGATTATCGCGGAGAGGGCTCGCCTCCCCGCAACCCCATGTCAGTTAATCAGTTTCTCAGTGACGAGAACTATCGCAAGCGCTACTGGGCCGGCAGCCACAGAGGCTGGCTTGCATTCAACCAAACCCGCCCGAACAGGGGGCATGTGGCCCTCGCCCGGCTGGAATCTATGGGCGTTGTCAGCGGCGTCATTACCCAAAACGTAGACGGCCTGCATATCAGGGCGGGTTCCTCGCGCGTCGTTGACGTCCATGGCTCGATGAGCAGCGTCACTTGCCAGACCTGCGGGCAATCCTTCAGCAGGGTTGGGATTGAACGGCAGCTCTCCGCGCTCAACCCGGACATTGACCACCCCGACTTCGTGCGCATGAATCCCGACGGGGACGCCGAGGTCAGCGATATCGAGTCGTTCAGGATTCCCAGTTGCTCAATTTGCGGAGGGATGCTCAAGCCCGACGTGGTTTACTTTGGTGAGTTCGTGCCCACCGGAAAATTCTCAGCGGCTAAGGCAATAGTTGCTCAATCGGCAGGCCTCATGGTGCTGGGGTCATCGCTGGCAGTCAATACGGGCATCCGGCTTGTTGAGCAGGCACGTCGAGAACAGAAGCCAATCATAATCGTAAATCGCGGGGCAACAAAGGCTGATGCTCGGGCAACGATTCGCGTTGAGGGCGGAATCAGCGAGTTCCTCGAGAGAATCGTCTCAATCTCGGTGTAGGGCTACGCATCCCGCATCAGAAACTCGCGTATCAGTCGGGCTGCTTCTGCCGGTTTTTCGTAATGCACAAGATGGCCGACCCTGCTGATGACACGCAATTGAGCATCCTTAAATCGGGTGAATAGGCGTTCCTGTGCTGGAAGCGCGGTGATGTCGTCGCGATCCGCCGCGATCAAAAGGGTTGGCACCGTGATTTGCGGGGCAAACTCGCTCACATCATGACTAACGGATGCCGTGAAAGATTCCAGCACCACACTGCGATTGGCGAATGCGCTGAAGTACATATCGTGTTGATGGTGAATCCAACGGCGAAGTGCGGTGTCGCGTGTTTTTGCCATCGCGATGCTTGCGATCCTGGTGATCAACCGGCTGGTCAGAATCGTATAGCCGAGCTTTTCGGGGAGCTTAGCCCCCGCCCAATAATAAAAAATCGCCAATCGCGTGAGTACCCCGCGCGGGCCACTCAGCGCCGGTGCACCGATGGGGTTCACCAGAACGAGCTTGTCGGGCAGAGAATCGCCCAATGTAGCTGTTCCGAGCGCTCTCGTAACAGCTGCTGAGGATACGATCGACCCAAAGGAGTGCCCTAGCACGTAGAGGGGCGAGTCGGGTGCCCGCACGGCCGCGACAAATGCCGCCAACCATTGGGAGTAAGCGGCCAGATCATGCTCCCCCGTCACAAACGGCGATGACACGCCAAACCCGGGCAAGTCAGGAACGATAATTCGAAATTCGGGAAGGTGCGCCGCAATCAGCAGCAACCCGTGGTGATCTCCACGAAAGCCATGCACCATGACAATGGTCGGGGCTGGCATTGTGTTGTCGATTGACGGATGATATTCCCAGTAGGGCGTCTCGCTCACGACGTTCCCCGCTTGGTCAGTAACGCTCATGTTTTTCCGCTCACCGCTCAGCCGTGCGAGCACCCATTCCGGGTACTCAGACGAGGGTATCGGGAGTGTATCGAGTGCCGAGGTGGGAGAAGTCATCGGGATAAGTCTATGCAGGAGTTCTCCGGTTGTTCTGGGAACGACACAGGGTTAACCTCCCTTCGAGCAGGATTTCGTCGGTGGCTACCCTCTAAAGTGGATATATGACTGAAATCGTTGTCCCACTGTGGTGCCAGAACCTTGCCGTCTTCGATACCGAAACAACGGGTATCGATACGTCGGAAGCCCGAATCGTTACCGCGACGATCGCCCTGCTCGATGCGGAAGGTGTTGTCACGGAACGGCACGATTGGTTTATCAACCCAGGGATTGAGATTCCCGAACGAGCCACCGCAGTGCACGGTGTCACAACCGCCCAGGCAATCGCTGGTGGTATGGATGCCGCCACCGGGGTGCAACAGATTCTTGACCGGATCCGAGAGGTTTTCTCACGAGGGCTGCCCCTGGTCGCGTACAACGCACCCTACGACCTTGACGTCGTCCGCAGCGAGGCGTTACGGCACCAGCTAGAACCGCTGAACAATCCATCACCCGTGCTCGATCCACTCGTTATTGATAAGGCTGTTGATCGGTATCGACGAGGAAAGCGTACGCTGGAGGCGGCTTGCGAACATTACGGGGTGAACCTCGGCAACGCACACGATGCGGGCGAGGACGCCATAGCCGGGGGCCGAGTGATGCAGCAACTAGCGGTGCGTCACAGCGCGAAGCTTCCCGATGATCTAGAGACGATTCACGCTAAGCAGATTGCCTGGGCGCTTGAGCAGGCCGAAAGTTTTCAGGAGTACATGCGACGCCAGCGGGACCCCGGGTTCGTAGCAAACGGTTCCTGGCCGGAGCGGCTGGGGTAAGCGATACATCTGTTCGCAGGAAACAACGAAGGGCCCGGATGCTAACAGCATCCGGGCCCTTCGTGTAAGCCGTTGGGCTTACGAGTGTAAAACCTAAGCGCCGAAGCCCTTGAAGCGCTGGTTGAACTTCTCCACGCGTCCGGCGGAGTCCATGATGCGCTGCTTACCCGTGTAGAACGGGTGCGACTCGCTCGAGATTTCAACATCGATAACCGGGTAGGTTACGCCGTCAAGGTCGATGGTCTTGCTGCTGCTCACGGTTGAACGCGTAAGGAACGTTGCGCCCGATGCCAGGTCGCGGAAAACTACCGCGTTGTATTCTGGGTGGATTGCTGTCTTCATCCGATAATCCTTTGTCGATGGTGGGTCATTACTGCCCACGGTGGGCACATAAGTTTTTGAGGCCTAGGGCCAGCTACCTACTTTAGCAGATGGTTGGCATTTTACGATAACGCGAAACGCCTACACGGCACGTGCCGCGTAGCGGCCTGCGGTGTTGCTGAGTTCAAACTCGAGGCCGAAGGCGCGACTGAGATTGCTGGCGGTGAGGACGCTGTCAATTGGCCCCTGCTCCACAATGCCGCCGCTGCTCAGCAAAAGCGCGTGCGTGAATCCCTGAGGGATCTCCTCGACGTGATGGGTGACCATAACCATTGCGGGTGAGGTGGGTGAGCTTGCGTAGCCGCTCAGCAATTGCAGCAACCGTTCGCGCGCCCCCAGGTCGAGGCTTGCCGCCGGTTCGTCCAGCAGAAGCAGCTCTGGATCCGTCATGACTGCACGCGCAATCATCACGCGCTTCTGCTCGCCATCGCTGAGGGTCCCGAAGGAACGGTCTGCAAGCTCTTCGAGGTTCCATTCGCGCAGGACTCGTTCGGCCCGGCGAAGGTCGAAGTCGTCATATTGCTCGTTCCATCGTCCCTCTACCGAGTATGCGGCGGTGATAACCGTATTGAGCACGGTCTCGCGGAACGGAATTCGTTTTGCCTGCGCGGAGGAGGCGAAACCCAGCCGGTTGCGCAGCTCAAAAACGTCTACCCGTCCGAGCCTGTTGTCGAGGATATCGACGGTTCCCGTTGTGGGAAAGTCGTGTCCGGTCGCAAGGCGTAAAAGGGTCGTCTTTCCTGCGCCATTCGGTCCGAGCACCACCCATCGCTGGTCTCCCTGAACGCTCCAATCGACACCGTCAAGGATCCGGTTTCCATTGCGCACGTACGAGACATCAGAGAATTCGAGAACAGCAGACATGTCACCCAGCTTATCGTGAGATGGCATACTCGAAGCATGACACTCGCAACACCATTCCTCGTCGTCCTTGATGCCGATTCAACCACGATCAAAGATGAAGTCATCGAACTTCTTGCTGACACCGCCGGGAGCCGCGAACAGGTGGCCGAAGTTACGGAGCGCGCTATGCGCGGGGAACTCGACTTTGCCGAGAGCTTGAAGGAGCGGGTGGCGACCCTGGCGGGGCTGGACGAAAGTGTTTTCGGTGAGGTTTATGGGCGCATCCGTCCAAGCGATGGGGTGCGGGAGTTGATTCGATTCATTCATGAGAACGGCGGAACTGTCGCCGTGGTTTCCGGTGGTTTCCACGAGCTGCTCGATAGGCTCGCGGCCGACCTGAATCTGGACGAGTGGCGCGCGAACCGGCTTGAGCTGAGCGAGGGAAGGCTCACCGGTCGGGTACTAGGCCCGATCATCGATGCCATGGCCAAGGCCGATGCCCTGCGTGAGTGGGCCGCCGCCCACGACGTGGATATGTCACACACGGTGGCAATTGGTGACGGCGCTAACGATCTGTCGATGATGGATGCCGCGGGACTGTCGATTGCCTACCACGCCAAGCCCGTGGTACGGGAGCGGGCCGACGTATCGATTGATACGCCCGACCTGGCTCTGGTCATCCCCCATCTCGAACGGATGCTCGGGCAAAGCTAGTTTGCGCGGCTAGTCTGCGCGGCCAACCTTGGCCCAAATCCAGCACATACGTTTGCACGGTTTCCTTCGTGAGGGGATGCTCTAACAACGGCCCGTGCGGAAGCCAGCCTTGACCCGTGTACAGTGCGACTGCCGCGGTATTATTCGTCATCACGTGCAGCACGAGCGACGGGTAGCCTGCGCATGTGGCCTCGGCCACCAGCTCGGTGAGGATGCGTTTGCCTAAACCTGCGCCCTGTGCGTGTGGATCCACGGCGATAAGCGAGAGATACGCAGCTTCTTGGGGATCTGTCGGGTAACCGCTTCCTGGCTCGCTTACCAGTGCGAACCCGGTTAGCGTGTGCCCTGACCAATATACCCGCCAGGACACACGCGAATTCTTAAGCTTGCCGCGACACCGCTCTGCGGTACCCGCAGTGGCATCCCTGCCGTCACGTTCCTTCAGGGCACGAAGCCAGAGGCCGACGCAGGCGTCAACGTCTTCATCCTGAGCAACATGCGAAGTAATACCCGACCCCATAACGTGACTTAGTGCCCCATCCCGAGCCCGCCGTCAACGGGGATGACAGCGCCGGAAATGTACGAGGAATCGTCGCTCGCGAGCCAGCTCACGGCCTTTGCAACCTCGGATGCCTGCCCGTAACGCCCGGCCGGGATGGCCTTGCGGTATTCCGCCTGCTGCTCCTCGGGAAGTTCGGCGGTCATATCCGTCTCGATGAAGCCGGGGGCCACGACGTTAGCCGTAATGCCGCGCGCGCCCAGCTCGCGGGTGATGGAGCGTGCAAAGCCGACGAGCGCGGCCTTAGACGACGAGTAATTGGCCTGTCCTGCCCCGCCGTAAAGCCCGACCACGCTGGAGATAAAGATCACGCGGCCAAAACGCTGCTTGAGAAACCCCTTCGAGGCGCGCTTTACCACGCGGAAGGCACCCGTGAGGTTGACGTCGATGACTTCGGTGAAGTCTTCCTCAGACATTCGCATCAGAAGCATGTCTTTCGTGATTCCGGCATTGGCGACCACGACCTCGATCGGACCAAGGGCATCCTCAATTTCGGTGAAAGCGCGATCGATTGATTCAGCGTCGCTCACATCGGCAACGACGGATAGGCTTCCCTCTGGTCCCTGTCCGGAGCGAGCCGTGACGGCGACACGGTGGCCCTGCGCAATAAGTTCCTCGGCAATTGCGAAACCAATTCCGCGGTTTCCTCCGGTTACTAAAACGGTTCTGGGCGTGGTCATAAAGATTCCTCTCGTGTTTGCGGGCAGATTTCAAGCTTAGAGCGTAGTCTGGTAGCTCAACCAATAAACACACAGAAGCCATGAAACCTCAGCAAACAGCTACCTCATTATCTGCCTCACCGCAGGTCGATCGATCGCATCGAATGCGCAACTACACCATCACGATGGGGGTGCGACTCGCATGCTTCTTGGCCATACCCTTTGTCTCCGGGTGGTGGGTGTGGGTGTTCGCCGCCGGTGCAATAGTTCTTCCCTACTTTGCTGTGATTATTGCGAACGTTGCTGATTCTACTGATTCTCGTGCGGAGCGGCCCGAGCGATTGGCGCTGACCGAGCATCCCGAATCGGCTTCTGAGCCATCAGATGTGTCGGATGCCGGGGCAGAGACCCTGATCGTTGTTGATTTTCCTGTCATGTCCGATTCAACGCATGATGACGATCCCAAGCAGAATGACGACGAGCATAGTGCCGGCTCTGAGGGAAGCGAGTCGCGTTGAGCGGAGGACCAAATCTGCTCAATATGCTCGGCGATTCACCCGTTGAGCCCACCTGTTCGCGCGCAGGATGCAATCAGGCTGCCAGCGATAGAATCGAGTGGCGCAACCCCAAGATCCACACGGAGGACCGGGTCAAGGTGTGGCTCGCCTGCGTAGAGCACTCAGAGTTTTTAGCCGAGTTCTTGCGGGCGCGCTCATTCCCGGTGAAGGTAATCTCTCAAATGAACGGCGGCTCGAATGACTGACGGATGGCGTTTTCTGCTTTCGCGTCGCTGGGCAGGATATCTCGCCCTCACTATCGTTTTCGCGATTGTGTGTGTGCTCCTAGGCCAGTGGCAATTTGCCCGTCGGGCAGAGGCACGCGCCGAGATATCTCGTATTGATGCTAACTACGATGCCACGGCTGTTCCTCTTAAAGATGCCCTACCCGAGCTCACCTCCTACGACGACGAGTCGCAGAAGTGGAGCACCGTCTCGATGACGGGTACGTATCTCACTGACTATCAGACGCTCGTGCGCAACAGGCCCCTTAACGGAAACCCCGGGTTCGAGGTTCTCGTTCCCCTTCAATTGACGGATGGCCGTGTCTTCATCGTCGACAGAGGGTGGGTTCCGACCGGGTCGGCTCAGGACGCCCCGGACGAGGTTCCCGCTGCCCACAGCGGCGTCGTGCGGGTGGACGCCCGACTCAAGGCGGGCGAGCCGACTTTGGAGGGCCGCTCTGCCATCGACGGCCAGATCGCCACGATCCACTTGCCCGATATGGCCGAACGGATTGGGCAACCAACGTTTACGGGAGCATACGGACTGCTCGTGTCTGAGGATCCCAGCCCGGCGATCACCCCCAAGAAGGCTGTGAAACCTGAGCGGGATGAAGGTCCGCACCTGTCCTACGCGCTTCAGTGGTATGTTTTCGCGATCATGGGCTTCTTCGGCTTAGGCTGGGCCGCGCGCCAGGAATTCCGCAGCCTCAACGCGGAGGACCCCGACGAGAAGAAGCGGGCAGAGCAGCGCCGGGCAAAAGCCGCACTCAAACGCAGCGACGCGGATATCGAAGACGAGATCCTCGACCGGGTTCGCTAGGCCGCTGGGCTCTAGCCCAGCAACCTACGCGAGCTCGATGAGCTCCAGGTAATCCTTGTTCCAGTGGTCCTCGACGCCGTCGGGCATGATAAGTACGCGCTCGGGGTTGAGCGCCTGTACGGCTCCCTCGTCGTGGGAGACCAGGACGACAGCTCCACTGTAGTGGGCCAAGGCATCCAGGATTTCTTCGCGGCTCGCAGGGTCGAGGTTGTTCGTGGGCTCGTCGAGCAGCAGAACGTTTGCCGACGACACCACGAGCATAGCGAGGGCCAGGCGGGTCTTTTCGCCACCGGAGAGCACGCCGGCCGGCTTGTACCCGTCGTCCCCTGTAAACAGGAACGATCCGAGGACCTTGCGGGCTTGCTGCTCGTTGATGTCAGGCGAGGCGCTCATCATGTTTTGGAGCACGCTGCGATCAACGTCAAGAGTCTCGTGTTCCTGCGCGTAATAGCCGACTTTGAGACCGTGGCCGGGTTCGATCGACCCGGTATCTGGAGCATCCACTCCAGCTAGGATGCGGAGTAGCGTTGTCTTTCCGGCACCGTTCAGCCCCAGGATGACCACCTTAGATCCGCGGTCAATAGCGAGGTCGACACCGGCAAATATCTCGAGCGAGCCGTAACTCTTCGAGAGGTTCTCCGCCATGATCGGGGTCTTGCCAACGGGAG
The DNA here is from genome assembly GCA_040400085.1 of Lysinibacter sp. Classification (GTDB taxonomy): domain Bacteria; phylum Actinomycetota; class Actinomycetes; order Actinomycetales; family Microbacteriaceae; genus HNR. Next base: position 6,739 of record JBBAQX010000069.1, on the reverse strand, counting down.
CAGGATCGGGGAAACGCAACTTGGCCACGCGGTCAACGGCGCGAACCTCTTCGAGGCCCGAAAGCATCTTCTCGGCGCGGGCGATCATCTGGTGCGAGGCGGCGGCCTTTGAGGCCTTCGCGCCGAACTTAGCGGCCTGCAGCTGCAGGGTCGCGGCCTTCTTCTCGACGTTGCTGCGCTCCTTGCGGCGGCGTTCCTCGTCGGCTGCGCGCTGCTTCTGGTAGTTCTTCCAGTTCATGTTGTAAATATCAATGCACTGGCGGTTGGCATCGAGGTAGAACACCCGGTTCACGGTCTCGCCAACGAGCTCGATATCGTGAGTGATCACGATGAAGCCGCCGCGGTAGCTCTTGAGGAACTCGCGCAGCCACACCACTGAATCGGCGTCAAGGTGGTTGGTCGGCTCATCGAGAATCAGCGTCTCTGCATCCGAGAACAGGATGCGCGCCAACTCGATTCTGCGTCGCTGCCCACCGGACAGGCTGCTGAGTGGCTGGCTCAGGATCCGGTCGGGCAGGTTCAGGTTGCTGGCGATCGAGGCGGCCTCGGCCTCGGCCGCGTATCCGCCAAGCGCGGTAAAGCGGTCGGTGAGCTTGCCGTATTTCTTCATCGCGGCATCCGCAATTTTTGGATCGGGGTCGCCCATCTTGAGCGACGACTCTTCCATGCCGAGAACGAGCTGGCCCAGGCCGCGAGCATCAAGGATGCGCGTGCGGGCGAGCTGCTCGGGGTCGCCCGATCGTGGGTCCTGCGGGAGGTAGCCAACCTCTCCCCCGCGGTCGATCTTGCCCTCGGCCGGCTGGATGTCCCCGGCGAGGTGCTTCGTGAGAGTTGTTTTCCCCGCACCGTTGCGGCCGACCAGCCCGATCTTGTCGCCGGCGGCAACGCGAAATGACACCTCGGACATGAGGCGACGGGCTCCGACGTCGATAGCGACATTTTCCACAGCAAGCATGGCGGTTGAGGTTCCTTCCGGTGACAGTCTCGCTGTCGTAAAATCTGCGGGCCGCGGTGGCGGCCAAAACTCAAGTGTACCGGCATTCTGCTGCGCGCAAGCCTTGAGTCTGCGTTTCGGGCGCATCTTGGCACAGCTGTTATGTCTCGTTCGCCGCATATTGCAAGATTTTCTTCGTTTTTCTGTCATATGGGGCGAACGAGATCGCGTCTTGCCTTGACGAGCGAGATTCGCTTGGGGATGTCTTTGGTAAACCTTCCGAACTCTTTACGTCCCACTGAGACGAAATGCGTCTCAGTCATGTTACAGTTATTATGTGAAAAACGCCGAAAATACAGATCTCCTCGAGGCAGCCGCGGCCGTGCTCGGAAGGAATCCCCGGGCGACCATGGCGGAGATCGCTCGTGGGGCATCCGTCGGCCGAGCGACCCTCTTTCGGGCGTATGGCACTCGTGAAGAACTGATGTGCGCGGTCGAGGAACAAACAATCCAGCGATACGTGAACGCCACCTCGGCTGCGGTATCCCGTGAACACGACCCGCTCGGTGCGATGCGTAAGATCCTTGCCGAGATTTGCGCAATGGCGCCCAGCTATGGATTTGTCGCCGCCAGATCTCTGTCGGGGGAACTCGAACCCCGGCTGCACGCGCGCGCGGCTGAGGGCGAGTCTCGGGTTATCGGCATTATCCGTGCCGGCCAGGAAGCTGGGATCTTTCGCGTAGACCTCTCCGCGGAATGGATAAGCCTGTCTCTCAGCGGATTAGTGATCGCTGCCGCCGACGGCGTGCGCACAGGCGCTATCGCCGTACGGGATGCTCCGCGTTTTGTCGAGCAAAGTTTTCTCCACGGGCTCCTCAGAAGCTCTCCCGGCACTCCTTGAAAGCGGACTTCTTAATGCCGGAGTGCGCCAACATGCTGCGCCAACAACACCACCAGAACTAACCAGATCGAACGGAAGCTCCTCCCCTATGAAAAGCTGGCCCTGGCCTTATAACTCGATTGTTCCAGCCGTAACTATTTGGGGCGTCGCAACCGCCGCCATTATTCTGGGGGCCCCTTTTCTCGGCTCGTTACCTCTCCTGGTGATCACCCCCATCGTTGCCATAGTGTGTCTGGTTCTCGGGGCGTTGTACGTGAGACTATTTGCACGGCGCGAGAACACCGATGAGCGGGCGAAGATCGGCTCGTCTATTGCCATCATCGGCCTTGCCCTAGATGCCATACTGGTGCTGTCATTCGACGGGCAATACCCTAACGCAGCCCCGGGCCAGGGCAATCATATTTTGTTGCTGCTCCTTGCGGGTTACGCCGCATTCGCGCTCGGCGCGGCTCTCCCGAACCGAGCAACCGCTCCTACGCGTACCGCCCAAGAACCTTCGACACGCAGCGCCTCAAGGCTCAAGGCACCTGAGCCTCAAGACTCCTGAGGACTCACAACGCCTGCAGTAATTGAGTGCTGGGCGAATAGTCAATCTTCCAATCGGCGTATACCCCCGCAACGCCATCGTTGGTGCAGATCAGGCCGATGCTTACCCAGCGAATTTCTGAGGCATCCGTTAGTGAGAAGCCCACCCCGATGACGAACTCGGTGCAATCGCAGAAGCAGGTTGCGTCGAAGAGATCCTCGGCAGTATCGATGAATTCTTCGGAATCGAGCATCGCTACCTCTACACCACAGTCAACGCATTCGCGGATCGCGACCCCGGCATCCTCGTCGAGGGTGACGTGAAAAACGTCTGCACCACACTCGCAGATGCTCTGAAGCACGCGATCAACGGCATAACCACCCGCCTCGAACTCATACACGGACGTTTCGAGCTTGTTCCACGCGGCATCAGAAACCAATGACTCAGTTTAGCCGCGCTCGATAGGCTCGCATAATGATTCAACTTGTAGCTCCCCATCCGAAGTATCAGGCCTCCTGGCTGGAAGGAACAGCTGAGTTTGAGGGCGCACATCGAGACGGCGCAGGCATAGAGCCCCATCCATTTAGCGAACTGCACGTCCCGGCGAATTTTCATCAATTTACGGATGCCCTGGTCGCCGATGCCCTTGCCGAGACTCCGCGCGCTCCCGGTTTTGTCCCCTGCACCTATCTGTGGATCGTCGAGGACAACACGTTTCTTGGTTCGCTTGCGATTCGCCACGAGCTCAACGATTTTCTTTTCAACGAGGGCGGTCATATCGGTTATAGCGTTCGGCCCTCTGCCCGCAGAAAAGGCCACGCATCCCACGCTCTTGGCCTCTCGCTTCCGCTGGCACACGAGCTTGGTATCGCATCAGCCCTGCTGACCTGCGACGAAGACAATCGCGCGTCTCAGGCCACTATCGAATCGCAGGGTGGTGTCTACGAGGACAGCCGCAACGGGAAACGCCGCTACTGGATCGAGACATCTGCCGGCTAAGACCTTTCGGATAGCATGAAAGCTCACATTATTATTAAAACCACACAGAACGAGAGATCAGTGCCGATGCTTACATCTGACGATGTCAACAACCACAGGTTCAGTATTACCAAATTTCAGGCTGGGTACTCGATCAACCAGGTCGATGATTTCTTGGACAAAGTAGTCGAGGAACTGCGACGAAGAGAAGGTTCATCTGTTGAGACAGGTTCTGAGGCCCGATGCACTGCTCAGGATGTGCGTTCAGTCCAGTTCAAACATACTCGTTGGCTTGACGGTTATAACCAGTCGCAGGTTGACGAGTTCTTGTTGAAGGTGGCCGAAACATTTAATGAATTTGAGAAAAGCCAGTAACATGACGAGCATCTTCACGGGACTTAGCGCCTTCCCCCTGACGCCCACGAGCGAGACCGGCGTTGATGAGGCATCCTTTGTTGGTTTGATCGAACGGCTCGCGGCGGCGGGTGTCGACTCCATCGGCGCGCTCGGCTCGACAGGCGGATACGCCTACCTCACCCGCGAGCAACGTTCGCGCGCGGCGAGCGTCGCCGTTGGCGCCGCCGGAGATACCCCCGTCATCGTGGGTATTGGCGCGTTGCGTACGGCGCAGGTTCTCCGCATGGCAGAGGATGCTCAAAACGCCGGTGTCGCCGGCGTGCTGCTTGCGCCGGTGTCCTACCAGCCGCTGACGTCCGACGAGGTCTTTGGGCTGTTTGAGACGGTGACTGCTGAACTCTCTGTTCCGCTATGCGTTTACGACAACCCGGGAACCACCCACTTTACGTTCACGGACGATCTTTACGAAAGTATCGCCGCTCTCCCCCACGTGGCTTCGATAAAGATTCCGGGGATACCCGGCGGCCCCGACGCGGCCCGTTCGCGCGTGGATGCCCTCCGCACCAGACTCCCCCGTCACGTCACCCTCGGCATCAGCTTTGACCCGTTATCGACGGACGGCCTCAATGGCGGGTGCGACGCCTGGTATTCTGTGCTCGGCGGACTGTTCCCCGCCCCGGCGCTGGCAATCACGCGCGCTGTTCGGGCGGGAGACGCCTCTCGGGCGTCCGATCTGTCGGCGGAACTGGAGCCATTGTGGGAGCTTTACCGTCGCTTCGGAAGCCTACGCGTCATGTCGGCACTCGCGGAACACCTCGGCCTGGTGGGCTCGCCCAACCTTCCACTGCCGCTTCGTTCGCTTGACGGGGATGCTCGTGACGAGGTCATCGCGACGTGCAGCGCCCTCGGGCTTCTCGACTAGCGCATCCGGGCTGAGGTTGATCTTTCTGCCGTAAAACCGCGCAAAACCTTCCGACGCGATCCCGTAAAAGTCAAAGGCGCGGCCACAAAACCCAACGCCGACAGCACAAACAACAAGTTATCGGTAACGATAAAACCGGCAACGCCTATCGCTAGTACCACAACGCTATACACAAGCAGGAGGACAGAGACCCAGCTAAACTTTTTGCTTTCGAGATTGTATCCCATACTTCACCGTACCAGCGGAGCCTCAAAAACCGAAGACCCGCCCAGACACGACGAATAACCAGTTTCGGCCTGGGGTGTTCCGTTGGGCCCACCAGATCAGATGGGCCCAACGGAACACCCCAGGCCGAAACGCGAAACAGCTTTAGATCGCGAAGCCGAGCGCGCGCATCATGTCGCGCCCGTCATCCGTTATGCGATCGGGCCCCCACGGCGGCATCCACACCCAGTTGATGCGGAAGGCTTTGACGAGGCCGTCGAGGGACTCGGCGACGTCGTTCTCGATGACGTCCGTCAGCGGGCAGCCAGCCGAGGTCAGGGTCATGCTGATCACGAGCGCTTCGTTCTCGGCGTCCCAGCCAAGGTCGTAGACGAGCCCGAGGTCGACGATATTCACGCCGAGTTCCGGGTCGGACACATCCTTCAGCGCTTCGATCGCCTGCTCGTAAAAGTCAGGCTCCAGAGAGGTAACTGTACTCATCGTAAAGCGCCTAGGAAGCCGGAGTCAGGTAGCGGTCGTAGCCCTCTTCTTCAAGACGGTCTGCGAGTTCGGGGCCACCCTGATCGGCAATCTTGCCCTCGACAAAAACGTGCACGAAGTCGGGCTTGATGTAGCGAAGGATCCGCGTGTAGTGGGTAACCAGCAGCACGCCAAGGTCGTTGTCTTTGTGGGCACGGTTAACGCCCTCCGATACGATCTTGAGCGCGTCGACATCAAGGCCCGAGTCCGTCTCGTCGAGAACTGCAAAACGAGGCTTGAGCAGCTCAAGCTGCAGGATCTCGTTGCGCTTCTTCTCTCCACCTGAGAAACCCTCGTTGACGTTGCGTTCAGCGAACGACTTATCCATCTTGAGATTTTCCATGGCGACTCGAACATCTTTGACCCAGCCGCGAATCGCGGGGGCTTCGCCATCGATGGCGGTCTTCGCCGTGCGCAGGAAGTTGGTATTGGTCACGCCGGGAATCTCTACCGGGTACTGCATTGCCAGGAAGAGCCCCGCACGTGCGCGCTCGTCAACCGACATTTCGAGAACATCCTCGCCGTCCAGCGTGATTGATCCGCCGTCAACGATGTACTTGGGGTGCCCAGCAATCGTGTATGCCAGCGTTGATTTTCCGGATCCGTTCGGGCCCATGACCGCGTGAATCTCGCCCTGCTTGATGGTGAGGTCAACCCCGCGCAGGATCTGCTTGGTTCCCTGGTCGGTCTCTACGCTGACCTGAAGGTTCTTGATCTCCAGTACTGAGCTCATGCCGTTATCTCTTTCGTTACAGTTGGGTCAATAAATATGTCGCCGTCTTGGATCTGAATCTCATAGACGGGTACGGGTTCGTATGCGGGAAGCGACTGTGGGATTCCCGTGGTGAGGCAGAATGCTGATCCGTGGGCCCAGCATTCCAGGGTGTTACCTTCGACAAAGCCTTCGGAGAGGCTGATGTCCCCGTGGGTGCAGGTGTCACCAATCGCATGCACATCTCCGGCGGAATCCTTCACAAGGGCAATGGGGATACCCTCGAGAACAACTCTTTTCGCCTGATTTGCTGGAAGCTCCTCGACGGAGCACACTCGCGCTAGGCTCATCAGCTATCGGCCCCGCCTGTCAGGGCTCGATTGAGGGATGCTTCGATCGCGTCGTTCAACCGCGCCTCGAGATCCTCGTTCCCGATATTTTGTATCACCTCGAGCAGGAAGCCGCGCACCACTAGGCGACGCGCCTCAGCCTCGCTAATCCCACGCGACTGTAGGTAGAACAGCTGCTCGTCGTCAAAGCGGCCCGTGGCGGAGGCATGGCCTGCACCCTCAATGTCGCCCGTCTGGATTTCCAGGTTAGGAATCGAGTCAGCGCGAGTACCGTCGCTAAGTACCAGGTTACGGTTTTGCTCGTATGAGTCGGTT
>JBBAQX010000068.1:0-26729 GCA_040400085.1 Lysinibacter sp. | reverse complement strand
TTCCTCTGCCGTTTTGGTAAGAGAGTGACTCACACACAGCCTGACATAGAGGGTTCTTCGTGAAAACCGTACTATTCGGGGCAAACGAGAGCTGTGTATCCTCGGTTTAGACGGGGAACGCCAGGTCCTCAGGATAGGCTTCGAGACGTGTCACCGCGGCAGCCGCACGGGCGAGGGCCGCCATGCTTGTCCCCATCATCCCCTGGCCAAAGCTCACCCGAGAAACGCCGAGCGCCGCGAGTTGGCTGAGCGGGATACTTTCCGGATTGCTGATGACAGAGAGTGGTCCGTTTACATCGCTGAGCGCCCGGGCGACCTGGTCTTCGGTCTGAAGCCTGCGGATAAAGACGACATCAGCACCCGCGTCGAGGTATGCGTTCGCGCGGGCCATGGCGTCATCCCAGTCGCCCGGGTTGATGGCCAGAGCGTCGACGCGCGCGTTGATGACCGCCGGCACTCCTGCTGCTTCGGCTCCGCTGCGGGCCGCGGAGACTCGGTCCGCCGCTTCGGCCCGCGAAAAAAGTGTGATGTCGGCGTCTACGGTGTCCTCGATGTTGATGCCGACTGCTTCCGACTCCTCGAAGAGGCGGCGAACATTGTCGGCGACGCCTCCCGGAGTGGGCGCGTATCCCTTCTCGAAGTCAATTGATACGGGTAGGTCTACCGATGAGCTGATGATCCGTGCCCAGTTAATCGCAGTGTCTACCGTAATATTCTCCCCGTCTCTCACCCCGTGCATCTCGGAGATGGCGTGGCTGGCGGTCGCTAACGCCCGAACCCCATCAACTCCGGCCACCGTACGCGCGCTAATCGAGTCCCACACATTCGACAGGATGATGGGATGCCCGGGAACGTGCAGGGAACGAAACAGTTCTGCCCGTGCTGCTTGTGGGGCTGGGAATGTGGCTTGAGAACTATCGACGGGGTTAGACATGGCTTAAAATCTATGGAGGGGATGCGCAAGCAACTGAAGGCCACACCGGCCAGGTTCATCCTGCCAAAGAAAAATATGAGTTTTCGTGTCGGTGTGTAATTTTTGGGATTGGTAAACGTCTTGATCACTGTCAAGCCTGGTTCGCCGAGCTATGACAGCTGTGCTGCAGGTTGTGGCGATGGCGAAGCGTTTATTATCGAAAGTGGTGTGGTGTTGAAGAGTCAGATTTCTTCTTCAGGGGGATGGGGAACATCCGTGTTTAGTTTGCCGGGTCGCGCGCGGTCGGGTCGCCCGTTGGGGGCGATTGTTGCGGCGGTAGTTTCGCTGCTGCTTGTCTTTGCTGGGTTGCAGGCCAGCCCGGCATTCGCCGGAGTGAACGATTTCGGCCTGTCGGTCAAGAACGGTGGGGTGACGACGGTGTCGTCCTACACTGATGTGGTACCGTTTGAGGTCCAGATCTCGCTGCCGTCGGGAACGACGGTTCAGGCCGGAGCGGTGACGAAACTTACGCTCGACAATTCGCTGAAACGCACCAATAACGGCGCATTGCCCGTTGGTGCCACTGCGCAGACTTGGGATGAGCAGTCCAATACGCTCACCGTCACATGGGGCGTGCTGTACTCGGGTACCGTGTATGCGGCGAGCGTGAACGCGAATCCGTCGGCCACGGCCACCATAGCATCGACGCTCACCGCTACGGCTGTTACTACGGGCACCTCGACGACAAGCGTTGCGCTCGTGCAGACCGCTACCAGCCAGGCGGTAGCCGCCGGCGGCACCATCGCGGCGACTTTAGCGCCGGTGACCCCGGGAAGTTGGACCTTGGCCGCGCCCAGCACCATCACCGGATACCCGGGCACCACTCCTGCGACCACGTACCCCGTGTTTTCCCCCGTCGGCGCTCGCACATCGTTTCGGAATTTGCAGGTTGTGACCGATTGGACCTCTTCGGCACCGGGCGATCAGCTCATGCCGCGATCCTGGTCTGCTACGGGCCCAGCCATGATGAATACCGTTGGACAGGGCCAGAGCTATACGACAGTGCAGAATGATGCTAACACGTCGATCCGCGCGTATGGTGCCTGGAACATTTCGCAGCAGATGCCCTTCGGCGTAGTGATTCCCGCTGGCACAGCACCCGGAACCTATTCCGTGTTGTATTCGGTTCAGGACGACGCCGATGCCTCCGGAACCACAAAAATCGTAGCGTACTCCGGCGTGTACAAGGTGGTAGTGCAAGCCCCTGTGGCAGCGGTGCTCGCTTTTGACGCAGCTAAAGGTTCGACCCAGGTCGTTCCGGGCGGCCTGTTTGATTGGAATCATCGCCTAAATGCGACAGCACCCGCGGGAAAAATCACCGATTTCACCGTTGTCGCCCCCATTCCTCCTCAGGCCATATTGCGCGGTATTAGCGGGGGCTTCAAATCAACAGCGTCGACATTTCCAATCAAGTCTGTCGAGTACACGACGGATAGCGTGCTGGCCGCTGCTTCGTGGCAGCCGCTTCCTATGAACGGAAATGCCGTCAGCCTGCCGGATCCGAGCGTTATTACTGCGATCCGCTACAGCATAGCTGATATAAATACTGTGGTAAATTCTCCGTTACAAGGCGTGGGCCTGACGTTGCAAGCCCGAAACGAGCTTACTGTCGGTTCCTCAGTCAACCTTGGGGTGGCCTCGGTGACCTACGTCGACCCGACCGACGTGAGCACGGTGCTCTCCCTCGCTCCCGACTCGGGTTTCTCCAAGGCGGTGGCCGTCGTAGCCACACCGGCTGACCCTTCTCCTCGCATCGCCGCGGGAAACTCGGCGAACAGCTATAACGGCGACGATTTCAATAAGACCTATTCGAACGGAAATAGCCTGGGATTCCTCGGTCATGTGGGTTCCGACGCTTTGACGCCGACCGAACAGCCCTATATTTTTGCGATCACCCCCAAAGGCGTAACCTCCACGCTGAATAGCCCACAAACCTGTTCATCGTATGCCTGGTTGACTTTTGAATCATGCAGTAGGGGGATTCCAATCAGCTATCCGAAGACGAGCTTTGGTTCAGGATCTGTGCAACTCTCCGATGGGTCGACGCTGAGCTACGCGAGGGTCACATCTGGCCAGATCAGCGGGGGTCGGGATGGTCTCACCGAGTTTATTGCTGCGGGCGGCATCCAAGTTCGTTCGGCGCTTGCGGGTAAGCAGACCGTGCTGCTCGGCATGGGATCGTCTACGCAGAACTCGTTCACCGTTTCCCCGTTGAATACCACCGTCTCGCCGGCTGGCGCAGCTCCGTTCGCTCAGAAGAGCCTGGCCGATCCGTCTTCATTCGGCCCGTACCAGGGGGTTGGCGCTGAAGCGTTGGCCGCGTTGCAGGCAGCAGGTATTTCGACCACCAATTCGCTGGTGGGGGAGCGCTATTTCTCGGTGTCTCCGTCGACGTCTGTTGGTTCGTCGACGACGATTAAGGGTTCTGAGGATGCGGCTGGGATTGTGCAGGGTGCGGGGACGGCGACTGCTCGTCCGGGTGGGTCTGTGAATTATCAGGTGGATGTGTCGAATACGGGTTCTACGATTTATCAGGATTTTCAGTTTATTGATGTGTTGCCGGCGGTGGGGGATGCGTTTACGTTGAACTCGGGTGCGCAGCGTGGTTCGGCGTTTGATGTGAATTTGTCGGGCAATGTAAGTGTGTTGGTGAATGGTGTGCCGTCGTCTGGGGCGGTGGTGGAGTATTCGACGTCGGGGTCTCCGCAGCGTTTTGATGCTGCGGGTGCTGATGTGGCGGGTGCTGCGTGGCTGCCGTATACGGGTGCTGCGACGGGCGCGAAAGCGTTGCGGGTGACGTTGGCTGCTGGGGTGGAGTTTGCTCCGGGGGATAAGATTACGTTGTCGTTTGATGCGACGGTGCCGGCGTCTGCGCCGCGTGATGGTTCGACGGCGAAGAATACGGTGGCGTACCGGTTTAAGAGTGATGCTGGTGTGTGGGTTGCTGCTGAGGCGCCGGCGGTGCCGGTGAAGTCGTCTGCTCCGGCGGGGGATACGCAGTTGTCGGGTCAGGCGTTTCTGGATTTGAATACGAATGGGGTGCAGGATGCGGGTGAGCCTGGCCTGAACGGGGCGGGCGTGTCGCTGCAACTCTACAAAATGGTCTCCGGTAGCCCGGTGGTTGTTGGTTCGCCGGTGACGCCGAATACGGATGCGTCGGTGGATGGGGTGTTTTCGTTCATTGGGTTGGATCCGAACCAGACGTATCGGGTGAAGCCGGTGTCGAGCAATACGAACGTGACGTTCCCGGCATCCGCCATTGATGCTGACGGGTTCTTGACGTATGCGCAGGTAACGGACGCCACGGTGAACGGAACCGAGAACACGTCGCAGTATGTGGGGTCGTCGTCGTTCAAGGTGGGTGACGAGGTGGGCGTGAAGAAGTGGATTAAGGATCTGCGGCTGCCTCTTGTCGCGAAGACTACGGTGTCGGGTAGCCTGCAGCTGACGAATACGGCTAATACGCCGATTGGTGCGGGGGTGGGTTCTGCGGCGGCACCGTTTGTGAAGGATTACACGGTGAAGCTGATGCAAGGCACGACGGAGAAGGGGAGTGTGACGACGACTGAGTCGGGGGTGTTCTCGTTCACCGGCCTGGAAGGTCTGGCTCCGGGGAACTACAGTCTGCTGTTTGTTGCGCCCAGTGGTGCGCAGTTGGTGGGTTCTGCGCTGAATAATGTGTCGGTGTTTAGTGGTGCGGTGACTGCGGGTGCTGACGGGACGTATGCGCTGAACGGCTTGCAGCCGGGGACGGGTGCGACGGGTGTGAGTGTGTATTACACGGATACTCAGGTGCCGGTGTCTGCGGCGGCGTCGTTGCAGGGCGGGGTGAGTGTTGCTGCGGTGAAGGTGAATCCGTCGGCGGCGGTGTTGACTGCTTCTGATGTTGGTACGGCGGTGGTGCAGCATTCGTGGAAGATTGTTGATGTGTCGTCTGTGACGGTGGCGTCGGGTACCGCGTTGGGTGCGGCTCCGTCAGTGACGATCCCGGCGGGCCTGGCTGATGGCGGGTATCGTGTGGTGAGTAGTGCGAGTGACGTGGTTGGTAATACGTCGGGTGAGAGCAGCGTGGTGTTTGCGGTGGATAAGACCGCACCGACGGTGTCGACCACAGCCCCGGCAGTGACCTATGCCAAGGGTAGCCCTGCTGTTCCGACGACGGCGCAGGGTTGGATGACACTCTTCGGGGTGACCGCGGCGGATGCCGGGGTGGGTATGCCTGCCACGGGCGGGGTAACGGTGGATGCGTCCGCGGTGAATCCGACGACGGCGGGAACCTACACGGTGACGTTCACGGGGACGGATGCGGCGGGGAACGCGGCGACGCCGGTGGCGGTGACGTATACGGTCGCGTATGTCGGGGACCCCACGATCACGCTGGGTCGCACGGCGGCGAATTATGAGATGGGTGCCGCGCATCCGGCGACGGATGCGGTGTGGAAGGCGTTGTTCAACGGAGTGACGACCACGACGGGTGCCGGTGCGTCGGTGGCGAGTGTCACGGTGGATTCTGCCGCGGTGGACTACACGGTGCAGGGAACCTATCCGGTAATCTTCACTGTCACGGATTCTCTCGGTTACACGGCGACGGTGACGGGCCAGCTCACAGTGCAGGACACGACGAAACCGGTGCTCACGACCACAAACACGGACGTCACGTTCACGCAGGGTGGTTCACCGGTCACGACCGATGCGGGTTGGATTGCCGCGTATGGTGTGGCAGCGTCGGATGCGGGGTCGGGTATGCCGACCACCGCACTCAACGGCATTACTGTGTCGCAGAGTGTGGATTACGCAACAGCCGGGTCGTATCCGGTGGTGTTTACGGCAACGGATAACGCCGGGAACATATCCACGGTGCAGGTCACGTATGTGGTGGCGTTTGCGGGTGCTCCGACGGTGACGCTCGGCAATGCGCAGGTCGTTTTTGAGATGGGCGCGACGCGTCCTGCTACAACGGCTGAATGGGTGGCACTCTTCAATGCGCAGGCGTCGAGTGCGCCGGGGACGACGTTGCAGCCGTGGACGGTCGATAGTAGTGCGGTGAATTTTGCCACGGCATCCGCTATCGGGTATGACGTAAAGTTCACGGCGACGGATTCGTTCGGGAATACGTTTACGGCGACGGGCAAGTTTGTGGTGCAGGACACCACCGCGCCGGTAGCCGTGGTGGGTACCGCGGTGGTGAAGCATCGGATGGAGGCCCCGGTAGTGGCGTGGACGGCTGCTGAGTGGGTGGCGTTGTTTGGTGTGACGGCGACGGATCCAGACGGTACAGGTGTTGATGGGGACAATTGGTCGGTGACGCAGGGCGTGAACTTTGGTGTTGCTGGTGAGTATGCGGTGTCGTTTGTCGCTCATGATGGGGCGGGGAATGCGTCGAAGGCTGTGGTGGCGACGTTGACCATCCAAGCACCACCGAGCGCGACGGACGTTACCACGAGCATCCCCCAAAACAAGAGCGTCGTACTAGACCCGATCGGTAGCGCGCGAACAACCGGAACGCTCACGGCGCTCACCGCGGCAGACCTGGGCGCTCCCTCGCAGGGGGGAACCGCTGAGATCTCCGGCGGCCAGGTGCAATACACGCCCGCGCAGGGGTTCTTCGGAGAAGAGACCCTTCAGATCACGGTTACCGACGACCTGGGGCAAACAGCCCAGTTGCTCTACAGCTTCAACGTCGTCAAGGCGGGGGAGATTATCCCCGGCTCGCTGCCGGAGTACAACGTGCCGGTTGACGGTGCCCTGACGGTTCCTCTCGCGGACGTCGTTGCCGCGGTTGATACGCAGGGGCTGGACCTTGACGCCGTCCAATCGCCCTCCGGCTTTGTCGGAACTGTTGCCATCAGCAACGGCGACATCGTCTTCACGACTGACGGAACCTCCTGGTCGGGCGACGAGACGTTCACCGTCACTGTGAAGGACACTCTTGGCCAGGCGGTGGAGGTGCCCGTGCTGCTGCACGTGCTTGCTCCTTCGCTGAGTGTGGATGCTGTTAGCGGCTACGCGGGCAAAACGACGGTCACGATCTCGGCCGCGGGACTTGTTCCGGGTAAGACGTATGCGATCGAATTGCACTCGACTCCGCTGCCTGTCGGCTCGTTCACCGCGGCGGCGGACGGAACCGCGCAACTATCAGCGCTGCTTCCGGCGGTGTCCGAGGTCGGATCGCATCAGCTGACCTTGCTCAATGACCGCGCTCAGGTCCGCGCTCAGGTCGGCTATACGGTGCTCGACGAGACGGTACCGGGCGGTGGCGGAACGGCTGGCAACGACACCAAGGTTCAGGGCAACAAGGTCGCCCTATCCGAAACCGGTAGTGCGCAGGACCTCTTTACGATGACAATGCTGGGCGTACTGGTTATGCTGAGTGGAGCTGCACTCGTCATAGGTACGCGTCGTCGTCGCGGGGCAGAGTCTCGCACACCATGATAGAAAGATGACTGTGTGGGGCGGCCCCGGCTGCCCCACCCACTCACGTTGGGGGATATTTAGGGACAATCATGGAAGACAACACCGAATTCACAGAGTCATTCTTATCTGACCAAAAGCTCTTGGCGGAGTATCGTGCGGGAGATGCGAAAGCATTCGGTGTGCTGTACGAGAAGTACGAACGTCTAGCCTTTGTCCAGGCATTTAAATACGTCAAAACGCATCCCCAGGCTGAGGACGTTGTCTACGAAGCGTTCACGAAAATCATGGAAACGATTCGCCGCGGCAAAGGTCCGACCGTGTCGATGCAGCACTACCTGATGTCTACCGTCCGTGCCGTTGCGGTGTCTTCCCTGCGCAAAAGCGAGCACGAACAGGTTGACGACCCCCAGGAAATCGCCAAACTCTTCGAAGCTGAGACCTTCCACGACGAAGGCGATACCGCTGGATGGCTAATCGAATCCTTCAACTCACTTGACGAGAAAAGTCAGCGCGTGATCTGGCTTCGTGTTGTCGAGGGCCTCAAGTCCCGAGAAATTGCAAAAATTATCGGTACCTATCCGGTCGCCGTGACCAGGCTCTATCAAACCGCGATCCACAATTTTCGGGACCGTTTTGTTGTCGAGGCTGTCGCCGATTCATTCGATGAGGGATGCGCGGACTCCCTGTCCGAGCTGCGCGAGTTAGCCGCGGGTCGGGGTTCAGCTGGAAGCGTACATGTGGAGAACTGTCCGCGCTGCAGTATCGTCGCGCGTAGGCTCCGCGGTACCGATCGCGCCCTGTTGTCTATCGTCTTTCTCGCGGGTCTCGGAACTCTGGCCGCCGAATCTCTGAAACCGACTGCGGCCGGTGCGGCGGCGTCGTGGTTGGCCGGTCTCGCCCCTGTGACGAAGACTGCCCTCATCGCGGTACCGATTGTCCTCACAGCGGCAGCGGGGCTGATGATTACCCAACCGTGGTCTTCAGCGTCTACGCAAGGCGGAGCATCCGACACCATTGTTCTCGGAGATATGCCGGTGGGGAACGAGGCAGTTCTGTTGAGGGCTGGTAATTGCGAGCTTGTTCGCGAATCGATCGCAGGCGAACGAGAGATGTGGAAACTGACCGATGACGCGTCCTGTACCGCGCGCGTGCAACGTTTCAGCACTGGGCCGGGGGAACCCGTTCAGACGCTTGATGTGACACTCGGTTCAACTCTTCGCGCTGTGGAGGTAGGGAGCGCCGCGCGCTATACCGCGAGCCTTACCGAAGGAGAAACGGGCAAACAGGAAGAGCTGAGCGTTCTGGTTCGATAACGGGTTCGGCCCAAACGTCTCTGGCGGGTGTCATGTCTCTGTCGTTGATGGTGCCGTAGTTGAAGGTGCCGTTGTTGAGGGTGCGGTCGTTGAAGAACGTACCACGAGCTCGGGCGCGACTGCCGCCGGGTACGTGCGTTCGTTACCCGTGGCGATCCGGCGAAGCACGTCGTGCGCTGCGGTTGAGCCCAGCTGTTGAGGGCTCTGCTGGATGGTTGTGAGGCTAAACGTGTCGGCATAATCGTGCCCGTCTATTCCAACGACGGACACATCGTGGGGCACCACCTTACCCAGTTCGTGTGCCGCCAGAATAATGCCGAAGGCAACCTCATCGCTCTCCGCCAGAATCGCCGATAGCGGATGCTCGGGGTGAGCGAGCCAGCTACGCCCGGCCTGACGCCCGCTCTCGAGGTCGAGGGGGCACGGCGCGTGCATCACGGCATCGGCGTGTCCGGCATCCCTCATCGCGCTTTCGTATCCGCGGAATCGATCGTTGTGTACGAGGGAAGAAGCGGGGTCGTTATTGTGGAAATGCTCTTCGGGGCCGCCGACAAACGCTATGCGGGTGTGGCCGAGAGCGAGCAGATGCTCGGTGGCCAATTGTGCGGCCCGGTAATCGTCGAGTACATAGCTGTCTAGCCCCGCTATCGGGGCTCCGACCGCCGCAGTTGGGCATTCCATCCTCGTTATTGATTCGAGTTCCTCAGCCGTTGGGTTTATGCCCACCAGGATGACCCCGTCAAAGGATCGTCGCGCAAGAAAATACTCGAACACCCGGCTACGCGTTCTGTTGTTGTTGCTAATGTTGTAGACCGTCATGTCGTAGCCCGCCGAGAGAAGGATGCTCTCGAGGCCTTGAAGAACCTCGGCAAGGAACCAGCGATTGATTATAGGAATGAGCACAGCTATGCTCTGGCTTTTGCCGGTTGCGAGGCCTGACGCGTTGGCGGAGACGGTGTATCCGAGGGTGTGAGCGGCTTCCTCAACTTTTTCTCGGGTACCAGGGGCGGCGTAGCCCTGCCCGCTCAGAGCTCGCGATGCCGTTGATTTTGAGACTCCGGCGAGGCGCGCGACATCCGCAATTGTAGACATGCAGACCTCCAAAGTTAGTGTCGACAACATTGTCGATTGAAGTAACACTAGCGCAGAAGGAGTGAATCTGGAACCGATTCCATTTTTTGTAAACGGTTGCATCTTCGTTAGGCATCCGGTTATTGAAATGATTGGACAATAAATTGTCGGTAAATCGGCAAGAATTAAGTTGTGTCCGAAGCGTGACCGAGCTGGCCTTGATTTATTGTCCTTAAGTGTCGTACTGTTTGTGGAAACGGTTCCTTAGTGAGATGAACGCTCTGCGTCGCAATAAAACGCGTATACACAGCTCGTGTTGGCGGAGAGTCAAACATCAACCACTGGGTCAACACTCAACGAAGAGAGAGGTTATGTTGTCAACATCAACTACGCGGCGACGGTGGATCCTGCCCATCGCCCTTGCAAGCGCCACCGGAATGCTCTTGGCCGGATGCTCCACCGGATCAACCGGAGACGAGACGGCGGCTGCCGATTGCAACGATTACAAGGAATACGGCACGTTTAGCGGCGATGAGGTCGAGGTGTACTCCACGATCGTTGACGTCGAAGCCGAACAAATTCAGCAGAGCTGGGCTGACTTCGAAAAATGCACCGGCATCACCGTGAAATACAACGGTGACCAAGAATTTGAGACGCAGCTCAATGTGCGCGTCGAGGGTGGTAGCCCGCCCGATTTAGCCATTATCCCGCAGCCGGGACTTTTGCAGCGAATGATCGACACGGGCAAGGTTGCTTCCCCGCCCAAGTCTGTCGAGGATAACGTAGACAGCGGCTGGTCCGAAAGCTGGAAAGCCTACGGCAGCAAGGACGGTAAATTCTACGCTGCTCCACTCATGGCCAGCGTGAAGGGATGGGTCTGGTATTCGCCGTCTGACTTCACCGACCGGGGAGTTGAACCGCCCAAGACCCTTGACGAACTCAATAAACTTACGGCAGATCTGGCAAAAGATAACACGAGTGATACCTATCGCCCCTGGTGCGTCGGCTTCGAATCCGGAACCGCGACGGGGTGGCCCGGCACCGACTGGATCGAAGACTACGTACTGCGCCAATCCGGCCCAGAGGTTTACGATAAGTGGGTCGCTGGTGAGGTCAAGTTTGACTCTCCAGAGATCAGAAAGGCCTTCGACGCGGTTGGAAAGATCATCCTCGATCCCAAGAATGTCAACGGTGGATTCGGCGATGTGAAGACCATCAACTCGACAACGTTCCAGGATGCGGGTCTCGCCATCCTCGACGGGAATTGCTCGCTGCATCACCAGGCTTCGTTCTACGAGGCGCAGTGGCCAGAGGGTACAAAGGTTGCCGAAGACGGTGACGTATGGGCATTCCTGCTCCCCAACGAGAAGGAAGGTAGCGGAGACTCCGTCGTCGGCGGTGGCGAATTTGTGACGGCATTCAGCGATAGCAAGGCGACTCAGGCGCTGCAGACCTACCTGTCCAGCTCGCTCTGGGCAAACAACAGGGTAAAGATCGGCGGGGTCATCAGCGCAAACAAGGGTCTCGACCCCAAGAACGCGCAGAGCCCTATTGGTCAGGAGGCCGTGCGTATTCTCCAGGATGACAAGACGGTCTTCCGGTTTGACGGATCCGATCTGATGCCAGCCGCAGTCGGCGCTGCCTCCTTCTGGACGGGAATGGTTGACTGGGTCAACGGGGAGAGCACCGACAAGGTACTGCAATCAATCGACGCCACCTGGCCAGCCAAGTAGCGGTCTCGATAACCCTGTAGCGTACGCGCATGGGATCCAGCTCGACACGAGTTTCGTGCCCTGGATCCCATGCGCTCATGCGCCTGACACACCAATTTCCACGAGAGGTCAATGATGCTCATCTCAGCGCTCCCGCATGGGGTACCTTTCACCGGTGCGCTTTTCCCCGCGGCTCAAAGCCCCAGTTTCCTCGAAGATTTATGGGAAAAGTTCGGCTTAATGTTTGCCGGATTACTGATCTTCTTAGCGGTGATCGGGTTGATCCTCTTCCTGGCCGATCGCGCGCCTAAGCGAGGCCGTGACTACGTTCAACTGATCGCCTTTATTACTCCCGCGCTGCTGTTCCTCGCAATCGGACTCGTCTACCCGGCTATCCGCACGGGGATGCAATCATTCACGGATGCTAAAGGTGCGTTTGTCGGTTTCGATAATTTCGTCTGGATCTTTACCGACAGCGGCTCGCTGATTAGCCTGCGCAACACAATTATCTGGGTGATATTGGTGCCGGTGCTCTCGACTGTTTTTGGCCTGGCATACGCGGTAGTCATCGACAAATCTCGCGGTGAAAAGATTCTAAAATCCCTTGTTTTTATGCCGATGGCGATCTCCTTCGTCGGCGCGGGGATCATCTGGAGCCTGATGTACGCATATCGCTCTAAGGGTTTTGATCAGACGGGGCTTCTCAATCAGATACTGGTATGGCTGGGATTTGAACCCGTCCAATTCCTCAACAATGCTCCGCTGAACACCTTCTTCCTCATCGTGGTCTTGATCTGGATCCAAACCGGGTTTGCGATGGTGGTGCTCTCGGCATCCATTAAAGCGATCCCGACAGAGCAGGTCGAGGCTGCCGTGCTCGACGGGGCCAACGCCTGGCAGGTATTCGTGAGCGTCACGCTGCCAAGTATCCGGGGTTCTCTGGTGGTCGTGGTGACAACAATCACCATCTCCACCCTCAAGGTCTTCGATATTGTCAAAACGATGACAAGCGGTAACAACGACACGAGCGTTGTTGCGCTCGACATGTATAACCAAGCATTCCGCTTCAACGAGTGGGGCCACGGCGCAGCCCTGGCTGTCATCATCTTCCTTTTGGTGCTGCCGATCGTCATCTACAACGTACGTGTGCTCAGAAAGCAGAGGGAAATCCGATGAGTACTACATCAAGAACGGATGCCGCGCCCGCGACAGGAAAGGCAGATCGCGTTAAGCGTCGCCTCACCTCGCGCGGCGCCACCATCGCCTCGATCATTATCGCGTTTCTGTGGACCGTTCCTACCTTCGGTTTGCTCGTTGCCTCCGTGCGGCCGCAGGAGAATAAGCGCCAGGGATGGTGGACTATCTTCACCGAGTGGGCTCCCACCCTTGAGAACTACGCAAAAGTATTGGGAAACTCGTCGGTTTCCAACGACAATCTCGCGTCGTATTTCATCAATTCTTTCGTGATCACGATTCCAGGGACACTGTTCCCGCTACTGCTTGCGCTGATGGCTGCATATGCGTTTGCGTGGATTCCTTTCCGGGGTCGGAGTGTCCTGTTCGTGATCGTCTTTGCGTTGCAGATTGTGCCGCTTCAGATGGCACTGATCCCGCTGCTTCAATTCTTCAACGGCATCGACATCGGCGGAACATTTCTCGCGGTATGGATAGCCCACACCATTTTTGGGCTGCCCTTAGCTATTTTCCTGCTACATAACTTCGTTTCGGAAATCCCGGGAGAGCTCATTGAGGCGGCCCGTGTCGACGGCGCTTCCCAGACGCAGATTTTCTTTAGAATTATCATTCCGTTATCATTGCCAGCCATAGCGAGCATCGCGATCTTCCAGTTCCTCTGGGTGTGGAACGACCTGCTCGTGGCGTTGGTCTTCTCGGGCGGCAGCTCAGATGTGGCGCCGCTCACGGCAAAGCTCGCGAACATGGCCGGCAACTTCGGCCGCAACGAGCACCTGCTTCCCGCGGGCGCATTTATCTCGATCATCGTGCCGTTAATCGTGTTCTTCGCGCTCCAGCGATACTTCGTACGCGGCCTACTGGCAGGCTCGACGAAGGGCTAGCGTTCCGCTGAAACGCGTTCGGCCCAAGTCACACTGCCCGGCCCAAGCTGAAGCTTAGGCCGGGACCCGGTGACTTGGGCCGAACGGGAGTATGCGGGTGGTGCGCCGCGCCCTAGGGCGTGAGGCGGGTCGGCCCACGGAACAGGTACGTGACCTCGCGAATGGATGTCTGGTGCAGCATCAGCATCAACACGCGCGCGAGCCCCATGCCAAAGCCGCCGTGGGTGGGCATACCGTATCGGAAGAAGTCGAGGTAAAACTCGAGCTCCTCCGGCTCCATCCCCTTGTCCTTGGCCTGCTCGATGAGGACGTCAACGCGGTGCTCGCGCTGGGCGCCAGTGGAGATCTCGACCCCGTTGTAGATGAGGTCGTAGCTGTTGGTGAGTTCGGCATCCGATTCGTGACGCATATGATAAAACGGACGGATGCTCGACGCATAGTCCGTGAGGAACACGAAGTCGTGGCCATAGGTTTCCTTGACATAGGCCGCGATCTGGCGCTCGCCCTCGGGGTCCATATCGGCATCCGCGCGCGGGATCTCGTAGCCGCGGTCGGCCACGATCTGCTTAGCCTCCGCGAGAGGGATGCGCGGGAACGGCACAGTCGGAACCTCAAGATCGATATCGAACAGCTCCTTGATGGCCGCGCCGTGCTTCTCTTTCACCGCGGTGAAACCTGCTACGAGGAGTTCCTCGTGAAGCTTCATGACGTCTTCGTGGCTGTCGATCCAGCTGATTTCGGTGTCTATGCTCGTGAACTCCGTGGCGTGGCGCGAGGTGAACGAGTGGTCTGCGCGGAAAGCGGGGGCGATCTCGAAGATCTTGCCGAAGCCAGCGGCCTGGGCCATCTGCTTGAAGAACTGGGGGCTCTGCGCGAGGTACGCCTTGCCTTCGAAGTAGTCGAGCTCGAAGAGCTCTGCGCGCGACTCGGAGGCGCTCGCCATGAGCTTGGGCGTGTGCACCTCAATGAAGTCGTTGTCGATCCAGTACGTGCGGAGCGCGTGCTCGAACGTGGTCTGGATGCGGAAGATGAGATTCTGCTCCGGGCGGCGCAGGTCGAGGAAGCGCCAGTCCAAGCGCTTATCGAGGCTTGAATCGTGCGTGATCGGGGTCTCGGGAATCGCCTCGGATACGACTGCGAGCGATTCGATCAGAACCTCGAGGCCGCCGAGCTTGACGCGCTCGTCCTTCTTGAGCTGGCCTGTCACGGTGATGAAGCTGCCGTGCGCCAGCGCGGAGATCGCCTCGGTGATGGCAAGCTTGT
This sequence comes from Lysinibacter sp., assembly GCA_040400085.1. Classification (GTDB taxonomy): domain Bacteria; phylum Actinomycetota; class Actinomycetes; order Actinomycetales; family Microbacteriaceae; genus HNR. Next base: position 11,908 of record JBBAQX010000068.1, on the reverse strand, counting down.
GTGCCGAATCCGGATCCTCATCGTTGAGCTCGCGGGTTGCCCCCTGAACGAGCTGAGCCGCGCCGCTTTCATCGCGCAGGACGATGAACTGCACTCTCTTCTGATCTCGCACGGTTTCTACCCATCCGGACACCGTAACGGTTCCTTCGTCGAGGGCAGACAGGTTCTTAATAAGGATGCGTTCAGTCACGCGCCTTATCCTATCGCGCTTTCTGTTTGTCTCGCCTGCTCGCCTCACCTAACCTGCCGGGCGAATCCTCAGCGAAAGGTACCTAGAATAGATGGGTGCCAGAAAAACAGCTCCACCTTGTGCGCCACGGTGAGGTACACAACCCCGACGGCGTTCTTTATGGTCGTATCCCCGGGTTCCACCTCTCCGAGTTGGGACATAAGATGGCCGCCGCCGCCGCGGACGACCTGCGCAGCCGCGATCGCAGCTACGCGCGCCTTTTCGCCTCTCCGCTGCAGCGGGCGCAGGAGTCTGCAGAACCCGTATCGAAGGCGCTCGGACGGCAGATACGTACCGAGAACCGTATCATCGAGCCAACGAATGCGTTCGAGGGGCTTCCGAACCACGGCAAAAACGCAGCCTTTCGCAAGCCAAAGTATTGGCATCGATTCTGGAATCCCTTCCGCCCGAGCTGGGGCGAACCGTACCGTTCGATCGCCTCGCGCATGCTGCGTGCGATGGATGATGCTTGGGAGAGTTCTGACGACGGCGACATCGTGATGGTGAGTCACCAATCGCCGATCTGGATGGCACATCTCGCGATCGCGAACGAACGGCTCTTCCACGACCCGCGGACCAGGCGCTGCGATCTGAGCAGCATAACGTCTTTCACGAAACGCGATGGAGCGTGGGTTGAGGTTGGCTATACAAACCCGGCTGAGCCGCTCCTGGCTAATGCCATTGACATAGGTGCGGTGTGAGGACAAAAGTGACGACGAAATCCAGGGTGATGCGGGCATCCGTTATCGCGCTCATGGCCGCGGGCATGCTTGCCGGTTGTAGCAGCGATCCCCTCGCGGAGCAATGGAATTCCGGAGAGGACAAAGGATACATCTCCGGCGACGGCTCGACTACCGAGATACCCATCGACAAGCGTGAGAAGCCGGTTGAGTTTCAGGGAGCCATCGAGAACGGCGATGCTGTGACAGCTGCCGATTTCCGAGGCTCCGTCACCGTCGTGAACTTTTGGTATGCGGGGTGCGCTCCTTGCCGAGTTGAGGCTCCCGAGCTTCAGGAGCTCAATGAGAAGTTTGCCGACCAAGAAGTTAAATTTCTCGGAGTGAACACCCGCGATCAGTCGGCTCAGGCTACACAATTTGCCGAGGAATTTGGTATCACGTATTCCTCGATTATCGACGCTCCCAATAATCGGGCGGTGCAGCGAGCTTTTGCGGGCGTTATCCCGCTGAACGCTGTGCCGACGACCCTCGTACTCGATAGGGAAGGCAGGGTGGCAGCCCGGATCCTGGGGCAGCTTGCCGATGCTTCTATTTTATCCACCCTCATCTCAGATGCGATCGCAGAGAAGTAAACCACATTGGGCATAGGCGAGATCATACGCAGCGGCGACCTCTGGGCTGCCGCGTTGATCGCTACCCTCGCAGGCCTGCTCTCTTTTGCGTCGCCGTGTGTGCTGCCGCTCGTCCCTGGGTACCTCGCCTATGTCGGTGGGTTTAGCGGCGAGGTAAGCGCCGATAAGGCTGTGGCTCGTAAGGCCCGGCGGAGATTGCTTCTGGGTGTGTCGCTCTTCGTGTCAGGCTTCACCGTCATTTTTGTCATCATTATGACGCTCGCCGGAACAATTGGCGGATGGTTGGTTGAGTGGGAGAGCGTGATCACTCGGGTTCTTGGCGTTGTGGTTATCGCAATGGGCCTGGTTTTTGTTGGTCAGTTTACGTTTTTGCAGAAAACGGTGAAGTCGACCTGGCAGCCTCGCACTGGCCTTCTGGGGGCTCCGCTGCTGGGAGCGGTTTTCGCTATCGGTTGGACTCCGTGTCTAGGACCGACCCTGCTTGCGATTAGCTCAATTAGTTTGCAAACGGGTTCACCAGCCCGAGGGGCCCTTCTGGGAGTGTTTTACTGCCTCGGTTTGGGTATACCCTTCTTCTTGGTGGCCCTTGGCTTTGGCTGGGTCACATCTTCAACTCAATTCCTTCGCAGGCATATACGCACTATCAATATTATTGGCGGAGCGCTGCTTGTCGCGATTGGTGTGCTGATGGTAACAGGACTATGGACACAAATGATGTATGCACTCCAGGCGGTGATGAACGGCTATGACGCGCCCCTCTGATCATATTGATAGCGTCGACCGCGCCGACAAGGGCCCGGTCGTTGGTCTTGGTGTTTCGGGTTATCTTCGTTGGTTTTGGCGCCAGCTCACGAGCATGCGGGTCGCGATCCTGTTGCTTCTCCTGCTAGCCGTTGCGGCCATCCCCGGATCGATTCTGCCCCAGCGCACGTCGGACCCCAACGGTGTGTCGCTTTACCAAACCCAGCATCCAGATCTCTTTAAAGTACTTGATGCATTCCCTATCCAAGCCTTTAACGTTTATAGCTCTGTGTGGTTTTCGAGCATTTACCTCTTGCTCTTTATCTCGCTGATCGGCTGCGTGGTTCCCCGGATCAAGCATCACTGGACGGCGATGAGGTCACGACCACCGCGTACGCCGGCCAGGATGCGTCGGATGGCGGGTTTTGTCGAGACTGAGCTGCGGAACGAGGCCGCTTCGATGGAGGATGCTCGTGCCGTCGCCGAGCGTTCAGTTGAGTCTGCCCAGCTCATCCTCAAGAAGTTGCGCTATCGAACGGAAATATACCGAAACGGGAATGAGTACTCCGTCTCGGCCGAGAGGGGATATCTCCGTGAGACGGGAAACCTGGTCTTCCACTCTGCGCTGGTGGGTATCCTTATCGCTGTTGGTCTTGGAGGCGGATACGGTTATCAGGGGCAAAAGCTCTTGGTCGAAGGTGAATCGAGCGTGAACTCGCTCATCGATTATGACTCCTTTAATCCGGGACGTTTTTTCGATGACTCCTCGCTTACCCCGTTTGGGGTACGACTCGATAAACTTGATGTCGATTATGTGTCGCCCGATGACGGCAACCTGGCTGCGTTGGGGCAGGTTCAGGATTACACGAGTCACGTGACGGTTTTCGACACGGATGGAACGACTCGGAAGGATACCGTTAAGGTCAATCATCCGCTTCGCCTATACGACACGAATGTCTATCTTCTTGGCAACGGATATGCGCCCAAGATCACGGTCAAGAATTCCGAAGGCGTTGTCGTTTTCCAGGAATCGGTTCCCTTTATGCCCCAGGGTACTGACCTGACATCGCTTGGAATCGTGAAGGTGCCCTATGGTCTCGGCGAGCAGATCGGCATGATCGGTTTCTTCTATCCGACCCAGGTAAAGCTCGAAAGCGGCGCATACGCTTCGAACTATCCCGATCTGGTCAACCCCTTACTTACGCTCGAGGTATATCAGGGTGATTTGGGCATCAACGATGGAACCCCAACCTCTGTATACGCGCTCAACACCGACGAGATGACCAAGATAGCGGGTCGAAATGTCGAGGGGGCACCAACCCTCGAAATGCGGATCGGGGATACCGTCGATCTTCCCAATGGGATGGGCACGGTCACGCTCGATGAAGTTCCCCGCTTTGTGTCATTTGATTTCCACCATGATCCTGCACAGATCTGGGTTCTGCTCTTTGCCGTTCTCGCTACGCTCGGGTTGCTCTCTTCCCTCTTTATCCCTCGCCGCAGGGTATGGGTGAAGGCTATTCCCGGTGAGGGGGGCGTGTGTATCGAATACGCTGCGCTCGCTCGCGGTGACGATCCAACCCTCGGCAGCGCGGTCTCGGCGATTGCTGAGAAGCACCGTGCAACTATCGGATAATCCGCGACTAGAATGAGGAATTGTGTTGGAAAATATTGAGCAGTATTCGCAGTTGTCGCTGTTCTCTGCGCTTTTTATCTATGCGCTGGCGTTTATCTTTTTTGCGGTCGACCTAGCGAATAGGGCGGGTGAGGACGGCGTATCCATCGTCGCTGCTACCCGCGATGGAGTGCGCCGCAACTCGAAGGCTGCGCGGATTGGCTTCTCGCTGACCGTTTTGGGGTGGGCATTCCACCTATCTGCCACTGTCTTGCGCGGTATCGAGGGCGGACGCGTGCCCTGGGCAAACATGTACGAGTTTGCGCTTACCGCCACTCTCGCAATCGTCACGATCTTCATCGCTGTCCAATTTGTTTATGACATGCGCTTTTTGGGTACTCTCATCTCGGGGCTCGTGCTTGTCTTCTTGGGCGTCGCCCGAATGAACTTTTACGTGGCTTCTGTTCCGTTACCGCCAGCGCTTGACTCGTATTGGCTCGTCATTCACATCATTGTTGCTGTTTTAGCGGTAGGATTCTTGACTCTGAGCTTTGGGCTGTCTGTCGCGCAGCTCATGCAATCGCGGCGCGAGAGGCTTGTGGCCGTTCCCGCTGTTGGTGTTAGTGCTGCTGGTTCTGCTGCTGAGGCATCCTCTAATGGGGCAACTCTTACCGCTACGAAGGCTCCCGCCTCGGCTATCCCCAAGTCTCCATTCAAGTTCCTGCGTAGCTTCCCGGACTCTGCAGCTCTTGAAAATCTGAGCTATCGCATGGTGATTATCGGCTTCGTCTTCTGGACGTTCACGCTCATTGCTGGATCGATCTGGGCAGAACACGCGTGGGGCCGTTATTGGGGCTGGGACACCAAAGAGGTTTGGACCTTCATTATTTGGGTTCTCTACGCCGGCTTCATTCACGCCCGAGCGACAAAGGGATGGCGTGGGTCGCGTTCTGCCTGGCTCTCGATAATCGCTTACTCGGCTGTGATCTTCAACTTCACCATCGTCAACGTCTTCTTCAAAGGTCTGCACGCCTACTCGGGTCTTTCGTAGGCCGAGTTTTCTCTGCCATCCTTGCCCTGAGGGCCTATCATTTGCTGCTCGGCCTAGCCTGTGCGGCTTGGCCTAGCCTGTGCCTTAGGCCCACACCCGGCAACTTAGGCCGAGCGCAGTTGCTCCTCAGACGGCATCAAAGTTGATCATTTGCGCGCCTTGTCAGACGCGCCCCGACAAGCTCAAGCCCCGACAAGCTCCGACAAGTGCAAGCCTCGACAAGTGGGCACTCAGTCCCAGACTGGTACCCCACCTCAGACGGAACCCGATGCCGCGCGTGTGCACCCGGCATCCGTCTCGCGAAAACCTCTTATGCCCGGGGTACCCCTGCCCAGTTCAGCAGCCGAATAAACGCATGGTCACTTGCCGCTGTTTTCATATCCCAGCGAATAAAGTTGCGGCAGTGCTTGCGGAGCTCGTCTTCCCGCAGCTTTTCTCGATAAACGATCTCTTCTGCGGACAACCCTGCCATATTCTCACGGCTCAGATACTTCGTCGCGCCATCGAATTCTCCGATCACTCCGGCCCCTGGCCACCAGAAGTCGACCCGATACGGCAGCCCGGCAAATTTCTGCTGGAGAATGGGCGGTGCGAATCCTAGCTGTTGGATACGGATACGACTCATCGATTCACCAACGCTATCCGAAAGCCACGTGCTTTCATCAAGGGCGAACTGAGCTCGCGGTTTTCCACGTTTTCGTGGGCCTAGGAGATCGAGTACCTCGAACATCCGATTCTTGATCTCAAGGGCAGCCTGCTGGTTCTCTTGTATTTTGGCGGCCTCTCTCCTGAGCGCAGCGTCGATCACCGGAATCGAGTGTATGAGGGGATGAGTGCGTGCGACGTCGACTAACGTTCTGGCGAGGGAGGTAGCGCAGAGACCACTCAGCATGACCGGGTGTGGGTCTTCTGGATCTCGATGGATGTGGATGCCCGTAAAATTTCCGGTACCGGTTGCGCGCGGGTCGAGTACGTGTAGCTTTGCGTCAGCTGGGCCGACGAGCGGCAGGCCGTGCACGGTGGCTGCGGATCGATGAGAGAAGAGTAAGGGGCGCCCCACCGCTTGTTGGGCTGCTCTGATTCGGAGAAGATGCTGTTGTTCGGAGTCTGCTTTCTTCCAGTTCTGAGCGATTGAGTAAAATCCCCTGCGTATCCTTATGAGTTGGTTGCGTTTGAGCATTATTTGTATTGAGTCTTGCGGAACGCCAATTGACTGGAGCGCCTCGGTCGATAGGAGCTCGTTGTTTCCGCGGGCCAGCGATCTGACGGTCTCGAACATGTGACAATTGTTGCCTGCTGTGGGTTCGGTAGCGAGGGTCGATCCTCGAATTGGGGATAAAACGTGCCGTGCGCTGCTTGTGGAGGGCTATGGGTTTTGGGCGTCGCGGGGTTTTTGCTGGGGCATTCTGGGCATTCTGGGGCATCGCCGCCACTTGGCCTGGGTTGTTGGTTGCCGGACTAAGCCGCAGGTTGGGCCGAAGCGCGAAGGTTGGGCCGGGCAGGATTCGTGTGGGCGGGATTCGTGTGGGTGGGATTCGCGCGGATGGGATTCGCGCGGCTGGGATTCGCGCGGCTGGGTAGGCTGGGCCTAGCCAGCGGCAGGCCCGGCCTCAAGCTGCGCGTAGCAGCGGGCGATGCGGTCGGCCCACCAGGCCGATCGATCAGGGGATGCCTGCAGCCGGGTCAACAGCGCGGCCGACGGTTCTACCCGGCGCACGCGGATGCTGCCGTCGACGGGCAGTAGCGCGTCATCCGTGACGTCGGAGCTCAGCAGGGCTGCCGTTCCCAGCCCTGACGCATAGGGTTGCTTGGGGAGCGCTCCAGCTAGGTGAAGCCCCATCGACAGCCCTACCGAGGTATCCAACGCGCTTGACACCACCGTGGGCAGGCCGGTCGCGGCTGAGATCTCCAGCGCGGAGTGAATTCCGCCCAGCGGCTGGGCCTTCACCACAATGATGTCGGCCGCACCTCGCCGGGCCACGGCCACCGGATCAGCGGCCTTGCGGACGCTCTCGTCGGCGGCAATCAGCACGCCGGAGCCGGCGAGGCGTCGCCGAAGTTCCGCAAGCTCGTCGACGGTGGCGCAGGGCTGTTCGACGTATTCCAATCCGTGTATATTAAGAGCGGCAATTGCCTCCTCGGCGGAAGAGACGTCCCAGCCGCAATTTGCGTCGACCCGAACGCGGCCGCCAGTGCCGAGCAGCTGAACGGTTTCTGCGACGCGAGCAACGTCATCCGCCAGCGATTGGCCTTTCTCTGCGACCTTCACCTTTGCCGTGCGGCAGCCGGGAAAACGGGCGAGGACCGCCGACACCTCAGCCGCTGGGACTGCGGGGATGGTGGCGTTGACCTCGATTGTGTCGCGGACGAGTGGTGGAGCATCCGTCCAGCCGAAATCGATCGCCCCCGCCAGCCACGCCGCGGCCTCGGCGTCGCCGTATTCTAGGAACGGCGAAAATTCGGTCCAGCCCTGCGGACCCTCGAAGAGCGCGGCCTCGCGAACCGTGATCCCGCGGAATCGGGTGCGGGTGGGAATGGCAACGACGCGAAGGGAATCGAGGATATCTGCCAGAGAGGCACGGGAAGCACGGGAAGCACGGGAAGCTAGCATGGCCCAATTCTCTCACCCAATTCTTTCAATCGTGGCACGCCGGTAGGCTAGGGACATGACCGCAACAGTCTCAGAAATCTTCGATCCGACCGCCTGGGTGGATGCCCCGGGCAGCGCACACCTCACGGATATCACGTATCACTACGACACGACGGGCCGCATCGCCCGTATCGCGTTCAACCGCCCGGAGGTGCGCAACGCGTTCCGCCCGCACACGGTCGACGAGCTGTATGGTGCGCTTGAGGATGCCCGTACCAATCCCCGCATCGGGGTCGTGCTCCTCACGGGCAACGGTCCGAGCGCCAAGGACGGCGGTTGGGCGTTTTGCAGCGGGGGAGACCAGCGTATCCGCGGTAGGGACGGGTATAAGTATTCTGACGATGTCACGGCATCCGGAATCGATAAGGCCCGCAGCGGGCGCCTGCACATTCTCGAGGTGCAGCGCCTGATCCGGTTCATGCCGAAGGTCGTGATCGCGCTCGTGCCCGGGTGGGCAGCCGGCGGCGGGCACTCGCTGAACGTGGTGTGTGACCTGAGCATCGCGAGTGACGAGCACGCTCGATTTAAACAGACGGATGCCGATGTCGGTTCCTTCGACGCCGGTTACGGAAGCGCGTATTTCGCCCGCCAAATCGGCCAGAAGAACGCACGCGAGGTGTTCTTTTTGGCGCGTGAGTACAGTGCTCAGCGTGCCTACGAGATGGGCGCCGTCAACGCGGTCGTGCCCCACGCGGAGCTGGAATCGACAGGTCTGGAGTGGGCCCGCGAGATCCTGGGCAAGTCGCCGACGGCGATCCGAATGCTGAAATACGCGTTCAACGCGGTGGACGACGGCCTGGTGGGGCAGCAGATTTTTGCGGGCGAGGCCACACGCCTGGCCTACGGCACGGATGAGGCCGTCGAGGGCCGCGACTCATTCCTCGAGAAGCGCGACCCCGACTGGAGTGAGTTTCCGTACCACTATTGAGTGGTGGGCGCTTGGGCGTTGGGCAGTGGGTGTTTCGGCCTGGCTTGTAGAATTTGGCCCGTGTTCTGCGCTGGGCCGAGTACTACACGCCGGGCCGAAACGTCTACCACTACTAAAGGGTGTTGGGCGTTAAACATTTTCCCCGTTGGGGGAATCCTAGAATGCGTCGTTCGAGTCGGACCACCCAACGTTGTCGATCCCAAAGTGACCTAGCCGTTTCGCGTTTCTTTGTTGTTATTCTTCGAGCAAAGCTCATAGATCATTGTGTCGGAGAAGCGCGGACGCTTTAACTTCTGAGCAGATTTCCTTCTTATTGCCGAGTCGGCGGCTGTAGAAATCGACCTAGACCCTGGGAACGATTAGTTGTTGAGTTCCTGCAATCTTATCGATATGCTTAATTTATGGATAAATTAAAAGCGAAAGACGTGTTCATCCCAGGAGGGTTACCTGAAATTACATATGTTTCAAGAGATCACCTAAACATTGAGAGTCAAGTTTCTGAGTGGGCTGAAGGTGCGCATACCTCCTTGCTTTCATTGTCTGGTCCAACTAAATCAGGTAAAACCGTCTTGCTGAAGAGAATCTTTCAAGATGCAATTTGGTTGTCGGGCGGTGCCATCGAATCCGCAGAAGAGTTCTGGGAATCAATTTGTGAAGAGCTGGAAATCTTTACTGACTATAGTCTTACAGCCAGTCGGTCGGGTCGTAAATCCTCGGGAGTCGAAGTAGGCCTCAGTGGAGGAATCGCGAATTTGAATGCCTCTCATAGCGATATTGCTGGAGATCAGCGAAGCGTGGAACGTGGGCGAACACGTTCTAGTAAAGTGGCCGCGCGTTCCGCACTATTGGAAAAGAAGCCGGTTGTTATTATTGACGACTTTCATTACATACCATCTGAGGAGCAAACGAAGATCGTCCGTGGGTTGAAAGATCTTGTATTTCAGGGAGCACCAATTATCTTAGTTGCGGTTCCGCATCGTGCTTACGATGCTGTACGCGTCGAAAAAGAAATGACAGGACGCGTGCAAGGTGTCGACCTTGAGCAGTGGAGTAAGGATGACCTCGAGCGGATTGCTATCCTTGGGTTTCCTGAGCTGCAGCTTGAAGTTTCTGAAGATGTTATGAAGCGGCTTGCGGATGAGAGTTTCGGTAGCCCTCACCTCATGCAGACGCACTGCCTTGCTCTTGCCAATATGGATAAAGACCCTATTAGCGAGCTTTGCAAATCAGATTGGGATGATTTTTTCCGGGAACGTTCATCGGCGGCGTCCAAGAATGCTTTGGAGTTATTGAAAAAAGGTCCCCCTCGGAGCAATCGCAATGTAAGGAAATTAAAGAGCGGTGAGGAGACTGATATTTATGGTGCAGTTCTTGCGGCAATTTCTAACACAGGACCGAGAACTGAGCTCTCTTATGAGCAACTTCGTACTTCTCTAGTCTATATTTTGGTAGAGTCCCCGCAGAGACACGAAGTTACTAATATTCTGGATCAGATGACGAAGATAGCTCGTGAAAATATTGACGGTGAGCCCGTTCTTGAGTATGACAAAGAATATGCGACTCTTTACATTGCTGATCCTTTTTTTGCTTATTATCTTAGATGGGCTCCGGAAGCATTGCGGACCTAAGCTCCGCATAAAGAGTCGTGGTATTAAAATGCGCGGAATAGGAACTCAGATACGGCTTTTGAGGGCAAGATTATTTTCCCGGTATGACTTGTGGAGAATGATTGGAGTTTTTGATTTGTGAATTAAAAGGTATTGAAGTGGGTAAATTTTGATGATTTTCACTCACTGATCAGCAATCATGTATGCAATTCGTTTTGTGGCTTTTCCTTGTCTGGTAGTCAGATTTGCACCAGTATAGGATGCATCGACCCCGAACCGCGTACGCTTAACCCCGTGACTATCCCGCTGCGTCCTGTTCCCGCCGACAACCTCAACGAGTTGATGCGCGGCCTCCGCGACGCCCTCAACGGCACTCACGCGATCCTCCCGCTGGCCGCAGGCACCGCTCCGCCAACGACCGAGCCGCCCGCGAACCTGCCCGCAGACCTGCCCGTAAGCCTCCCCGCGAACCTGCCGACCTACCTCCCCAAGACCGTCCCCGCCGGAACCGCCGTGGTCATCCGCACCTCGGGCTCGACCGGAATCCCCAAGAACGTGGCGATTAGCGCCTCCGCCCTGCGCGCTAGCGCGAAGGCAACCGCGGAGGCGCTCGGCGGCGAGGGGCAGTGGGTGTCGGTGTTGCCGCTGCACTTGATATCCGGCGTCCACACATTGGTGAGGTCGGCCCTCGCCGGCCACGAGCCTGTGCTGGCGCGCGCCGGGTCGTTCGCGGCGGCGGCTTTTCTGGATGACGTGGGTCGAGCATCCGCCAATCGAGTGTATGTGTCGCTCGTGCCGGCCCAGCTGCATCGCCTGCTTGATCATCTCGAGGCAAACCCGGCCGAGCGCGACCGGGCCGCGCGGCTCGACGCGATTCTGGTCGGTGGCCAGGGCGTTCCGCAGGCCTGGCGCGAGCGCGCGCATCGGCTGGGCCTTCCCCTGCGTCGCAGTTACGGATCGACGGAGACGAGCGGCGGCTGCGTGTATGACGGCGTTGAGATCGGCGATACCCGGGTGCGAATTCGCGCCGCCGAGATCCAGATCGCGGGCCCGACGCTCGCAGACGGATATCTCGACGACCCAGAACTCACTGCGCAGGTTTTTATCGAGGAGAACGGCGTGCGCTGGTACCGCACGGGCGACGCCGGCGAGCTAATGGGCGGGGTGCTGCACGTCACTGGTCGCCTCGATAACGTGATCATCAGCGGCGGAACTAACGTGTCGCTCGACGCGGTCGAGGGTATCGTGCGGGGCCGGCCCGGCTGGGCGGATGCCGTGGTAGTCGGCGCCGACGACGAGCGCTGGGGGCAGGTTCCGATCGTGGTTATTCGCGAGACGGATGCTCGTGCCCTCGGTCTCGCAGAAACCAGCACCGCGCATCCCGACTCGACCCTCGCGGCCCTCCGCGCGGCGGTGCGGGCGGAGCTCGGCCCCGCCGCCGCCCCTTCGGCCATTCGCGTGGTACCCGAGATTCGCTACCTACCCGGCGGAAAGCCGGACAGGACTGCCCGCTACGGTAACTGAGTATGGGTGTGCGGAAGGCCGGCCGGGCGCTTCTTCAAGAAGAAGCAACCCAGAAGCTTGAAGAGCAATGCGAGAAGGAGAAGGCGCGCGAGGAGCGTGGCCTTGAGTGGCGGGTGACCTACATTTCTTTGGGTCATAATCTTTCTGTCGAGATTTGATCGGCCGATTGACTCTGTGTTACTGTCATATCTGTTTTCTATGACTTTTGTTGCCTAATGGTGTGAGCCTGCTGTGAGCGATGCGTAGTTACA
>JBBAQX010000067.1:0-27716 GCA_040400085.1 Lysinibacter sp. | reverse complement strand
ATGTGATATTTTTCTTTCGATAAAATCTGCCCCGTAAGGCAGAAGAGTAATGTTGGAGTGAAAAGTGAATAGAAGATTATTTCTTCAACCTCACTTAAATAATTTTCCCAAGCAAATACATCCCGCAACAGATCCGCCGGGGTGATGACCTGGGTGATGTTTTGGACCAAGGGTTAGTGGGAAACGCGACTCCCACGGTAAAAACCGCCGTAAAAAGATGAAGAGAGCATGCTCACACCGAATGAGCACACCCTCTTCACCCTCAGGAATCCAACCCGAACATGGATTCCGTATATGCGCTACGGGACCTCGGCATGCAGCCGAAGCCCCTCAGCAAGCTACCCGCCCGTAGGGCGATAAATCATTATGCTTTTCCGTTCTGGTCGTTAGTTGCGTGAGCCTGACCGATTAGCTGTTCGACGGATTCGTCTATCACAGATTCGAGGGCTTCCTCGTCGAGAACAGAAGCCGCATCAGCTTTCTTCTTGTGGCGTTTGAGAACGATCACAACCAACGCGATCACGAGCAGCAGCGCTACAACGATCAGGACCACAAGCATCAACTGCTCGATTCCAAACGACACGGTTTCCCCCACACCTTCCTCGGGGAAGGTGATGGTCGCGCTCACCTTCTCAGAGATGCGTCCGCTCTCCAGCATGATCTCGGCCTTCCACGGCCCGTTGGGGATAGATTTATCCAGCTCAATCTCTACAACACCGCTCTCGCCTGGCTTCAAAGTTTTCTTCAGACTGGTCGGAAACGGCCCGGCAGTAATACCCCCGGGACCCTGAGCCAGCGATAACTCACCCGATAGGTCAAGGGCCCGGCCGCCCGTATTTTTTACGGTTGCGCTCACCTTGGGTGTCTTATCCTCACCACGAGAAGTGGTGAGTGTGTCGATCGCAAACGACGGAGTAGGTGCGCCACCGGGACCAACGTGCACATACATGCGGACGCCTGCCCGGGTAAGCACCTGGGAGGCATTCTCATCGACCGCCTTGGGTACTGCCTGGGCCCAGATCACTCCGTATTGCTCACCCTCCGTTGCATAGGTGGGAACGGCAATCGTGACCTCCACGATTTTTTCCGTCTTCGGCGGGACCTCAACCTCGCCCGGGCCCGTCGTGGTCCAATCGGTCAGGTCATTTTCGACACTCTCGTCCTCCCCGATAAAGCTGCCATCATCAATTTTTGCGGAGCCCGCATAGACGTTAACCGTTTCAGGCTCTGTGGCGGAAAAATTATTGATCGCGATCTTACGGGTGATAGAAACCCCCGGATTCAAATGGTCGATGATGTAGGTCTGGGCACGAGGATCGTCGGCCAGATCGGCCGTAACATCAACGAGACGGATGCCGATACCACTATCCGGATCCTCTGCGAGGGCCTGAGTCGGCTGAGACAACACGAGAGGAAAAACGGCTACGGCAGCGATGAGGGCTGATCCGATGAAGCGTAAAGATCGGGATTTTCTGAGATTCACAGTTTTCTTTCGTTCGAGTTCTAGTAACTCCGGCGAACGCTATTCAGGGAAGAATTTCGGTTTGTTTGCCGGTATATTCATGTTCGCAATTTTCGCGAAAGATCCACAGAGGTCACGGGGTGACATGAGGGGTGAATCAATCTAAAGAATCGAGGTTCTCAGAGTTCCCCTGTATACCCCGCGGGCACCGGCGGGCACCTGCGGAACGTACAGATGCTTCTTAACCTGCACCAAATGGTTAGGTTCAGACTTACCGCTCAGGGTCCCTGACAGCTGGGCACCCTCACCCAGCCACACCGCATCCTCAACACTTTCCGAGTCACCCCGGCCGCTAAAGTGCCCGTCGGGCAGACTCACGGCTTGGGAAAACAGCTTCATCTCCTGTGCACGAATCGGCGGAGCAGCAGGGTCCGAACTGGTCAGATTCGTGACAACAATACTCATATCCCAACCAGGAACTACAGGGGTTCGGGTATCTAACGCAAACACCGAAAAAGAACCGTGAAAACAATCACCCGCACCGCATGACATCATGACCAATTGCTCGGCATCGGCTTCGTGATAAACGGCCAGCGTTCCCTGATTAGGTAGGGTAGTCGGGTCGGGCAGGGTGATCGTCACCTGCGTCGATCCCTCGTCGGCAGTAGCAGCAGACGCGGCAGTGGCGAGCGCCAGATTTACGGTAAGCACTATCGCGAATATGGATGCCCGGCATCCCCTAGTGATGAATCCCACGGACACTACCCCACTTCCAGAAGGCACCAACGGCACAGGCCAGCAGCCCCCACGCCACAAGGCAGATCGGGTCGGGCATGCCGCTCTGGGCAAGCTCAAGCATCTGCTCGACTCCACTCGGCTCGGGCACGACAAGAACTATTTGCAACGATGGATCGCTCAGACAGGCAGGCCCCTCGACCTCCCGGTTGATGCATTCGCTCATTTGCCCTCTCCCTCTCGCCGCGCGGCCAACACCGGAAATGGTGCGCAATTTACCAACCTACGCACCGCGGAGCTTGACGGGGCCGGGCGCAGGGTGATCGCCGGGGTGGTTTACGGACGCCGCCCCACCTGCACTACGCTCGATAGGTGGATACTTTTACACACGATACTTTTCATCCCACCGGTAACCTGAGGGTCGCGCTCCCCGAGATCGACAACACGGGCCGCTGCCACTCGCTCAATGTACTGTCCGATGGGCAACGCGGCATCGTCTCAGCCGAGGGAAGCGCTGCCGACCCACTCCTGCAGCCGGTCGTGCTCGTGAACGGTGTGCCGCAGGAACCGGAGCTGACCTGGGAACGCGAGGGTGCGTGGGTGCCCCGGGCGACGGCAAGCGACGGGGACGGCTCCACGAGCATCCGTTATCTCGTGCCAGAACAGGAACAGGGTGTCGCCGCGCGTATCGAGTATCGCAACGATAGCGGTGCCGAACAACACGTGGAACTGCGCTGGCACGGCACCTGGGCCACCACCAAGATACGTCACCTGACCCCGAAGACGCTCACAACACCGCTGGACACACGAGAGGATGCACGCGCCGGGATCCGTACCGTTTACACCGGCGGCGATAACCTGCTGCTCGCCCTTTCCTGGAAGCTAGGAACGGGCTCACGCTTCATCTCGAGCAACGCAACGGGCTGGGCAACCACCTCATCGGCAGCCCTCCTGCCCGGCGAGATCCTGACGCACGACCTTTTTATCGGAGTGAGCACCGAACCCGACGGCTCACACGGGACGGCGATGCACCTCGGGATGCGCGGCTTCGACGCCATGTACGACGAGACAATGGAGTGGCTCGACGAGCACTCGCTCAGCAGCGGCGACCTCGCGCTCGATGCCAAGCTCAACCTCAACCTCTTCTTCAGCTTCTTCTACTCGCAGGCCGATTGCCTCGACACCGGCCAGCCCGTGATGCTCGCCTCGCGCAGCCCCCGCTACGAATCGGGCGGGGCGTTCTGGAGCAGGGACGCTTTCTGGTGGAGCTTTCCCGCGATACTGCTGGCCGATCCGGACAGGGCCCGCGTTGCCCTGATTGAGGGAATCCGTCTCGCCGGAGGCAATATTGCACACCACGCCCTCTATATAACGGGGACTCGTCTCTTCCCCGGGTTTGAGCTCGATCAACTCACCGCGCCACTCATCGCGGTCTGGAGATATGTGCAGGCAACCGCTGACGTGGACATGCTCGGCGAACCCGCCATCCTCGGATACATCGAGCACGTTCTCTGGGAGCTCGAACAGTGGCAGCAGCCGGAGACCGGCCTCTTCGGAACCCGGTTGTTACCGACGGACGAGGCCACAGAGCATCCATTCGTGACAACATCGAACGCGACGGTCGCCGTATGCTTCGAAATCATTGCCGCCCTGAGCGATGATGAGGATGCCTCAGTAGTCTTTATCGAAAAGGCAGAGGCACTGCGAAAAACACTCCGCGAATTGTGCATCGTATCGAGCGAAAGCCACTTCGCGCCCGGGGACTCCACCGAGAAACGCTGGGCCTGGGCCATCGACGCCGTGGGGCAACCCGAGATGCGCGAAGAACCACCGCTCGGGCTGCGCACCCTGAGCTACTGGGGCATGGTGGATTCGCTCGCATCAGAGGACTCCCTGGAAGATTCGATGGAGGATGCCGTGGCCGACACCGCATCCGACGCCGCCTATCGCAACACCACCATGTGGATGGTCAGCGACTACGAACATCACTACTCCGGCCGATACCCGGGCACGGGAGCACCCCGCTACGCATCGCCTTCAGGGGCAGACCTGGGAAACCGCATCCTCACGCGAAACAGCGACCTGGGTGATCCTGTGAAGCATTTTCTCGAGACGCCATTCGACAACGGCATTGGCTGCGAATCGTGGGATCCGCTTACGGGAACGGTGACCGGAGGTGCCGCGATGGCCAGTATCGCGGGCTTCCTGGCCTGGACAACCTGGGCAAGCCTAACCGATCACGCGCGCTGGGATGATCCGTTCTCGTTGGAGAAGACTATTGAGGGGTAGGGGTGCTGGGTTAGCTCTTGCTTGCCCTCGGGATTTGATTCACGTACAATAAACTGTACGTATCAGGTTAGAGGGTCTCATGAAAACGATGACATATTCGCAGTCGCGGGCCGCCTACGCAGCCACCCTCGACTCCGTACTTGACGACCGGGAAGAGGTCATCATCACCCGTGCAGGGAAAGACCCGGTCGTGATCGTGGCTCTCAGCGACTACGAGTCACTCAAAGAAACGGCATATCTGCTCAGAAATCCAGCGAATGCGCAACGAATACTCGAATCGATTCAGCAATTGGAGTCAGGTCACGGTGCCGAGCGCGAGCTGATCGAATGAAACTCATGTGGAGCGAGAAGGCGTGGGAAGACTACCTATTCTGGCAGACTCACGATCGCAGCATCCTTAAACGAGTCAACCTGCTCCTGAAAGACATTATCCGGAACGGAAACGAAGGAATAGGGAAGCCAGAAGCCCTTAAACACGGATTTCACGGGTATTGGTCGCGGCGCATCACGGAAGAACACCGCCTCATATACAGGTGCGTCGACGATGAAGTCCGGATCGCGCAGCGCCGAGTACGCTACGGATAGGGTGCTAGAGCACCCGCTCGCCCCGCGGGAAGTGACAGGCCGCCGTGTGATCGTGCACCGTGCGGTCCGACGCCCTACCCGTGTGCGGTGATGGAACTGGAACCTCGCCGATACACCGCTGACGATCTGTCTCAGGAAGCGCGGCAAATACGCGGCACCGCGTGCGGAACCGGCACCCAGTTTGCTTATCCGTCGGATTGGGGGGATCTCCCTCCAACAAGATCCGTTCGCGCTGACGTTCCTTGACCGGATCAGGAATCGGTACGGCTGCAAGCAGCGCCTGCGTATAGGGGTGCATAGGGTTCTCAAAGACCGCGTCTACGGGACCGGTCTCCATGGTACGCCCCAGATACATCACAGACACTCTGTCTGCGATGTGTCGAATCACCGAGAGGTCGTGCGATACGAAGAGATACGCGAGACCAAGGCGCTCCTTCAGATCAGCGAGAAGGTTGAGCACGCCGGCCTGAATCGAGACGTCCAATGCAGAAACCGGCTCGTCGAGCACGATCAGCTTGGGATCAACGGCGAGGGAACGCGCAATAGAGATGCGCTGCCGTTGCCCGCCAGAGAATTCGTGCGGATAACGTGAGGCGTCGCTCGGGTTCAACCCGACTAGCTTGAGCAGCTCCGGTACTCTCTCTCGAATCTTGTCCGTCGCCCAACCGTGAGCGCCGAGGGGCTCGGCCAGTACATCGTAAATAGGCATGCGCGGGTCGAGGCTAGCCATCGGGTCTTGGAACACCATCGAGATTTCTTGTCGCAGTGCCGCGAGTTCCTTCTTGTCAGCGTTGATCGTATCGAGGGAGCGTCCCAGAACCTCGACGGTGCCAGCTTCAGGCATACTCAACTCAAGAATCTGGTGCAGTGTTGTACTCTTACCAGAGCCGGACTCACCAACAAGCCCCAAAGTTTCTCCGGCACGAATATCAAGATCGACCCCGTCAACAGCATAGACGCTGCCAACCCGCCTCTTAAACGCACCACCCTTGGTGAGCGGGAAAGTTTTGACGAGTCCCTCTACCTTTAACACACTATTCAGATTTTCCCGATCAATATCGGATGCCATGTTCACGCTAATCTCCGGCACAGGAAAAATATCCTCAGGTTGCGCATCCTTTTGAACAACAACATCAACGCGATGGCAGGCGACAAGATGTTCACTAGCGCTTACCGCATTTTCCTGACCTGGTACCTGCAAAAGTGCAGGCTCGGCAGCGACACATCCTGCATCGGCGAGTGGACATCTCGCACTGAACGGACATCCTCCAGCGAAGTCAAGCATGAGAGGGGGAGACCCGGGAATCGGAACGAGCGGTGCATCACCTTCCCTGTCGATGCGGGGAACAGCACCGATCAGACCCAAGGTGTAGGGCATCCGCGGTCTCGTGAGAACCTGTTCCGCCGTGCCGACTTCAACAATACGGCCCGCGTACATCACGGCAACCCTATCCGCGATTCCAGCAATCACGCCCAGGTCGTGACTTACGAAGACAAGCGCAGCACCAGTCTCACGCTGTGCCGTGCGAAGAACCTCAATTATCTGCGCCTGAATTGTGACGTCAAGAGCCGTGGTGGGTTCGTCCGCGAGAATAATGTCAGGATCGTTTGCGATAGCCATGGCGATCATCGCGCGCTGACGCATACCACCAGAGTATTGGTGGGGGTACGAGTGCGCTTGACGCTCGGCATCGGGGATTCCAACCAGCTTGAGCAGTTCAACTGCACGTTTCCAAGCATCGGCCTTCGATACCTTCCGGTGGGTGAGAACAGCCTCGGCAATCTGCTGCCCAATCTTATAGACAGGGGTGAACGCCGAAAGCGGGTCTTGGAAGACCATCGCGATTTTGCCGCCACGAATTTTGCTCATCGTACTATCGTTTGCCCCGAGCACTTCGTGCCCATCAATCTTGATCGAACCCGTTACCTGGGAAGTATCAGGAAGAAGACCGAGTGACGCAAGAGAAGTCACTGATTTCCCCGAACCAGATTCGCCGACGATACCAAATACCTCGCCACGTTTGAGGGTAAAGCTGACCCCGCGCACAGCGTGCACAAGACCGCGAGGAGTTGGGAAGCTGACATTCAGATCTGTCACCTGAAGCACGGGGGTCTCCTGCGTGTTATCCATTGCTTAATCCTGCTCCCGACTCGTGTGTTGCTGACGCTTGCTAGGCTTACGTGTTTTCTTTCCGGCGGTAGATGTTGGGTCGAACGCGTCACGAAGCCCGTCGCCAACCAAGTTGGCTGCAAGAACAAAGATCACGAGAGCGCACAGGGCGAAGCCCCAGAGCCACGCACTTTCAACGCCTCCTGCTTGACCAGCGGAGATGATATTTCCTAGAGAAACGTCGGGTGGCTGAACACCAAACCCGAAGTATGACAGACCTGTCTCTGTCATCACGGCAGCACCGGCAGCAATGGTCGCGTCAATAATAATGAACGACGTCACCTGCGGAATGATATGCCTTCGAATAATCGTCAAGTTACCGATGCCCATATATCTTGCAGCCCGAACATATTCTTGGTCGCGCAGAGACATCGTCATAGAGCGGATCACCCGAGCAGTGATCATCCAGCCGAAGGCGGCTATCATCACGACAAGCATCAACCATCCGTATTCACGCAGCCGAGGTGAGAGAATCGCGATGAACAAAAAAGCAGGGAGCGTGAGTAGCAAATCGATGAGAAACATGATGACCCGCTCAATCCAGCCGCCAAAGTAACCTGCCGTTGCGCCGAGGAACCCAGCCAACACGGCGGAGACCAAAGCCACCAGAATACCGATCAAAAGTGATTTCTGCAGGCCAACAGCCGTGCGTACTAGCATGTCTTGGCCGATGTTGTTCGTGCCAAAGGGGTGCGCAAGCGATGGCGGCTTGTTCAGTGCTGTGTAGTCGATGTCGTTATAGTTCCAGGGGCTGATCACGGGGGCAAGAAAGGCAAAGAGGAAAAGCATCACGATAATCGCGATACCAACCTTTGTGCCGGTGCTCGAGAAAAGCCGCTGGAGGATGATACGGCCGCGTGACGACCCTGATGATGCCTGAACGTCCAAAGACGTGGTTGATGATGTTGTCATGATTTCCTAGACCCTCACCCTCGGGTCCAACGCGGCATGAAGCGCATCGGCAAGGAACCCTGAGATCAGAACGATAACGGCGGCAAAAGCACAATATGCGGTAACTGAGTTAATATCGTTGACGTTAACGGAGTCAATAAACCATTTGCCAAGACCATTCCAACCGTAAATCTGCTCTGTCATGGTGGCCCCTGTAATAACCCCGACCATTCCGAACGAGAACAGGGTTGTCATAGGGATGATCGCCATACGAAGAGCGTGACGATACGTCGCCTTCGACCGAGTGAGCCCCTTTGCCCGCGCGGTCCTTAGATAATCAGCACCGAGGGTATCAAGCATTGTCGCACGCTGATACCGACTGTAATATGCGATACCGCCGAGGGCGATCGCGATAGTGGGCAGAAGCATGTGGTTGAGGGTGTCACCAAATTGCACCCAGAACCCACCTTCCAATCCTGGAGTTGAAGAACCGGTGTAATTGATGAGTTGAACGCCGGTGACTGTGTTCAACCAGGTCGCGCCCATCTTCAGCAAAATTGCGAGAATGAAAACAGGAATCGACATGACGAGGAAGGAAAGAGCTGAGACCACTCGATCAGAAAGCTTATATTGACGCAAGGCATTCCACACCCCGATCAGCACGCCGAGGGCAAGCCCAATAAACGAACCCAGAAGAAGCAAGCGCAGGCTGGAACCGACCCGATCCGCGAATTGCGCATTAACGGATAGGTTTGTGACGGTTTGGCCAAAATCGCCTTGTAGTACTTTACCGAGCCAGGTGAAATATCGGATGATCAACGGGTCGTTGTCATTAACCCCCAGATTGGTCAGGGTTGCTTCCACTGATGCCTGGGGAGGCCGGGGATTGCGCTGCTCGAAATTCGCCCTCGGGTTCATAGCGACCGAGGCCAATATATAAGCCAGAGAGGTACTAATAAAGATCAGGACTACGTAATAGACCAACCTCTTAATCAGATATTTGAACATCGCTGTTCCTTTGCCTTTTTTTTGAGCCGCATTATGCCAAAGGTTAGCTTCAGTATGTGGCGTCCGTACAACCAGGTTGACCTGATGCTTCTCAGATGCAACAGGTCAACCTGATAGATGATCGATAGTTACCGGTTACTATTTGAGCCAGCCCACGGTGGTCCAATCGGGATCAGCGTTCGCCGCAAATGCTCCGTAGTTTGCGATTCCGGGGCGAATAGCAAAGAGCATGGGCTGCTGCGCAATAGGTAGGGAGTGCCCCTCTTCCCAGACAAGTTTGTCAGCCTCGTTGGCGAGCTTATTCGCCTCAGTAGAGTCTAGCGTCGCAATGGTTTCATTGAGCAGATCATCAATCTTTGTCGTACCGATCTTTCCATAGTTCTGCGTATTGTCACCTGTCTGATAGATGCTCACGCCATCGGCGAAGAATCCGGTTCCCTGCCAGACGAAGAGCGTCATGTCGAAGTTTCCGGGGGTTACATAGTCACGGAAGAATGTGTCCGTAGGAACTGCGACAATATCGAGCTTTACCTGAACAGCCGCAAGTTGTGCCTGAATGAGCTCCGCCAGCTGCTGTGAGATAGGAGTCGCAGCTGGAATAATCATCCGGGGGGCAAGCGTTACGCCATCTTTAACTCTGGTATCCCCAGATACTGTCCACCCGGCTGCATCCAGATCCTTCGCCGCTGCAGCTGGATCAAAGTCAACAATACCCTTAGCATTGTCCTGATAAGCAGGGTCGGTCGTGAGGAACATGTGGTTGTTCAGCACTTCAAACTTGTAAGGCATGCCGTTATAGATCGTCTGGGCCAGTGATTCACGATTGATCGCCTTTTGAAGCGCAAGACGCGTTTCCGTATCAGAAAGAACACCACCAGAGCCAAAGGTCACGTGATTGTATCGGGCAGAAGGCGCGATACGAATGTCAGTGTCTTTGGCATCCTTCACGCGCGAGTAGCGATCTGTGTTGCGGGCCTCAACCATATCAAGTTCGTTGTTCAGGTACGCATCGATATCTGCAACCGCTTCTATGGCACGGAATGTGATTGAGTCTAACTTGGGCTTATCCCCCCACCAGTTGTCGTCACGGAAAACAGTGATCGTCTGGGCCGTCTTATCAAGACTCTTGTCCGTGATCTTGAAAGGGCCAGCCGTGAGCGGAATCTTATCGAGCCACCCCTCATTGAACTGTTCAGCCGTTGTGTAATCAACCGCCGGGTATACAACGGTAAAGAACTTCTTCCAGTCGGCGAAAGGCTTACTCATGATGACAGTAAAGTCTTTTTCAGTCGCACCCATCGTGACTGACGCAATATCACGGTAGCCGGTAGTATCTCCAGCGAGGAAAGCCTCATCGCTTCCGTTTGAACCCTTCCAGATGGCCTCATAATCTTTCCATGTGACTGGGCTGCCATCACTCCAGGTAGCCTTCTCGTTAATCTGGTATTCAATGGTCTGGGGGTTCTCGCTGACCAACTCAGCCTTGGTCAGATAGTTCGTGTCTAAGACAGGGTTATTGTCTAGGTCAAAGACAAAGCTCCGGGGCATTACCGTCTGGCGCACCCGCCGGGCCTCAACGCCTGACCCATCTGTATGGTAGTAGTTCCACTGCTCTGGAAACTCTGAGAGTGGAATGCGAAGGTCGCCGCCATCCTTCAGATCCGATACGGGGTGAGCATTGATCTGGCTGGCAGTAGGATCAAGCGCGGTTGGAGCGGCCCCTCCTTCCGGGGCGGTACTCCCGGCGCACCCAGATAGGACGAGACCCATGGCGGCAATAACCGCGCTGGTCGTAATTATTCTTTTGAAACGCATTCACGCACTTCCTCTCATAATCGCCTCGACATCGAGGTCGCGACACAACAGTCTTGCTATCCGTTGACGAATTTTACAGGGCGCAACCTGCCGCTAAGACAAGTCGCAAAATCATCAGGGAACTCCAAGGTTATCGCAAAGCTTCTCAGCCAAAGAGTATCCATAAAATTCTTGTTCGGATCAGAATCCGTCCTCCCCTCCGCAACAGACCCCGCTCTCAAGAACGTTGCGAATCAAGCCAAGATAGAAATAATTTATTTCACATATTAATTGCATATCGTCACCGAGTTGCTCGTAACGAATCAGAAACTATTTATCGTTGACCACAACAACACCTCTAGAACAAGCCGCGTCACAGAGTCACCTAGACCTTATGTTTTCAAGGCCAATAATGCGGCTAATTAAGTTTAGAAACTTGAATTTAATCTGGCACGAGCCAGGACCACACCGACAAACTACTGACCCAGCAGGCAACAACAGAATCTAAAACGATTTCTGCAACGATTGGTTGACTCAGGCGAACCACCTAACTTTTGCCAAACTCGGCCATTTCCAGACGGAAGACAGACGCCAGGCCTGGAAACCGTGCCCTGTAGTCTTGGTAACCCTGGGAGTTTATTCACCGAGAGAACGCCCCTTCCCCGCTACCCAAGGAAAGAAGAGCGTATGATCTCGTTAGCCGCCGCATCCGGCATTGCCCTTGTCGAGCTGGGGCTAGCCCTCACTCCCGGGCCGAACATGATGTACCTCGTTTCACGCAGCATCAGCCAGGGATGGCGCGCAGGAATGATATCGCTCTCCGGCACTGCTCTTGGCTTCGTCGTCTACCTGGTAATGGCGAACCTCGGGCTGGCCGGGGTGTTCCTCGCAGTCCCGTGGCTGTTCATAGCGCTCAAGATCGCGGGGGCGGCCTATCTACTCTGGCTGGCTTACAAGACGCTCCGCTCGGGCGGCAATTCACTGTTCGAAACCAGCAGGCTCCCCCGTGATTCGTTCGGAACACTCTTCCGCATGGGGCTCATCACAAACCTCCTCAACCCCAAGGTCGCAATCCTCTACCTGGCGCTCATCCCCCAGTTCATCGACCCCGCAGCTGGCAACATCGTCGGGCAAGGATTCCAGCTCGGCGCGATCCAGATCCTCGTGGGCGTCGCGGTGAACGGCGCGATCATTCTCGCCGCGGGCTCGGTCGCCACGTTCCTACAACGCAAACCGACATGGATGCGGTGGCAAAAGTGGGTTACCGGCACACTCCTCGGCGCGATCGGCGTAAAGCTCGCGATCGACGCGCCTGCTCCCGCCGGAACGCCCTAAGGGGCAGCGGATGAGTTTCGAAGACCCCGAAGGCGCAGCCCTAGACTAGGGCACTGCCCGCAGCAGAACCCCCAGCGTAAGCCGCGTCGCCGAGTCGCTCAGGTCAAGCCCACTCACGTCCTGTGCCCGCTGCAATCGGTACCGCAGCGTATTAGGATGCACGCTCAGCCGCTCTGCCGCCGAGCGGACGTCCCCGAACGCATCGAGATAACAGCGGATGCTCGCCACCAGATCTCCCCCGTGCCGCAGGTCGTGAGAGCGGAGGGTATCAAGGCGAGGGTCACGAAGAGCGGGACGGGCATCCACCAGCGAGACAATCTCACGGAGCAAAACATCCGAGCGCTGGGCCGCCAGCGAAACCACCACGGGATACTGAGAGGGATCGCGGAGCACCGCATCGAGCAAGTGATCCACCGAGCGGCGAGCTTCTGGCAGCGCGGCAATCCCCGCAGGCGCCTCCGCGACTGCCGCCCGTAATCCAGGACCAAAACGCGCCGCGACATCGGCGAGCGCGCTAGCCGCCCAGCGCTCAAGGTTGGGCAGGCTTGACGTGGCCACGACTCCGTAGAGGCGGACACCAGCGGCAGCGAGTACTATTGGCCGTCGGTAGCTGGCGGCATGCAGGCGAAGGTATCCCATGACATCGGTGATTGAGGGGGCATCTGCGCGGTTTTGACCACCGAGAGCAAACCCAACCACGGCAACCTGGTCTTTGGGTCCCGGATTGATCAGTGCAGCAAGCGCATAACTCTCTGCGATCGAGAGTTCCCCGCCATGCTCAAGGTTGAGTCCCACACCGACAAGTACCAGGCGGTCGCCCACCTGCTCAACTAGAAGGGGCCTTCGGATCAGGTTGGCAGCCAGCCGAGCAGCACCAGCGAGCAGGACCTCGGCATCGGGGCGCAACCCGGTCGGGGTGGGATGAGCGGCGCTTTCCTGAACCCAAAGCGTTGCAACGTGTATCCCTTCGCGGAAAATCCCAACGGCCAACCGAGCAGCCCGTCCTAACTCGGGATTCGCCTCCACCCGCAACACCGAACCCTCAGTCGCGAGAGCCCTCAACACGCCTTCGTCGTCGAGGCGGCGCATCTGGTCGGCAGGACCCCGGCGGCCAAGGATCGACGAGATTCGCAGCTCATCGGCACCCTCTGTCGCGCGCGAATAGGCCAGTACCTCACCCGCGGTGTCCTCGATGGTGACCAGGCCACCCACCTGTTCGGCGACCATTTCGGCGAGCGCGAAGAGATCGCTCGCATCCTCGCCCGCAGCATTCGCGGGCGCTGCGTTCGCGAGGTCTCCCCGGGCCGCATCGGCGAGCAATCGCTGGAGGATGCTCGTGAGCTGGTCCCAGCTAGCCTCATGGTGCACGCGCACAACGCTCACGCCCCGAGACCCAGCCGCCGCCAGTATTTTCGCGTACCCCCCTGTGGGACCGTCCTGCGCGTACAACGCGCTGAACTTCACGAAAACAACGGAGCCTGAGCGCACGAGGGGAAGCAACTCTGCCAACGAATGCTCGCGGGCACCCATTAACAAGAAGGCGTCCGCGTCGGGAGTGCTGCGTTCACGCAACTCGTCCGTCTCAACAAGAGCAACGGAACCGATTGTGACCTGGCGCTTCGGATCGCCAGACACCAGCTCCACGAGGGGGCGCCCCACGGTGTGCAGCAACGTGCGCAGGCTGAGGCCTGCGCTGGCGTGTTCCTCCATGTGTGCATCCGTTCGCGACAAGTCTTGTTCGATTGAACCATAGTTTAGCGAAAATCTTGTTGAATTAGCTAAAGGATATCGTGATAGTCACGCTTACGGTTGAGGACGGAGAGGAATACCATGACTGCAACATCCCCAGAATCGACAACCCCAGAGAGTATTGCCCAGGTGAGCGGCGACGAGACAATAGCACTCGTCGAGAATTGGCTGCGCGCGAGCGAAGCCTACGCTCCCAGCAAATCCGCATCGCTACTGGCCGAGACGCTCAAGGATCAGAGCGGCCTCGACTTTACCCTGGGCTTTGTCGACAAGGTAGTACGCCCAGAAGACCTTGGGGTGGCCGCCCGAAACCTGAAGCAGCTCGCAGGAAACGCACCCGCGTTTCTACCTTCTTATATGCGCCTCGCAATCGGCGTCGGCGGAGCACTCGCTCCTACCCTCCCGGGGGTTGTTGTTCCCATCGCCCGCCGCGTGCTCCGCGGCATGGTCAACCACCTGATACTCGACGCCCGCCCCAACAAGCTGGGTGCAGGCATCAAGCACCTCACCGCAGAGGGCAACCGCCTCAACATCAATCTGCTCGGCGAGGCCGTATTGGGAGACGCCGAGGCCGACCGCCGATTGAAAGGCACCCACGAGCTGCTCAAGCGACCCGACGTTGACTACGTCTCAATTAAGGTCTCATCAGTCGTCAACGAGCTGAGCCTCTGGGACTACGACCGCACCGTGGCGAAGGTCGTAGAACGCCTCACTCCTCTATACACGCTCTCGGCAAAGTCGAAGACCCCCAAGTTCATCAACCTGGATATGGAGGAATACCACGATCTGCACCTTACGATCGAGGTACTCAAGCAGCTGCTCGACAAGCCCGAGTTCCTGAAGCTCGAGGCCGGCATCGTGTTGCAGGCGTACCTTCCCGACGCCCTCGCCGCGCTGCAGGATCTCACGGCATGGTCGCAGGCCCGCCGCGCCCGCGGCGGCGCGCCAATCAAGGTACGCGTGGTGAAGGGTGCCAACCTGGCGATGGAAAACGTTGCAGCGGTGACCCACGGCTGGCCGCTTGCCACCTACAACACCAAGCAGGACTCCGATACAAACTACAAGCGCGTGCTCGGCTGGGCACTCACCCCCGAAAACACGGATGCCGTGCGCCTCGGAATCGCGGGCCACAACCTGTTCGACATCGCCCACGCACACCTGCTCTCGGTCGCGCGCGGAGTCTCCGAGCGCGTGGAATTCGAGATGCTGCTCGGCATGGCCGAGGGACAGGCACAGGCGATCACGTCTGACGTGGGCCAGCTCCTTCTCTATACGCCCGTGGTGCGCCCCGAGAACTTCGACGCCGCGATCAGCTACCTCGTGCGCCGCCTCGAAGAAAACGCAAGCCCACAGAACTTCATGTCGGCGGTGTTCGAGCTCACCAAAAACCGTGCGCTATTCAACCGTGAGCGCGACCGCTTCCTCGCCTCCCTCGCGGCGCTCGACAACGAACCCGCGGGCATCATCCCCGACCCGAACCGCACGCAGTCTCGATTGACGGATGCCGCCCCCACCTTCGAGGGCCCGTTCGCCAATACTCCTGACACCGATTCCTCGCTCCCCGACAACATTCGATGGGCGCAGGACATCGTGGACCGCATCCCCTCCTCGACGCTAGGCGTTGAGGGCATCGCTGCGGCGGCAGTTACGGAACCGACCGAGATCGACCGCCTGGTCGAGACGGCGCTAGCCGCTCAGATATCGTGGCACACCGGC
This sequence comes from Lysinibacter sp., assembly GCA_040400085.1. Lineage (GTDB taxonomy): Bacteria > Actinomycetota > Actinomycetes > Actinomycetales > Microbacteriaceae > HNR. The sequence continues at coordinate 11,982 of JBBAQX010000067.1, read as the reverse complement.
GGGGCATCGGCCCGCGCGACGATCCTGCGCCGCGCCGCCCATGCTCTCGAGGCCCGCCGCGGGGACCTGATCGAGGTGGCCGCCTCCGAAACGGGGAAGACGGTAGACCAGGCCGACCCCGAGGTATCCGAGGCAATCGACTTCGCCGCCTACTACGCCGAGCAGGCCGAACTCCTCGAGCAGGTGCAGGGCGCGACCTTCACGCCTGCCAAGCTCACGGTCGTGACGCCGCCGTGGAACTTCCCGGTGGCGATCCCGACCGGATCGATGCTCTCGGCACTTGCGGCAGGGTCATCCGTTATCGTGAAGCCCGCGCCGCAGGCGAAGCGCTGCGCGGCAGTGATCACCGAAATCCTGTGGGAAGCCGGAGTCCCGCGCGACCTGCTCATCCTGGCAGACATCGAGGAGGGAGAGCTCGGCCAAAAACTAATCGCGCATCCCTCGGTGGAGCGCGTGATCCTGACGGGCGCGTTTGAGACCGCGGAGCTTTTCCGCTCATGGCGTGACGACCTCCCCCTTCTTGCTGAGACCAGTGGTAAGAACTCAATCATTGTCACCCCCTCCGCCGACATTGACCTCGCCGTCGCCGACGTCGTGTACTCAGCGTTCGGCCACGCCGGCCAGAAGTGTTCAGCCGCGAGCCTCGTAATCCTGGTGGGAACCATGGGCGAATCAGACCGTTTCCTCAACCAGCTCGTCGACGCCACAACAAGCCTCCGCGTCGACTGGCCCACGAACCCGGCATCGCAGATGGGTCCGATCATCGAGCAAGCCTCAGGCAAGCTTGAGTGGGCACTCACCACCCTCGACCCCGAGGAAAAGTGGGCGGTGAAACCCCGCGCGCTCGACGTGACCGGACGGCTCTACTCCCCCGGCATCCGCCTCGGCGTTCTCGAGGGCAGCCGTTTCCATAAGAACGAATTCTTCGGCCCCGTGCTCGGAGTCATGAAGGTGGCCACCCTCGAAGACGCGATCCGCGTGCAGAACGGCACCGAGTTCGGCCTCACGGCTGGACTGCACTCGCTTGACCCGCAGGAACTCGACCAGTGGCTGAGCGGAGTCGAGGCCGGAAACCTCTACGTCAATCGCGGAATAACGGGGGCCATCGTGCGCCGCCAGCCGTTCGGCGGATGGAAGCGCTCTGCAATCGGCGCCGGGTCCAAAGCCGGGGGACCGAACTATCTGTACGGTCTGGGATCGTGGGCACCGGCATCCGTTCGCGAGACCCCCGTACTGCCGCTGGATCCGCGCGTGAACGCAGTATTGTCTGCCGCCGCGTCTATCGAGGAGGCCGACGCCGCCGCGCTCGCGACCGCCGCACAGCTCGACGAGGCCGCCTGGCGCGCGGAGTTCGGTCAGGCCGCCGACGTTTCGGAGCTCGGCGTTGAACGCAACGTATTCCGTTACCTGCCCGCGCCTACGGGGATCCGCCTGAGCGAGTCCGCTTCGATGACGGATGCTCTGCGCATCCTCCTCGCAGCAGTCCGCGCCGGGGCAACCCCTGTTGTGAGTAGCGGCGTCGAGCTGCCCGCCGGAGTGGTCAGCGCTGCCGGGCTGCGCGTCGTGCCGCAGACAGACACCGCCTGGCTGAAAGGACTCGAGCAGACCTCTCTTGCGCGCATCCGGGTCGTTGGCGCTCCCTCCGGGGATCCGTTTGCCGCACTGGGCGGACGCCCAGATGTCGCCTTGTACACGGGACCCGTCACGGCTGCGGGACGAGTAGAGATGCTGCCCTTCCTGCGGGAGCAATCGGTCACGATCACCGCACATCGCTTCGGCAATGCTGACGACTGGTCAGCAGGAATCTTGTAACGCGCAATCCATAGGCCAGGTCGGAACGAAATAAAATTGCGCTCAGAATATATCACATATATATTTGACTTTCACTGTGCACTTCTTTGATAATAGTGAAGTCTGTGAAAATTCACACTAACCCCCCAGGAGACTTTAAGCATGCAGAAGAAAACATTCACCCGCTTGGTAGCAGTTGTTGCTGCTGCAAGCATCGCCACTCTCGGACTTGGCGTTCAGGCGGCATCGGCTGCCGATCCAACCATTGAGGAAATACTCACCGCAAACGCGGGAACAATCACCGTCGATCTCAGCGCCGCACCCGGAAACGGTGTTGGCCTCAGCATTAGCGTATCTTCAGAAAACCCTCTCGCTGGCGACATTGAGACTGCAGTGGTTCCAGTTACTGCCGCCGGAGCTGTCTCCATTCCAGCCTGGCCCGGACCCGTATCCGTTTCATTTGGATCAGGCAGCGCTCCAGCCAGCTTTGTTGATATCACCGCTCTTGGTGGTGCGCAAATTGCCGTATTCCGCAACTCAACTTCTACCCTTACCCTGGTTGACCCAGCAACAGGAACCGCAAACTACACCGCGGGAACGGCTCCCTCTACACCAACAATAGATGAGCTAGCGCTTCTTGCTCCTCTCGCGGACCAAAGTAAGATGTTGGTACTTATTCCAGCCGCTTCAACGTCACCAGTACACATCAGTTTCGACAATCTTGTCAACGCTGCAAACGGTGAACTGATTACAGACACTCCGATAAACAATTTTGCTTACAGCACCCCGACTTATCTTGGTTCAACAACGATAAACAATGGAAACTTTGAGCTAGACGTGCCAAACCAGTTCGCGACTGATGATCACACAATTGCAACTTTTGACAACTACGGCCGCTTGATTCTTGCAGGATCAATTATCAATGGCTCCTTTATGCCAGAGGAGATTATTCCTCCCGAAACCCTTAGGACCCTCCCTGAAACCGGCGCGGTCGACAGCCTTGGTCTGCTGACCCTCGGCCTCGGCGTTGTTGCCGCAGGTGTTGCACTGTACGCTCGCAAGCGCGCACAAGCATAAGGTTTGATCACAAGAAAGTAATTTCTTGATACTGATGGGGTTTTGCTGCCAACAGCAAAACCCCATTTTGTCAAAAAATGACAAATTATCCTATCTTGCACCACTACCTACAGAACAACTCCTTGTACCTATTTTCCTGCATAATTGTTCGGGCAATGAAACCGCTTCCAGTTTCCAGAAGGCCTCAAATATGAAAAACAGATTTTCCCGCTTCGCAGCATTTCTTGCGGCAACGACTATCGTGTCACTCGGGCTAGGAGCACAGTCCGCCTCTGCGCAAGATATAAAAAACGGCGAAAAGCTAATACTCCAATCCTCGACAATATGTAATGACACCATTGTGTCCGATTACGACGTGATTGACAAAGACGCCAACATGGGAATACTCGTTGTTGATCTCAGCGCCGCTCCGAACGGAGGGGTAGGACTCACCGTCAATGCAAATTCGGAATTCGATTTCAACTCAATCGAGATAAAGACCTCAGGTCCAATATCAATTCCCCTTCCACCCGGCCCGGTTTTGCTCTCATTTGGATCAGCAAGCCAGCCAAACAACTTCACCGAGATCACTCCGATCGACAATTCGGAGATAGCCATTTACCGCACATCTACTTCTACAGTGACGCTGCTTGATGCGGCAACCGGAAGCGCAACATATATTGCAGGCTCCGCGCCCACGGCTCCCTCATCCATCAAAGATTTACAACCACTATTCCCTCTCGCTAACTTCTCCGAATCAATCTACTCTGGCGACGCAGTAACGCCTGGACAAGCGTTTAAGGCTAACTTCGATAACCTCGTCAGCATCTCAACGGGCAAACCGATAAAAAATGGCAACGTCACAAATTATGTTTATGGTGCACCAACGTTATTGGGATCTTCAACGATTACCGACGGATCACTGTCATACATGGTTCCAGCGCCGTTAAGCTCCGTGGGAAACGTAGTGGCTTCGTTCGATGATTACGGCCGTTTGGTTCTTTCAGCAACAATAGAACAAGATAGATTTTCTGAATTTTTTCCATATTTCGTCAACTTCAGCCCGGCCTGTGCGAGTCCCGACACGCCATCTGAACTACCGAAAACCGGTGCAGCCGACAGCCTCGGCCTGCTGACCCTTGGCCTCGGTGTTGTTGCCGCAGGTGTTGCACTGTACGCTCGCAAGCGCGCACAAGCATAAGGTCTAACCACAAGAAAGTAATTTTTTGAAACGGACGGGGTTCTGTTGTCCTCCGACAACGGGACCCCGTTCTTTATTCGTTAAGCTAGTACAAGCTATTTACCTATCGTCCAGGAGACTCAGTGCAGCGTGAGATCATCGCACCCGAAGAAGGAAGTGCACCTCACGCAAGCACGATGCGAGAGCGCCGCCAACCGCCTCTGACACTAGTCGTACTTGGAGGTTTTGTTGTCCCTGGCCTCGGGCACTTCCTCACACGACAATCCCGCCGCTGGCGCACCCTCACGATCATTAGCTCGGCGCTCGTCGGCCTCTCACTTGTGGGCGCTATTATGTGCATCTTCCTGCCCTTCCTAGCCGCGGGGGTCCTGTTCTCGACCGGGATAATGCTTGCGGCATCCATTCTCGCGATCGCCTGGGCGGTATTTGCTAGCGCCGTTGCTATCCATCTACTGATCACGCTCCGACGAGACGGTAAAGCGAGTCTGCCCGTCACCGCATTTACGTTGGCATTCGTGCTATTGATTTGCTCCGCAAGTGTGGGGCTCAGTGTGATCGCCTCTCAGCAACGAATGCTCATCAACAATATTTTTGCGGACGGGCCAGCCCTCAATGCGTCGAACGGGCGTTATAACATACTCATCGCCGGAATCGACATCGAGCAGGGGCGCGACAAAGCCAACCCCGATAGCATCGCACTAGCGAGTATCGACGCCTTCACCGGGCAAACCGTCATCTTTGGAATCCCACGAACCACCCAAGCGTTCTTCGCCACTGCGGACCATGATGTCAACAAAGAAGGATGCCTCCGAAACGAATGCGCCATAAACCGCGCGTATCAATACGGCGAGCAAAACCCCGATCTCTTTCCCGGCACATCCTCGCCGGGAATGGCCTCCCTAAGCGCATCCGTGACGGATTTTACCGGACTCGAGGTCAGCGGATACGTCACCATCAAGATGGCAGGACTCATTGAACTCATAGACGACCTTGGCGGAGTCACTATCACGGTGAATAAAGAGGTTCCCCGCGCGGGAGTGCCTGTCGACATTGGCGACCCGATAACAGTTTTTGGAGAACCGATCCCAACCGGAACCCAGCATATGGATGGCGAAACTGCTCTCTGGTTCGCACGGTCGCGCCTCGGGTCGACGGACGAAGAACGGATGCAGCGCCAAGCCTGCCTCGAACAGGCAATCGTTTCGCAGGTCGACCCGTTCACGATCATCAACAAGTTCACCAGCATCGTTGAAACCGGTGCCGAGAACATCGAGACAAATGTGCCCAGCCAATCTGTTGGTGTGCTGGCCACGCTCGGAACAAAGGCCGCGACTAGCCCGCTCAATCGGATCGACCTGGTTCCGCAGGTAGTTGGGTCATCTACCAACTTCGATTTTACTCACTCGTTTGTTGATGCCACCATACATAATGAGCCGTTGCCGCAGGGCGTGTTCCTCGGCTTAGGTGTTCCCTCCGCGCCCGACGTTCGTGCAGCGTCCGGTGTCGCTTCAGCATCCGGCGCCATCCCTCAAGTGTCAGCCCACGTTGAGTCCGTCACCCCCACAGCCCTCGTGCAACAAGTCCCCGGCGAACAACAGCCGACCGGCGAGATCTGCTCCGTTCCCCTTCTCTGACCGTTAGCCGACCCCCGGCAGGCACCTCATACGGCACATTCGATGCACCCCCGCCGCGCCAGGCCCATGGTACGTGTTGTCGGCCCAAGAAACGGCTTGGGCCCACAACGCGCACCTTAGGCCGATGCACGAAACTTAGGCCGAAGAGACGTGCAACATGGGCCGGGAGAGTCTGAGGAGGTAAGACCTAGCCCGGCAAAACGTGACAATCAAACCTAAAAGACATCCGCCTGAGACCGAGACCCGCACCTGAGGCCCAGACCCACAACATGGGACCGTTAGGGACAGCCGGGACGCCCAAGAACCCCAAACTACCCCTTCACAGCGCCAGCCGTCAGCCCCTGCACGATATACCGGCTCGCAAACGCGAACAGCAGCATGGTCGGCAGAATCGTGAGCACCGCCGCGGCCGACATCGAACCCCAGTCAATGTTGTAGCTGGTGATGAACCCGTTCAGCGCGGTCGGGATGGTTTTGTGAGCATCCTTATTCATGAGGGTCACCGAGAGGAACAGCTCGTTCCAACAATTGACAAAGTTGAAGATGAACGCAGCCACAATGCCGGGCTTCATCACGGGCACAATCACGCGGAACAAAGCCGAGAACCGGGACAGGCCATCGATCATGGCGGCCTCTTCCAAAGCATCCGGAATGTTCGCGAAAAAGCCGCGCAGCATCACGGTACAGAACGGAATACACACCGCGATGTAGATCAGCACGAGGCCGAAGCGGTTATCGACAAGGCCCAGGTTAGTCATCATCAGGTACAGCGGCCCAAGCGCAATGAACGCGGGGATCATCTGCGTCACGAGGAACGCGAGCAGCACAGCGCCCTTCGACTTGAACTCAAACCGCGCCAACACGTACGCCGAGAGCATCGCAATTAACGTAGCAACGAGCGCAGCCGCTGTCGACACGATGAGGCTGTTCATCACGTACACGCCGAAGTCGGCCTTCTCAAACAGCCCAACGTAGTTCTCAAGAGACCACTCAGTTGGCCAATAGCTCAGCGGAAAACTGAAGATCGCTCCCGGCTTCTTGAACGACGTTACCGCGATCCAATACAGCGGAAACAGCGTAATGATCAGCCACAACCCCAGGAAGACAACCTTAACAACGAGGGCCGGGCGAGATTCGCGATTGATCACGACTTCACCTCTTTCTTCTCACGCAGCGCTAGCAAGTAGAACGCGGCAAACACAAAGAGTACGGCAACAACGATCAGCCCGATTGCGGATGCTTGGCCGTAGTCGCCCCGCTGAGTCGTGTTGATCATCCACGTCGTAATGATGTGCGTTTGGTTCGCGGGCCCTCCGCCCGTCATCGCCCAGATGATGTCCGGGAAGTTGAAGATCCAGATCACGCGCAACAGAATCGTGAGCGCGAGCGTGGTACGGATATAGGGGATGGTGATGCTCACGAGCATCCGAATCTTGCCGGCCCCATCGAGCGCGGCGGCCTCGAAGAGCTCGTCGGGCACCGATTGGAGCGCGGCCAGAATCATGATCGTGAAGAACGTCACCCCGTACCAAATGTTGGCGACGATGACCGCAAACATCGCGGTCTGCGGGTCAGCCAACCACGGGATCGGCGTATCGATAAACCCAGCCTTCTGCAGCAGATCATTGATCACGCCGAACTCGCTATTGAACATCCAGCGGAACAGGATACCGATCAGGAACCCCGAAATCGCCCAGGGGAAGAAGATCAGCGCCTGATACAGCCCGCGGAACCTAAACTTGCGGCGCAGCCACAGCGCTAGCCCAAACCCGATAATCAATTGGGGGATGATCGACCCAACAACCCACAACACCGTATTTCCTACCACGGTCATGAACGCCGGGTCCTCAAAGACCTTGACGAAGTTGCCGAACCCCACCCAGGAGGTATCGGTGAGGTTGTTCAGGTTCCAATTGCGGAAAGCCATCTGGCTGCCCTGAATCATTGGGTAATAGGTGAACACCGCCACGAAGACGATGGCCGGGGCCATGAACGCGAGGATAGTCCACCCGTTGCGGGAGGTAAAAGGCTTCCGGCGAAGCCCACTACCTCCCGCGGGCTGCGACCGCTTCTGGGGGGATTGCGCCACGGCTACTTACCAGCCCATTTGTCGGTCCAGTAAGTGTCCCAGCTCTTGAGCAGATCCTCGTTGCTCATCTTCCCGATAAGCACCTGCTGAATCTCGGAGTCTGCCTTCTGGATCCACTCGCTCCACCACGCTGAGCCGCGCGGCTGCACGACGCTGATGTACGTGTCCGGGTTCTCGTTCATGGTCACGTAGCTCGACCAGGGGCCGGTCTTATAGAAGTCGCTATCCGCGGCATCCTTCAGGATTGGCACCAAGCTGTTCTCCTGGGCGAACGTCACGGGAGCATCCCCCTCAGACAGGAATTCGATCAGCTTGGTCGCCTCCGCCTTGTGTTCGCTGGCAGCTGCGATCCCCCACCCGGCCGAAGCCATCGGCTGCGCCGCCTTACCAGTGGGGCCCTCAAGCAGAGGAGTGGTGCTCCACTGATCTGCCTTAAGCGAATCCGAACCCTCGATAGCCGAGATTACCTCGGGGTCCTGCAGGAGGAACGCCGTGGATCCGTTCGAGAACGCCTCCACCATCTCCGGGTATCCCCAGGCTACAGACGACGGGGGCGATGCCTTCTTGAAAATATCGAAGTAGGTGTTGAGCGCATCCTTCGCCTCGGGGGCGGAGAAGATCGTCTTGCCGTTAGTCAGCTTGAACGCGTTTTCGGTGTCGAGATTGTCCGCCACGTAGGCCTCGATGACCGCCACCACGTTGGAGTTCGCGTTGGTCCCTCCGCGGAAGGCATAGCCATATTGGTTCTTTACGGGATCCTGAATCTTGCTGGCCTGCTTGAGCATATCGTCCCACGTCTTGGGGGGACCGTCGAAGCCAGCCGCCTTGACAAGATCGGTGCGGTAGAACAGGCTGAGCCCGTAGAAGCCGTAGGGAACATAGTAGGTGTGCCCCTCAGCATCCTTGGAATACTTGACAGCGTTGTCAGTGAGGTTGTCCCACCCCTTCCAATCCGCCAGGTCTGTCGTCATATCGGAGAGCCACCCGTTTGTCGAGAACGGGCCAACCGTGATGTCGCGCACCTCAAGAACGTCCACACCGCTGCCCGATTGCAGCATTTGCTGAATCTTTTGATCGGCCTGATCTGTCGGGGGAGAAATGAGCTCCACCTTGATGTCCTTGTTCTCCTTCTCGAACTGGTCGATCAGGCCCTTGATCACTTCCGTTCGCTTCGGGCTGGTGAGGCTCTCAACCATCTGCAGGGTAACGGTTCCGTCGTCGCTGGTACCGCCGCTGGAGCATCCGGCAATCGTCAGAGCCGCCACGATTCCCAGGCTGATGCCCGCAAGTTTTTTCTTCCTCATCGCTTTTTCCTCTCGTGACATTTCATGGTGCTATGTCGTGTGTTGGGTATTTTCTAGTGGATGGCCTGATCCACGTTGATCAGACCGGTATGGGGAGTCCTTAGCTCTCTCGGCTCCATCGGTAGAGCTCGGGCACGCACCGCTCGGCGAAATACTCGTACTCGCTCGCCGTGTTGTAGACATGAGTGGAGAGCCGGAAGTAGCCGACGCCCCCAAAACTCGTGAACGCCGCCTCTATGCCGAGTTCCGCTGCGGCCCGGTCGCGCAGGTTATTAGCCGATTGATGGTCTGCGCCGAGCCCGTCGGGCAAGCGGATGAGACGGAGCGCGTTGACGGGCATCCCCACATCGACTCGGCATTCGATTCCGGTCGCCGCTGTCATTGCGTCGGCGATGGTCTCTTCCGCGTAATCGGCGAGGCTGGTCATGTAGGCGCGGGCGGCATCCCATCCCCATTGATCCTCGATGAAATCGAGCGAAACGTGTGAGCTTAGGTAGCTAGTGAGGTCGAGCGTGCCCTGATGGTCGAAGCGGGTGGGGTAGGTCTCGGGCGCTCCCCACGAATCGATCACCGGATACAGGCTCTGCGTGTGCGGGCCACGGGCAACGAAAACCCCCGCTCCGCGAGGTGAACAGCCAAACTTGTGCAGATTGCCAATCCAAAAATCGCAATCGAGGTCGGCCAGCGGGTGAGTTACAAGACCCGGCACGTGCGCCGCATCAACAAGAAAAGGGATGCCCCGCTCGCGTGCGACCCGCGCAACCCGCTGCACGGGCAGAAAACGGGCCGTAGCGGACGTGATCTGGTCGAGAACGATCAACCCGGTGCGGTCGTTAATGGCCTCAGCGATGATGGCGAAGCTCTCGTCCTCGTTGGCGCTGATCGGAATCTTCACGGTACGAACGCTGCTGCGGGCCCTGCGGGCCATCCGCTCCGCGCCCATCGTGACCGCGCCGTATCCGTGATCAGACACGAGGATCTCGCTGCCGGGCTCCAGCTCAAGGCTATTGTAGACAACGCTCGCGCCGCCGCTCGCGTTGGGCACCCAGGCGAGATCGGAAACCTCGGCACCGAGAAAGTCCGCTATTGCGGGACGAGCATGTGCCAGCTTCTGGGGGAGCGCCGGAAACCAAACCACGGGAGCGGCATCCATCTCGGCGCGCAGCCTATTTTGGTATTCCTGCGCGATTCGGGGAACGGCACCGAACGAACCGTGATTCACGTGAAGGATACCCGGATCCAAGGTCCAAGCGGCAGCAGCCGGTTCGCCATCCCCCAGATGGAGAGGCGTCGGGGCCTGGATTTTTACGCTGGTTGTCACGGTTGGTTAAGCCTCCTGCTGAAAACGTCTTTGTTCGTCTCGTACTATTTCGAGTATATGACAAGAGATCCGATGACTTTTGACTTATTAGTGTCACGGAAGATTTTTCATCCGGAATTACGGTGTTTTTTATCTCGATAACGGATGCGTTACGAAAGATTGTCCGATGACTTAGCTTTTAACGCAACTTCCCGCTCCCACCATTCCCAGCCCAAATTACTAGACTGTACTCAAGGAGACACACCATGCCACACGCCCCATCCGCCGTAGAGACTGCTTTCCACGGGATCCGCCAGATGATCGCTACCGGGAGACTCCAAGCGGAACAGAAGTTCCCGCCAGAGCCCGAGCTCTGTGACGAGCTGGGGGTATCTCGCGGCTCGCTGCGCGAAGCCCTCCGGATGCTGAGCGCGCTCGGGGTCGTAGAGTCGCGCCACGGGTCGGGCACCTATGTCTCCCAACTCAGAGCCGAGGACATCATCGGAAGCATGTCGCTTACCGTCGAACTCCTTCCGCTCTCGAGCCTGCTCGACATGTATGAACTTCGCAGGATCCTCGAGTCGCATGCAGCCGCCCAAGCCGCCGCGAAGCTCACCCCCGAACTCGGCCAAACTCTCAGCGACCTCGCTGACGCAATGGAAGCAGAAACGGATAACTTCGAAATCACCCGGCTGGATCACAAATTCCACTCCACGATCCTCGAGGCAGCCGACAACCCCACCCTCGCGGCACTGGTTGATGTGTTTCGCTCGCGGTCACGCTCTTACCAGATCTTCGGACTCCCCGACGGACCGGAAATCGTGAGGATCAGCCATCGAGGTCACCGCATCATCCTTAACGCGATTCTTGCGAGGGATCCGATAGCCGCCTCGATGGCTGCCGGTTCGCATGTCGCACAGACCGAGGCCTGGCTGCGCGAGTACCAGCCTCCGCAAGGCCCTGATCCGCTCGAATTTACAAGCGCAATCAGCGAATAACGTCACGAGAGATAAGGACAGCAGCCGTGGCCACCACACACACCACGAACTACCGCGATACGTTTCTGACAGTCGCCCCCGATACTCGCGCCGTGGCCGGGGTCGAGCCGCCTCTCAGCGGAACGGGTCCGAGCGTCGCACGGCTCACCTTCGAAATGATTGCGGAGCATCCATACGTGCATACCTCTGACGAGGTGATCTTCACCGTCTACGCGGAGCGGGCGGGCATCCCCGAGTTGGAACGCCCCGCCGCCCGAGCGGAATACTTCTCAAAAGGGCGTCCCTGCTTACGGTCATCCGCGCTGGGCAAAACCTACGGTTGGGGCGTCCACTCCGACGCCGATTGCCGGGTCGCTCTCTACGCCCTCGGAACACCAGAGTACGAGAGGTTGGCTTCGGGGATCGCTCCCGAGGGAACAGAGGTTGCGGTCAAACCGGCGATGCGCTCCAGCCGCTAACCGTCGCGGCCCCTCACGCCGCGCGGCCCGGCCCGCGCGGCGGGCCACGCACCTCGCTAAAAGTTTTCGGCCCGTTTTGTGGGTGTGTCCCGATCAGCATGTTATGTCTCAGGACATCGGTGACAGTTCTGTGTCAGGACATCGGTAACAC
>JBBAQX010000066.1:0-27869 GCA_040400085.1 Lysinibacter sp. | reverse complement strand
AAACCGCACCAAAACCCACCACCACCCACAACACACCCCGGGCGTGTCGCAACACCAAGCGATTCACATACGCTCGAAGAAATGCCCATTTCCACCAAAGATTTTCAATTTCTGATGATCTATGCCCAGGTGCACATCGGTATATCCGGGATGCGCAGCATAAAAAGCCCCTGGACAGGCTAAGAAATGGGGGCGCTACCCGCGGCAATCAACAGATATTCATTACGACGGAGGATGAGGCGGCGCAGGTACCGCGTCAAGACGAGTCGTTCGGCGAGCCGCCCGAGGAAACCGAAGGGGGCCGCATACGTGATCTCGTCCACCATGGTGGAGCAGGCGCCGGGCATATCCACGAACGTGTGTTCGTGGTGGAAAGTGCGGAAGGGTCCGCGCGTTTGTTCATCGACGAAGCGGCGCGGAGCATCCCACTCGGTAATCGAGGAGGTCATCCGGAAACGGATGCCAAAGTGACGAGCACTCCAGGTCACCGACTCCCCCGGGCCGATCTGACCGGACGTGACGCCAGCGACCGCGCGTTCGTTGCTGTGGCTCATCGAGCCAAGGTGTTCATCGATGTTCAGCGAAAGGTGCCACATCCGCTCGGCGGGTACAGGGCACTCGGTGACCAATCGAAAAACGGATGCCCGGGGCGCGCTAGGCACCCCGGGCATCCGTTCGTTCATGATTAGTGTGCGACCGTGATGGCGGCAAGCGTTTTCTTGCCGCGGCGAAGCACAGCATATCCACCATCGAGTAGATGCAGATTTTCGAGCACCGCATCCGAGGACTCGACCTTGGCGTTGTTCAGGTACACGCCGCCCTGGTCGAGGGCGCGACGTGACTCGCCGAGGCTCTTGGTGAGACCGGCATCCGCCAGCAATTGAGCAACGGGTGAGCCAAGCGATCCTGCCACCTGGGGAAGCTCGGCGAGCGCGGCGGCGAGCGTTGAGGCATCGAGTTCGTCAAGCGAACCCTGGCCAAAGAGCGCGGACGAAGCAGCAATTGCGGCGTTGGTCGCGTCGACTCCGTGCACGGTAGCGGTCACTTCGAACGCCAAGCGTTTCTGAGCTTCCCGTTTGAACGGTTCGTTTTCCACCGCCGCTTCCAGACGCTCGATCTCTTCGCGGGAGAGGAACGTGAAAACCTTGAGGCGCGTAAGCACATCCGCGTCGTCGGTGTTCACCCAAAACTGGTAAAACGCGTAGGGCGACACCATCGCGGGATCGAGCCAGATCGCGTTGCCCTCGCTCTTACCAAATTTGGTGCCGTCGCTATTGGTGATCAGCGGGGTGCCGATGGCATGTACGCTCGCACCCTCGGCGCGGCGGATCAGGTCTGTGCCGCTCGTGAGGTTGCCCCACTGGTCGCTTCCGCCAGTTTGAAGCACGCAATTGTAGGTGCGATACAGCTCCAGGTAGTCGAGACCCTGCAAAATTTGGTAGCTGAACTCGGTGTAGCTAATACCGGCCTCAGAGTTGAGACGAGCGCTGACGGCATCCTTCTTGATCATTGTTCCGACGCGGTAGTACTTACCGATATCGCGGAGGAAATCGATGGCGCTCATCGGCGCCGTCCAGTCAAGATTGTTGACCATGCGCAGGCCGTTCGGGCCCCCCGCTTCTAGAAAGCGCTGAACCTGGGCTTGCAGATAGCCGACCCACTCGGCAACGGTCTCCCTGGTATTCAGCGTGCGCTCGGCGGTGGGTCGGGGATCGCCGACCAGACCGGTCGAGCCTCCGACCAACCCGATGGGCTTGTGCCCGGCAAGTTGCAGGCGGCGCATGAACAGCAGCTGCACGAAATTTCCGAGATGCAGGCTCGGGGCTGTCGGGTCGAAACCGCAATAATACGAGATGGGGTCGCCCGCGAGAAGCTCGCGCAGGGCGCCAGCCTCGGTAGAAACGTGCACAAGGCCACGCCACACGAGCTCGTCCCAGAGGGTCTCGAACGTGGCGTCGTTGCGTTGGATGGCGGGGACCATCGCTCCATCAGTAGTATTCGACACGTGTTCTATCGTAGCAACGCTTGGCTAGCCACCAGGGCCGCTTGCAGCCGCGACACGAGCCCAAGTTTGCCGAGGACCCTCGAGACGTGGGTTTTGACCGTGGCCTCGCTGATAACCAGACGGTCGGCGATGGCGCTATTGGACAGCCCCTCTCCGAGCAAGCCCAGCACGTCGATCTCGCGTTCGGTGAGGTTGTCTATCCGGGTGGCTGCCTCTTGCAATACAGCTGAATCACCGGTGGGTTCAGCCGGTTGGGCGGTTAGCTCTCCACCAGCGATCGAGCCTAAATACCTTTCTACGACTCCGCGGGTAACCTCGGGAGCAAGGATCGACTCTCCATCGTGAACTCTACGAATTGCGCTGACGAGAGCTTCCCGAGTGGTCGTTTTCAGCAAGAAACCGGCGGCCCCCGCCCGAAGCGCCTGATCAACATAATCGTCGAATCCAAATGTTGTCAGGATGATGACTTGCGACTCCCCCGAGGCAACAATCCTGCCGGTCGCCGCAATACCGTCGGTGGTCGGCATCTGCACGTCCATCAACACAACGTCCGGGTGAAGACGCGCGACCGCTTCAACGGCGGATTCCCCGTCGGGGCATTCGCCGACCACCAGAATGTCTTCCGCGGTCTCAACCAGAGCCCGTACCCCCGCGCGGACGGCCTCGTGATCGTCGGCCAGCAGAACGGTTATCGTCATGAGGGCCCTTCCTTGTTCAGAGGCAGCTCCTTATTCAGGGGCAGTTCCGCCCGGAGCACCCAGGTCGAATCGGTTGTCTCGGTCGCCAGTGTACCGCCAACTAACTCGGCGCGTTCTCGCAGCCCGATCAGGCCATACCCAGTGCGCTGAGTCGAGGTCCCGACCGAGGGGCTCCTGTTGTTTTCGATGTTGACCGTCAGGAGGGCATCCGTTATCGAGATGCTCACAGCTATTGGTTTGGCAGGTGCCGATCCGTGCTTGAGGGCGTTCGCTAGCCCTTCCTGCACAATCCGGTAGACAACAACCGATACATCGGCGGACACCCGGGAGATCTGCTCGGCAGCTGGCATCGATAATTGAATCGGATGCTCGTCCCTCCCGACCCTCTCGACCAGACCCGGAATGTGCTCAAGCGACCCGGTCAGCTCGGAGACGTCGGCGTTATCTCCGCGTCGCAGGACCTCAATGAGGCTGCGCATATCGCCGAGTGCTAAGAGGCTTGCTTCCCGAATCGCTTCCAGGTTGGTGCGGCCGGAATCTCCTATGTCGGGGCGGGCAAGAGCGGCCTCCGACCGTAGCGAGATCACGGATAGCTGCCCGGAAATTGTGTCGTGGAGATCGCGGCTGATCGCTAGCCGAGCCTCGTTGAATGCCGCTTTCTTCTCGGCTTCAACCACACGTTTGGCGGACTCTGCCCGTTCAGTCTGTTGCTCTGCAATCAGGTGCGAGGCGCGGACGGTTTCTGCCAGCCAGAGGACTGAGCCCAGAATCACAACAAAAGTTACGAGCGCGGTTATCGGAGCTGGAAGCTCACGGGAATAAACCATCAGCACCACAACCCCCACAGCAGATAACGCAACGCTTCCGAGAGACACACCACGAACCCACCACGATCTCGCGCGGACGGTGACGTTGTAGAGCAGGTCGAACGCGATAATCAGGCTTCCCCAGGCCACACTGCCAGCGAGGATAGCCTCGATGGCCAGGATCCCACCGGCTCCCGCGACTGCAGCAGCAGGCGTTTTATTCCGAAGTAGATGCATGGTTCCGAGGGCTGCGAGGCTGATGACCGCCACGAGGTTGGCAACGAGCCACTCCCCGAAGGGCGCTGCGTGAGGGATACCCGGTGCGGGGAAGGCTCCCCACGTAGCCTTGAAACCCAGAAGATTTACGATTGCCGCAAGGGTAACGACCCAAAGGGTGTATGCCACGTGGCGGTGGCGCAGCACAAAATTTTGGGCACGGAAAAAGCCACCATTAGCCCTCTCCTGCTGCGACATGCTCTCTATCAAATCAGTGATCGGTCCACATTGCGACACTCAATGGGATGAGGTCGACCGTGTCTCGCGTACATCAAAGGATGTACAGACTCGGGGTGGAGGCCGGGTAGAGACCATCACACTGGCCGATGCGGAACCGGAAGCTCGCGGGCGACGATTGAAGCACGACGATTTATCAAGCGTTCGCAGAGAGGAATCACCATGCACGAGACATTCGGTTCTAACCCGCTGATCTGGGTGATCATTGCCATCGAAATTTTCTTTTGGGTTTTTCTACTGGGCGGGTTGACCTCCCGCTACGTCTTGAAAATGCGGCGACTCAGCTCGATACTACTGATCTGTGTTCCATTGCTCGATGTGGTGCTGGTGTCGCTGACGATCGGCGACCTCGCGCGCGGCAGCGCCCCGAACTTCTCTCACGTACTCGCGGTTCTCTATCTGGGATTTACGATCGGGTTCGGTCACAACACGATTCAGAGGGCAGACAGGTGGTTTGCGGTTCGTTTTGCGGGGGCGGAACGTCTAGAAAAAGCCACAGAGGGACCTGAGTATGTACGAGAGCAATGGCGAGACTGCGGCAGGATGATGGTCATGTGGCTTATCTGCGTCCCGCTACTGCTCGTCATGAAAACGTTGACTGTCGGCTGGAACGGAACCGAGCTCGCGCCGGAAGCTGTGCTGAACATCAACGGAGGCGATACCGAGAGCCTCTTTTCAACAGCGCGAATCCTCACCGTGATCCTCATCATCTGGTTCGTCTCTGGACCGGTCTACGCTTCGCTTTTCCGCGGGGTATCCGCCAAGCTAGAAACATGATCGTTGAACACGCGCTACTGCCCGTTATCCCCGGCCGCGAGGAAAACTTCGAGAAGGCTTTCGACGCCGCGCGGCTAATTATCTCGGGGATGCCCGGATTTCGTGAGCTCTCGCTGTCACGCGGGATCGAGCATCCGTCAAGCTACCTGCTCATCGTGCACTGGGACACGCTCGAGGACCACACCGAGGGCTTCCGCGGGTCTACGGAATACCTGGAGTGGAAGGCGGCGCTCCACCACTTCTACGAGCCGTTTCCCGTGGTGGAGCACTTCGCGCCGGTGTTTTAGACGCCGTTTTAGAAGCCGTTTAGACGCGCGCCTAGCGGTATTCGTTCGCCAGCCGCTTGAGTTCCACGAGCTGCTCGGCGACGCGTACGGCTGCAGTTCCGCCGACGCCGACACGGCTATTGACCGAGCCTTCGACGGTGAGAACATCACGAACGGATGCCGTGAGATGCGGCGACACGCTCGCCAGCTGCTCGTCGGTTGGCTCGTGCAGCTCCAGCCCGCGCTCCTCGCAGAACCGTACCAGCTCGCCTGAGATCTCGTGCGCATCCCGGAAGATGACGCCTTGCTTGACGAGCCATTCCGCAACATCCGTCGCAAGCGAGAAGCCCTGGGGCGCAAGCTCGGCCATCCGCTCGGTGTTGAATGTGAGGGTCGCGACCATGCCGTTGAAGGCGGGCAGCAGGACCTCGAGCTGGCTCACCGAATCGAAGATCGGCTCCTTGTCTTCCTGCAGGTCGCGGTTATAGGCGAGCGGCATGGCCTTGAGCGTCGCGAGCAAGCCGGTGAGGTTACCGATCAGGCGCCCTGACTTGCCGCGGGCAAGCTCCGCGATATCCGGGTTCTTCTTCTGCGGCATGATCGACGAACCCGTCGAGAAGCTGTCGTGCAGCCGCACGAAGTTGAACTCGCGCGTCGCCCACAGGATGATCTCCTCGGAGAACCGGGACAGGTCGATGCCGATCTGCGCGAGGATAAACGCGAACTCGGCCATGACATCCCGCGACGCGGTGGCGTCAATCGAGTTGTCGCAGGGCGCGGCGAGTCCCAGCTCGCTCGCCACGAGGGCGGGGTCGAGCCCGAGGGAACTTCCCGCGAGAGCACCGGCACCATAGGGCGAGCGGGATGCGCGGACCTTCCAATCGCTCAGGCGCTCCAGGTCGCGCACCAGCGGCCAGGCGTGCGCGGCCAACTGATGAGCGAGCAGCACGGGCTGGGCATGCTGCAGGTGGGTGCGGCCCGGCATCGTGGCCGTGGGATGAGCCTCGGCCTGGGCGACGAGGATGTCGATGAGCTGAACGATCAATGAACGGATGCGCGCCTCGTGATCCAGCATATAGATCCGCCCCAGCGTGGCGATCTGGTCGTTGCGGCTGCGGCCAGCGCGCAGCTTACCGCCGAGCTGGGCACCGGCCCGCTCAACGAGCCCGCGCTCGAGCGCGGAGTGGACGTCTTCGTCGCTCTCCGCCGCCGTAAAGTAACCACTGTTGACGTCGGTGCTGAGGACTTCAAGCGCGCGGTGCATGTCTGCGAGTTCTTCTGAGCTAAGGTAACCCGCCGAGGCAAGGGCCGTCGCGTGCGCCTTCGAGCCGTCGATGTCGTAGTTCGCGAGGGCCCAGTCAAATTGTGTCGACTTGCTCAGCAACTGAAGCTCGGGCGATGGCCCGCTCGCGAAGCGGCCTCCCCAGAGCGCGCCAGCTTCGCCGGCCCGGTTTGCGTCGTCGGATCCGTGTGCATCGTGTGAAGGTGTGTGTTCTGACATGGGAGTACTTGCGAACCGCTCTCTCGTGGCTGATGATTATTCTCTGTCCAGTGTACTGGGCGGGCGCCTGGGGGTTTGATTACCCGGCGCGATAGCCGCGGCCGAGCGCGAGACGGCCGTGAGCATCCGCTCGAGAGGCCCCCTGCCCAGGGTTGCTCCCCAGACGGATGCCACGGCCATAGTCCCGAGGGCAAGCACCACAAATAGCAGGGTCTGGGATTCCCCCGTCACGGAGAAACCAACCGCCCACAGGATGACAATCTGCGCGGTGTAGGCGGTGAGGGCCATGGCCCCGGTAGCAGCGAGCGGATACAACGCAAACCGGATGCGCGGGGCCGCCATGAGGCACAGGGCGATCACGGCCAGGGCGAACCCCGCGGCGCCGACCACCTCGAACGTTGAGCCGCTGTGCGGGGCGATAGACACGAGGCTGGACGTATCGAAAGAAGATGCGCCGTCTGAGAGAGACGTCGGCTCCGAAAAGTCCGACATCAGAAACGCCCCAGCGCCCTGTGCACTCCCCCAGGCATGCCAGGCCAGCGAGCCGAGACCGTAACCCGCGACCGCCAGCGCTACCCCGGCGATCAGCAGGCGACGCTGAATCAACGCCGCCGTGAGGTCCAGGCGCCCCAGTCCCAACCCCAGCAGCACGAAGGCCGCCCAGGTCAGCGCGGGATAAGCGCCAAGTACCGCGAGCTCCGCGAACCACGACCACTCGTAGGCCGCGTCGACATTGAGGGCAACGAGAGTAGCCACCACGAACGGCATCACTGCAGCCAAAACGCTGGCCAGCGCAAAAAGAGACCGGGAACGCCAACGCAGGAAAGGGAGCGAGACGATAAAGAGCATCCCATACACGGGCAGAATGATCGCCACGGGAGTGCCCAGCGTTTCGAGAATTCCCCCAATCGCGATGATCAGCGCCGCCCTGGTGAAGATCCGCAGCCGGGCCTGCAACAGCGGGACGCCGACAACGGGCTCGGTTCGGCCCGTGATTATCGCGAGCGAAATTCCGGCAAGCACCGCGAAGAGCACCGACGAACGCCCGTTCACCACGTCGCCCCAGGTGCCGGGCTGGGCCCAGTCGAAGATTTCCGTCGTCAACGTGTGCGCCGCGAGCATCCCAATGACGGCCAGGCCGCGCGCGACGTCCAGGCCGACGATGCGGTCGACTGAGCCTGGAGTCGCCTCGCTTCCATTGACGGATGCTCGGGGCATAACTATTCTGCTCGTTCTAACATGTGCGACCTAGCCCTTCGGCCTACCCTGCGCGATCTAACCGTGGGGTCTAACCCTGCGCGAGCAGCCAGGCCAGCAGCGCCTTCTGGGCGTGCACGCGGTTCTCGGCCTCGTCCCAGACCACGCTGCGCGGCCCGTCGATAACCTCGGCCGCGACCTCGTAGCCGCGGTAGGCGGGGAGACAGTGCATGAAGATCGCGTCGTCCTTGGCCTGGGCGAAAAGTTCCTCGGTGACCTGGTAGTCCTTGAACATCTCGACCCGCTGGGCCTTCTCGTCTTCCTGCCCCATCGACACCCACGTGTCTGTGATGATGACGTCCGCGCCGGTGACGGCCTCGACGGGATCGCTACCGATCCAGATATCGGTGCCGTGAGCATCCGCAATCGAGAGCGCATCCGCGACGTATTCGGGGAGCGGGAGGTAGCCGTCCGGCCCGGCGATGCGCACGTTCATCCCGGCGGTGGCCCCGCCGAGGAGGTAGGAATGCGCCATGTTGTTGGCCGCGTCGCCCACGTAGGTCATGGTGAGGCCCGCGAGGTCGCCCTTGTGCTCGCGGATCGTGAGTAGGTCGGCGAGGATCTGGCACGGGTGAAAGTCGTCGGAGAGCGCGTTGATGACGGGAACGGTCGTGCCGCGGGCCATCTCTTCGAGGCCCTGCTGTGAGTAGGTGCGCCAGATGATGGCGGAGACCATGCGCTCTAGGACGCGCGCCGTGTCTTCAACCGACTCCTTGCCGCCGAGCTGGCTCGACTGGCTATCGATGATGAGCGGGCTTCCACCCAGATCCGCGATGCCCACGGCGAAGCTCACCCGGGTGCGGGTTGAGGTCTTGTCGAAGATAACGGCCGCGGTCTGGGGCCCTTCGAGCGGCCTTTCCGAATACGGCGCCGCCTTTAAGCGCAGCGCGAGGTCGAGAACCTCTGTCTGCTCGGCGGTGGTCAGATCGTCGTCGCGAAGAAAATGGCGGGTCATGAAACAACTCTAGCGGGAGCGAGGGCCGGGTGCATGGTCATGCTGCGGTAAGCCACGCCGCTACGCCACTGCAGCCAGCGCCTCACCAAACAGCCGGGTGAAGTCAGCGATCTCCGCGTCGCCCACGATCAGCGGCGGGGCCAGGCGAATCGTTGACCTCGCAATCTGGCGAGCAGTTTCAAACAACACAGGTGCACCATCGTAGAGACGTTTAAACGGTGAAAACCTCAGATTGTGATCAAAACAGGTATCCCCTTAATCCAAAAGCCCAGGCTTACGCAAAGCGCCATTAAACGAAATTTAAACTAGAGCAAGAAGCATTCACTTTCAGCAACCGCCAAGGACAAACTTGTTCCGACTCGAATAAAATTAATCATTAAATCTATGTTGCTCTTATTATTTCACCGCAAAGCGGAAGTTGATTTGAATAAGACAAACTTGACAGGAATGTTTTCGTGTTATTTCACGTCGCTCCGGAGAAACGAGACAGTACCCGCGATAAGGGCGACTGAGACCCAAGCGATTGCCCCCAATACAGCAGCAAGAATATGAATGTTTCCACTTGATTCAATACCAAGTTGGCTTATTTTGAACCCACATGCCTGAAGCATTACAAGCAGGGGAAACCAGACGGCATATGACCCCCAAAACATAGCAACAAACATTGCGCAACTTAATGAGACAGAAACCACGAATAGGGCTGGCAAATGAGCTTGAACCAAAAGTCCTAGCCCAAGACCCCAAAGTCCAGCAGCAGCACCTAGCGCGAGCGTCGGGCCAATAGAGCTCCAAGGAGGCTGGCTATATCCCATCGAAATACTAAGCGCAATGTACCCTCCGAGGCATGCCGACAGTGCGACAATTGCGCCGCCTAAACCAGAATATGGAACTCTCATCGCTACATTTAACATCCTTCGCGGTTGCAAAGCTAAGCGCTGGGACACAACGCCGTTGCGGCGGTCTATCGTGTATCGAAAGGAGGCATAGATAGCCGCTAAGATCGCGCCGTAAATTGCGATAATTACCCCGAAGGATTCGACGAATGAATCACGCGTTTCTAGAGGGGCCTCCCGAATTCCAGTCGGGATGCTCGCTGCCAATGAAAGCGCCATTATGAACGAGACCGCTACCATGATGCGAAAAACTACATCGCCCTTGAAACTGCAGCCCTGAGCGCGAAGGGCATTAGCAATCATGAAACTCGCCTACGGCCAAGAAACCACGCTAAAACGACAAGGCCAGCCGCCCAGACGCACGCAATTCCCATCGCAGGGGCCATTTCGAGCAGTTCATTTTTGAATCCCGGAACGCTCAGCGCAGCGAGACTCAGTCCGAGAGAGAATTTGGCGACCCCTGGCGATGATCCTAACCAAGCGAACTCAATAGCGAGCGGAAACGCTAGCACAATGATTGCCCCGAGGTAATAGTTCCTTGTGATCCAACCGATAGCACCACCGATAATTGCACCCAGGAATACCCCAAGCAGAGCTCCTCCGTAAATACGCCATACCTCCGCAGTTAGGGTCAGAGGCAAACCATGCTGATTCAGAATGAAAAACGCAACTATTGTCCATATACAGAACATGCATATCGCTAGTACCATCGCCATAATACTCCCAGCAATCAGTTTTCCCCAGAACGCACGGAGAAAGCCAAGCTCCACTAAAGTCCTGTCCATTGAATCGTAATAGTACTCTCGAGTTACCGCATACGCACCAATGAAACCTGCATATACGAAGGACCAAGCCAGAGGTGCTAGCAATCGAGCGGTGGCCATCCCTGGGTCTGCTTCATCGATCACCGCCAAGGAGTCGTTCGGAGAAAAAACCGCAACCGGTACCATAATCGTCAGCAAGTAAACGGCCCACAATGAGAGCCCGCTCACGGAGCGCAAGAGTTCGCTTCGAATCGCAGTAATCATGCTGTAGATCCTCCAACAAGATCGAAGTACTTGTTCTCAAGCGAATCGTTTTTGTGGGCGACAAGATCGCCTAGCTTTCCAGCGAATAAAGCCTGTTGTTTGATTATGACTACTTCATCAACCATCTGCTCAATTTCTGCAAGCTGATGGCTAGAGATAAGCACAGTCCCACCTTGCTTCGCGAATTCACGGAGATACAGACGGAGCCATCGAATACCGTCAGGATCCAATCCGTTGGCTGGCTCATCTAGAATTAGAGTTCGAGGGGACCCTATAAGGGCCGCAGCTAGGCCCAATCGTTGAACCATCCCCGTTGAAAAAGTCTTCACACGGCGTCGAGCTTCATCTTCAAGACCCACTTCTTCGAGGACCTCTCGCACCCGCTTTCGTGGAACGCCCGCTGCTAGACAAACTATTTCCAGATGACGCCCCGCGGTAATTCCAATTTCGAAGCCGAACCCGTCCATATGAACTCCAACACACGTTGCGGGGTTCTTGAGGGCAGAAAATGGCATACCCTCAATTAAAATATCACCGCTTGTCGGGCGCAGCAAACCAACTATGGCTCGAAGCGTCGTCGATTTACCGGCGCCATTTGGCCCGAGCAACCCAACGACGGATCCGCGGGGCACATCGAATGTCAGCTCCTGAACGGCCACTCGGCTTCTATACTCCTTAGTCAACTTCCGAACTTCAATCGCATTTATGTCTAATGACATTTCTCTGTTCCATTTCTAATCAGTTCTTTCGATGCCCAGCGGCCGAATTACAGCGGAGTCCCAAATTGCCTTCCACAATGGGACCACCCCCAAATCAACCTGCGCTTGACCGAAAGAAGGCAAAGCCCAAGCAGAATCAGCGACATCTACGGTACCTACAATTGATGCCGAGAGCATAACCCCACCAAACTCCACCGGAAAAAAAGTTTCCATGGGGACCTCAACTGGCTGCGGTGGCCTAGATCGGGCTACACCTTCCCCCACGACAGCACTCGCGAGAATCCCGTTACTCATTAGCCGAACATGCGCTCCATCCGGAATCTCCGACTCGAGCCCCTGCAAGCTTTGCACAAGATCCACCTGTTTTCCTTCAACGGCAAACCCAACGGTTGCGTAATTTGGTACCGATATTGTCAGTCCTGCAACAATAAATGCAAGGAGGATTGACATGTTGACACACCAAAATCTCCAAGGGGAAATACCAGACTTTAGTACTCGTGAGAGCGCGCGATAGAGAATGACCAATGCGATCATACAGACTGAGACCTCTAGAGCAATTACAAGGAGAGCAAAAGCTATATTTCCGCCCGGCACTAAGCCGACGATCCGATATACCGCAAACAAGACCAAAGCGACAGGAGCAAAAAGACTTGCGAGGCCAAAAACAACAGACCATGACCTATTAAAATTTTTGGCTGGTCGAAGGCCCCCGTACAAAAAATGTTTTAACCAAGCTGCACCGTCTGCCATTGTCCGCACTCGAAGATTCGGTTCATCAAGCGCGCTCATGAACGCAATGTATCCATCGAAACGCACAAATGGAATTAAATTTACCACCACAATACCGTAACAAGCTACTGCAAGAACCAAAAGCATTTGGTGTACGGCAGGTTCTACTGCAACAATGGCAATTATTGCACACACAGCACCAATGACGGCATGGACGGCAGGTCCGGCAAGGGCAATCACGACACGTTTCCATCGATCCGTTAGTCGCCAACCGTCTGTCACGTCAACGAAGAATGCTGGAGTAAGATAAAAAATCATGAAACCTGCTCGACTAGGCTTGCCGCCATATCTTGTAAGGGCGAGACCATGCGCACTTTCATGTAGAACGGTCAAGAAAGATAGCAGAAGCAGGAGCGCCACAAGGCTGAAAAACGGAATCGGACTCACCATCAAGCTAATTATCTGAACGCTTTGAAACGCTGAGGCAACCAGCCCTAAAACAAAAATACCAGAGATCAGAACCAACGCTGGACGTCGCATAATTGGACGAGTTATACGATCCATCCAGGTAAATAATGCTGGAGCACGCAAAGTAGCGATCTGGAGTGAAAGCGGAGGCATGAACTTAAAATGGGATGGCTTCTTACGGGCGAAGCAGTCCGTAAGCCCGTTTCTCCGAAACCTTTCCAACAAAGTCAGGAAATCATCCTGGGACTCAGATCCACCAAAGCGAGAGTGCAGTTCTTTTACTGTGGAATCTCCATCCATTGCGGAGAGCAAAGCGACTACCGCAGGGGATACTCGTGACGATGGAACTCCGTCGGTTATAACGGTCCAGGAGACGCCCGTTGTTGTCTCCTCAAAGGTAACCCCAGGCCCCAGAGTCAAGCGACTATCCAAGTTTAACGGTCCACCATTAGGTGTCCGACGACGGCTGCGCATATTATTTGGAGACATTATCGTCTTTCTCCTCGCGCTGTTCTGCTATGCAAGTTGTAAGAAGTAGGATATCTGCCTTCGCCTTAGAACGAATCTGGCTCACCGTTGGTTTACGAAAACCCGCTTCAACAAGTTCCATCGATAGAGTCTCATGACTAAGCACTCTCAGACGGCTAGTCAGAATCGAGACAGAACCTCCCCTAAGTAGCTCAGTTACGCGAACCCAATTGATGATCCGGGCCGTTCCTCCATCAACGGACTGTTGGGAGAATATATACTCTTCAGGTCCGTCTTTTCCTTCAACTTCGACAAACTTGTCGATTGTCACGCTTAACGATTCGCTCGCAATTGATCCAGCGATCGTGCACGCGAAAACTCCGCCCACAGAAAGATGACGTTGTACGTTCGCATAGAGACGGAACCTATCATTCCGATCCAGGAGAGTGATTGATGTTGCACCAATCATTGCAAGGTCGTAGCGGTTTTCCAGAGTGAAATCGCACATGTCAGCTACAACACTTTCTAAGAGTGGTTCATTTGGCAGCGCGTGACGAAGACGAGAAAGCATATCCGGCGAGAGGTCTACAGCCGTTACTTTTATTCCGCTTCGAACAAGCGGAATTGTAAGCCGCCCACTCCCAGCAGCTATATCGAGAACTGCACCACCGCGCTTCCGCGCTAAGGCTAACACCTCTCTCACCTCAGTCCGCTCGGGACCCACAAGTCGGTCATAGAAGTCCGCTCCCGAACCAGAATAAAGATCCTGAGGCTCCGGAATCGCATTCAGCTCCTTCAACCTAGTCATTACAGATTCCGTAACATTACCCAACATTGAAATTTTTCCTGTCATTAAAAGCCGTTACAGGGTGCGAGCGCTATAACCCGCCCGCACCCCATTTACTATGTCGCGATTGCCGCCGTCGCAACACCGATGGCTACAATGTATTTCACATGCTCCCACCATTCAAGTGGAGTATCCATTCGGTCGAGCTCAACGAATTCAAGCACTTTATCTTGCATATTTCACCTCCATATAGTTGTATATATAATTATTATGGAATATATCAGGTCAGTGCGATTGAACCAATAATCAAACCAATTGCGAGACCGCGAGTGAAATCCACCGAGTTATTAAGTGCATCCATCGGTTCAAGCTCGACAAACCCTAGCTTGTGCATATTTGATTCCATTTTTCTCCTAATTACGTTGTACTGTATTTGATAAGCCTAAGTTGCAGCAGCAACCGCGCCCATTATGCCAAGGCCCACAAGTACTCCTTCATAGAAGGCCTCCCAACCAAGGGCATCCATTTCGTCGAGTTCTTCGAACCGCAACTGAAATCCAATAGTTTCGTCCATATATTTCACCTCCTTTCCGCTAGATAAGGGATGGTCGGGGATATTTCCCGGCCAAATTTATCCCAGCAGGAATCCTGTAAGATATCGAGCACATCCACTACTCTTATTCCCCTAAGCATTGGATGCCGGTTGCCCCAGGATTGTTCCACGGCGGCAGCTATCCTGTCTACAACCTTGAAACTCGGCGGTGCTGCGCGTCGTACCCCCCAACGGTCCATCAGCGCGATAATCCCTGCCACTGGATCGTGAGGTAGCTCTTGTCCGTGTGAGGCACCGCTCCAAAAACGCTGAAGACTCTCCCTGTCGCCCCAACGAAGATCTCCCCGCAGTATTCGCTTCCACACGGCAGAAATAATTGCTGCTGATGCTGGCATCTTCCGCGTACCAAGGTGGTAGGAGACTTCATTCGCAAGGTACCAGTGCCGAGCGCCATACGGATCTCGGCTAAAGAGCGCTCCTGTGCGTTGAGTAGCGGCACTCAACCGTGCAATGCGTAACCTACCCTGTCTAGACGAAGCATCCATACTCGCAGCATAAATCAAGGCCCCACCAATAGTAATCGCGTCCTGATATGCTCTCGGGCTCCTCAAGGGGCTGGTGCTAATACCAGCTACCCTCAAGAAAGCTTCAAAACTTCCCTCCAAGACTGACTCGACAGAGAGCGACATCAAGTTTTCCGAATCGAGGATTGAGTGTCGTGGCCTCAATGATCGCCCAACTATGAGTCGGAACCCTCTTGAGCATTTAAGAATGGCAACACTGTTAGTTTCCGACGAAGTTCCCAGAGTTGTCGGAATAGCAATCACGTCTACAGGGGGTTGACTGTGCGGCAGGAGTGTAAGCGCTGAACGACGCGCATGATTGATCGCAAAGTCGAACATTCTTCCATCGTCTATGGCCAGCGCAGCTATTTTGGTTGCATCAAGAACAGCTCCGCCGCCTACTGCCACTACTTTGTGTGGGCGTCGATGCGAGATTGCATGCGCAATATTGACAACGGCATTCGAATCAAGCGATGAAGCATTAACTTCGATAACTCTCCCTAGCTGCCCTAGCTGCAAAGTACCCGCTATTGCCTCATCAGCAATGACTAAAGCGTCATAACCCTCCGTTAGTCGCTTCGTTATCCGCTGGGTTATTTCAGATCCATACCACATTGTCGGAACACGCCCACGAAATCTACTACTCACCCTCAACTCCATGTAGGTGCTTTATACTTGAACGCAGAGCTTTATCTACTTCATCGATCTCATCTCTTTGAAATCCATAAGCAGGAATTAGCTCAATCGAACTCGGTCCTGGCTGCACTACAACCCCATGATTGGCAATGGTCGCAACAAGCCGCAGTGTCTCGTGCGTGCTCAGCTTACTCCCGTCGTCTTTTCTGAGTCCGAGACCAAGAAAGCAACCCTTACCCCTAACGTCTGCGATCATTCCATCTGACTTCAACGACTCAGCCATCCGAGAAAGATTGGCAGCAAGTTTACGCGAGGTTGATTCCACATCGATGCGTTGCAGCTCTTCTAGAACTGCAACGATTGCAGCTGCACACACAGGAGTTCCCGCCTGGGTTTCACCATGCACAAAGGTAAAGCCCCCCCGGGAAAAGCCAAAAGCAACACGTTCGCCAATAAGTAGGGCAGCGGCACCCATAGCGCCGTTTGTAAGTGCTTTTGACAAAATCAAAATATCTGGTGAATCAGCCCACTGATCTGTCGAAAACATCGAACCGGTTCTGCCGAATCCTGTTGCAACCTCATCTGCCACAATTAGGAAGCCATATTTTTCGCGCAGAGAAAGGAGCCGATCAACGAAAGTTCCAGAAAGCGCATAGGCACCACTACCTAACACCGGCTCGACTACAACTGCTGCAACCCGTGAGCCTTCTCGTTTCAGGAGCGTCTCCAGCTGTTCTCCCTCATCGTGATGAGCAACATGCCTGATTGAACGACGGTCAACTGAGTATGCCGATTGCAATAAATCATCACCACTTAGCGCGTGACTGCCGTACATCGTCCCGTGATAGCTGCCCCTCAAACCTACGACTATAGAGCGCGAACTGTTACCATTCTGGTTCCAGTACTGTCGACATAGTTTCATAGCGGCATCATTGGCTGCACCACCCGAAGTTGAGAAGATCACCCGCTTATATCGCCTCGGGTTTGCAACTTCAATTAGAGCCTCCGCGGCATCCTCGGCATAACGATGGGGCACCCTGAAAAGAGATAGGTACGATGCGTCATGCATAGCCTTAGTCACAGCATCTGAAATAACCGGATTTCCATAACCCAGGGGAACATTCCACAGACCACTTGTAGCGCAAAGACGGGTAGAACCATCTGCATATTCAATGCGATGGCCTTTAGCTCCGATAGCGACATCCTTTTCCATAAATACGGTATCTGCAGGAACCAAGGAGGCCCACAACGCATTCGATTTATTCACCTCTCACCCACTATCAAGCTAACGTGTGCAACATTATTGAGGTTGCCTAAGTGGACATTCAGTTCTTGGCTGGCTTCAAAACACATGGCGGCAGCTTTCTCCGTGGAGACATTAAGATATTCAGCCACTCTTTCCGTTGCGAGCTCGGACGAACTTGAGGTTTGCACAATAGCGACAACACTAGCTGCATGGGGTGTCAACAACTGACGTCGTAAACTTGTGATGTCGGCGAGCATTAGACCTTTGGAGGACTCGAACAGGAAGGGGTCACTGGCCAAGGGATCTGAGTCCGATTGTCCGTCCTCAACATATGACCATCCAAAGCCTGATATTTTTGAGCGACCGTTTTCTAATCGAAGCATTTTCATGAGATCGATAGCATTGAAGTATCGTTCGATCCAGGAGCGGGAAGCTAAACCAGCTTCTATGCTTCTGGTAGCCACCTCTCCGGACAACATAGCTATGTTAGGAACAGGAGTCTCCAGTAGAGTCTGTAGATCCTGTAGCCGGCCAAGTTCTTTACCCTGAAGCCCAAGGCTGATAGTGCCGTCTGCGCTCAACCTTATAGAGCGTGGGACGTTCAATTCAAATGGCTTAGAAAGCGCTTCCCTATCAGCTAAGAGCACGTGCCGATCAAGCAAAGATGAAGGAAACACACCAGTGTACCGCGCAAGGTCAGCATCGTCTAGAAAAGCCTGCCAGCCGTCTTCGTCAAAGAAACGGACAACTGTGGACGTGACTATTTCCACAAACGCGGCTGAAAGGTAGTCCTGAAGTTCGACACACTGTTTACCAAAAAAGAACTCATCTCCAGCTTCAAGCATTTGACCACCAAAGGAAATGGTTTTTACCGCTTCATAATTCACGTCAAATTCTGAAGGGAGTAGCACCGCATCGCCTGAACTAAAAACCTTTTCAAGGTCATGAATTGAGGCCCCAGGATCCAAAAAGAAGATGCGCCGACATTCCTGAAATTCACCGGTAATCCACTCACGAACAACGCACGCTTCGAGTTTTGTTCTTGCGTCACTATCCACAGGACATCCTTTGTCTAAATTAATTCATGAAATTATTTTTTCGGAACTGGAATATAATTTTTATCCCAGAAAATAAGCTTGCTTTTGGAAAATCGTCAAATTTTCTTTCTCCTGGCGCTGACGCATATACACCTACTGAGGTAGCGAAATAAAATGGCACGACTAAGAACATGTCTCCTAGTGCATATGCGTTCACGCAATGGAGACCCTGTCTAGCACTACCCTTTATTCCCTGGTTGCCTCAACCTCACAATTCAGCGATCGGACACTAGAATATGATTGTTCCATATGGATCATATTAATCCAAATTGAGACAATCAGGCTATTTTGGATTTATAAGGGTCACATGGCAGTATTGTTATATGCCATCTGGAACGAAGCCAACCCCCGGCTTACTTTCGCGCACCGTGGGGGCTATTCTCCGTAGCCGGATGGCGCGACTTGACATCAGTACGCTCGAACTTGCTGTATCTGTCGGCATCTCACGTCCTCAGCTTTCTAAGATGCTACGTGGTGTCGCGCACATCGATATTGAACAATTTACGGCGCTATGCACTCGTCTTGACTTGGACTCAGCCCGCGTCCTTGATGAGGCAATAGTAGAAGCCGATAGCGACACAGAGAACAATCGAAGAACTGAGGTGACAGAACTTTCACCCGCTGAAGTTAGTCGTCGATTGAGCCTGTTAACCGAGTTTTTTGACGACCACGACGATGGTTATTATTTTGTTTCATCGAAAATTTCACACGTCGGCACAGGGCTCAATTTAACAGATTGGAGGGCAGCTCTCGCTGGAGGAAACACACTTGACTACCGCACTCTGTCGGCCGTTGCAGAGGCTCTGGGAGTACCTGTCGCTTACTTGACTAGGGACGACCACGAAGTAGTCGACCGTGTCGAAGCAGAACTCGTACTTTCGCGAGCCTTAGCCGACGCTGGAACGACACGAATCGCCGCACGAGGACAGCTCTCACCGGACACTCTACGCGAGATTGCGGCCCTCGTCTCAAGAAGAATCTCGAAGTAACGGTTGACAGAAAGAGCAGATGTGACGAAAGACCTTAGGGATGTGGAAGATGCTCCATTACGAACCGATGCCGAGCAGCTAATCGCATCTCTTGGATGGACTAAAGGTGTCTCGCTGAAAGAGATCATCGCAGGTGTCGCCAACAAATACGACAAGTCACTCATTTTGCAGGCGGTAGGTGACAACGAACTGACCACGATTACCGGACTGTGGGTGGAAACGAATGAAACGGGCTATGTCTTCTTCCGCGCTGCTGATCCAGCCGTTTACCAAATTCACTCCATGTTCCACGAGTTCGGGCACATCCTGGGCAAGCACCAGGGTTGCGACGTGCTTAGCGTCGTAGACAGCACCACTCTCAGATCAACTGGGCTCGGCAAGCAGATCCGCCGCGCCCACGCGCGTGGCGCGCTGCAAAATGAGGATGAAGCCTTCGCCGAAGAAATAGCCTACAAGCTCGCACACCTTATCCTATCTGGGTCCACCGTAGGGCTGGGTGCTGCGTTCGAATAGCTCAGTCGTAAGGGATGATGGTACGGCTAAGCCAGTCGGAGATCAGCTTGTGGAACCGAGCTGGATCGAGATTGTACTCCCAGGCATGCCCCGTCTCTGGGAAAACGGCTACTTCAACATGACCCCTATTGGCTTCTTCGAAACGCATTGTTGCGCTGAACGGAACCTCTTCGTCCCCTATAGAGTGAAGGACCAAACTCGGCCGCGAAACTCGGCGAACCATACCCCAGTCAAGATCATCCAGATTAATCGACGAAGAGACTCCGACGATCTTACTGAGAAAAGGGTCACCGAGTGCCCACTCTGCGAGATGCGCAAGGGAAACGGGCAGATTCGCGCGCCGAGCACCATTTCGAATAACCTGGCGCCAGTCTGTCACTGGAGCAATAAGTACAAGCCCTGCGATTCGGTCGCGATACGCCGAACGTTCAGTAAGCTGCAAAGCAATCTGAGCTCCCATCGACCAGCCAAATAGTATGATCGTCTTCGCGCCATGGTCTACGGCATACTCAAGTGCACCCTCGACATCACACCACTCAGTCTGCCCGAGCATGGACGCACCTCGTGGCGTCTGAGGGCCTTCACCATCGCCACGGAAAGACGGAACGATTGATATGTAGCCCTGTTCTTGAGCAAGCGGCACAGAACGCAAAGCAGTGATCCGTGTCGTACGGATTCCATGCACATGCACCGCCCAGGTCTCTCCGTCGGCATGATCTGGATGGAATAGCCATGCAGGCGCATTGCCACCGTCCACCCCGATCAGGATTTCGCGCACACGAGGATCGATTGCCTCCGGGCCGGGAAAAACATGTCCTGTCCATCTCCCCGTTCCAGGTTCGGGCGACGAACCGGTGACAGCAACCACCTCACGTCGCACATGACCCGTGGAAATATCTAACTGTCGTACAGCACCTACACGAAGATGGCTGCCGTCATCAAACCAAAGCCCAAATTCACCCTGTTGTGTGGTTTTAGCATTGCTGTCTAATTCGACCTGATCACCACACACGGCATACACCCGGATCCTTTTCGAGCGTCTTGGGAGCACTACCCTACGCGCAAAAATAACCGCAAGGCTTGTCACAATTCCACCAATAGCAACAGCAATCACGGCTGCTCCGATCAAGATGTACATTTTTATACGACTCTCCTGTTGTTATTGTGTTTAATCATGCCATGAAGATACATATTTAACAGCCGAGTATCTACCAGGAACCCGCCATATCTAGTGCAAGGGATTTCACGTCCGATGCACCAAGGAGCTGGTCCGCAATGGTCTCATCCGCTACTGCGAGTTGATACCGCTCTTCGTCTCTCAGAGAGAAGCTATTTGCTTGCTGGTAATCGTGGAGAATAATTACCAGTTCATATAAACGTTGCAGTCCTACCTCAGTGGATATGCGGCCTCGCTTGGCAACCAGAGGCGGTTTTAGAACGAGTCCGATTTCGTGCACAATTTCCTCGAGATTGCCGACCTGGCGAAGTATTTTCCGAGCGTGAATAGCTCGACGTGCAGTGAGAATCGCAATCCCGATGGCGATCAGCGCAATACCGGGGTAGAAGAATGGATCAAAAGTATGGTGAGCCAGCGAACGTAGTTCGGGAGTGCCAATAGAGAAGCACTGCAAGGTAAGGAAGGCTATCTCGACAAAACTAGCAAACGCAACCATTAGAGCACCTGCAAGCAATGCCCAATATGCCATCTCCCTATGTTTATACACTTTGACAACCAGACTGACGCACATTCCGGCGATACCGACCATATATATACTCGCGTATAGCCAAAGTGGAATTTGGCCAGACCTTGCCACAATGAAATCTGACGCTGTCGCGCCACGGTCAATGAAGAAAAAAGCGATACTGAACATTGCCACAATGAGCACTATCGACATCCAGGACAGTTTTCGAATAGATTGCATATTTTGCCCGGATGCCGCCTGAATCACTAGCCAGAAAGCAACCGTAGCGAGAATATTCTGGACAAGATTGATTAAGTTGGTTCCCCCCAGCCAACCATCCAGTATCGGAAGGGGCACGATCTTACCCCTCGCAAGCAAGGCAAGACAGCCAACACCCGAGGCCAGCCAGGAAAGCCGAGCCTGAGGCACTGCGATCGCACTGCTGATCCGTGTTATGAAGATATACAAAAGCCCCACGAGGGCAATTGTTGAAAGTACGGCTGTCATCTACCCTAATTATAGTAACATTTTGCTTATGTGTTTTGTTAAGTTAAAGTCGGCCATTACGGCGCTAAGAAACCTGCCATAACACCTCGACATGCTCGTCAGTGCGGGCAGGCCTGACAAGCTCAACAAGACGACGGCAACCATCACGACGCTTAACTAATTGCAAGGCATCACACTCATAGCTACCCCACTGTCCAACCAAACAACCTCTGTAACAAGCCCACAAAAGCAAACATTTAGTGCAATCAATGCTAACTCAAAGCCCAACTAAATCAACTATATTCAAGCAGAAAACCTCAAAAAGAGAAAAGACACGAGTTAGGCGAGAGCAAGAATTGCCACGATATAGACGACCTCACCCCCAGAAAGGAGAGCTATGTCCGTCAAGAGTCAGTCGATGCCAATGTGCAAATCTATCCATACACTTTCGCCCTGCTAAATTATCCTTCTTCATGGATCAAGCAGGAGGAGCCGCGCACGACGAAGCAAGGCATCTCCATAGTCTTCATCGAGTCGACCGTTATTCTTGAGGTATTGCAGCATCTGGCCAAGAAAGACGAGCTCGGCCAATTCAATTTCCTGAGCGGTTATCTCAAGCTGCGGCTCGAGGCACGAGAGGTAGAAGTCCACGGCCCATAGCTGCTGTTCTGGCGAAAGAGATAGGCGTAGTCGGACAATATCCATGAGGAAGAAGTCATACGTCGATGTCTCCCAGTCGATTACCCAAGCCCGCTCTTCGTCCACAATGATATTGTCATCCGTCAGATCGCGGTGGGTGAGCGCGATCCTGCCTGCAAGATTGATTGCATTATTACGACTTTCTCCTGCCAGTGTGCTGCTCGTTGAAATGCCGGCTAGGGAGATGAGAGCGTCCAAGGCCGATTCAGCTCGTTGCCTGGCCTCCGTCGCGGGGAATGCACCTGGCGATACGAGGGTTGCTCTGTGCACTCGGGCAAGTTCGTGAAGTAGCTCGCGAAGTACAACTGGGCTAGCAGCCGCTAGATGCTCGTGTGATCGCTGGATATAAGTGGAAATGACTTCCAGTTTATCTCCGCGGACGACCACGTCGAGAAGCTTCGGCGCGAGATTGCTACCGATCTGCGCCAAAATTCGACGGGCATCCACTTCGCGATGGGCCTGCGTAGATCCCGTTCTCATCACTTTTGTGATGGTCCTGTTTTCTATGTCGAGGCGTAGTTCAAAACCGTTGTAGCGGCTTCTGAAGTGGACCTCTGAACGTGGACGCTCAAGCTCGGCCATCTCATCCTCCTCGTTGTGCAACGCCGCTGGGCGCTACGCCACCGCAACCAGCGCCTCGCCGAATAGCCGCGTGAAGTCAGCGATCTCCGCATCGCCCACGATCAGCGGCGGGGCCAGGCGAATCGTGGACTCGTTGGGCGCGTTCACAATCAAACCAACTTCGAGCGCGGCAGCGACGACCTGATTAGCCACGGGCTGGCTCAGCGCCACCCCGAGCAGTAGCCCGGCACCACGAACACCCGCCACGAGCGGATTCCCCAGCGAGAGGATGCCCTCGGTCACCTGAGCACCCCGCATACGCGCCGCCTCGACCAGGCCGTCGCGCTCGATCACCGAAAGCACGGTTCCACCGATGGCCGTGCCCAGCGGGTTTCCGCCAAAAGTAGTGCCGTGTGTTCCCGGGGTAAAGAGCATGGATGCCTCGCCGATAGTCACGATCGCGCCGATCGGGAATCCGCCGCCGAGACCCTTCGCGAGGGTAAACGCATCGGGCAGGATACCTTCGTGCTGGTACGCAAACCATTCCCCGGTGCGGCCGAGACCCGTCTGGATCTCGTCGATGATGAGCAACGCCCCGGCCTCGCGGGTCAGCTCACGCGCGCGGCGCAGGTACCCGGCGGGAAGCGGGTTGACCCCGTCTTCACCCTGAATAGGCTCCACGATTATCGCGGCCACCTCCGACGCCTGAGGTCCGCTCAACGCCGCCTCAAGGGCCTCAATAGTCGCCGGAATATGCTCGACACCAGACGGCATCGGCTCAAACGGAATCCGCAGCGTCGGCTTACCCGTCAACGCGAGGGCACCCATCGTGCGCCCGTGAAAGCTCTTCTCGAGTGCAAGGATGCGCGGGCGAGCCGCCCCGCCGTGTAGTCGCGCCAGCTTGAAGGCGGCCTCGTTAGCCTCGGTTCCACTGTTGGCGAAGAACACCCGCGCGGTATCGCCGCCGCCCGAGAGCCGCTTGAGCGTCTCGGCCAGCTCGATCTGGGGGCGCGACGCGAACAGGTTCGACACGTGCATGAGCTTGGCCACCTGCTCCGACGCGGTTTCGACAATAGCCGGATGCGCGTGCCCTAGCGAGTTCACCGCGATACCGCCGAGGAAATCGAGATATTTCTTTCCCGACTCGGCGTACACGTAGCATCCCTGTCCCCTATCGAGGATTTCGGCAGGGTTGAACGTGTGCACCAGACTGTGGGCGTACTCTTTTTCCCAGCCGGTATTTTCCCGCTCGGTGGTGAGCGCAGTGGTGAATTCGGTGTTCGACATCGCTGTCCTTTCGTTACGCGCCAGCAGGCACGACTTCAGTTCCAATACCGCGCTGGGTGAAGACCTCGAGCAGGATCGAGTGGGGCACGCGACCATCGATGATGGCGGCCTTTTCGACTCCGCCATCCACGGCATCCAGGCAAGCGGTCATCTTGGGGATCATGCCGGACTCGAGAGAGGGAAGCATCGCGCGGAGCTCGGGCGCCTCGATCACCGAGACCAGCGAACTCGTATCGGGCCAATCGCTGTAGAGCCCGGCGACATCCGTGAGGATCACGAGCTTGGCAGCGCCGAGGGCGACGGCCAAAGCGGAGGCCGCGGCATCCGCGTTCACGTTCAGGGAGTTACCCGGCTGATCTTTGTCGGGGGCGATCGAGGACACAACGGGAATCAGCCCGGCCTCGAGCTGCGCGTGCACCGTCGAGGGGTTCACGGCGACCACATCGCCGACGTGGCCAAGGTCGACTGCCTCACCGTCCACGAGCGCCGTGCGTTTCTGCCCTTCAAATAGGCCGGCATCCTCGCCCGATAAGCCAGCCGCGAGGGGACCGTGCTCGTTAATCTGGCCGACAAGCTCAGGGTTGATCTTGCCGGTGAGGACCATCCGCACCACGTCCATCGCCTCGGGAGTGGTCACGCGGTAGCCGCCGCGGAACTCGCTCTCGATATTGAGCCGGTCGAGCATCTCCGAGATCTGCGGCCCACCGCCGTGCACGACGACGGGTTTCAACCCCGCGTAGCGCAGATACACGATGTCCTCCGCGAACGAACGGGTCAGGGACTCGCTCACCATCGCGTTGCCGCCGAATTTGACCACGATGATCTGGTTGCGGAACTTCTTCAGCCACGCCAAAGACTCGATCAGTACCTCAGCCTTTGCGGCTGCTTCGTCTTGGCTGAGCGCCGGAGTTGTTGTCGTCATTAGCTGGCGTATGCGCTGTTCTCGTGTACGTAATCGTGGGTAAGGTCGTTGGTGCGGATCGTCGCGGTGGCCTCGCCGACGCGCAGGTCAACGAGAAGGTGCATATCGCGCGGGGTCAGGTCGACCTCTTCGCGCGGCCGGTCAGGCTCGCCAGCGTGGCAGACGCGGACACCGTTCATCGACACGTCTACATCGTAGGGATCGAATTCGGCGTCGGTGGTTCCGATAGCGGCCAGCACGCGGCCCCAGTTGGGATCGTTGCCGAAGATTGCGGCCTTGAACAGGTTGTTGCGCGCGATGCAGCGGCCAACGACGAGGGCATCATGTTCCGTCGCGGCCCCGACAACCTCAATATTGATGTTGTGGCTGGCGCCCTCGGCATCGTTCTGCAGCTGAGCAGCCAGGTCATCGCAGATACCGGCTAGCGCGCTGATGAACTCATCCAACGGCGGGATAACGCCGGAAGCTCCCGACGCCATCAGCGTGACCTGGTCGTTGGTCGACATGCAGCCGTCGGAATCCAGGCGATCGAAGCTCATCGAGGTCGCAGCGTGCAACGCGTGATTCAGCTCGGCGGCGGACAGGTCAGCATCCGTCGTGATGACGACAAGCATCGTCGCGAGGCCGGGCGCGAGCATCCCCGCTCCCTTCGCCATCGATCCGATAGACCAGCCGTCGCCTCGATAGACGGATGTCTTGATCACCGTATCCGTCGTCAGGATCGCTTCCGGCGCGGTCTCGTCGGTCTCGCTCAGGGCATCCACCAGCGTTGGTACCGCGCTCACGATCTTGTCTCGGAAGACCTGATCGCCGGTACCGATCAAACCGGTCGAGCAGACAAGGACATCGCCAGCAGAAACGTCAAGCGCCTCGCCGACTGCCTCCGCCGTGAGGTGCGAGGTCTGAAAGCCGAACGACCCGGTGAAGCAATTCGCCCCACCGGAGTTCAGGATGATGGCAGACACCTGTCCGTCCTGGATGACCTGTTTACTCCAGATAATCGGGTTTGCCTGGGCGCGGTTGCTGGTGAAGACCGCGGCCGCCGTCTGGCGCGGGCCGTGATTGTAGACGAGGGCGAGGTCGGGCTTACCCGTCGACTTCAGCCCTGCGCTGACGCCGGCTGCGCTAAAACCCGCTGGTACCGATACGGTCACGGAGCTACTCCATCTATGCTGAGGCCGGTAGTTTCCGGCAATCCTAATGCGATATTGGCCGATTGAATCGCGGCTCCCGCGGTGCCTTTTGTCAGGTTATCGACGGCGGCCACGACAATCACGCGGCCGGCTGCCTCGTCAATCGCAAGACCGATCAGGCAGGTGTTGGCCCCCAGTACATCTGCGGTGCGGGGGAATTGCCCCGCCGGGAGAAGATGAACAAAGGGTTCGTTGGCGTAGTGAATCTCCCACGCGGAGCGAACATCCGAGGCGCTCATTCCTGGAACAATCCGTGCCGTAGACGTGGCGAGAATGCCCCGCGACATCGGGACCAGAACGGGGGTAAAAGATACGGTGAGGTCGTCATCAGCCCCGGCGGCCCGAAGAGCCTGCTTTATTTCGGGGATGTGGCGGTGGGTCCCTCCCACTCCGTAGGGGTTTGCCGATCCCAGTATTTCGCTTGCGAGGAGGTTCACCTTCGGGCTCTTACCCGCCCCGGACGGGCCAACGGCGAGAACCGTGACGATATCGTGGGATTCGACCACCCCGGCGGCAATTCCGGGAGCGAGCGATAGAGCGACCGTGGAGGCATTGCAGCCGGGCGCCGCGATTCGTTTCGCACCTACGAGACGCTCACGCTGTCGACCACTGTCCAGCGGCAGTTCCGGAACACCGTAGGCCCACGGCTCGTAATAATCTCCGCCGTAAAAGGCGTTCCAGTCGGCCTCGCTGTTCAGACGATGATCGGCACCGCAATCAATAACGAGCACGTCGTCCCCCAGCTGAGAAGACAGCGCACCGGATGCACCGTGCGGAAGAGCAAAGAAGACGATGTCGTGACCCGCAAGATTCTCGGATGTCGTCTCAACCAGCCTCAGCCCCGCAAGGGATCGGAGATGGGGCTGGACATCAACTAACAGCTGTCCCGCGTTGGAATGCGCGGTTACCGTGGTTACGTTGAACTCGGGATGGGTTGCGAGAAGCCGTAAAACCTCGCCGCCGGCGTACCCACTAGCCCCGGCTACTGCTACTGAAAAAGTCACAGAACCAATCTACTAGCTGAAGACCAAAACCTACGACTCGAAGCTGGGCGGCGGAGTGGCTGGGGGCTGAGTAGTGCCCGAAAGCCCGCCCTCGGGGAATCGTTCTTCGGGGAACCACGGAAGAACCATGAACCGCTCAATCCACACTGAGATTGTCGCAGAGTCAACCCCCAAAAGGTCTGAAGCCTGTTCGATTGTCAGATCACCATTCAGAATGGCAAGTGTGGCGTCGATCCGTGTTCTCACACTGCGCTCACTCGACAAACGTCTCATGAGAGAAACGGTGGGATCAACCGGGCGAACGGCAACGCATTCGGACCCGTCTGCTTCGCTGTCAGCGAATAGCTGAGCTGAATCGTCCTGGGAACCAGATGCAGGCAACAGCTGAGGAGACAATTGGGCTTTCATCATGCTCCTTAGTGGTTTGCAATCTGGATATTTCATCCAAAATTGGTTCGAAAAATAACGCAAGCTGCAAAGCGTTTTTCGTATGTGCCATTGAGCACTGCGCTTATGTTGCTTACATATATAAAGACTCGATTACCCCGAAAATATTACGTAAAAACGA
>JBBAQX010000065.1:0-27983 GCA_040400085.1 Lysinibacter sp. | reverse complement strand
GCTGCCAACGGTCGGAGCGGTAGCACCCCTCACCGACATCGAATTGACTACCCGAGTATTACAACGGATGCTGGACCTCATTTCCGAGCGAGGCCCGCGGTATGCCGCAATACGAGCAGCAAATATTACATCGTATCGGCGCACACCCGGGGGAGAGCGAGAGCCCCGAGTGATCCTCCTACTGGATGGCTTCGCAGCGTTCAGGCAAGCAACGGAAACCTTGGCGGGTATGACTTCACCTTTCCAGATGCTGGGCGAGATCATGATGACAGGGCGGTCGGTGGGCGTACACGTCGTGCTGACAAGCGATAGGGCCTCTGCGATACCCGCCCAAATGGCATCGAGCCTGCAACAACAATACGTTCTCAGACTCGCGAACCCGCACGACTATGGGCATCTCGGGATAAAAGCAGACATTCTGGAGGATGCACCTCCGGGCAGGGCCGTTATCGCCGGATCCACGGATGAGCTGCAGATCGCAGTGTTCGGAGAACAACCTGATCTCTCTTCGCAAGCATTCGCAATCGAACGTCTCGCTACGGCACTTACCGAATCGCAGAGCACAACCGGGCTGGTACCGGCACCCGAGATTCTGAACGCGCCCGAGATTATCCCCCTCGATGAACTTCCCATCGAGGAAGCGGATAAACCCGTATACGGCATCAACACACAGACTTTTGCCCCTGTAAGCATGCCCGTTGCCGGCCTCGGCGTGATCTCCGGGCCATCGGGCTCAGGCCAATCGACGTCGATGCTTACAGCTGTCGAGGCCCTCGAGCGTTGGGCAGACAAACAAGGCGCAGAGCTCGACTCGGTGCTCCTCACGCCACTGTCCAACGGCCTTGGAATATCTGGAAACTGGGAACGAGTGGCTTGTGGCGGAGAAAAGGTTGAGGCGCTCGCTCGGCAGTTAGTCGTTGCGCTGGGAGGCAAAGTTCAATCACCAGCTGCAGGCATTGGTGGCGGAACTATCGGTGGCGGGATCATCGGATCGGGAGCTATCGGGATTGGCACGGCCGCGGCATCCGCTCCATCGATCGCAGGCGCTAAACCGAATGCCAATGAAGCTGAGGGAATCATTTTTCCGACACCCGGAAAACGCGGAGTAATTGTGGTGGAGAGGCCGGCCGATTGGACTGAAAGTGGCGTTCTGGCGTCGCTAGTGGCTCTCGCCAAAACGGCCAGAAGGGCTGATGTTCTGGTGCTATTCGAATTCGAACAGGGAACGGGTTCCGCGATCTGGGATCTCTTTGGCGCGCTCAAACAACCCAATTGGGGAATTACCCTACAACCCGACGATGGCGAGTCGCAGTCACCCTTCCGTGAGCCGCTCGGACGAGTAAAACGCGCAGATTTCCCGGTTGGACGAGGATTCACAATCGAGAGTGGGCGAGTAACACCGGTACATGTTGCGATGCCGTCATCCCACGCGTACTCACACGCATAATAAGGATGAAACCAGCACCGTTTGGGAACGCTCCGAGTAAGCGATTCTGTTTCTGAAACAGCGTCCGATATTCTGTGCTGGTGATTGCAAATAACACGACCGAAAGCATGTGATGGCGAAACGACCTGCAGGATACGAGCGCGATGTTTTCGATACGCTCGCGGAATCGGCCCCAAGCCACGTATTCGAAAGCGTGACGACCCCTAAAAAAACTGCCAAAAAACGAAAAGGTCGCCTTATAGGCTGTATTTCAGCCATTGTGTTCCTGGCGTTGGCTTTCGGATATGTCTCCTTCGCGTTTAACGCAAAGCTCCCCGAGCTCACAGCAGAGTTCACCGCTCAGCCACAAACGTTCCAGGCTCCGGCTGCAACGATCGACTGGCCGGGAACAGACACCGGCGTAACCTCGGCGATGGGAGTGCTGGGAGAACCCACGGTCCTCACCGGCCCGCTCGGGGACGATCCGAGGCCCATCGCCAGCATCACCAAGGTGATTACCGCTCTCCTTGTTCTCGAGAAAAACCCGATCGCGGCAGGCGAAGCCGGCCCAGACATTCCCTTCACTGACGAAGACTCAGCCAGACGCTCTCAGATTCAGTCCTTAGACGGGTCTACTCTCCCGGTCTTTCCCGGGGAATCGATGTCTGAACGCGACCTCCTTACAGGTATGTTGGTTGCGTCGTCCAATAATTACGCGGATAAACTTGCCGAGTGGTCCTATGGGTCAATAGACGATTTTCTGGTGGCGGCTCGGGCCTGGTTGGCTGATAAAGGTTTGACGAGCATCCAACTCATGGATGCTAATGGACTTTCCGAACAAAATGTTTCGTCGCCGAGCGACCTGGTTCGACTCGGGCAACTTGCCCTTCGCAATCCCGTTATTCCAGAGATAGTATCTCTGACCACCGCTAACCTGCCCCTGGTTGGCAAGATCGAGACGACAAATACTCTTCTGGGCCAGGATAACTACAGCGGTATCAAGACCGGAACTACCGACGAAGCCGGATACTGTGTGCTCTTTTCGCGCGAACTCGAGATCAAGGGCGAAGTCGTGACGGTTCTCGGCGTGGTGATGGGGGCATCCAGCAATCGAACGCGATACGACTTTGCGATTGCGATGGGTAACAGCATTGCGGGAGATCTTGACCGTCAGGAGGTCATATCCGATCGTGCTCCCGTTGGCACGCTAACGTCAGTCTGGGGCGCAAAGGTCAATGTGTTGACCAACGGTTCGGCCACGGCGCTCCTGTGGAACGAGGAACACCTAACAACCTCGTATGCGTTCGAGGGGACATTTCAAACTGTGAAGCAGGGCGAAAATGTTGGCACCGTGACAACGGATAAACCAGGCACAGAACCGGTTAAATTGATCACGGATGCTCCGATCATCGACCCGGGGCCGGCCTGGCGCCTAACTCATCCTTTCGAGCTCTTGGCAGCCCAGAAGTAGGGCTGCCTGATGCGGCTAGCTCGCAATCTTTGGAGAGATCGCATCACGTTCGTTCTGGGCTACCTTCACTCGGCGTCCGAGGGCGACAAAAAGCAATATGAGGCCAGCTGACAGGATGATGTGGCCCATCCCAGCGATTCCCGAGACAGCGGCACCCGTGGTGGTTCCCAGCACGCGGAGGGTACCGTTCACGGTCATCATCACGAGTGTCAGTGCGAGCCCTGCGTTGTAAACCCAGAAGAACCAGTTGAAAAGCTTGGGGCTGGCAGAGAGCGTAAAGACTTTCTCGAGCACCAGAACGACGAGAAAAATGATGGTTCCCAGCGTGAGCAGATGGGTGTGCAGTGTTGCTAGCTGCGTGTCTCCCGTGAAGTCATTTGCTTTGGTGAGTTCACGATAGTAGACCCCTGCGAGAAGGCCAAAAACGAGGTAGACAAGAGCTGCGGTGTACAAGCGTTTCATGAGAATTCTTTCGTAGTTATATGAATACCTAGTTGAGTAAACACTTACTACTCTTCCGCTGTTAACTCAGATACGCATCAATCGAAAGTTGCAACTGCGTAGTGCTCCAAAGCTGAAAACGGCGACAATAGCCCCAATCTGGCAGGTAAACTTCGAAATGGACCGTCTGGTTCAGCGCAAACTTAGGGAAGCTTGATGCAAGGAAACGAAAATAGCTCCTGACCTAGGTATTACTACCAGGTCAGGAGCTATTTATCACACGTGCGCGAAGGGGGACTTGAACCCCCACGCCCTTTCGGGCACTAGCACCTCAAGCTAGCGCGTCTGCCTATTCCGCCACCCGCGCGTGTCCGGCTGGTGTATCACCGGCCGAAGAAAACTCTATCACGAGATCAAGGCCCGTTTTGACCACTTCGAGGGTTTTTTCAGATTTTCCGCGGAATAACAAGGGAAAATATCGCAAAGAAGCGAAAACGGGTCGCTGGCTTTCACGAAGACGGGCCTATATTCCTCCACGGAATGGGTAACCTAGTGTGTATGTCCCCTCACACCATTTCTGACACGGCCCGCATCGCCCAGGAGCTCATCCGCTTCGATACGAGTAACTATGGCGGCGGAAAATCAAACGGCGAAACTGAGGCTGCCGAATACGTCGCGGCCCACTTAGAAGCCATCGGCCTGTCTCCTCAGCTGTTCGACTCGGAATCTGGCCGCACGAGCGTCGTCGCTCGCGTCGAGGGTAAAGATCCGAGCAAGAGCGCCCTTGTCGTTCACGGACACCTAGACGTTGTTCCCGCTGATCCAGCTAACTGGACGGTCGACCCTTTTGCCGGGGTTATCAAGGACGGGATGCTCTGGGGTCGTGGCGCCGTCGACATGAAGAACATGGATGCCATGATCATCACGAGCCTCACCGAGATTTTGGCGAAGGGCCAACCAGAGCGAGACCTCGTGGTTGCGTTTTTCGCGGACGAAGAAAACGGAGGGATTTATGGGTCCCATCACCTTGTTGACACGAGACCGGATCTCTTCGCAGGTGCAACCGAGGCAGTGAGCGAGGTTGGAGGATACTCGATCACGGTGGGAGGAAAACGCGCGTACTTGCTCCAGACGGGGGAGAAAGCCCTGATCTGGATGAAGCTCACTGCGAGAGGAGTAGCTGCTCACGGTTCGCGCGTGATCCGTGAGAACGCGATCACCCGCCTCGCAGAGGCCGTGGCAGCTCTAGGCCGCCATGAATGGCCGATACACCTCACGAACACTACGCGAACGTTAGTATCTGAGCTCGCAGGTATCCTTGGCGTTGACGAGCAACAGGTCAGCCCTGATGAAATCGTTCTGGCAACGGGCAACGCTTCGGGCTTTATTCACGCGTCCCTCAGGACCACGACTAATCCCACGGTCCTCAACGCGGGCTACAAGCACAACGTTATTCCAGACTCGGCGGAGGCCCTCGTGGATGTGCGAGCCTTCGCTGGCGATGAGGACGCCGTACTGGCCCAGATTCAGAGCATTGTGGGGGAGGATATCGAGATCTCGATTGTTCATCAGGATGTTGGATTGGAGACCCCCTACGAGGGTCCTTTCGTAGACAAAATTGTCGATGCTATGAAGATTCACGATCCCGGCGCACGAGTTCTGCCCTATCTACT
This sequence comes from Lysinibacter sp., assembly GCA_040400085.1. Lineage (GTDB taxonomy): Bacteria > Actinomycetota > Actinomycetes > Actinomycetales > Microbacteriaceae > HNR. The sequence continues at coordinate 22,972 of JBBAQX010000065.1, read as the reverse complement.
GGCCGCGGGCACAGACAATAAAGCTTTGAGCAAGCTGGGAATTACTGGCTACGGGTTTGTGCCCCTACGCTTGCCCGCCGAGCTCGATTTTCCGGGAATGTTCCACGGGGTTGACGAGAGAGTTCCGCTCGACTCGCTCGATTTTGGGCATCGCGTGCTCACGGATCTGCTCTCGACGTACTAACGTTGTGAGCCGGGGCCGTTTTCATGGTTCCGCATCCAAGCGCATACAGCGTCCAGGCGCATCCGCAATCGAAACACCCGAATCACCCCAACACGAAGGATCACGATGGGTTTTATAGAGGCGATCATCCTCGGTCTTGTTCAGGGGCTCACTGAGTTTCTTCCGGTTTCTTCCAGTGCGCACCTGCGCATCGTAGGCGAGTTCCTACCATCGGGGTCTGACCCGGGAGCCTCCTTCACCGCGATCACCCAATTGGGCACGGAAGCCGCAGTGGTTGTTTTCTTCTGGAAAGACATCGTGCACATCATCGGGCAGTGGGCAAAATCCCTCGTCGGTAAGGTTGCCCGGAACGACCCCGCAGCCAAGATGGGTTGGCTGATCATCATCGGTAGCCTCCCGATCGTCGTCCTTGGCGTGCTTTTTCAGGACCAGATCGACACCACTTTCAGGTCTCTGTGGATCGTGGCGGCAACTCTCATTGTCTTTGGTGTCATCCTTGGTATCGCCGACTACATTGGCAAGAAAAAACTCATGCTCACGGATCTTAACGCCAAGCGCGGAATTCTTTTTGGGTTTGCCCAGGCGCTTGCTCTCATTCCCGGCGTTTCGCGTTCGGGCGGCACAATCACAGCCGGGCTGCTCATGGGCTTCGACAGGGTTGCTGCGGCCCGCTACTCTTTTCTGCTTGCTATCCCAGCGGTGTTCGGTAGCGGTTTGTATAAGCTCTTCAAACAAGACGACGTAGCGGGGCCTTTCGGTGCCGGAGAGACTCTTGTTGCCACGATCGTGGCTTTCATCGTCGGACTGGCGGTTATCGCTTTCCTGATGAACTACATCTCGAAGCGCAGCTTTATGCCGTTTGTTGTGTATCGAATTCTTTTGGGCGGAGCACTCATCGTGATGCTGTCCACCGGCCTCATCAACGCTTAGGAGACACAGTGAAATCGTGGCCAATACCAAACATTCCCAACCTTCCCGGTGCCGGAGTCGCTCCGTCGATCTTTAACACTGTCTCGGGAGGGATTGTTTCTTCTGCGCCTGAAGGAGAGACAGCGACCCTGTACGTCTGCGGGATTACACCGTATGATGCCACACACATCGGACATGCGGCGACCTATCTGTTTTACGACCTTCTGCTCCGGAGCTGGAAGGATGCCGGATACAAAACCGTCTACGCTCAAAACGTTACGGATGTTGACGACCCACTCCTCGAGCGTGCGAACGAGACCGGCGTTGATTGGCGCGACCTCGCGCAAGAACAAACGGACCTGTTCCGCAGCGATATGGAAACCCTGTCAATTCTTCCTCCCGAGCACTACGTGGGCGTGACCGAGACAATCGATCGAATTGCTGACGGCGTGGCATCTCTCCTCGAGAGGGGCCTCGCATACCATGTTCCCGTCGCAGGAACGCTCGGTGATATCTACTTTGATAACGAAGCAGCAGCAAAAGCAATCGATTGGTCTGTCGGAAGCACGACCCCCTACGATCAAGCAACCCTAGAGAAATTTAGTAGGGAACGCGGGGGAGACCCAGAGCGCGAGGGAAAACACAGCCCACTTGACCCTCTTCTGTGGCGGGCCGAACGCGAGGGAGAGCCTTCCTGGGAGAGCGTGGTTGGTCGGGGCCGTCCCGGCTGGCACATCGAATGCTCTGTGATAGCCATTGACGCACTTGGTACTGATATCACCGTGCAAGGCGGGGGGCTTGACCTGATCTTCCCGCATCACGATTTCAGCGCGGGTCACGCGCTTGCTCTCAGCGGACATCCGCTCGCGAAAATCTTCAACCATACGTCCCTGGTGTCCTATCGGGGAGCAAAGATGAGCAAGTCCCTGGGAAACCTCGTTTTTGTCTCGCAATTGACCGCCGACGGAATTGACCCCGCGGCGATCAGGCTCGCGCTTCTCGCTAACCATTACAGAACTCAATGGGAATGGACGGATGCATTGCTCGGGGAGGCCCAGACTCGCTTGGCCCTCTGGACGTCCGCATTTGGGTCTCAGGCCGTTGGCTCGAAAGCGCAAGGTGGAAACCTTTTCCGCGCAGATGTATTGCTCACCGATATTCGTTCGGCTCTTTCTCGCGATATGGATGCTCCGGCAGCTCTCCACGAGATCGATGCGGCCGCTGTGGCAGGGATAGATGATCCTCTACTCGCGAGGAATGCGATCGATGCGCTGCTCGGCGTGAAACTCGCCTAAGGCAGAGCATTGAACCTTGATTCAGCAAACGCGGCGGGCTCGGGCGAGTTCAGGATAGACTCGAACTATATGAGCGCACAGATACCTGCCGCCGTCCTGTGGGACATGGACGGCACCATAGTCGATACCGAACCTCTCTGGTACATTGCTGAAGACCAGCTTGGACAGGAACATAATACCGTTATCTCCGATGAGGACCGTCATAAGATGACGGGCATGGGACTTTGGGATGCCGCGGCAATCATCCAGGCTAGTGGAGTCCAGCTCACGAGCGATGAGATTGTCGCCGACCTGACTAGCAGGGTGTCCGCGCTTCTGGACGGAGGCAACATGCCCTGGCGCCCCGGAGCGATGGAACTCTTGGAAGAATTGCACGCGGAATCTATCCCCGTGGCTCTCGTCACCATGTCGACCAGGTCGCTGACCGATCAAATTTTGAAGCACCTTCCCGTTAGTCCTTTCACAATCACAGTCTGCGGTGATGAGGTTGAGACGGCCAAGCCCGCGCCCGACCCCTACCTGCGTGCGGCAGAGCTTCTCGCCGTTGACATTGCGGAGTGCGTCGCATTTGAGGACTCTCTCACGGGGCTTCGCTCCGCGTGGAGTTCTGGGGCCGTGTCAATTGGAATTCCACACCTAATGGATCTCACGGGCACCAGCTACCATGAGTTGTGGCCCACTCTCCACGGTAAATCGATTGAGGATGTTTCCCGCATCTTTAACGCTGCCCGTAACGTTCAGTCGCAGCGGTAATCCGCAGCAGTAATTTCACTATTTAGCATCGACATTCATTTCACCTGGAGAATCTTAAGTGACCACCGAACCAAGCCCGCTCAGCGCTTCTCGTCCGTTCAGCGGCCCGTTTCAGCCGGACGATAGGGTCCAGCTCACCGGCCCCAAGAACAAAATGCATACAATAACGCTGAAGACAGACGGCGAGTTTCACAGCCATAGAGGCCTCCTACGCCACAACGATATCTTGGGGCTCCCTGATGGTTCTGTTGTAGCTAATACCGCTGGGGAGCAGTATCTTGCTTTACGCCCGCTGCTGAGCGACTTCGCGATGTCGATGCCCCGCGGCGCGGCAATCATTTACCCTAAAGACTCGGCACAGATCGTGACGCAGGCAGACATATTTCCCGGCGCAACCGTCGTCGAGGCTGGCGTCGGCTCGGGATCGCTTAGTCTGTGGCTGTTAAGGGCAATCGGGCCAACAGGTACTCTGGCCTCATACGAAAGACGTGACGAATTCGCGGATATCGCGAGGGGCAATGTCGAGACCTTTCTTGGATATGCACCGGACAACTGGTCCGTGACCGTCGGTGACCTGCAGGATTCGCTTCAGGAACGTTTCGAAGATCACACCGTCGACCGTGTCGTGCTCGATATGCTGGCCCCCTGGGAATGCGTGGATGAAAGCTCGCGTGTTCTCAAGCCCGGGGGCGTTATTCTCTGCTATGTCGCGACGGCAACTCAGCTGTCTCGGGTTGCCGAGGCGATCCGCGCATCGGGTGACTTCACCAACCCTGTGTCGTCGGAGACGATGGTGCGTGGCTGGCATGTGGAGGGTCTTGCCGTGCGGCCAGATCACCGGATGATTGCCCACACCGGGTTCCTCATCATCGCGCGGAGGTTGGCACCCGGCACGGTGCTTCCCGAGCTCAAGCGCCGCCCCTCGAAGTCAGATTATTCGGCAGAGGACGTAGAAGCTTGGACTCCCGGCGCTCTTGGTATCCGGGATAAGAGCGATAAGAATCTGCGTAAGAATGTACGTCAAGCCCAGACCGGGGCATCCCATTCTCGATCGCGCCGAAACGTAGACAATGACGATCAAGCGGCCGAAGTCGGATAGACTTTCTGCCGGATACTTTCTTCACGAACCCTATCTCACGAACCAGACACTATGAATCGAGTCTTTGTGCGCCCCGTAGCCGTTTTAGCCGTTGCAGCAGTCCTTGTTTCCCTCACCGCGTGTAGCTCAGGCGGCGGAATCGCTGTCGCAGGTTGCGAGCCTTCGCTCCTATCAGGGTCGGCATCGGACAGCATCAAGGTGAGTACCGGCTTCGGTGAGACCCCGGAGGTTTCATTCCCTACACCGATAAAGGGTACAAAAAACGAACGAACCGTTCTCGAGCTGGGGAAAGGAACAGTGCCCCAAGATGGCGGTCTCGTTTCCGTGAATCTTTCCCTTTACGACGGTTCGGCTGGAACTCAATTATCGTCATCTTTTGAAGACGGGCAGCCAGGCTTTGTTCTAATGTCTGGCGATTCATCGCAGCCAGCACTTGTTGATGCTCTTGCCTGTACTCCAGTAGGTTCCAGAATCGCGATCACAATGAACGCTAAGGATTTTGCTGAAGCGGCCAATGCAGCAGGTTATGAAGAAATGGCAGGCAAGAACACTCAGCTCGTTGCCGTTATCGACGTAATGTCGTCAATAGCTGGACATGCTGTTGGTCAAGCCCGCGATCTACCGAACTCGTTCCCAGCTATTGTGAGAGCGCCCGACGGTCGTCCGGGCCTCAGTTTCCCCGGGGGAGATGCCCCGACAGATACGACACCACAGGTGAGTGTCCTGGGAAACGGTGAAGTTGTCACAGAAACCGACAACGTTATCGCACAAACACTCAGCGTAGGTTGGGACAATCGCGATGTTATTGATTCGACCTGGGCCAATGGCTCACCTACATTGTTGGACCCCTCAGGACAAGCTGATCTCACACAAGCTGTAGTCGGCAAAAAAGTTGGAAGCCAGATCGTAGTCATCACCCAAGATGCCACAGGCGCTGCCGTAGTGAACGTCGTTGACATCTTGGCAGCCCTTCCCATGCAACAATAAACTCTTCCACGACGAGGAACGTCTCCCGCCGACAAAGATTCCCCGATCTATAGAATGGTCTAGTGGCACTCCCCAAAACCAGAACGGTACCCACCGAAAACAGGCTTTTTAGCGTTGTTGTTGCACTCATCGCGAGCAACAATGGGCTGACGAAGCAGCAAATTCTGTCCTCGGTCTACGGATACGCCGAGAGATATGTCCCTCGGGGGGACAACGCGAGTTTGGAGCGTCAATTTGAACGCGACAAAGACAGCATCCGTGAGTTGGGCATCCCGCTGGAGACAATCGATTCACCGGATGAGCCCGGAAATAACCAGCTCATTCGATATCGCATTGTCAAGGAGGGATACGAGCTTCCTCCCGGGCTGTCATTCAACGCCCACGAGCGTGCACTCCTCGGTCTCGCCTCAACCGTGTGGCGTGAAGGTTCGCTGTCAGCGGAGTCTCGGCGATCCCTCATGAAGCTCTCGTCGCTGGGTGTGCGGCCCGACGATTCGCTTTTGGGATACTCGCCACGGGTTCACACGAGGGATGCGTCTTTCGGTCCCCTCATGAAGGCCGTCGACTCGCGCCAAACGGTGTCTTTCGACTATGCGAGACCCGGCGAGAACGCCTATCGGCGGGAAGTCGTTCCCCTGGCACTCGTGAGCTTTAACTCGAGATGGCATCTCTATTCATTTGATATCAGACTGCATTCACCGCGGACGTTTCTGCTCTCACGGATAGTTTCTCCCGTGACGACGACGGATGTTTTGACCTCGTTTGTCCCGGATGACAACGCTGACTATGCGGCAAAAGCATTGGAACAGCTTCGCTTACTAGCCAACAAAAACGTTGCCGAGATTCGCGTGCGCTCACACACGGACGCGTCGACAAGGCTCGTGGCCCGCTCGGGTACCGAGACCACTCAGCTCACGAGTGTTCCGGACGTTCAGTCCTACGAAACGCTTCAGGTTGGATATGTGGATGAAACCCTTTTTGCCGACGAACTTGCGGGCTACGGGCCGGATGTAACGGTGCTGGCCCCGTCCTCCCTGCGCGCTGCAGTTCGATACCGATTGGACAAGGCGGTGAAAATCTATGGCTAAAGCTAAGCCAGGTAAAATCCCTTTTCTCGCACCAGACAAACTTGCGTTCATCCTCTCGCTTGTTCCCTACCTCATCGATAGGGGCAGCGTTACCGTAACAGAAATAGCCGATGACTTTGGAGTTACGCCCCAATACGTCCGTGGGATCGCCGCGTTCCTGGGGACAGCGGGCATTCCAGGTGACACACTGACCTATCAGCACTCGGATCTCTTCGATATTGATTGGGATGCCCTCGAACTGCACGACGAAGTTGTGCTGCGTCACTACGTCGGTATCGAGGACGTTCCTCGTTTCTCTAGCACTGAGGCTTCTGCCCTTCTCGCCGGCCTTCAGTATCTCAGCGGTCTACCCTCAGTCGGATCGCACGGCGATATCGAATTGCTTATTAACAAGCTCCGCTCCGGCGCCATCCAACCGAGAAATACGGTCGCTATTGATGCTCGATTATCGGATGCGTCACTCGGCCTTGTTCGCCAGGCGCTGACCTCGGGCGTGCAGCTCCAATTTGCTTACCGGACAGCGTCAGCAGAGACAATCAGGCGTTCGGTAGACCCTATCGAACTCGTCTCTTCTGATGATGTCTGGTATGTACGCGGTTGGTGTCATCTGCGAGAGGCTATCCGTCTTTTTAGGATTGATCGAATGTCTGGGATTGAGGTGACCGATAAGCCTGCCACAGAACATAGCCTGGTTGATTCTGAGCAACGCGCTTTCTTTGACCCACGCGAAGAACACGAAATAGTCACACTTGCTGTCTCTCCCGTAGGCCTCAGCCTGATCCAGGACTATCAGCCCGAGGTTGTTGGCCCCGAACGTGAAATTGACAATATAACAGGGGCTGCAACGAAGGAGACGGGACGAACGCTCGTGGCGCTTCGGGTTGCTAGCTATGCAGGCATCCGTCAATTGGCCACAACTCATGTGGAACATGTCGAGGTTGTTTCACCGGGCGCTGCTCGGGAGAGTATTGCGGACTGGATTCACAAGGCTCTGAGCCAGTACTCGGGTTAGGGTCTGCCGTATGAGGTAGACTCGTTGAAGACTTGTACTGATACTGGAACGGATTACTCATGCTTGGAAACCTCACCGGCTGGCATGCCCTTATTATTCTTGCCGTCGTTATCCTTCTTTTCGGTGCTACGAAGCTGCCAGCGCTTGCCCGCAGCATGGGGCAGTCAATGAAGATCTTCCGCAACGAGATGAAGTCTGACACTAACGGACAGCCGCGCGCTCAGGGTGATGATTCCGCAAGCACTTCGGACGCTGCAGAGACCACTCAGAACAGCAGCAGTTCTACGTCTCAGCAGTAACGCCCAGTAGCCAGTGGCACGCACACCTAAGACAGGGCGGTCTGCCGACGGCAGGATGTCCCTGAGAGAACACCTCGTAGAGCTTCGAAAGCGCCTTTTTCGCTCTGCCATAGCAATCGTTGTTGGAACGGTCGTTGGCTGGCTGCTTGCCGATTTTATCCGGGATGCGCTCCGGGAGCCGATCTACAAGGTCGCCCAAAGCCAAAGTCGTGCGGCAGAGCTGGTCTACAGTGACATCACCGGTGGTTTCGATCTCAAAATGCAGATCGCGATTACGGTGGGAATCGTAATCTCAAGCCCCGTCTGGCTGTATCAGATCTGGCGATTCTTCGCACCAGCCCTTTCCGGCAGGGAAAAGAAATATACGATTTTCTTTCTCGCGGCCGCAATACCACTCTTTCTCGCGGGCTGTTATGCCGGTTGGTTCGTGTTCCCTAACATCGTCAATCTGATGACAGGGTTCGCACCTCCGGAAGATGCAGCCCGTCTAAACGCAAAGCAATACTACGACTTCGCGCTGCGACTCGTGGTGATTGTTGGCATTGCCTTTGTCTTGCCTGTGATCCTCGTGCTTCTCAACTTTATCGGGGTCATCAGCGCATCTTCGATCCTCAAATCATGGCGCGTTGCGATTCTGGTTATCGTTGTTTTCACGGCGATAGCGACGCCAGCTGCCGATGTGCTCAGTATGTTTTTGCTTGCAATTCCGATGATTCTTCTCTACTTCATCGCGGCAGGTATTGCCTTCATCCACGACAGGCAATTTTCTAAGAAACAGGACAAGCTCATGAGCGAATACGCAGCGGAATCATCCGTATGACACACCAGAGCTCCGAGGAGGAGTTAAGCCCGTCCGAACGCTTCGCCGCGTTTAAAAAAGCTACGAAGCGTCCCCTCACGCGAGAGTTTCGTGAGAGATCAGAGTTCGGGCTCGACCCGTTCCAAATCGCAGCGTGCGAAAGCGTTGAGGACGGCAATAGCGTCCTGGTCGCTGCCCCGACAGGCGCAGGTAAGACTGTGGTTGCCGAGTTTGCGATCTACCTCGCAATGGCTCGTGCAGATGCAAAGGTTTTTTACACCGCACCGATGAAGGCGCTGAGCAATCAAAAGTACACCGAACTGGTTGAGGAATATGGCTCCCACAACGTTGGGCTTCTCACCGGGGACACGAACGTAAACTCCGGGGCTCGGATCGTTGTCATGACGACCGAGGTACTGCGAAATATGCTCTACGCGGGTTCCGACCTCCTCACGAATCTCTCGTGCGTTGTGATGGATGAGGTCCATTTTCTCGCGGACAGATTCCGCGGTGCGGTATGGGAAGAGGTCATTATCCACCTTCCCGAGAGCGTCAGCATGGTTTCCCTGAGCGCTACCGTCTCAAATGCTGAAGAGTTCGGCGATTGGCTCCAAACGGTGCGAGGCAACACCGACGTTATCGTCTCAGAGCATCGGCCCGTTCCTCTGGATCAACACGTGGTTACCAGGCAGGGCCTCATAGAACTCTTCGACCCCACAAGCGGCCCTGCGACAGGTGCCGACGCGCGCGTCAACCCGGAACTCACTCGGCTGGCTGCCTCTGAGGCTCGTCAGAGCTCCTCAGACTACGGGCGGAACCGAAAAGGCAACGGCCGCCGTAGCCAGCAGCGACCGGGGCAACGCCGTCACGATCAGAAGACCTCTAATGCGCCCCGCCGCAGCGAAATCGTCGCAGATCTTTGGGACGACAGACTTCTTCCTGCGATCTTTTTTATCTTCAGCAGGGTTGGCTGCGACCAGGCGGTCAAACAGGTGCTTCGCGATGGCATTCGGCTGACAACGCTCGAGGAACGCGACGAAATTCGTGAGATTGTGGATGATCGCACCAAAAGCATCCCCGATAGCGATCTCGCCGTGCTGGGATACTGGGAATGGATCAGCGGACTAGAACGAGGCGTAGCAGCTCATCACGCGGGTATGCTTCCGGCTTTTAAAGAAATCGTAGAAGAACTCTTCAAAAAACGCCTCGTCAAGCTCGTCTTTGCGACGGAAACTCTCGCGCTCGGAATTAATATGCCCGCCAGGAGCGTTGTCCTGGAGAAGCTTGAGAAGTTCAATGGCGAATCCCGCGTACCAATTACTCCGGGGGAGTATACACAACTGACCGGCCGTGCCGGGCGCCGCGGGATCGACACGGAGGGCCACTCGGTTCTCGTCTGGTCAGAGGGGTTCGACCCGCAGGCGGCCGCGTCTTTGGCCTCGCGCCGCAGCTACCCGATGAATTCAAGTTTCCGCCCCACCTACAATATGGCCGTGAACTTGATCGACAGTTACGGTCGTGACCGGGCACGAAAGATCCTTGAAACGTCGTTTGCCCAGTTTCAGGCCGATCGTGCTGTGGTATCGCTCGCCCGCACTGTGCGGCAACACGAAGAATCCATGACGGGTTACGAGAAATCGATGACTTGTCATCGAGGCGACTTTACCGAGTATGCCGCGCTACGCCGCGAGCTAGGCGAGTGGGAACGCAAGACCATACGTGGAACGTCAACCCCTGCTGCAGACCAGGCGCAACGTGCCGCTGAAATAAATCGCTTACGAGCTGCACTTACCCAACACCCGTGCCATTCGTGTAAAGACAGGGAATCGCATGCCCGCTGGTCAGAACGATGGTATGACCTTGACAAAAAACGCCGCGAAATCCTAAAACAGATCTCCGTGCGTACGGGCGCTGTTGCGACAGTTTTCGACCGGGTCACGAATGTGCTGCTCGATCTCGAATATCTCACTATTCAAACAACTACGGATGCCAACGGAACCATGGTTCTGGGCGAGTGGGGCAAGACGCTTAAGCGCATTTACGGCGAAAGAGACTTACTCGTAGCTGAGTGCCTACGGCACAATCACTGGGTGGGAGTTGACTCTCCAGCCCTGGCCGCGCTTGCCGCAGCACTCGTGTATGAGCCCCGCCGAGACGAATCGGTCGGTGAAGAACAGCTACCGCGCGGGGTCTTTCGTGATGCTCTCAGACTAACCAATGAGACCTGGTCCCAACTCAACGACATCGAGCAGGCCCGTAAGCTCCCGGGCACAGAGGCACCCGCCGTCGGGCTTTGTGCGGCCATGTATGCATGGGCAAGCGGAGAAAGCCTAAGCTTCGTTCTACGCGAGGCCGATATGGCAGCCGGAGACTTCGTTCGCTGGACCAAACAGACGGTGGACGTTCTGGATCAGATATCGCTGGTAGCCCCGAGCTCGATTGCACACGTTGCCCGAACCGCTATCGAGGCAATACGAACGGGTATTGTTGCCTATTCCACTGTTAACGAGGAGAGCGCTTGATCATCATCCGTCGGCTTCCAGTCGCCGCGGCAATCGCAGTTCTTGGAGGCCTCGTCTTCGACGTTGCCTCACCAGATCTGTCTATCTGGCCTGCGGCTTTTGCCGCGGTAGCGCTCATGCTCATAGCCCAGTGGGGGAGAGGCTTCTGGGCGGGGGTACTTCTGGGCACCCTCAGCGGAGCAGCCTTCTGGATGCCTAACATCTCGTGGCTAACCTTGTATCTCGGGCCAATCCCGTGGGCAGCTCTTGCTGGCTTCATGATCCTCTGGTTTGCTCTGTTCGGCGGGGCAACCGCTCTGGCAACGAGGACCCTCGGAAGAAAACTTCAGAAGAAGCCAAAACTCTCCGTCGCTGCGCTGACCGTCGTCGTTGCTGCTCTCTGGGTCGCCAGGGAGCAGATCGCGGGAAGCTGGCCATATGGCGGCTTCGCCTGGGGCAGAATAGCCGTTACCCAATCGGATTCGCCGCTGGGCAGCCTGGCCTCTTGGCTGGGATTTGGTGGTATGGGTTTTGTGATGGTGGCGGCGGTTGCCTGCACCATAGCTATCTGCACGACATACGGCACGAGCATCCGCAATCGAGCGACCCTGGTAAACCCCGCCCGGATAGCCGTGATTATCCCATCGGTGGCGATCATCGTACTCATGGTTGTACCTGCATACTCGCTCCAGACTGTCGGAACCGCTCAGGTTGCTGCGGTACAGGGCAACTCAGACTCAGCGATTTTTTCTGACCGTAGGCCGGGAGACTCGCTCAACTCACATTTCGAGGCGACATTGCCGATCATCGATACGGAAGTCGATTTTGTGGTGTGGCCGGAGAACGCTGCAGATCTCAGCCCGACCCGGGTGCCGGAGTCTGCAGAGCTGCTTGATAAGCTCAGCGAACAGATGGGCGTTCCCTTCGTCGTAGGAACGATCACGAAGGACGGCGACAAGTATTTCAACTCCTCGGTGGTCTGGGAGGCGGGCAAGGGCGTTACCGCGCAATACGACAAAAAACATCCGGTTCCGTTTGCCGAATACATGCCGAATCGGGAGTTCTTTCACGCTATCGTGCCAGACCTTGTAGACCTCGTACAACTCGAATATTCGCGAGGAGAGCGGCCCGCAACAATTCGAGTTGGCGACTTCCGCGCCGGAATATCGATCTGTTTTGACATAGTCGACGACGAGCTAGCACGCGAGATGGTCGATGAAAACGCAGAGTTTATCTTGGCTCAAACCAACAATGCTGATTTTGGTCGGACCGACGAAAACCTTCAACAGCTGGCAATTACCCAGCTACGCGCGATCGAGACTGGCCGTCCAATCGTAAATATCTCGACAGTGGGTACGAGCGCAATTATTCTGCCCGATGGCAGCATCACGAAACGCTTAGAACCATTTACCGCCGACACGATGGTCTCTGACATTCCCCGAGTGGTAGGGTCAACTCCCGCAATGGTTATCGGACAGGGTCTCACCACGGGGATCACGATCCTAGGCTACCTTGGCTTTGCGGGATCGCTCGTCCTGCTAGTTGCGAGCCTTTTCGCTAGAAAACGTACTACACCCACGAAGGGTTAGTATCGTTTCTCCTAAACATCGGTTTCGTCGTATCCTCGTCTGGACCGAAGATACGTAAGCCTATCGTTCAGTAGCTCCTCGAGCTCTTCCCGCGAACGCCTTTCCAGAAGCATATCCCAGTGGCTTCGAGCAATTTTTTCGTCCCCACTGTCTTCAGAAACGACGGGGACTCCGGCATCATCCAGCAGCACACCCAGGTGACCACTCTTTTGCTCAAACCAGGTTCCCGGGATTTCAGCTTCACTCGCAAAGATAACCTCAAAGATGCTACCGTCTTCTACCTGATATTTAGCAGTTTTGCGTTCAGAGTAGTGGACCCCAACCTCGCTTTGTAGGCTTGTTGATCCGATCCTTGCCCCGCGCAGTGTACGTTCAGCCATGATTCCAACCCCATCCTCGAGTACTATCCGATTCAACACCTCTACCGCGGATATTACTCCCAAAAACGGCAGATACCCAGACTCTGCACAGTAATCGGGTCACATTTCTTAGAGGGGACAAACTTTTAAGCGTAATTTACGACGATTATTCAGCCGTAAAATCTGGGCTCGCATGCGCGATATCGCATCGATCCGTCACAATTCCGTCGACACCAATCGCTATCAGCCGTGTCATCGTGGGGGAGTCGTTGACCGTCCAAACGTGTATTTCGACACCAGCCTCATGCAGTCGTCGAATGAACCCGGGAGTAACGATGCGGAGAAGCCCATATCGCTCCGGAACCTGGACCGCCACGAGTTGGCGCGCCAAGCGACGGATAGCGCCGCTGAAACCGAGGGCCGAAGCGAGAACAAACGCGATCACTTCGGCAGACGACGCGCTCTGAGCAATCGATGAGGGGCGGATGCTTGGGCTCATCCTGATCAGTTCCGCAACCGTAGCTCTGCGTCTGCGGCGGGAGAATGAGGTGATGAGAACGCGATCGTATGCATCACACTCATATATTGCACGGGCTGTATCGATTGCGGCATCCATTGATTTCACATCTATGTTGAATCTCGAATCAGGAAAGGTGACAAGCGCATCCCTCAGACGGGGGATAGTGTGATCCCCGCTCAGGGGCTTTCCAGCGATCTCTGCCCAGTACAGGTCGGATATCTTTGTGGCAGGACCTGTCTGTACAGGGGCTAAGAGGTCACATTTGTTCCTGGCACCAAAACGAACAGAATTATCGTGGAGGAGAACAGCGATTCCATCGCTTGTCGCGCGAACATCCGTCTCGATGATGACCCGACCGCTGTCCACGGCAGCCGCGATGGCGCCGAGGGTATTTTCCGGTGCGTCGAGAGCGAGCCCCCTGTGCGCAAGAATGCGAGGCAGGGGACCCCTCAAGAAGACGGAGTTCATTCTGGGATCCCTCGGTTAAATCCCTGTAACAGGTCCCGAATGTGCAGCTGTAGAGGTGCCTGCTGGCGTTCCGAAGGGAGGACGGGTTACGGGCGGTTTCGGGGTGATGGGCGAGCCGTCGCCGTCCTTACCGAAGGCTGAAGACACGCTCTTGAGCGCCTCGGTCAGCTCGCTCGGGATAACCCAGAGCGTATTTGCCTCACCCTCTGCAATCTTAGGAAGGGTCTGAAGGTATTGGTATGCCAGAAGAGGCCCATCGGGATTCCCCTCATGGATTGCCTGGAAAACCGTGGTGATTGCTTGTCCTTCACCCTGCGCGCGCAGGATTGCTGCCTGAGCATCACCCTCAGCACGGAGGATCTCAGCCTGACGAGCACCTTCAGCCTCAAGAATTGCGGATTGTTTTGTTCCCTCGGCAGTGAGGATGATCGCTCTACGGTCACGCTCGGCTCGCATCTGCTTCTCCATCGAGTCCTGAATCGATAGGGGAGGCTCGATCGCCTTGAGTTCAACTCGACCGACGCGGATGCCCCACTTGCCGGTAGCTTCATCGAGAACGATTCGCAATTGTCCGTTAATCTCGTCTCGGCTGGTGAGGGCTTCCTCCAGATTGAGTCCACCGACGACATTTCGCAGGGTTGTCGTGGTGAGCTGCTCAACAGCACCGAGGTAGTTGGCGATTTCGTAGGTGGCTGCTCGGGCATCCGTCACTTGAAAATACACGACGGTGTCTATGGAAACCACCAGGTTATCCTCGGTGATAACTGGCTGAGGGGGGAACGACACAACCTGTTCGCGCATATCAATGAGCGGACGCAGACGGTCGATGAAAGGAACCAAGATATTCAGCCCGGGCATCAGTGTCTTGTGATATTTACCCAGCCGCTCAACCACACCGGCATTCGCCTGCGGGATAATACGGATGGAGCGCACCAATACTGTGACGACAAATATCGCCAAGATAAGCAGCAGGATCAGCGCAATCACTGAACCGATAGACGAGCTATTCATAGTTTTTCCTCAGATTTATTCGTGGAAGTTGCGGGGGACGGGCGCACTATCGCGGTTGCCCCGCTAACGGCAACCAAGATGATCTCTTGGCCAATCTCTAGCGCCATGTTTGAAGGTATTCCCGGTTCGAGGCGGGCGGTCCAGGTCTCACCGTTCGAAAGCTTGACCGTTCCGATTACATCTTGAGCAATATCGCTCAAGACTACGCCTCGCAGGCCTTCCAAAGCGTCAACGTTGCTCTTGGTCGGATCAGAGTCTCGCTTGAGCCAGCGAAGCAACGGCGGGCGCAGAAAGAGAATAAGTACCAAAGAAAGTAGGGAGACAATGATGACCTGAGCCCAAAACGGCAGGGGAGTGAGGCCGAGGCCAACGCCTCCTAAGCTTGCAACGGCGAGCATAAGCGCCGTAAATTCAAGCGTAAACATCTCAATGACAAGGAAGATAAGGGCAACGGCGAGCCATGCTACCCAGCCGTGGCTGACAACGAAATCAATCATGACCGGACTCCTTTAACGTAACCGTTTGTGACCCCAAACTATCACGCCCCGCGAGCTTAGTTGCGTCAACAGCCTTGGTCTGTGAGAAAATCATTCAGGTAAATCCCTTTCAACGCTCACCTAGGAGTTATATTGTCGAATCCACTTGCACCCGAAACGCTCTCAGGGAAGCGCGCGCTCGTTACGGGATCGTCGCGGGGCATCGGTGCTGACACCGTCAAATACTTTTCTGAGGCCGGCGCAGACGTCGTCATCAATTACCGCAACAAGGCGGCGCGCGCGGAGAAGCTCGCGACGACACTGCGCGAAAATGGGGGAGAAGTTCTCACGGTTCAAGCCGATCTTACGGAGAAGGAATCTGTCGCATCCATGATTGATGCTGTTCGCGAGACTATCGGCGGGTTAGACATTCTCGTCTTGAACGCATCCGGCGGAATGGAAAGCGGAATGGCCGAAGACTACGCGACAGTTCTAAATAAGGACTCTCAGGTTAACATGTTGCAAGCTGCGCTTCCGCTGCTCTCTGAGGGATCGCGGGTTGTGTTTGTTACGAGCCATCAGGCCCACTTCATCAAGACGACACCGACCATGCCGGAATACGAGGTCGTTGCGGTGAGCAAACGTGCAGGTGAGGATGCGCTTCGAGAGCTCATCCCCAGCCTCACCGAACGAGGAATTGATTTTGTGGTTGTGTCGGGAGACATGATCGAGGGAACCATCACGGCGACTCTTCTGGAGCGCGCAAATCCCGGAGCCATCGACAATCGCAAGGAATCCGCTGGGCGCCTCTATAACGTGAGTGAATTTGCGGCCGAGATCGCCTCAGCATCTGTTGAACCAATTCCCGAGAACCACACTCGGTATGTTGGTGACATCAGTTTCTTCGCAACAGCGTAGAGCTGGCTACCTCTAGTTTTCAGTATCTAGCTTTACCTAATCAGGTGGGGACAAATCATGTGATTCGATGGTCAAATGACATGATTTGTCCCCACCTGATTGCATAGGAAGCCTAGCGTTTTATAACGTCACTCAAGGTTCTGATAATGTATATTATGTCAGATCAAGAAAAGACAGAACGGTTATTCGGATGTCATCGTTGATAAACGCGCCGCAGGTGCACGCAGAAACACGCGGCCAATGGAGGGCCTGGCTCGTCGAAAACCACCTCACCGAACAGAGCGTCTGGCTGATCTCGTGGAAAAAGGCTACTGGCAAACCCGCTGTCACCTACGAGGAATCAGTACTCGAAGCTCTCGCCGTAGGTTGGGTAGATAGCCGTCCTCGCAAACTGGATGACGAGCGAACGATGTTGTACTTCTCCCCCAGGAAGCCAACCAGCGCGTGGTCTCGACCAAACAAGGCCAGGATCAGCATTCTCCAGACCCAAGGCCTGATGCTGCCAGCAGGAGAGAAAACCGTCTCGGTCGCGAAGAAAAACGGTTCGTGGAGCATCCTCGATGAGGTTGAGGACCTCATTGTTCCGGAGGATTTATCGATTGCATTTGACGAGCATCCCCCATCGAGAGAAAACTGGGATACATTTCCGCGATCCGCCCGGCGAGGAATTCTTGAGTGGATTGTCATGGCAAAACGTTCCGAAACCAGACAAAACCGCATACTCGAAACGGCCAGGCTCGCTGCCATGAACCAGCGAGCTGCCCAGTGGACCCCTCCTACAAAATCTCAGCGAGAAGGCTCTGAACCCGGGACTTAATCGAGTCGCGGATGGGGCGCACAGCCTCAATCCCCTGTCCTGCAGGATCATCAAGCTGCCAATCTTCGTAGCGCTTTCCGGGGAAAATCGGGCAGGTATCTCCGCATCCCATGGTGATCACAACATCCGATTCTTGAACGGCCTCGGTCGTGAGAATCTTGGGGGTATTATTTGCAATATCGATCCCCTCTTCAGCCATGGCCTCAATAGCAATCGGGTTGATTTCGTTCTTTGGCGCGGAGCCAGCCGAAAGCACGGTGACCCGTCCTCCCGAGAGCTCAGCCATGTACCCTGCCGCCATTTGTGAGCGTCCAGCATTGTGCACACAGACGAAGAGGACGGTTGGCTGTTCGGTCATGATGAGGGCCTTTCTATATGATGATCTGGTAAATTATGCAACGGCTGCCGGAACAGATTGGATACAGTCGGGTGCCGGCTCAGTGGACTGACGGGGAAAGATCTTTGGCCTCATCCAGAGCGCAACGTACACAAGGGCGACGAGGACCGGCACTTCGATAAGTGGCCCAACGATGCCCGCCAGGGCTTGCCCGCTGGTAGCGCCGAACGTGCCTACGGCGACCGCAATCGCAAGCTCAAAGTTGTTACCAGCGGCGGTGAATGCCAATGTGCTAGTTCTTGCATATGCCAACCCGACTAGTTTCCCAGCGAGAAAACCGATGCTAAACATCAAGCCAAAATAAGCCAGGAGAGGCAATGCTATTCGTGCAACCTCTAACGGCCGGTCTATGATCTGCTGGCCCTGCAGGCTAAAGAGCATCACAATAGTGAAGAGAAGTCCGTAAAGGGCAAAAGGGCCAACTTTAGGCAAGAATTTTTGTTCGTACCAGTCACGTCCGCGGCGAGCCTCGCCAATCCGCCGCGAAAAATACCCCGCCACAAGCGGGATGCCCAAGAAAACCAAAACGCTTGCAGTTATTGCCCAGATTGAGAACTCAACAGATGTTGTGGACAGTCCGAGCCACGACGGTAAGGCTTGGAGATAGAACCAACCAAGCGCACCAAAGGCAACGACCTGAAATACCGAGTTGATAGCGACAAGGAACGCGGCCGCTTCTCTGTCCCCGCAAGCAAGATCGTTCCAGATCATCACCATCGCGATGCACCTGGCAAGCCCCACTATGATGAGACCGGTTCGATACTCAGGAAGGTCAGGAAGCAGTACCCACGCCAGCGCAAACATGAGCGCGGGGCCGATAAGCCAGTTAAGAACGAGCGAGCTCCACAGCAGCCGCCTATCAGCGGCTATTGCACGAGCATCCGAATATCGAACCTTCGCGAGTACCGGGTACATCATCACGAGAAGACCAATTGCTATCGGCACGCTCACAGAGCCGATCTGGAACGAGTGCAGCACTTCTCCGACGCCCGGTGCGGCGACGGCAATCAGAATCCCGATACTCATCGCCACGATAATCCATATGGGAAGAAACCGGTCTACGACCCCCAATTTTGCTGGGTTCTGAGTTGTGGGGGCAGCCATGTATTCTCCGTTAAGTTACGCTAGATCGAAAAGCGTCGATATTTAGTATTGCGAGGACATCGATGATTGTCAATATGGCAGGGAGTTGAACGTATGATGATAACCACACAGTCACCAGAAATGGCGGATGCCGAAACGTGCGTTCTTGCCCCGTCAACCGCAGCATTGGATTTAGAATATGCAACGAAACTATCGAGAACCCTCAAAGCGCTAGCCGACCCGGCAAGGCTCCGATTGCTCTCCATAATCTCTTCCAGTCCCACAGGGGAATCCTGCGCCTGTGACCTGATGGAGCCCCTCGGACTCGGGCAACCGACCATCTCTCACCACCTCAAAATTCTTGTAGAAGCGGGCTTTCTCCAGCGAGAGAAAAGAGGATCTTGGGCCTACTATAGACTGAACCCCGGAGCCCTCGCCGACATTTCAGGATCAATTTTATCGCTCTAATGCGTACACAATTGGCAGACCCGACTAACCACAAAGTCAAGTCTCGGCGCTAGCTTTTTGCGCAAAATCATTCCGGACGGCAGATAAGAGTCCCCGGTCTTCGTCCATGAGATTCGACTTATCAAGATCTAACAATTATGCCTCTCAGCTAGTAGCTACTTACCCGGTTATACGAAACAACAAACGCTAGCTGGTACGCTTGATCCATGACAGCTTCCGACAGGGACATTCGAATATGCTTTGTCGGCGACTCGTTCGTTGCTGGACTCGGAGACGAGACAGGTCTCGGCTGGGTTGGTCGCGTTACTACCGCCGCTCTCGCGTTGCGGGATGCCCAGACGCTCGTCTCCCCCGCACGCCTTATGCTCGTCGGGCCACCCGCGGTAGATGACGATTCTCAGAACAACCGCATCGCCGCCCTCGACTTAGACATGCGCGACGGAGCATCCGCTCTCGGCATCCCATTTGTCGATTTTTTCAATAAACCCTCACAAACGATATCTGGCGACACGAGGTTCGCAACGGCGACGGCTATCACCCTGGAGCTGCCGGCTATGAAATACTGGCGCACATCGTGACGGATCCTATTCTCGAGTGGCTGTCACGATGAATCAGGTCCGTGACGCATACTCGGAACGTTCCGACGAGTACACAGCAGCGCTGAGATCAATAGAGCACACGCATCCGTCCGATCGAGAGCTGGTCTCACGCTGGGCCCAAGAGACGAGCGGCTCAATTGTCGATGCCGGGTGTGGTCCCGGCCATTGGACGCATTTTCTACACGAACGTGGTTTGGACGTTCAAGGCATCGACCTGGTGCCGCGGTTTATCAAGAAGGCGCGGCAACGATTCCCCAAAGCTTCATTTCACGAGGGGATGCTCGAGGCACTCCCCTTCGCTAACAACTCACTTGGCGGCATCCTCGCATGGTACTCGCTCATCCACACTCCCCCGTCAAACCTCAGTCGGACGCTAGCAGAACTCGCACGCGTCCTCAAACCGGGAGGTAGTATTCTGGTGGGCTTTTTCGATGGCCCAAACATCGCCCGCACGCGGCCATCATCGCTCACAAGCCGAACGAATTACCCATATAGAGTCGCGAGATTTAGCTCGTCTCCCCCGCCAATTCCAGCAACGCGGCTGAAGCCGCCTCGAACGGAGCCAGCGAACGCGCGGCGCGACAGAGCGGATGTGCCCCCTCGAGTACTGTGATCAATAGCAGTGATAGATTTTTCGCATCCTGATCAGTCATTCCAACCGCGACAAGCTTCGCGGCAAGCTCATCCGCCCAACCAGAAAAAGCGCCGCTAGCTGTCTCCAGAAGCGCCCATTGTTCTTCTTGGGTCGCTTTTGTGTAGATAGAAACCGCCGCAACAGCGCATCCTCCCCCGAGCGAAGACGCCGTGACCGCGCCTCGTATTCCCTCAAGGAAAGATCGCACCACCTCCCCCGGAGTACTGCCGACAACCGTTGAGACATACCCACGGATCTGTTCACCGTTTTGCTGCGCTGCCGCCTGAGCAAGCTGGGCCTTACCTTCGGGAAAGTGGTGATAGATCGCGCCCCTCGCCGCCCCGCTCGCAGCAAGCACATCAGTAAAGGACATGCCTTCGAGTCCTCGATTCTGCAACAACGGTATCGCTGCATCGATCATTCGCTGCCTGGTATGTGTTGACATGTTTCCCTATCTTGACTCGTACGGTCGTACTATTGTATCCTAAGTTTTGCTAGTATGTACGTACTAGCATATTTAGAAAGAGTAGAAATGACAGCGTTCCTTTACACCGAAGTCCACGCCTCCGTCCCGTTTGAACACCTGGATTGGAAATCGATAAACCCCGACATCAAGGAAGCCCCCGGATTCATCCGAAAAACATGGCTTTCCGGCGTTGGCACACAGACGATAGGGGGCTTCTACGAATTCGATACTGTCGAGAACGCCCTAGCCTTTGCCCAGGGACCATTCGCCGAAGAAGCAAGAAGCAACAACGCGACCATGACAACAAAAATTTTCAACGGAGATGTCACAAAAGAGGCTTCGCTTGACATGGGATCGCCGTATTTTTCTTAACCAGTAACCCCTACTTATATGGCGGTCGGCGATTCTACGGTATCGCCGACCGCCTCACAATCTAACTCCCAGCTAACAACCCCACAATGAGAGAAACATGGATACACACCCAAACGGCAGTATTTACTGGATCGACCTCGGAACGTCACACCCTCAACTCACTGCGAACTTTTATGGCCAGCTTTTTGGCTGGGCGATATCTGCACCAGATTCAAGCGGATACATGCTGTGCTCCCTGGAGAATAAACTCGTCGCAGGCCTCGGAATCTCACACTCGAATGAACAACCGTATTGGACTGTTAATTTCCGAGAAGAAGATCTCACCGATAGAGTCGCTAAATTCGAAAGATCGGGAGGTTCCATCATGCTCGACCCGACACCGTCAGGCCCCCTCGGCAATTTCGCGATGGCAGCAGATCCGCAAGGGGCAAGCGTGGGTTTTTGGCAACCGTTGCAACCGAGCGGAATGGAGACGCGCGGCCAAGCGGGAACTTTCGCTGGGGCGATGCTCATATCAGCTAACCCGCGCGTCGCAACAAACTTTTATGCGACCGCAATGGACTGGCAAAGCAACTCACAAGAAAATCACCTGAGACTTCCAGACGGCTCATTCGCCCCCGTGATTACCCAGGAGAAGCTCCCCTCTAACCGTCCTCAGTGGGTAACCATCTTCGCGTGCACAGACAAAGAAGATACTTCATCAAGGCTATGCCATCTCGGTGGCCAGATCATCACCGACGTTAACGACAGGATTCGCCTCGCCCAAGATTGCAGTGGCGCGTTGCTTGGCTTACGGACGATCGACACGATTGCGGTCACTCAAGAGCAAGCGAGCCCTGATTCGCAACCAGCTAACTCACCCATCGCTTAAGCGCGGAGTCCAGGTCAGGGAATTCCAACCCAGATTTCGCGGCCAACGTGCGAGCCGAAGCCGTCGGGTACCGATCCGATGAGAGAAAGCTCAGTGTTTCCGGATCCGCCTTGGTGAGCGCGCGCGGAAGGTTTGAGAGAACGCAATAGGATTTACCGGCCGTCGCCAACTCCTCCCGCAGAAGAACGTTTCAACGTTAGCCTCAAAAGCCGCCCGCTGGCTCATGCCGAATTAATAAGCCCACGCGACGTTATAGATATCTCGGATTCCATCGGCTGCAAGCGAAATCGAGTCACCGCTGAGATCTGCGATTTCGTATGAAATATTCTCAGACCGTGCCTCATGTTGCTCCAACCAGGCTTTTGTTCGCGAGAGGGATGCTTCACTCCTGAGAACCGCCATCACGTCGTTCTCGCGGGCGAGCGACCTCACCAGCCAGCGACCCACGAAATTATGGCGACCTCGGGGTCAAGGGTGACAATCGAAACGAGCCAATATACCTTAAATCTCCGGCGATCATCGTTTCCGCTTTTTCCACTCCATTGGCTGAGGAAAAGGCTTCGTCAATGAGGGTTTCGTACTCCCCGCCGCGCGTTTGAGCGCTTCGGGGACGAGTTCATCCTTTTGCTCCCGGGAAATGAGAACACAGGGACCCTTTTGGGATACCAGAATCATTGAGGATTGCGCTCAGACCTGCGCCACGAAAACCGTTTCGCTGCACCAACGTGAGGGTTGAATCTATCAGGCGAGATTTGGTTACCCCGGATTTTGTCGGTGAGATACGTTTGATTGCGTGTTTTTAAAATAGACCGCTCGGTTTATTGTTGCAAGGGTCTTCGCTATTTCCCCTTGCGCGCCTTGTAGGTAAGGGCCAATTCGAGGAATGCGCTCAGTTGCGCATAGGGAACCTCTTCGTTGACGCCAAGAACTATTGCCCTGTTTTTAGAGAAGGTCAGTTCGGGGAAATAGGTTCTGGCGTCACTGATTAGAGTGGTCTG
>JBBAQX010000064.1:0-28081 GCA_040400085.1 Lysinibacter sp. | reverse complement strand
GTTGAATGGTGCGGTGTTGTCGGTGACGGCGACGGATGCCGCGGGAAATGTGTCGGCAGCGGCCACGGTGATGATTGATTCCTCAGGCCCCGTGGCTCCGGTAGTGAATCCGTCTAATGGGTCGCTCATGAGTGGTACCGCTGAGCCTGGTTCGGCGGTGACGGTGAAGGATGCGTCGGGTGCTGTGTTGTGCACGGCGGTGGCGGATTCGGGCGGTAACTTCTCGTGCACCCCGAGCCCAGAACCACTGGCGGGAGAAACGTTATCGGTTACCTCCACCGACACCGCTGGCAACGTATCTGTGCCGGTGAACGTAACAATCGATCAGACCCCGCCTATTGCTCCGGTAGTGGCTCCGTCGAATGGTTCTGCGGTGAGTGGTACTGCTGAGCCTGGTTCGACGGTGACGGTGAAGGACTCCTCTGGTGCTGTGTTGTGTACGGCGGTGGCGGATTCGGGTGGTAACTTCTCGTGTGCTCCGAGTCCGGTTCCGTCGAATGGTGCGGTGTTGTCGGTGACGGCGACGGATGCCGCGGGTAATCCATCGGCATCTGCATCCGTGACAATTGATTCGAGTGCACCTGCCGTTCCGGTAGTGCGTCCGTCTACAGGCGGTAGCGTTTCCGGTAATGCCGAGCCTGGTTCGGCGGTGACTGTGAAGGATGCGTCGGGTGCTGTGTTGTGTACGGCGGTGGCGGATTCGGGTGGTAACTTCTCGTGTGCTCCGAGTCCGGTTCCGTCGAATGGTGCGGTGTTGTCGGTGACGGCGACGGATGCCGCGGGTAACGTGTCGGCAGAATCGACCGTGACGGTTGATTCCTCGTCGCCAACGGCCCCAACAGTCAATCCCAGCAGCGGTTCGCCCATCACAGGAACGGGGGAACCCGGAAGCGTGGTAACGATCAAGGATGCAAGCGGTAACGTGATTGGAACAGGAACGGTCGACGCAAGCGGTGCCTTTAGCATCGTGCCCAACCCGAAACCGCTTGATGGGCAGGCGGTCTCCGTGACGCTCACCGATGCCGCGGGCAATGTGTCTAGCGCAACCTCGTTGACGATCGATAACTCGGCGCCTGTGAAGCCTACGGTAAAGCCGACGGATGGAACGATTGTCACAGGAGCTGCCGAGCCGGGATCGACAATTCAGGTAGCGGATACCCAAGGTAACGTACTCTGCACAGCCACTGCTGCTGCGGATGGCACGTATACCTGCACCCCGTCTACACCTATTCCGTATGGAACCTCGCTTGTCATCACCGCTACGGATGCTGCCGGTAACGTATCAGCTCCAGTAACGGTTGTGACCGGGCCGACTCTGCGCAAGATAAACATCGAGTTGGCGCTTGATTCTGTCAACCTAGGCGACGGTGAACAAGCGGTTGTACACGGATTCCAGCCCGGTGAGAAAGTGACGGGAACGATGTTCTCTACACCAATCAACCTGGGAACGAAGACGGCTGATGTGAATGGAGACGTCCTCTTCTACTGGGTAATTCCGGACACGGTTGAGCCTGGGATACACCATTTTGTAGTTGATGGCACGGAGTCAGGCTCTGCCTCTGCCGCCTTCACGGTGTACCCGAAGCCGGGCACTAACACGGACGGAGGAACAGTTTCCTCTGGGGGATCGGCCTATGGAACCCTCTCCAAGACCGGTCAGACGAGTGAACCGTTCCTGATGTTCTCTGGGATGATGATTCTTTTCGGAATCGGATTGAGCGTCGTACGAATTTCCCGCCGCGCCCAGGGGCGGTCCGCTGAACGGAGTTAACACAACGCGGTCGATGCCCGCCCCAGCGCTCATGAGCTGTTGGGGCGGGCATTATCTGTGTGTGCGTTGCAGAGACGTTGCCAACATGGATGCCCGACTATTATTAACTATGTCAGTGGTTGTCGTTAGTCTTTTAACATCACTTTCAAAATCGTGGATATTCGTAATGGTGGCTTTGGGCCCCTGAACCTTCCAAAATCCGGGCCAAGGAGGCCCGATCTATGTCATCTGTTTCACTTCCCTTTGCATCGGTCATGCCGTCGGGTAGCGCACGAAAATTCGCGCTCTTCACCCTTTTCTTGGCCTCCTTCATGGAGCTGCTTGACGCCACAATCGTTAACGTTGCCCTACCTGAGATTGAGCAGTCGCTGGACGCGCAGGGAGCCGAGCTCCAGTGGATGGTCGCTTCCTACACCCTGGCCTTTGCGATCGCATTGATCACCGGTGCCCGCCTGGGCGATCAATACGGCCGCAAGAAGCTGTTTATCGGCGGTCTGATTGGTTTCACGATTTTCTCCGCGCTCTGCGGGCTCGCCGTCAGCCCTGAAATGCTGATCATCTCGCGTGCGTTCCAGGGGTTCGCCTCTGCCGCGATGATTCCCCAGGTGCTCGCGAGCATCCAGGTGATGTACAAGCCGTCCGAACGTGCAGGGGCTGTCGCAGGATTCTCGGCCCTCGCTGGTATCGCGGCTGTTTCCGGCCCCATCGTTGGTGCTCTCCTCACCGATGCCGATATCTTCGGATGGGGGTGGCGGAGCATCTTCTTCGTGAACATTCCGTTTGGTATTCTCGCGATCATCCTCGCCTGGCGGCTGGTTCCCGAGTCACGTGCGCCAGAGAAGCATCGGCTCGATGTTGTCGGGGTCATCATGCTGGGCATCGCTCTCGTCGCTATCCTGTACCCTCTCACGATGGGGCGCGAAGAAGACTGGCCCGCCTGGACTTTCATCTCTATGGCCGCAGGAGCCCTGCTTTTTGTCGTCTTTATCTTTATCCAGAACTCGAAAGAAAAACGGGGAGCCTCGCCCCTCATCAACCTGTCGCTGTTTGGTACGCGTTCATTCGCAATGGGGCTCGCGATGCTCGGCCTGTTCTTCCTGCCCGTCATGGGGTTCTTCCTCATCCAGACGCTGTATCTCCAGCTGGGGCTGGGGTTCACCATTCTTGAGGCCGGTCTCGCGATGATTCCGTTTTCGCTGACTGTGCCAGTGTTCGCCGGTCTGTCGGCAACCATCTTCGTGAAGCTTTTTGGTCGTGTCGTGCTCCAGGTAGCGCCTCTCGTGCTTTCTGCCGGGCTGCTGATCCTCGCATGGACGGCCCATTCGCTCGGAACCGACATTACGTGGGTCCAATTGATGCCGGGTCTGATCGTCGCCGGGGCCGGTTTTGGTATGGTCGTGTCCGCTGTTGGGCTCTTCGTGCTCTCCGAGGTTCCCGTGCGCTTTGCGGGGAACGCATCGGGGATCTTCAACACTGTGTCGCAGCTTGCTGGTGCCGTTGGCGTCGCTGTGATCGGTACGATCTTCTTCGGCTACTTTGATTCCTCGATGGCGGATGCCGCATCCACCATCAGGAGCCCTGCTGACGCCGCTCTCGCCACGGCAGATTCGTTCCGCTCAGCGTTCGTGCCGACCATGATCATCATGGCCATTACCCTGGCAGGCGCCAGTATTGCGGCGAGCTTCTTGCCGAAGCGCCCGTCGGTTGAGGACATGCCGGAGGGAGAGGACGCATCTGCTGACGCTGCTGCTGCCGCAGGTTCCTCCACCACCGGTTCCTCCGCGGTGTCGGCCTAAGTTCCGGTTTTCGGCCCAAGTCCGGGTTGTGGGCCCAAGCAGCAGCTTGGGCCCACAACCCGTAACTTAGGCCGGGAACCCGCTTCGTGCTTGCCGTCTTCGTGTCCGCCTGACCAGAGCCGTAGCCAGAACCGCAGCTGTAGCCGTATGCGCGCCAATCCCAGCCGGCAGCGCTAACCCACCGTCGCCCCGAGCTCTCGCACCGTGCCGTTCTTCAGCCGCAAACGCCGCTCCGCCCTCTGAGCCACCCACGTATCGTGCGTCACGAGGATCACCGTGAGCCCAAGGTTCTTCCACAGATCCTCGATCAACGCCATAATGTCGTCACGCGTGTCCTCGTCGAGGTTCCCCGTCGGCTCGTCTGCCAACAGCACGGAGGGATTCTTCACGAGTGCCCTGGCGATGGCGACTCGCTGCTGCTGACCGCCAGATAACTCGGCAGGTAGGTGCAGCATCCGATCATCGAGTCCTACCTGCGCAAGCGCCTCCTCCGCCCGCCGCTTTCGATCGGTGGGCGACACTCGCAGTGGCTCCAACGCCGTCTCAACGTTCTCAACGGCCGTCAGGGTCGGTATCAGGTTAAAACTTTGAAAGATGAACCCGATCTTTTCGGCGCGGATCTGGGTGAGTTTGGCATCCGATAACTTAGAGAGTTCCCACTCGTCGAGGGCGACGGTACCTGTCGACGGCCTATCGAGCGCCCCCAACATCTGCAAAAATGTCGATTTTCCGCCGCCGGTCGGACCCTGGATCGCAACGAGCTGGCCCGAGGGGATCACGATATCAACCCCGGCAAGTGCCTGAATCTTTCTGCCCTTCTGCATATATGTTTTAGTTACGTTTGTGAGTGTATACATGGTTTGTCCTTAGCTAAGTCTGGTGATCAATGGGGGGATGCTCGTGGCCCTACGCCATCGACCGCAAAGCCTCTGCCGGCCGAAGCCTCGCTGCGCGCCACCCGCCAGCTGCCCCGGAAACGACCCCGCCGATCAGCGCAAGTGCAATCGCAATCACGATGATCGTGACGGATAACGGCGCGTGCAGGGTCAGGTCAACCGAGCTAGCGGCGCTACCTAACGCACCCGGGATTCCGCCGCCCGGCATGTTTGGCATGCCCTCCGGGGGCGCGCCCTGGCCACCCATCCGGCCACCTAGGTTTGCTGCCGTGGAGGTGGAAGCCGACAGGGTCGGCCCGATCAGGTTGATCACAGACACGGCGATGGCAGCGATTATGACGCCGGCCACCGCACCGATACCGGCCTGAATCGTTGCCTCGCCAGCCACCTGTTTCACGATCCGGCTGTTTCGCCAGCCGATCGCTTTGAGCGTTCCGAACTCTCGGGTGCGGCGGGTGACATTCGAGATCGTAAACAGCGCGCTGATCAAGAACGCAGCCCCGAGTACGAGAACGGCCAGCCAGAATCCGAGAGTGCTGAGCAGCGAAGCCGCCGAGCTGAGGGAGCCGGTGATTGTCGAAGCGAGATCGGCCTGGGTTTTCACCGTCACATCGGGGATCGCTTTTTCGATATCAGATTGCACCTGGGCGATATCGGCAGCCGAGGACGCCTGCACGTAAATGTTTGACACCTTGTCATCCTCGCCGGAGAGGCTTTGGGCGACGTCGAGGGGAATGTACGTGTTCGATGCCGATTCGCCACCAGCCGTGCTCGACTCGACGATGCCCACGATCGCAAACTCGGTGTCCTTGATCGTGAGTTTGTCCCCCACCTTCAGCGACTGTGCTGTGGCGTAGGCCGAGTCGAGAACGACGTTGTTTTTTGCTTCGTCGCTTGCTTCGAGCATCCGTCCATCGATGGCATCCAACGTGGAAAGAGGGCCGACCTGGGTCTCGGCTGTGCCGATATCGGAGACGTTGACGCCCAGCACCGAGAACGAGTCGATGCTGAAGTTGCTGTCGCCTGCGCCGCCAGAGCCTGCACCGCCCTGCGGGGGTACGGCCCCTGCTCCTCCCTGCTGCATCTGGCTGAAGTCGGGCATTTCTCCCGAGAACGTCACGTTATTGAGGGCGAGGGTTGCCGTGGAGTTGCCCACGTTCGAAATCCCCGCAACGGTCTTGGCCGCGGAAGAATCCAGGGTGCTCGTCCCGAGCGGAACCTCGAGCCTGGTCCTCCCGAGGGTCGTGGTTCCGCCTTCCGTGGCGCCGTCTCCGCTGTCGAAGTTGAACCGCTGAGGCCCGCCGGCTTCGCCGCCTTCTCCGGGCGCGGTGGGCGTTTGGGAGACGGTAATGTCCGTTCCGACGCCGTACACACTCTCGAGAACGGATGCCTGGGCATTGCTCATTCCAGTCGCCACCGAGTTCACGATAATCACGAGGGCCACGGCGAGGGCCATGCCCGCCGCGATGATAAACGTTTGTTTTCGCCTGCCTGCGAGTTCTCTGCGGAGATATCTGAAGTACATAACGATGCCTTTCTGCGCGGTGGTTGTCCGTCAGCTTCACGCTATGGCGCGTTAATATGTCCGGACTAGCAGAAAGCTATGACGTAACTATGAGTTCCTGCGCGGCCCGCGCCTGCCCTGCAATCAGTTGGTCAAAGTTCATGCGGTTTGGGCCTAAAACCACACGAAGTTTGACCAACTGATTAGGGTGCGGTGCGAGCGTGCGAGCGGGCGGGGCGCGGGGCGGGGGGCGGGGGCGGAGCGCGCCCTAGCCGTTTGTCTTCGCGATGATCTGCGCAATCAACTCGTTGGCCAGCGTGACCAGCTTGTGGATTTCGTTGTCGTCGCGGTCAACCCACTGGCATTTGGGGTCGCCCAGCGGCACGAAATCGTCGTGTTGTTCCCAGACGACCAGGGTGCGTTCAGCTCCAAGTACGTATTGCTGCCACCAGACCTGCCGCAGGTAGTTGCGGGGAATGGTGCGCCAACTCTTGTTGGTGGTCTTGATCTCTGACAGCTCGATGGTTCCGGTGGCACGCACGGCGATTCCGTCCGGGGTGGCGAGGTGTCGAGCATCCCCTCCCGATCGAAACAGCGCGCTACTGGGGTGAATCGCGTATTCCCCGCGTACCCAGGCGGCGATATGCGGTTCACGGGCTTTGCCGTGTTCCGTGTAGGCGTTGCCGCTGAATCCGCTGCCGTGCAGCTTTGCCCAGGCGGCGCTTTCGATGGACCGTGCAGACGTCAGCTTTGCGACATCCGTCGCCGTGATCCCGCGGGCCCTGGCCTTGAGCCAGGCGATCTTATCGTTACCATCAACCACGATGCGCTGCCTGAGCTGCGCGAACGATTGTTCGTGGGCCGTGAGCGGCACCGCGGGTGGGTCTGCCGGAATGTCGAGACCAGCCGTGCCCGTGAGAGAGAATGAAGCGGCGCCGCCCGCCGCACCCGTGTGATGGCCAAGCACCGGCCCGCCCTCGCTCGATGGGGCGGATGCCTTACCCAATTGGTCCGTCCGCCCGGCTCGCTGGGCTGCCGCTGCCGCATACTCGCCCACGTGCGTGAGCAGGTCGGCGTCGGCGAGGGCCGCCCGACGGAGCCGTGCCTCGTGCGCGCTTTCGCGGGGGACCGAGTCGGGAACAAATTGAGGCATCCTTCTATTGTGCGCTACCGGGCGAGTGCTGTGTGACGTGACCCACGGCATCCCCCGATTTGCTCTTGAGAGATATCTCGTGGGTAACCGCGAGCTTACTCATAGAATGCGCATAGGCATCCATTGCATAATTGAGGAATGAGTACGAACTCGGCACACAACCCCAACGAAAACGCCGTATTGCGCAAGGCGGATGGCCAACCGGTGAGGGCGCTCGTCGTTGACGACGAGCAGTCTCTCTCCGACCTGCTAGCGATGGCGTTGCGCTATGAGGGCTGGGAGGTGCGAACGGCGGCGGACGGGCGGAACGCGCTCTCGGAGGCGCGAGATTTTATGCCGGATGTCGTCGTGCTCGACATTATGCTTCCCGACATCGATGGGTTAACGGTGCTCTCGAGGCTCAGGGCCGAGGGCAACGAGGTACCGGTGCTGTTTCTCACGGCGAAAGATTCGCTCGATGATCGGATCTCCGGGCTTACGGCTGGTGGGGACGATTACGTTACCAAGCCGTTTAGTCTGGAGGAGGTCGTCGCCCGGTTGCGCGGGTTGGTGAGGCGCTCAATCATGACTGTCGCGGTGGATGATCCTATTTTGCGCTTGGGCGATCTCATGTTGAACGAGGATAGCTACGAGGTGACGAGGGGCGATGAATTCATCGAGCTCACCAGCACCGAGTTTGAGCTTTTGCGCTATTTGATGCGTAACCCCCGCCGCGTGGTGAGTAAGGCTCAGATCCTTGACCGGGTGTGGAACTACGACTTTGGCGGCAAAGCTAGCGTTGTCGAGCTCTACATTTCGTATCTGCGCAAGAAGGTTGATGCGGGCCGGAAACCTATGATTCACACGGTTCGCGGTGTTGGATATATTTTGAAAGTTCCCGTCGGTGACTAGGTTTTTCGCCGCATCTCGGCTTGCGAAGCCGCCAACAACGCTTCGGCGAAAAATTGTGTTGGTCATGGTGGCGCTTATCGTGGGGATCAGCATTGTGATCGGCGGGGTGAGTGTTTTCGCGCTGCGGAACTCGCTGCTAGAACAGCTGGATAGCCAACTTCAATCGAGCATCGGCCGTGCTTCTGGCCAGGTCATGGGTACCGGACCGATTGGGAGCCTCAACCGTCTTGACCCCGATGACGTGCTTGATGCCGGCCGGATTCTCAACGGTCCGGGGCAGGCGCCTGGGACTCTAGCCTTAGTCGTGATAGGAAATTCAGTCACAGCGGGCTACCTCACCGAAGACGGAAATATTTCGACGTTGAGCGGTCCCCAGCTCACTGCGCTTTTGGACCTGAAGGTTAACGGCGAAACCCATATTATTCACCTTGGTGATGGGTTGGGTGATTACAAGCTGATTGGCACGAACCAGAACGGGGTGACATTCGTTGTCGGTTTGCCGTTGGAGCCGGTCAATTCGACGGTTACGCGGCTGGCCTGGGTTGCGGCTCTCGTCGCCCTTATTGGTGCGGCGGGGGTCGCCCTGATCGCGACGGCATTTATGCGCTCAGCAATGCGGCCGCTCGAGCGGGTGTCTGCCGCCGCCTCGCGGGTGTCCGAGCTTGAGCTGGAGCGGGGTGTCGTCGAAGGGTTCGAGGGAGTTCCGACGGACGGAATCGAACCGGAATCTGAGGTTGGCCATGTTGTAACGGCGTTCAACACCATGCTCGATAACGTGGGAACCGCTCTGATCGCCCGTGAGGCGAGCGAGAAAAAGGTCCGTCGATTTGTGGCGGATGCCAGTCACGAGTTGCGTACCCCGCTTGCGTCGATCCGTGGTTACTCCGAGCTCATCAGGCGGATGGGGGGTGAGAGCAATCCCGATGTGGTGAGGTCCCTTTCCCGCATCGAATCCGAATCAATCAGGATGACCGGTCTGGTTGAAGACCTCTTGTTGCTGGCTCGCCTTGACGAGGGTCGCGAGCTTGTCCAGGGAGAGGTCGATCTCTCGCAGATCGTGGTGGATTCATTCTCGGATGCCCTCGTATCAAAGCCCGACTACGTCTGGGAGATTGACGTGCCCGACGAGTCGGTGCTTGTTACGGGAGATAGCGCGCGTTTGCATCAGGTCGTGGTGAATCTGGTCGCGAATGCCAGCGCGCACACTCCCGCGGGTACACGGGTCGAAGTGTCGTTGAGCGTTGTCGATGACGGCAGCCAGCCGGTTGCCCAGGTTGTTGTGGCAGACAACGGTCCCGGTATCGACGCCGAGACGCTGCCTCATCTCTTTGAGCGATTCGTGCGGGGCGACGAGTCCCGGGCCCGGACCACCGGAAACACCGGTCTCGGGCTTGCGATTGTGCAGGCGATTGTGGAGGCGCACCACGGCACGGTTGAGGTTGAGAGCGTGCCGGGTGACACGCGGTTTATCGTGCAGCTTCCGGCGCTCCCGCCGCGCCCCCTGCTCCCGCCGCCAGCGCCGGATGGCCCTGCCTCGGCTGACTGAACTTGGCGAGGCGTAGGGTTGGACCGGCCCCCGGTGGGGTTGGGTACGGTTTTTGGCGTTCGGCCTAAGTTGCACGTTCTGGGCCTAAAGCACAGCGTGGGCCGGGCGTTGGAGCGTGGGCCGGGCAGGGGCAGCCCCTATAACTGGCGTAGATACCGTTCGGATTCGTTCAGGAACGATCGCCAATTGCTCACGAGATCCAGGTCGTCCCAAGAACTTGTGCGCAATCCCCACGGCCTACCTCGTGGACCACGGCGCCGGGAAGCGCTGCACGCACGGGGGAGTGGGTCGACAGGATGACTTGCGACCCACCGCGCGCGAGGGTATGCTCCTCCACCCTTCTGATCGGCCATGTATCGTATATGCTGACTATCCTCGCAGACGTAGGCCTGTCGTGCCCTCGGCCGGCCTCGCCCGCACAAGTTTTCGGCGCGTTTTGTGGGTGCCGCCCGGGCACACCCACAACACAAGCCGAAAACTTTCTGGTGCTGCTGAAGAGGCGCTGGGGGTGTCGCTATGTCAGGCCGCTCGTTTTATCATTGAGTGTGGTGATGCTGATTTAGGGTGCGTTAGCGGCGCGAACGGCTTCAATGGAGGGGATGCTGCGGCTCGCTTTTCCGCGGTAACAGGGGGATACCGGGCGCACACCGCCACGGGAAAAAACTTTTTGGGGTCGAAGACAACTTTTTGAGCGGAGAGAGATCCTTACCTGTGAGGGCTGTGCGCGAGACGTGCGTCGGCATATACATGGGGATCGAGCGGCTAGTGCTCGAAGAGAGGCCTAAACGGGCTGAAATGAAGGAAAAACGTATGAATGTTCATCAACGACCGGCCGCGCTGCTGCGCGCATTGATCGCGGCGTTCGCCGCGGTGCTGATGGTTCTGGGTGGCCTGGCAATCGTGCCCGCGGCCAATGCGGCTGGGGATGCGATGGGGCTTTCCGTGTCTGTGAACAAGACCAGTCTCGCGACGGCCACCGAATCGATCACGTATAAGGCGCAGATCATCGTGCCGTCCGGAACAGTGATTAAGGATGGCGGCGTGTTGACGCTGCGGCTGGACCGTTCCGTCTACAAGAACAACTTCACCGCGGCACCCGCCGGGGCGAAGGCGCCGCCGGTCTGGAATTCGGGCACGAATACCCTCACCGTGACCTACGGGGCCCTGGCCTCCGGCTCGATTTACGATGTGACGATTAACGCCCAGCCCTCCGCTATCGCCGATGCCTCGACCCCGCTTCAGATGCACGCGACCTTCTCGGGTGTGACGTCACAGAACGGGGTGGATGCCCCGGGCACGCAAACCGAAGTCACGGATCCCATTACGATGCCAGCCGTGGCTCCGATCAACCCGACGTCACCGGGGTCGTGGACGATGCCGTCCACGGCTTTTAACGTGTATGCGGGCAACTACGCCACCGCGAAGTACCCTATCTTGGCTCCTACGAGCGCGATCCCGCTTTCGTCTTTTCGTAACGCGCAGATCGTGGTTGATTGGGCCGCTGTGACGACCGACAATGGGGTAGACCCGGCCACAGTTAAATCCTGGTTGAATTTTTACGCGGCCGTAGATCAATTCCCGAATGGATGCTCCACTCAGAGCAGTTCGACGGCATTGACCCTATCGTGTGGGGCATTCAGTAATAAGCGGGCCCTCGGGGTATCAATCAATACCTTGCCAGTGACGGCAACACCCGGCGTCTACACCTTTCCTATCCATGTCCTCGACGATGCCGATAGTACAGGTGCGACGAAGATAGCGGTTGCGGATACTCAGGTCGTCCTCACGGTTCCCACTCCGGCAGCCGTGACGGTGGGCTATTCGTCTGGTGCCGGAACTACTCAGGTGGCACCCGTCGGAACGTTCGATTGGTATCAAAACCCTAATGTTTCCTCCTCTGCGGGAGGGAGCGTGACAAACTACACGGCGACGCTTCGTGTACCAGCTGGAACAACCGCTCGAGGATTTAGCTCGAGTAACTACAGCCTTCGCTCGATGGAATACACCATCGCGGCTGACCCGAGTGATGCCGCGGCCACCTGGTCAGCCTTACCGTTTGTCGGTGGGGGCAAACAGGGGCGCATCGACGATGCCCAGATCGATCCGAAAACGATTACCGGCATCCGCTATTCATTGAACCCATTCGCAGCGGGTTTGGCCTACAACGTCAATCGTGGGTCTCTGACATTGCAGGTGAACGGCGACACCCCCGTCGGTAGCACTCTGAGCCTCAAGACCCAATCCGTGACCTATAACGATCCTCAGGTCGGAGGGGGAGCGACAACCGTCACTGTTCCGTACGACGCCAGCACGTTTGAGAAGACGGTCACAGTTGTGGCGGGTGGAACACCTCCAACGCTCGCCGGTGCAGCTGGCGGAAACGGCATTCTTCCGTCGTTGGGTGGAACATTTGCAAATGGATCCACACTTGCTTCCACATTCTGGACGGGTTCTGACGGCGTTGCGTCACTGAACAAGCCGTATCAATTCATGATCGTACCCAAGGGCGTATCCGTCGCGATAACGGGGATCGGAGTCTCCTCACCATACGTAAACTCTTTCCCGTATACCTCTGCGAGCAGCAGCTTTAACACCCCGATAACCTACCCAGACCCAACGCCAAACTCGGGCAGCATCCCACTCGCCGATGGTGCGACTCTGTACTACGTTCAGGTACCAAACGGCCAGATCGGCCGCGGCTCGACGGGCCTCGGAACGCTGGGGGCGACCTACGGGATTACCCCGAAGACCGCGCTCGCAGGCGTTCAGTCGGTGGTCATGGGCGTCGGTTCGATGACAGACGATACGTTCACCGTTTCAGGCCGCAACCGCCCAGAGTTCAGCCAGGCAACGCTCTCCAACGACGCATCCTTCGGCGCGTTCTCGACGCAGGCCGCGGGCATCCGAACGGCGCTTCAGGGCCTTGGCATCGCCACGGATAAGCTCCTGATCTCGCAGCAATCCTTCACGGTGTCCCCGTCGACCTCTGTCGGCGTCTCCACCTCGGTGAAGGGCTCGCAGGACGCCAGCCCGGTGCTCTCGAACGCCGCGAACAACTACGCTGGTGTCGGCACGACCCTCCCCGGCGGCACCGTATCGTACTCGGTGAACGTCTCGAACACGGGCGCCGACCGCTACAACAACTTCCAGTTCACCGATGTGCTGCCCTACACGGGTGATACGTTCACGCTGAACCCGGCGGCCCAGCGGGGATCGCAATACGACGTCTCCCTCGCGAACCGC
The DNA here is from genome assembly GCA_040400085.1 of Lysinibacter sp. Classification (GTDB taxonomy): domain Bacteria; phylum Actinomycetota; class Actinomycetes; order Actinomycetales; family Microbacteriaceae; genus HNR. The sequence continues at coordinate 15,281 of JBBAQX010000064.1, read as the reverse complement.
AATAGCGTTAAGGTGCTGATCAACGGCGTCGAGAACACTACGGATGTCGTGGTCGAGGGTGCCTCCACGGTCGCCCCGGCCGCGGGCGATTGGTCTGTGCTCTCGGGCAGCGTGTCGGGCATCAAGGCGTTGCGCGTGCGCCTGGTCAACGGGGTCACCTTCAACCCGGGCGACACGTTCACGCTCGCGTTCGACGGCACCGCGCCATCCTCAGGTGCAGCCCGTACCCCCGGCGCGGTCGCGAAGAACACCGTCGCCTACAGCTTCGACGCGTCGGGAACCCCGGTTTCTGCCGAGTCCCCCGCCGTCGGTGTGAAGACCGCCGCCGTTGTTGGCGCGGTCGAGCTCGACGGGCGCACCTTCCTCGACAGCAACGCGAACGGCACGCAAGATGCGGGCGAGCCCAGCCTCAACCCCTCGGGAGTGACGCTGCAGCTGTGGAAGCTCAACGCATCCGGAAATCCGGTGAACACCGGCCAAACGGTGCTCCCCAACACAGACAACGGCGTTGACGGCGCGTTCGCGTTCCTCAGCCTGACCGCCGGGGATACCTACCTGGTCAAGCCGGTCGTAAACAACTCGAACATCACGATCCCGTCGAGCGCGTTAGACGCCGACGGCTTCCTGAAATACCTGTCGATTGCGGATGCCTCGGCCAATGCCCCGTCAGACACCACCGGCTACGTCGGTTCTGCCCGCTTCAAGCTGGATAACGCCGTTGGCGTTCCCTCGCAGTGGATCCGCGACCTGCGGGTTCCCCTCGTCGCCACGACCCCCATCTCGGGTTCGGTCGCGTTCGCCGATAAGAACCAGGTGGATGTCACGGCAGGCCTCGGCGCGATCCTGAAAGACTGGTCGGTCGCCCTCAAGCAGGGAGCAACCACCATTAAGACGGTCACGACGGCGGCAGACGGCTCATACGACTTTGGAGCCGTCCCCGACGTGCTGCCGGGCGACTACCAGCTCGTCTTCACGAAGCCGGGCGGCAGCGTGCTGAGCTTCTCGGCGAAGAACAACCCCGCATCGTTTACGGTTGCCGATGGTACGTATGCCCTTCCGGCAATCGTTCCCGGCACAGGAGCGACCGGAGTGAAGGTCTTCGTCACGGATGCTGTTGTACCCACCATTGATGCTCCCGCGCTGTCCGGCGGAATCGCGATGGCAACGGGCCCGCTGTCGGGCACGAGGGCGAACCCGACCGGGGCATCCCTCAGTGGAGACGGCACAGGAAGTGCCATCGCCTCGTTCGCGTGGAAGATTGTGGCGGCGGACTCCACCGTCGTGACCTCGGGAACCGCGCCGGCCAGCGCCCCGAGCATCGTGATCCCGGCGAGCCTCGCCGACGGCAGCTACTCGCTCGTGGTTACGGATACCGACCAGGCGGGGAACGCCTCGGTTGAGGCATCCACCCCTTTCGTTATCGATAAGACCGCGCCGGTTCTCACGGCGGCAAACAGCTTGGTGACCTTCGCGAAGGGCAGCAGCCCGACACCGACAACTGCCGCCGGATGGATTGCCCTGTTCGGGATCACCGCCTCTGACACAGGGGTGGGCCTGCCTGCCGCAGGCGGAATCACGGTCAACTCCTCGGCCGTGGTCGCCGGAACAGCGGGCGACTATGCCGTGACCTTCACTGGAACGGATGCCGCGGGCAACGCGACCGCGACCCCTACCTCGGTGACGTACCGCGTTGCCTACGCCGGGGATCCGACTATCTCGCTGGGAGCACTCTCCGCGCACTACGAGATGGGCACGAGTCACCCTGCCGATGACGCGGCGTGGAAGACTCTCTTCGGCGGCGTGACCACGACCACCGGACCCGGCGCCACGGTGCAATCCGTGACCCGTGACTCGTCAGCGGTTGACTTCGCCGTTGCCGGAACGTACCCCGTGGTCTTCACTCTGACCGATTCGCTTGGCTACCCTGCGACAGCCACAGGCCAGCTGACGGTGCGCGACACTACCAAGCCGACCGTCGCGGCGACGACAACGGAGATCCGCTACAAGGATGGCGACAGCAAACTCGTGACGGACGCGGATTGGATCGCGTCATTCGGAATCACCGCTACCGATAACGGGTCGGGCGTCCCAGCTGGCGGCGGAATCGCCGTCGCCAGTAACCCGGTCGACTACACCACGGCCGGATCGTACTCGATCGTGTTCAGCGCGACCGATAACGCCGGAAACGTCTCGCAGAAGACGGTGACCTACGTTGTTGAATTCGCGGGCGCCCCGACCGTGACGCTGACGAACCTCTCTTCGACATTCGAGATGGGCGCCAAGCGACCCGCGACGGATGCCGATTGGATCGCCCTCTTCGACGCCTCGGCGAAAACAGCTAAGGGAACGACGCTCGCCTCGCTCGCGGTGGATCACAGCGCCGTCGACTTCGGCACGCTCTCGAGCGCAGGCTACGTCGTGACCTTCACAGCGACTGATAGCTACGGCAACAAGGCGGTATCGACCGGGCAATTCGTCGTCCAGGACACTGTAAAGCCCGAGGTTTCAGCGGCAAAAACCATGCTGAAGCAGCCGATGCAGGCACCCACGACCCCCTGGGACACCGCGGCTTGGCTCGCGGCGTTCGGCGTGACGGCGACCGATACCGACGGTTCGGGCGTTGACCCTGCCTCATGGACGGTAACCCAGGGCGTGAACTATGCGCGCGCTGGCGACTACGAGGTTACCTTCACGGTTGCCGATGTCGCAGGAAACACGTCCAAGACCGTAACCGTGACGCTCACGTTGCAGGCCCCTCCGACCGCGGATGCAGCGAGCTACCGCATCGCGCAGGATTCGCAGCTCGTGGTAGACCCCATCGGGGTAGCCCGCACGACGGGGACGCTTGAGCAGCTCACGGCATCCGCCATCGGGACACCCAGCTCCGGGGGAACCGCCGTGCTCGACTCCGGTAAGGTCGTCTACACCCCGGCCCCCGGCTACTCGGGTTCGGAGACCCTCGAGGTCACCGTGACCGACGACCTCGGACAGGCCGCCGTCGTAAGTTACACGTTCGAGATCGTCGCAACGCCGAAGGTGGTCGACGATGCAAAGGTTGAGTACTCGCTGCCCGTTGACGCATCCCTGACGATCGCGAATGCGGCAGGCCTGCCCGTTCTGCAGGGAAGCAACCTCACCCTCACCGGGGTGTCGGCGCCCGCCGGGTTCCACGGAATGGTTGCCGTCGACGGTGCCGACGTAGTGTTTACGAGCGACGGCACGGCCTGGGCCGGGGACGAGACGTTCACCTTCACGGTGAAGGATGATCTGGATCAGGTGCTCGACGTGACCGTAACACTGCACGTGATCGCGCCCGTGTTCACCGCCGACTCCTCGTCGGGCCTCGCGGGAACGGCGCAGGTCACACTCACGGCCTCAGGCCTCGTGGCAGGAAGCACCTACGCGGTCGAGCTGCATTCGACGCCCATCGCGCTCGGAACCATCACGGCCCAGGCGGATGGCACGGGTTCGCTGCGCGCGACGATCCCCGCACTCGCTGAGCCCGGCGATCACTCGCTCGTGCTTCTCAACGATGCGGCGGATGCTCGGGCCCAGACCCCCTACCGGGTCCTCGCCGCGAGCGGTGGCGGCTCTGGCGAAAACGGTTCCGGCTCCGCGCTCGAGACGACAACCACGGGAGGCGGTGTCCTGTCGACGACCGGAGCCACCGATGCTGGGTGGGCTGGAAGCCTGGCCGCGTTGCTGGCTGCTGCGGGGCCATCCCTTCTCGTGATTCGACGTCGGAGCCGCGCCAACTCTGGCGCAGGCGACAGTTAGAAAACGAGCCGTACGTAAAAGATAAGTGGGAGGCAGCCCAACGAAGGCGGCCTCCCAGCGTCTTGCTATAGTCAACACGAGAGCGCGGAAGGAGGGTGACGATGACGGAATACACCCGAGACTTTGTTCATGACCAGGATCTCTTGGCCAGGTACAGAGCAGGAGATAACTCAGCCTACGGCGAGCTCTACGTCAAGTACCAGGGCATCGCCATCGGGTATGCAACCCGTTACGTCGCCAACCGCGCGGACGCTGAGGACCTGGTTAACGAGGCCTTCGAACGCATTATGCGGACCATCGCGCGCGGTAAGGGCCCAACCGTGTCGATGAGCCACTACTTGATGGCCACTGTTCGTACGCTTGCCCTCAAGAAAATCGAGCAAAACTCTGTTGAGGATGTGACGGCTCCCGAGACCGTTGCCGAAATCTTCGAACGTGAGTCCTTTCACGACGAAGGCAATACCGCGGACTGGCTTTCGGCAGCGTTTAATTCCCTCAGCGACCGCAAACAAAACATCGTGTGGATGCACACGGTCGACCAACAACGGATGCGCAAGATCGCCGAGGAGATCGGGATCTCGGCCCCCAGCGTCACCCGGGCATACCAGAGCGCGATGCGGGAGATGCGCCACTCCTTTGTGGAGCAGGCGAGCGGTTCCCTGCAGCTGCCGGAATGCCAAGCCTCCCGGCAGCTGCTCCTGGAGATTGCGGACGGGTCAGCACGCGCCGCCTCGGAACATATCAAGACCTGTAGCAGGTGTTCCGTCGTCTACAGGAGGCTCGCTGCGAAGGATGCCGCGCTGCTCTCTATCGTGCTGATCGCAGGACTCGGCGCGCTCGGTGTCGAGTCCGCTCCGCCTAGCTCGGCCACGTTCTTAGCCCCGCAGTGGTTTTCATCGCTGGGGGCGACCGTGAAAACTCTCGTGGTTGCGCTCCCAATCACCGTTGTGGGCGTATCTACGGTTGCCCTGATCGGGGCGCTGGCGGGCCCGGTGGAGGCACCCTCCGGGAAACCTACCGAGGAGATTGTGCTCGGCGCCGGGACAGCTTCGCCCATCGCGAGCCTGGGGGAGTGCCAGGTCGTGAGGGAGCCGGTTTCGAGCCAGCGTGAGCTGTGGAGGCTCAGCCCGGGGGCATCCTGCTCAGTGATTATTACGTTCCGTTCCGATGCTCCCGGCGCTCCAGAAGAAGTGATCACTGATACCGTGCGCGACCCTCAGCGGCGCTATGCGGAAATAGCGCGGGCGGGTAATTATTCTCTTAAGCTTCGGAGCAATAATAACGATCTGGTATCCCAGGTGAGGGTCATTGACTCGGGTAACTGACGGGTATTTCGCCTCGCCAACAAGCAACGATGGTGGGGATGCCTGGGCGGCTGGGTCCAGGCTGCGGCACGATGACCTACATCACTGCGCCAAATGGCACGTTCTTCTCTGGGCCACTTGCCGACGCATCCGTCTATCTCACAGAGCCGAGCTCTGCTCAAATCAACGAGGGCACGGCAGGAGTTATAGGCATGGCAGGAGATACCGACCGGAAATACTTCCAATAAGGTCAAATCGTACGGGTGAATAGGCTGTATCGAGTGACGCGGGTTGAATTGTTTTCTATTCGGCAATAAGGCATGCTAGTAACGCAAGCGCAAATAATCTGATAGATAAAGATCAACAAGAGGCCTTTGTGGGCCAAGGGCTTGTGAATAATGGCTGTATAGAAGTGTGATATACAGAGCAACAGTAAAGTGTCATAATAGACGCATCGTTCCTTTTAAAACGTAGGTGAGATCGTATGTTTCAGCAAAGACGCACGCACGGCATTAGGATAGCTCTTCTTGTTGTTTGGGGTTTAGTGGTGGGAATAGGGACAACGGTTTCTTCTGCCGCTCCCTCCATGGCTGAAAGCTCGATGACGACAGTTCCTATCGGGGAAAAGACACAGGCCCCTTCCGAAGTTGCCGGCACAAAGGCTTTATCTGACGTCTCTTCCGCTAAGCGTTCTGACGCTTCTGTAGCTAACCGAGCCGAGGCTACGGCCATCACACCGTTTGCTGTTCCCACTCCAACGGGAAATAACGCCGTGATTACAGTGAAGACTGGCGGAATACGGTCCACTCTCACCTCGGTGTCGGGAGCATCTGGAGTAACGCTCAAACTTTATGACGGTACCTCAAGCGCGCCCAACGCCAATCCGAGAACCGAAAGTTGGGCAACCTGTATTTCTGATGCTCAGGGGGATTGCAACTTTACGATCCCAACTACCCAAACAGGCGGGGCTAACCGGGACGCGCAGTTTTGGATAAAGCAAGCAAATCCTGCGGCGCCGGGTTATTTCACAAACAACACACTAGCGGTTGGGGGCACAACCGCTTCCGCTCAATATCAGTTCCGTACGGGTCCGCAATTGCGAAATGGCGTTACCTACGCATCGACGGCAGACTTCATGATTGCGTCCGGAAATACCAATAATTCGGCCTCCGGTGGAATCTGGCAGAACTCGCTTGCGAACCCCGCACTTCCTCAGCAATGTGGTTTGGATGTGGCTTTGGTTCTTGACCTCTCGGGCTCAGTGTCTCCGTTTATCAGCAACTTACGTTCGGCCGCTAAGGGTTTTGTTGATTCCCTTACTGGTACCCCGAGTCAGGTGAGTCTGTTCACCTTCTCGAACGTTGCCCCTGCTGGAACGGGCGCAAATCTCCCGCTAAGCTCTGTCTCTACGGCTAGCGGTGCTACGACGGTGAAAAATAGGATCGATACCTATACTGCGGCGTCCAACACTAACTGGGATCGCGGTTTGTACCAGGTCGCTTCCACCGGGCCGATCTTCGATGTGGCCGTTGTGATCACTGATGGTGATCCCACGGTTTATGCAAATGCAGAAGGCCCGGGAAACAGAACTCGCTTCCGCGAGGTTGAGAACGGCGTTTTTTCGGCAAATGCGATTAAAAACCAGGGAACCCGAGTGGTCGCTGTCGGTGTGGGTGCCGGAGTCGCTGGGGCCCCCGACAATCTCCGCGCGATTTCTGGCCCGACGCTTAATTCTGATTATTATCAATCAGCGGACTACGCTTCGGCGACGCAGTCGCTCCGGGCGCTCGCCCTTGGTAACTGCACCGGTTCGATTTCGGTTGTCAAAGAACAGGTCAACAGTAATAACACCGGCGAGGGTATCGTTGGGGCGACTCCCGTTGGAGGCTGGAACTTTACCGCCACGACGTCGTCAACCGGTGTAACCCCAACCAGCCAAAGCGGTGTAACGGATAACGCAACCGGGGCGGTGAACTTCCCACTCGACTATGCCGGTGGTGCCACATCGGGAACGGTAGCAATAGCTGAAACTCAACAATCTGGGTATATCCTCGTTACGCAGGCGGGGAAGAGGGCCGTCTGTACCAACGTTGCTACGGGTGCAGCAGTTACCGTTACGAACGATCCTTTAAGCTCCACCGGATTCTTGGTGGATGCTCCGTCAAGCGCCGCAATTAGCTGTAAAGTATACAATCGTCCGCCCCAACCCCAAGCGAGTATTGCCGTTTCTAAGCAGTGGGTGGTCAACGGAACGTCTTACACCGAGGGCAACCAGCCCCTCGGCCTAGACGCTCAACTTACCCTTGCGGGAAGCAACCAGGTCTGGTCTGCGCCACGAACGGGGCTGACAGCAGGTAACACGATTGCGATTAACGAAAGCCCCAATTTTGTTGGACGTGATCTATGTACGTTGGATAGTTCTCGTATCACCCAGCAAAACGGAGCCACGGTCGACCTCGCTTTGCCGTATACCGCAACCTTGGCAGCTGGAGATGCGAATAACTACACGATCACGAATACTGTTACGTGTACCTCGCAACTCACTCTTGCTAAGCAGGTTCAGGGAGGCACTCAACCGGCAAATTCATGGACTCTCAGCGCGGTAGCTCCCCCTAGTGCTCTTGCTGGGCCCACCGGAATTTCGGGAAGCGCCGGTGCCACAGCAGCGGTGACTCCAAACGTTCGCTATCCCCTCGTTGAGACGGGTGGAAATCCCTTGTATGTTCAGAAAATCCAACAGGGAGGAGTCCCGATTGCGCCATCTATTGGTAGCTGGGACTGTGTGCAAACGGATGCGGCCGGTAACCCGATTGCAGGATTCGCCGATGGTATCAACGGCGGGGTAACGGTCCCTCTCGGGTTCCGCGTCAAATGCACCGCGATTAACCAGACCGCATCGCTGAACTTGGTGAAGCAGGTCGTGAACAATAACGGAAACAATAAAGTAGCAGCCGACTGGACTCTTACGGCCACGCCGACAGGAACGCCTATCCCCGGTGTGGACGCGCAACAGGTTGCTGGTTCAACCGCTGGTAACACCATTACCGTTCGTCCGGGCACAACCTATTCGCTCACCGAAGCTGGGCCCGGCGGCTACACGCAGAGTTCGCTGAGATGCGATACCGGTCCAAATGGAACATACGTTGACACCACAACGATTACCCCATCGGCGCTGTCGACGAATACCTGTGTATTCGTCAACGATGACGTGGGCGCAAATCTCACCTTGGTAAAGCAGGTAGACAATGGGGCGACAGGCTCGGCTCAGGTCGCTTCAAGTTGGACTCTCTCAGCTGCTGGCCCAACTCCGATTAGTGGAGCAAGTGGCAGCGGCACAATTACAAATGCAAACGTAAACGTTGGAGCGTACACGCTGAGCGAGGCGGGTCCTGCTGGATACACGGCAAGCGCTTGGTCCTGTGATGGTGGAGTCCTTGCTGGTACCACGCTGACGCTATCAGGTGGCAATAATGTAACCTGTACCATTACGAATACAGCACAACAGCCCAAGTTGACTCTTGTGAAATCCGTGCAGAACGGATCAACCGGAGGGACAGCGGTGCCCTCTGACTGGACGCTGACTGCAACCGGACCAAATCTTATATCTGGGACAGGAAACAGCCCTCAGGTTACGGCGCAGAACGCCCAGGTAGGAACATATGCGTTGTCTGAGTCAGGTGGTCCAGTTGGATACTCGGCATCGAACTGGGTATGCGTAGGCGGCGCGAGTTCCACCGGATCATCCGTGACGCTTGCACTTGGCAGCGACGCGACCTGTACCATCACGAATACCGCCGTTTCTCCCAGCCTTACACTGAGTAAGCAAGTTGTGAACTCTAGCGGTGGTAGCGCTTCAGTTGCAGACTGGACCCTCCAGTTCCAAGGACCAGCAACCGGTAGCGGTGTGACAGGAAGCGCAGCTGTGAGCAATGCTACCGTCCCCGCAGGGAGCTATGCTCTCAGCGAGACAGGCGGCCCTTCCGGGTACAGCCCATCGGCGTGGACCTGTACAGGCGGCACTGTGACCGGCTCGTCAGTTCAGGTTGGCCTGGGGGCCAACGTCGAATGTACGATCACAAATACGGATCAACCTGCTAGCCTCACTCTCATTAAGACGGTGAGCGGAGGTGATAGCGGAACCACTAAGGTCCCTGCAGATTGGACGCTAACGGCGACACCTTCTGAGATCTCAGGACAGGCAGCTGTCACTGGAAATGGCACAGGTGTTTCTGCCGACGGTGGTGTGCAGAGTGCGTCTGTCTTCAGCGGAAGCTACACACTCAGTGAAGATGGCCCGTCCGGGTTCGACCAGGGTAACTGGGTATGTCAAGGTGGAGTTGTCAACGGTGACGTCGTGACCCTGCCCCCTGGGGGGAACGTGATTTGTACGATCACAAATACCGCTCAAACGCCAACCCTAACTCTCGTAAAGACAGTGAACAATGGTGACGGGCTTGGAACAGAATCGGCGACTAGCTGGACGCTGAGTGCGGTGGGAGAAACCCCGATAAGTGGAGCTACCGGTTCCGCAACCGTCACCAATGCGCGGGTCGCAGTTGGCGAGTACCTGCTCTCGGAGAGCGGCCCCGGCGGATATACCCCTTCGGAGTGGAGCTGTGATGGAGGTACCCAAGACGGATCGAGTATCACGCTATCCGAAGGGCAAAATGTTACCTGCACCATCACGAATGCGGCTGTAGCGCCGAGGCTTACGCTCACAAAAGTTGTTGACAACGGTGTAACAGGTGCCACGGCTGTTGCATCTGATTGGACTCTCACGGCAAAGCCTGCTGGTGCCTTCGCCGATATAACGGGAACAAGCGGATCTCCTGTCATCACGGATGCGGCGGCTCACGCGACAACCTATACGCTCACAGAAGCAAACGGCCCATCCGGGTATATCGCTTCCCAATGGGTCTGCGTTGGCGGAACCGAATCAACGGGATCAACGATAAGACTCCAGGCTGGGGATAGTGCGAATTGCACCATCACGAATACAGCAGTAGCGCCCAAGATCACGCTCAAAAAGATAGTAGATAACGGAGAAACTGGTGCGACGGCAACTGTTGCCGCTTGGACGTTGTCGGCCGAGGGCTCTGTCAACATCTCGGGTGTGACCGATGCGCCTGCAGTTACAAGTGCCGAGGTGCCCGTTGGCCTCTACTCACTCGGTGAGAACGGACCTCTTGGTTATGACGCCTCAAACTGGAGCTGCCCTGGTAAAGTCGTTCTGGCCGGTATCGTTATTCTCGGACCCGGGGATGATGTAACGTGCACGATTACGAACACCGCGATATCATCTACCCTCACGCTTGTGAAGACCGTTGTCAACGATGACGGCGGAGCGTCGGTTCCCGCAGACTGGACCCTCAACGCGGGCGCGGTGATTAGCGGAACAAGCGGAGTAACCGGTGACATACCTGTTGGCAGCTATCCACTGAGCGAGACAGGTCCGGCTGGTTATGAACTCAGCTCGCTCGTCTGCAGCACCGATAATTCCACGGGCATCGGAAGTCCGGCAGTGAACGTGGGTCTTGGACAGGACATAACGTGTACGTTTACAAATACTGATATTGCTCCGACCCTAACTCTTGTAAAGACGGTTGAGGATAATGGCTCGAATGCGAATAATTCTCCGAATGATTGGACGCTCAGCGCCAGCCCAAATAGCATTCCGAGCCAGCCTGTCGTTTCAGGGCCGGGAGGGGTAGCTGCGGTCTCGGTCCACGCGGGAACCTACGAACTTGGCGAGACTGGCCCCGGAGGCTATGACGCGAGCGCTTGGGACTGTGTTGTCGATGGTGGCGCAAGCCTGGACAATACTACGCTTGACCTTCCTGTGGGAAGCCATGCCACGTGTTCTCTCACTAATACAGCGAAGACTCCGACAATCACGCTGGTGAAAGACGTAGTGAACGATCAGGGTGGAAAACTACCCGCTGACCAATTTCCGCTTCAGGCGACAAACGGTGCAACCGTTGTTTCCGGCGTTACCGCAACTCCCGCGGTAACTGAGGTCGCGGTTCCGGTCGGCACTTACACCCTCACCGAGACTAATCCCGACATCATTGGGTACGGTCTTGATTCGCTGAGCTGTGTCAACGGCACTACTCCGTTGCCGACAAACATTGCTGATCCAACGGTAAACCTCTCGCTCGGTTCTGCGGTGACGTGTACCTATACGAATGAGGATAAGCCAGCCAAACTCACCCTCATTAAGGATGTAGCACAAAACAACACGGGAACAACCAAACAACCGAAAGACTGGGACCTTAAAGCCGAACCGCAATCGATTGGCGGTCAGAGCGAGGTAACCGGAAATGGAACGGGCGTTACCGCCGATGGCGGTGTGCAGGAAGTTACCGTCTTCGCCGGAAAGTACCTCTTGTCGGAGACCGGTCCTTCCGGCTTCGACTCTGGAGCCTGGGTATGCGAGGGTGGTGCGGTGAGCGGACAGGAGGTAGTTGTACCCAACGGTGGAAACGTTATCTGTACCATTACCAATACAGCGACATCGCCGAAACTTACTCTTGTAAAGGTCGTTGACAACGGTACAACCTCGGGGACCTCGACACCAGCCGACTGGACCCTGAGTGCAAACGGCCCCACTCCAGTTAGCGGAATAACTGGCGGGGCCTCAATAACGGATGCTGCAGTCCACGTTGGTTCATACACGCTCGCTGAGTCCGGTACCCCCGTTGGCTACACGGCTTCCTCTTGGGTCTGCGACGGGGGAAATCTTGCGGATAACGTGATCACACTTGCTGAGGGTGAAGATGTGAGTTGTGCGATCACGAATACCGCGATTCCGTCGACCTGGACCGTTTCGAAAACAAGCGATCCACCGACCGGTTCAACCGTTTCGGCCGGTGGCTCGATCACGTACACAGTTACTGCCACTCATACGGGCGGGGTTCTCCCCACGCCGGTAACGGTAACCGATAATCTTGCGGACGTACTCAACAACGCAACGATCCTAGGTTCTCCTGTGACCACGGCGGGTACGGCATCCGTGAGCGGAACCGACCTGGTCTGGTCCATCGGCACTCTTTCGGGAACTCAAACAATGAATTACACGGTCAAGGTGAATGATGAGGCAAACGGGGTAATGCTAAGAAATGTTGTCACCCCGCCGCCGGGTTCGACTTGTTCCGGTAGCTGTGAAACCACGCACGTGACACCTGCGTGGTTGCTGACCAAAGAAAGCGACCCAGCGAGTGGCAGTCTGGTCAAGCCGAATTCAACCGTTACGTACACGTTGCGCGCGTTGAACACAAGTGGCGCTGTCGTGTCTGGAGCAACCGCCATTGACGATCTGAGCGAGGTTTTGAATAACGCCGCACTCGTGCAGCCGCTTGCTCCGGGCCTCAGCTACGATTCTTCCACGAAGAAACTGACTTGGTCTCTCCCGACGCTTGCGCCGGGTTCTGCAGAGGTATCTGTGAGTTACACGGTTACAGTAGCCGCGAATGCGATGGGCAAAACGCTCGCAAACGTTGTAACTCCTAACGGTTCGGGAGGAAGTTGTCCTGCGGAGCAGGAGACCGGTTGCGACACGAACCATAAGGTCAAGAGTGTCGACCTGGCGGTTTCCATCAGCCATCTCCCGATTCTGGGAGTCGTTTCCGACGAAACCAGCAACAGTATCACTGCTACAGGCGGAGCCGTCGAGGTTGGACGAGGCGACACCATTACGTACAAGCTCGGGGTTGTGAACAACGGGCCGGACGACACGAAGAATGTTGTTGTGACGGACGCACTTGTACCCGGGCTGACCTATATGCCCGGCACGGTGACCGCGCCTCCCGGATGGGTCGCTGATGTTCAAAACGGCTTGTTCAAAGCAACGTTTGCCGGTGTCTTTAACGTTGGCGATTCTGGTGAGTTCTATTACACGGTGAGAGTCGACTCGATTCCAGGCGGTGTGGGAGCAGCAGACGCGGTGATCCCAAGTACGGTCTGTGAAACGAACGACGAGATTGAGACGGACTATACGAATAACTGTGCAACGGATTACACCCCGGTAAAGACGATAGCCGTTCAGGCAAATGCGGTGTGTGTTAACGACGCCCCCTACATGTCGTACACGTTCACCCCGTATAACGTCTCTGCCGCACCGACGGTTGCGCTTATTTGGTGGACGCAGGAAGCCTACAACGCACGAGACGTCACGATCCCTGCATCGGATACAGCGGCGATCCTCGCCAATGGTGCATCTCAGGTTGACCTGATACCCACGCCTCAGGGATGGACAAGTGGCCAACCAATATCAGGTCAGACGCTGTGGCCCGGAGGTAAGGTAGACGCACAAGGAAAGGGAATCGGGTGGCCAGGATGGACCGAAACCTCTCCGGGTAAATGGGTGCTTGATCCATCGGCACCGTTCTATAACCTGCGTGGTTCGGCAGTAGCGGAGATTCGTATCAACCCGTCTACCGCATCGACTCTGGTCTACCCGCCTGCGACGCCGAACTGCAACGCTGCTCCTCCGGGAACAGACCCTCCGGAATCGGGCCCTAAAACGGGGCCGAAGATGGCAGTCACAGGATCTGAGACTGGCGGATTGTTGGGCCTGACGGGTGTGCTGCTCGGACTCGGCGTAATCGCTATGGTTGTACGGAGACGTAGGAACAGGGCTTAGCAAAAATAAGCGCCTAACAACAATAAGCCCCTAGCCGGGATATGGTTGCCCCTATCGCGTGATTTCAGTCGAAAATCACCTGATACGGGGCAACCACATCCCGGCATCGTTTTGGTGGCCCGCGCAAGATTTGTTTTTTCCCGGAGTCTGGGGTAAGTTATTCCTTGGCCAAAGACCGCTGGTTGCCCACTGAAAAGTGGACACGAAGAATCGCGTAAGCGAAGCCCGCGCAGGTGTGTTGAAACGAATGAAGGATGCTAAGCATCCGTTATCGCTCCAGTGCTCCTGCACCGGAGCTTTTTTATTGCGAGGACTTTGGCGCCGACCCACAACCGTGGGATGGCAAGAAGACTAAGCATAGGGAGCGCCATGGCTGCAAAGGAAGCCGCGGTTGCCGACCTTCAGAAGAATTTTGAAGAGTCTGCTGCCGTTCTGCTAACCGAGTACCGCGGTCTCACGGTTGCCCAGCTCAAGGAGCTGCGTAACAACATTCGTGAGCACGCAACTTACGCCGTGTCGAAGAACACGCTCACCAAGATTGCGGCCAACAACGCAGGTATCACGTCTTTTGACGCTGAACTGGTTGGACCGACCGCTATCGCATTTGTACACGGAGACCCTGTCGCCGTTGCAAAGGGCCTGCGTGACTTTGCCAAGGCAAACCCTCTTTTGGTGATCAAGGGAGGCTACTTTGACGGTAAGCCCCTGACCGCCGCTGAGGTAGGCAAGCTCGCCGACCTCGAGTCCCGTGAAGTTCTGCTCGGCAAGCTTGCCGGCGCCTTCAAGGCCTCGCTGTTCGGAGCCGCATATCTGTTCAACGCACCGCTCGCCGGAGCCGCTCGTGCGGTTGGCGCGTTGCGCGACAAGCAGGAGTCAGCCAACTAATTTCGCCCTCGCGCGGATTAGGAAGCAGACAAAAACCCCGCTCGTCTCGCACACGCGAATCGAGCAAAAACCACAAGGAGAAATATCATGGCAAAGCTGTCAACTGAGGAACTGCTTGAGCAGTTCAAGGGCCTGACCCTCATCGAGCTTTCCGAGTTCGTTAAGGCATTCGAGGAGACCTTCGAGGTTTCCGCTGCTGCTCCCGTAGCCGTTGCTGCAGCTCCTGCTGCTGGCGCTGCTGCTGAGGCTGAGGAAGAGAAGGACTCGTTTGACGTCGTTCTCGAGTCGGCTGGCGACAAGAAGATCCAGGTTATCAAGGTTGTGCGCGAGCTCACCAGCCTGGGACTGGGCGAGGCTAAGGCTCTCGTTGAGTCGGCTCCGGCCCCCATCCTCGAGGGAGCATCGAAGGATGCTGCTGAGGCTGCAAAGGCTAAGCTCGAAGAGGCTGGCGCTGGCGTAAAGCTTGCGTAAGTAACTCTTCAGTTACCTGTTCACGGGCGGTGCGTACCTTCGGGTGCGCACCGCCCGTGGCGTTTAACCCGCGTGCGGCAAGGGCATACCGGGGAGCGTATGCATTCGGGCGCATAAATCGTTCTCATTTGCCCCGAATAGTAGGTTCCGGTAATTGTCAAGCTGTGTTGAGTCACTCACTCACAAATTGATGTGTTCTTCAG
>JBBAQX010000063.1:0-28436 GCA_040400085.1 Lysinibacter sp. | reverse complement strand
AAGACTGTAACGATCCCTGTGGTGAAGTCGCCGTTTGGTTCGTTGGATAGTGTCGTGACGTCGACGGGTAAGGTGTCTGTGACGGGGTGGGCGATTGATCCTAATACGAGTAATCCGATTAGTGTTCATGTGTATGTGGGCAGTAGGGTTACTCCGTTTACGGCGAATGTGTCGCGGGGTGATGTGGGTCAGGCTTTTCCAGCGTCGGGTCCGAATCATGGGTTTGCTGGTGATATTTCGGGTGTGAGTGGTACTCAGCAGGTTTGTGCGTATGCGATTAGTGTGGCTGGTGGATCGAATACTACGCTCGGGTGTAAGACTGTAACGATCCCCTAAACCGTTTTGCCGTTTCAAACCTTGAACAAACCACGACAGAGCGATAGTGGGAATCGAAGAGTGGGGGAGGCCTCAATATGGGCCTACCCCACTCTTTGCCAGTTAACGCCGGAGGAGACCGAATCTGTCGTATACCGTATTCAGTGTCTGCTGAGCGACGGCGTTCGCCTTGTCCGCGGCCTTGCCGAGGATGCGATCGAGTTCTGCTGGGTCGCGGAGAAGCTCGGTTGTGCGTTCACGGATTGGCGTAAAGGTTGCCTCAACAATTTCGGCCAGTGCCTTCTTGAGGTCGCCGTAACCGCGGCCGTCAAACTCGCGCTCTATCGACTCTACGGTGCGCCCGGAGAGCACTGCGAAAATAGTGAGCAGGTTTGAAACGCCAGGTTTTGTCTCCCTGTCGAAGCGGATATTAGCTTCGTCATCAGTCACCGCGCGCATGATTTTTTTTGCTGTGACCTTCGGGTCATCCAAAATCTTGAGCAGGCCACTTTCGGATGCTGCAGACTTTGACATCTTGGATTCCGGGTTTTGGAGATCATAGATCTTTGCGGTCTCTTTGATGATCTGCGGGGTTGGAACGGTGAAAGTCTGGCCGTATCGCGAGTTGAAGCGCTCCGCCAGGTCGCGCGTGAGTTCAACATGCTGGCGCTGATCTTCCCCGACGGGAACAGTATCTGCCTGGTAGAGGAGGATATCGGAAGCCATGAGAATCGGGTAGGTAAAGAGACCGACGGATGCTTTCTCCGCCCCATGGCGAAGTGATTTGTCTTTGAACTGGGTCATCCGACTCGCCTCACCGAACCCGGTAAGCGTGTTGAGTACCCAGGCTAATTCGGTATGTGCAGGGACATGGGATTGCACGAAGAGAGTGGACTGATCCGGGTCGATCCCAGCGGCGATATATTGCGCCGCAGTGGAGCGGGTGCGCTCAACCAGTTCGGCGGGATCTTGTTGCACGGTGATTGCGTGCAGATTGACGACGCAAAAATAGGCCTCGAAGGTTTGCTGCATACCTACCCATTGGGTGAGGGCGCCAATATAGTTGCCCAGGTGGAGCGAGTCGCTCGACGGTTGCATGCCTGAGAAAATGACGGGCTTATCGTTCATGATTGTGAAATTTCTTTCGGAAGTAAATGTAATAAGAAAATTAGATACTGTAATCGACTACGACGGGGGCGTGATCGCTCCATCTGGTGTCGTATGACTCGGCACGGTCCACCTCATAGTTAGTCACGAGTTCCGCCATGGCGGGGGTAGCCACCTGATAGTCGATGCGCCAGCCGGTGTCATTGTCAAAGGCTTGCCCACGCCAGGACCACCAGGTGAACGGCCCGTCGACCTCTCCGGCAAAGTTGCGCCCAACATCAATCCAGCCCAGACCAGGCGCTACGCTCTCATCGACGCCGACAACGTCTTCACCCAATGGCCCGAAGAACCGATCAAAATAGGAACGTTCCCGCGGGAGAAATCCTGAACGTTTACGGTTTCCACGCCAATTCTTGATGTCGAACTCCCTATGCCCCACATTCAGGTCCCCGACAACAACGGCGAGTTCTCTTTCGGCAGCGATCTGTGGCAGGCGAATTGTCATCGCATCGAGAAAGACCCACTTGGCCTCCTGTTTGGGAGTATCAACTTCACCCGAGTGCACATAGGTGCTGACAACAGTGACGATTTTCCCGTCGATATCAAAATCTGCCTCAAGCCATCGCCCCGAGCTATTTACGTAGTCCGATTCACCCTCATCGTCACCGCCCAGTATCGTGCGGTGGGCGATGCTCGGTCTGCGGCTAGCAATCGCGACACCCGCACGACCCTTCGTGTTGCAGGGGTCATGCAAGATATGCCATCCCTCGCCCAGGAGCGACTCTATGTCTTCTGTCGATGCCCGTACCTCTTGAATCGCCAGAATATCTACACCGCGAGCATCCAGCCAATCGGCCATGCCCTTGCGGTACGCGGCACGGATTCCGTTGGTGTTTACTGAGGCTATACGAAGAGGTGTCTTTGCCATTGAATAAGTCTATAGCGAAGTACCGACACCCGGGCCGTTCTTCTGATCAGAGGAACCTGGTACGTCTGACGAGGGAGGCGACCCAGGAGGCGAAGCAGGCGTTGCCCCGGGTACGGCACCAAACCTATCCTCTGATTCGATAGCAATCCAGGCTGCTCCCACCAGGATGATTCTGCAGATCAGGTTGAACCACACGAGAAGCCCTATAAAGGTTGTGAACGAGGCAAGCAACGGATTGTTTCCGACACCAGACGCAAGCTGTGAACCAAGGACCTTGATCCCCGCGAGAGCGATAGCGCCGAAGAGCGACACCCGATAAAGGATCGCCTTATCAACGCTTACGCCCGAGAGAATCCTATAGGTTCCCGCTAATACCAGGGCATCGAAAAAGAACATGATCACAAGTGCTGTAATTCTGGCCACATTTCCGAGGAGCCACGAGTCGCTATCGAAGCCAAAGATCACAAGGATATCCCCAAGCAGCGTGCTGCTCGCGATGCTGAGCACCCCAGAGATAATAATCGCGATTGCCAGGATGGCGGCAAGCCCGAAATCCCGAACCTTCATGAAGATGCTGTTATCGGCCTTCCACCGAACCCCGAGCATCCTCCGAATCGCTTCGCGGGCGGTCGAGAGCCACCCAACAGCCACAAAGACAAGCGAAACAGAGGCGATGGCTCCGGTCCAGCCGAGAATCTGAAGCTGAAGAAGATCGTCAAGGCTGGTTGCTCCATCGGGGCCGATGAGACCGGGAACCAGCCTATTGAGCCACAACACTAAGCCCTCTTGGAGCAGGGGCCTCTGCTCGATAATCAGACCAAAAATGGCGAAGCCAACCCACAGGGCTGCGAACAGAGCGAAGATTGCCTTAAACGACATGCCTGCTGCCAGCAGGTTTCCGCCTCGGCTGATAAAGTGCAGGAAAACCCGGGTTACCCGCAGAGAGTTCACCCACTCGGTGACACGCGCAACGAGCGACTTTGCCTGCGCGACCTTCTTAGCGAATCCCACATCACCACACTAGTACGTGCGGTGTTAAATTGGGGATGCCCCGATCGCGTGGTTCTGAGTTCAACGCTATCGGGGCATCCCCAATCGAGGCAGGGTTATGACTTGCCGCTCAGGATTGCCTGCTTGACCTCGGCAATAGCCTTTGTTACTTGGATGCCACGGGGGCAAGCCTCTGAACAGTTGAAGGTTGTGCGGCAACGCCAGACGCCCTCTTTGTCGTTGAGGATATCGAGGCGGACCTCCGCGTTTTCGTCGCGCGAATCGAAGATGAACCGATGAGCGTTCACGATTGCTGCCGGGCCAAAGTATTGGCCGTCGGTCCAGAACACTGGGCAGCTCGACGTACACGCTGCGCACAGGATGCACTTAGTCGTGTCGTCGAAACGCTCACGGTCGGCCACTGACTGGATTCGCTCCTTGCCGTTGCCCGGCTCAGAACTGGCAACGAGAAACGGCTGAACATCGCGATAGGATGCGAAGAAAGGCTCCATATCGACGATGAGGTCTTTCTCGAGGGGTAGGCCCTTGATCGCCTCGACATAGATTGGCTTCGAGATATCCAAATCCTTGATGAGTGTCTTGCACGCCAGACGGTTGCGTCCGTTGATACGCATGGCATCCGAACCACAGATACCGTGGGCGCAGGACCTGCGGAAGGTGAGGGATCCGTCTTGTTCCCACTTGATCTGGTGCAGCGCATCCAGGATTCTATCGGTTGGGTACATCTGCACGTCGAAGTCTTGCCAACGTGGCTCGTCATCTACCTCTGGATCAAAACGGCGGATGATGAGGGTGACGGTGAACGACTCGTGCTTTTCAGGAGCGGACGGCCCCGTGGTCTCGGCAATTGCTGAGCTCATGATCTAGTACTTCCTCTCCATCGGCTCGTAGCGGGTTTGGACCACGGGTTTCCAGTCCAGGCGAATGTGGTCTTCGGGATCAGGTGAGTGCGGGTCGCCCGTAAGATATGCCATGGTGTGCTTCATGTAGTTTGCGTCGTCGCGGTCCGGGTAATCGTCGCGCATATGTCCGCCGCGGCTCTCCTTACGGTTGCGGGCGGCGAATACGAGGACCTCCGCAAGGTCAAGGAGGAACCCAAGCTCAATAGCCTCAAGCAGATCGGTGTTGTACCGGTGGCCCTTGTCCTGAATGGCGATGTTCTTGTAGCGATTGCGAAGGTCGTGAATGACGCGCAGTACCTCACCGAGTGACTCGTCGGTTCGGAACACCTGAGCACCGCGGTCCATGGATTCTTGGAGTTCCTTCCGGATATCGGAGAGACGCTCGGTTCCGGTGCTGTTTCGCAGCATTTCCACCAGCTCGCGGACCTCCTTTGCCGGGTCCTTCGGAAGTGGGGTGAACTGTGCGGTCTGGGCATAGTCAGCGGCAGCGTTTCCTGCGCGTTTCCCGAATACGTTGATATCGAGCAGCGAGTTTGTTCCCAGGCGATTCGATCCGTGAACGGACACGCAGGCGCACTCGCCTGCGGCGTACAGGCCTGGGACAACCGTGTCGTTATCCCGAAGCACCTCGGCCTGAACATTGGTAGGGATGCCGCCCATCGCATAGTGCGCTGTCGGGAAAACCGGGACGGGCTCGACGACGGGATCAACTCCGAGGTAGGTGCGCGCGAACTCGGTGATATCGGGCAGCTTAGTCTCGAGAACCTCTGCGCCCAGGTGGGTGCAATCGAGGTATACGTAGTCCTTGTTCGGGCCAGCTCCACGGCCGTCGAGAACCTCTTGAACCATGCAGCGTGCGACAATATCGCGCGGGGCCAAATCCTTGATCGTCGGAGCGTAGCGCTCCATGAATCGCTCACCGGATGCGTTACGCAAGATTGCTCCCTCGCCGCGCGCTCCCTCGGTCAACAGAATGCCGAGACCTGCAAGACCGGTCGGGTGGAACTGATAGAACTCCATATCTTCGAGGGGGAGTCCCTTGCGCCAGACGATGCCAACACCGTCCCCCGTGAGGGTGTGAGCGTTTGAGGTCGTCTTGAAGATTTTGCCGAATCCGCCCGTTGCGTAAACTATTGACTTCGCCTGGAAAACGTGGAGATCGCCGGTCGCCAACTCGTAGGCAACAACGCCGGACGGCTGCATGACGCCGTCTACCTCTGTCATTGCCATGTCTAGGACATAGAACTCATTGTAGAAGTTGATTCCCAGCTTGACGCAGTTTTGGAACAATGTCTGAAGGATCATGTGACCCGTACGGTCGGCTGCGTAGCAGGCACGCCGGACAGGTGCTTTACCATGATCGCGGGTGTGTCCGCCGAAGCGACGTTGGTCGATCTTGCCTTCCGGAGTGCGGTTGAAGGGGAGACCCATGTTTTCGAGATCTATGACCGCATCGATTGCTTCTTTGGCGAGAATCTCGGCCGCATCCTGGTCAACCAGGTAGTCGCCGCCCTTCACCGTGTCAAAAGTATGCCATTCCCAGTTATCATCCTCGACATTTGCCAGGGCAGCTGCCATTCCACCCTGAGCGGCTCCCGTGTGTGAGCGCGTGGGGTACAGTTTTGTAATTACGGCGGTCTTGGCCTTCGGCCCTGCCTCAATGGCTGCACGCATACCCGCGCCGCCAGCGCCGACTATAACGACGTCGTATTGGTGGTAATGGACTCCGTCAATGATCTTGACTTCATCTGTTTCTACGTGTGGGGTGCTATTCACGAATAACTCTTTCGGATCTCAGAAGAACGTGTTTGTTGAGCGAATCTTTGAGTAAATGTCGGGCTTGGTCTAGCCGACAGGGCAAAAACTTGCAACCAGATCGGCAGGTGCTCCGACGGGGCACGGGTCAAAGGTGAAAATAACGAGCGTCCCGAGAACAATGAGGATCGCGGCCGAGAGGAAAAGTGCCCACTTGAGGATCTTATTGGTGAGTGGCTTAGTCGTATAGTCATTAACAAGCGTACGCATGCCGTTGGCTCCGTGAATGAGAGCGAGCCAGAGCATGGCGCAATCCCAGACCTGCCAGAACGGGGTAGCGTATTTGCCTCCAACAAAAGCAAAGTCGATAGCTTTTACGCCTTCCCCTGCCCAGAGATTAACAAAGAGGTGGCCGAAGATGAGAACCACCAGGATTACTCCTGATGCTCGCATATAAACCCATCCCCATTTTTCCCAGTTGATGCCATTGTTACGGTTCACTGCGGGGGTGCGAGGTGCTTGGATAGCGGTCATTAGTGCGCCTCCTTAGTTACTAAAAATGTGAAAGAGTTGACGTGGGACGAAGGCAAGCATCGTAATGATCCAGAGCCCAAGGACAACGTAGAACAGATGCTTCTGGTATTGGGTGCCCTTGCGCCAATAATCAATGAGGATGATGCGAAGGCCGTTGAACGCGTGGAACACGATAGCTCCAACCAAAGCGATCTCTCCGAGACCCATGAGGGGAGTCTTATACGTTCCTATGACAGCGTTATATGCTTCGGGGCTCACCCGGATGAGGGCCGTGTCCAGAATATGTACCAGAAGGAAGAAGAAGATACCAACGCCCGTGATCCGGTGCAGTACCCACGACCACATTCCTTCATTACCTCTATAGAGCGTACCGGCCGGGGCCTTACGCTTCTTCTTTTGTGTGGGGCTATTGCCCTCGGCTAGGGTTCCTGCCGTTGATGACACAGAACAACCCTCCTTGGCTGCTTGACCGCGGGGAAAATAGTTACTCCGCGCCTGGGTGTTTGCGCGCTGCGCGCCAAGCTAGTTTACCTACTTTCCGCATCTGCCGTTGGTAAGGTGCCCCTAAAAGTGTGATCCGCCTTTCGATCGTGACGATCTTGTTATGTGTCGGTTAGGTGCCTGTTTTAACCGAACACGATTGTGCGTTATGTTCGGTACCCTGGATAGACTCGTTCTATGGTTACTTCAGCGCGAATTATTGAGCGGTTTTACAGCATCATTCCTGCTGGGGGCGTGGGTTCGCGTTTGTGGCCCCTCTCGAGGGCAGATGCTCCCAAATTTCTTCTCGATCTCACCGGCTCCGGTCAATCGCTTCTCCGTGACACCTGGGATCGGGTGGAATCTCTCTCAGGCTCAGACCGGATCATGGTGGTGACAGGGCGAAGTCACCGGGGTGCCGTATGCGAGCAACTTCCGGGAATGTTGGATGAGAACATGGTTCTTGAGGCGATGCCCAAAGACTCGTCAGCGGCGATTGGGCTTGCCGCAGCCATCCTTGAGCGACGCGAGCCGGGTGTGATTGTTGGTTCGTTTGCCGCAGACCATGTTATTCGCGGTCAGCTTCTCTTTCACAGAGCGGTATCGGAGGCTGTCGCCCTTGCCGATACAGGGCGAATCGTGACCATCGGTATCGCACCTACCGAGGCATCCGTTGGCTTCGGGTATATCCATACTGGTCAGGCCATTGAATCGTTGGGTGGAAGAGACAGCTACGAGGTGCGTTCCTTCGTCGAAAAGCCTGACGTTGATACGGCCGCTGCCTATGTTGCCAGTGGAGAGTACCTCTGGAATGCCGGTATGTTTATTTCGCGCGCTGATGTGTTGCTTGATCAAATGGCCCAGAGCGACCCAGATCTCGTAGCAAAGTTGCGTGAACTCGCAGAGCTGTGGGATACCCCTGAACGGGACACAGCAGTTGATCGACTGTGGGAGGGGCTGCCAAAGGTTGCGATCGATTACACGGTCGCAGAGCCCGCTGCGGCACGCGGGCTTATGGCCTGTGTTGCTGCTCACTTCGAATGGGATGATGTCGGCGATTTTGCAAACGTGGCCAAGCTACTTAGTCGTGGACGGCCGAACGATTTGGCTGTCCTAGGGCAGGATGCTCGTATACTATCCGATGCCTCAAACGGAATCGTGGTCGCGCAATCGGGAAGACTCATCTCACTTATCGGTTTGGAGAATATCGTTGTTGTTGACACACCTGATGTTTTGCTAGTGACAACAAAAGAAAACGCTCAGAAGGTAAAGTCTGTTGTTGACCTGGTGAAGCGATCCGGTGAAAGTACTGTTTTGTAACGCTGTTGTTGAGGAGCGCACGTATGAAGGTAATGAGTCGAGCGGCAGGCGCCGCTTGTATTGCGATACTCGCAATTGCATTGAGCGGTTGTGGGCAGGCTCCCGAGCCCACAAGCACCGATAAGGTGGCCGGGGAGGTTACTGCTTACTGTGCCAGAATGGTGACCAACTCAGGCGGACTTGAAGACCGGTCGTTTAACCAGTCAACTTGGGAGGGGCTAAAACAAGTTAAGAAAGATACCGGAATTGACGCACAGGCGATAGTGTCAACGAGCGAGACCGATCTTGCGCCAAATGTCGTTCAGGCGGTGGATTCCGGATGCCAGATGGTCGTAACCGTCGGATGGGACCTGGCAGAAGCCACTAAAGAGCAGGCCGCTGCGAATCCTGATACTCATTTTGTAATCGTAGATGAGCAAGTTGCTGCTGAGAACGTCAAATCAATGGTTTTCCAAACTTCGGAGGCGGCTTACCTGGCCGGTTATCTCGCTGCTGGGGTATCTCGTTCTGGAGTGGTTGGCACCTTTGGAGGAGGGCAGCAGCCCCCCGTAACTTTGTTTATGGATGGGTTCGTTGATGGGGTTGCTGCTTACAACGTTGCTCACGGGACCCAGGTCAAATCACTCGGCTGGGACAAGGCCACCCAGACGGGCGTCTTCACGGGGGACTTTGAGGACGTTGCTAAGGGTAAGACCACGGCGCAGAGCCTCATCGATGCGGGGGCGGACGTGATCATGCCGGTTGCCGCTCAGGTTGGTGAGGGTGCCGCTGCGGCTGCACTCGACGAGAACAAACTAATTATCTGGGTCGATAACGACGGATACGAAACGCTCTCGCCCGAGTTCCGGTCTGTTGTCTTGACCAGTGTTCTCAAAAATGCTGGAAGCGCGATCCGGGAGATCGTCACTGACGACGTCGATGGTGTTTTCTCAAGCGACGCGTTCATTGGGACCCTTGCAAACGAGGGGGTTGGCCTTGCTCCGTTCCACGAGCAAAAAGCCGCGGTTTCTCCAGAGCTTTCTGAGGAGATCGATTCTTTGAGGCAGAAGATTATTTCGGGTGACATCGTCGTTGAATCGCAGAGCGCGCCGAGCGCCGCGGGAGTCGCCGCGAACTAGTCTGTATTTGTCTGCTTTTCCAATTGCTTTTGTAACTGTTTGCAATCGTTTGTTTTCTGGCGGGGATTTTGTCTGAAAAGTGGCGAAGTATTCAGTAATCTTGGATCGTTACCCGGTCTGTACTGACGCAGGCCATCACTTGGAGGAAATTGTGAAATTCACGTCACGCAAGACCGTTACGGGCGCCCTCGCGTCCGTCGGTATTATCGCCTTGCTGTCGGCCTGTGGCACTGCCCCTGACGACACGAAGACCGACTCAGCATCAGGAAGTAACAAAGACTTCCTGCCATGCATGGTTTCGGATGCAGGAGGCTTCAATGACAAGTCTTTTAACCAGCTGAGCTTTGAAGGTATGAAAGCTGCCGCAGAAGAACTTGGTGTTCAGAGCAAACAGGCCGAGTCAAACGCTGAGACCGATTTTCCGAGCAACCTGACGAGTCTTGTTGACGCTGGTTGTAACATCATCGTGAGCGTTGGATTCAACCTGTCTGCCGCAACGATCGAATCGGCGCAGGCCAATCCTAAGGTTGACTATGCAATCGTCGATGACCTTGCCGATGCCAACTTTGATGGCAAGACAGACGCCGATAATATTAAGCCGATTATTTTTGACACGGTCGGCGCAGCTTTTCTTGCGGGTTATGTTGCAGCTGACACCACAAAAACCGGAGTCGTGGGTACCTACGGCGGAATGCAAATTCCCTCAGTAAGCATATTCATGGACGGTTTTGTCCAGGGTGTTGCATACTACAACGAGAAAAAGGGCACCTCAGTCAAAACCCTCGGCTGGGATGTTGACGCGCAAAAGGGTAGCTTCACCGGTGGCTTTGAAGCGAACGAGACTTCGAAGTCTCTTGCTCAGGGCATGATCGATCAGAATGCAGACGTTATCATGCCTGTTGGTGGGCCAATCTATGAAAGCGCTGCTGCTGCGGTAAAAGATTCCGGAAAACAAATTGCGTTAGTTGGCGTCGACAAGGATCTCTTCGTAAGCGACCCCGCAAACAAGGCACTTTTCCTCACCTCAGTCCTGAAGGAGTTGGATACGGGTGTTAAGGAAACCGTTCTATCGTCAAGCTCGGGAGATTTCTCGACTAAGCCGTATATCGGAACTCTCGAAAACGAGGGTGTTGGACTTGCGCCTTTCCACGAGTGGGAGTCGAAGGTGAGCCCCACTTTGGCAGACGAACTTGACACGGTTAGGGCAGGATTGATCGACGGGTCTATCAAGGCTACGTCCGTATCATCCCCTCAACAGTAGTAAGCGCATGCTTCGCATTCGGGGAGGGGCGGCTCAGTGCTGCCCCTCCCCGAATGCGTGGGCGGGGTGATTGAGCCGCGGATTGCTGACCTATAATCATCTATGGAGAATTCCCCATTCCTTATGTCATTTCCCTTCCCGAACGTATCGGATAGATTTACACTATGAAGCTTGAGCTACGCGGTATTACAAAGCGGTTTGGCCAATTGGTAGCCAATAACCATATTGATCTTGTTGTTAAGCCCGGTGAGATTCATGCTCTTCTCGGAGAGAACGGAGCGGGAAAATCCACCCTGATGAACGTTTTATACGGTCTCTATCAGGCCGACGAGGGTGAGATCCTACTGGACGATGTTGTCCAGCACTTCAGCGGCCCCGGTGAAGCCATGAGGGCAGGAATCGGTATGGTGCACCAGCACTTTATGTTGATCCCCGTCTTTACCGTCGCTGAGAACGTGGCGCTCGGCCACGAATCTACAAAATTCGGTGGCAAACTTGATCTCGTCACCGCGCGGCAGCGGGTGCGAGACATCTCCGAGCGTTTTGGTTTTGACGTGGATCCCGATGCTCTGGTCGAAGATTTGCCAGTCGGCGTTCAGCAGCGTGTTGAAATTATCAAGGCTTTGTCACAGAACGCACGTGTGCTTGTCTTCGATGAGCCCACCGCCGTGCTGACTCCCCAAGAGACTGATGAGCTCATGAACGTGATGAAGCAGCTGCGCGAAGAGGGAACCGCAATCGTTTTTATCACGCACAAGCTTCGCGAGGTTCGCGAGGTTGCTGACCGAATTACTGTAATCCGCTTGGGTACCGTTGTCGGTGAGGCCGAGCCGACCGCCACAAACCAGGAGCTAGCCTCTCTCATGGTTGGTCGTGCTGTTGAGCTTACGGTTCATAAAGAAGATGCCCAGCCAGGTGCAGCCGCGCTTTCATTCTCGCATCTGACTGTTGTTGACTCGCGGGGACAAGTCGTTGTGAATGACATCTCTTTTGACGTCTTGGCAGGAGAAATTCTGGCGATCGCCGGGGTTCAGGGTAATGGCCAGACCGAACTGACGGAGGCAATCATGGGTCTTCAGTCTCAGGTTGACGGCTCGATTACGCTCGATGGAAACGAAATATCCGGTCGTTCGGTGCGTCACGTTCTGAACAGCGGTGTGGGATTCGTCCCCGAAGATAGGAACGAGGACGGGCTCGTTGCCGAATTTACTATCGCAGAAAATCTTATGCTCGACAGGGCAGATCAGGCCCCATTCGTGAAAGGCGCTAGTTTACAGCTGGGCTTTCTGAATACGTTCGCGGAGCAGAAGATTCAGGAATACGATATTCGTGCCCAGGGAATAACAACTCACGTTGGTCGGCTTTCCGGCGGTAACCAACAGAAAGTTGTCCTTGCTCGTGAGATGAGCAAGGAACTTCGGCTGCTCGTTGTCGCGCAGCCCACGAGAGGCCTTGATGTCGGCTCTATCGAGTTTGTGCACAAGAGGATTGTTGAGACACGCGATGAAGGCATCCCCGTTATCGTGGTGTCGACTGAACTCGACGAGGTATCGGCGCTTGCCGATCGTATCGCTGTTATGTACAAGGGCGAAATAGTTGGAATCGTCCCGGGTGATACACCCCGCGACGTGCTTGGTCTTATGATGGCCGGCGAAAAGCCGGAAGGGGTGGAGGCAGCGTGAGCGAGAAGGTAGAAGGCTCTCAGCCAGAAGTGGCGGAGGACAATACGGTTTCCCGGTGGAACATCGCGCTACGGCAGATCGCAAGTGGCAACGCGATGATCTCCGTGCTGGCCGTGATCCTGTCTATCGTGGTTGGCGGCATCTTGATTGCCCTGACGGATGAGAACGTTCAGGAGGCCGCAGGCTATTTCTTTAGCAGGCCAGCCGATACGCTCCAGGCCATCTGGGATGCCGTTGGGGGAGCCTATACCGCTCTTTTCCAAGGCTCGGTGTATAACTTCCGACGTGACACATTCGAGGCGGGAATTAAGCCCCTCACAGATACGCTACTCTTTGCAACGCCTCTGATTGCTGCGGGTCTCGGCGTCGGACTTACCTTCCGCGTTGGCATGTTTAACATCGGTGGGCGTGGACAGATGCTTATTGCAGCTGCCGCGGCCGGCTGGGTGAGTTTCTTCTTTAAGCTGCCGATGGTGATACATCTGCCCCTTGCTGTTCTTGCCGGGCTGATCGGTGGAGCGCTCTGGGCCGGTATCGCGGGTGTTCTGAAGGCACGAACGGGAGCTCACGAGGTAATTCTAACTATTATGCTCAACTATGTTGCGTTCTATCTCATCTCGTGGATGCTGCGCACACAGGGTTTTCTTCAGGCTCCCGGATCGAACAATCCCAAAACTCCACCAATGTCAGCAACCGCTGTATTTCCACCAATTTTTGGCGATAAATACACCCTCCACTGGGGTTTCCTGCTTGTGATCCTTGCAACAGTTGTTGTGTGGTGGCTGCTGAACCGGTCGAGTCTAGGCTTTCAATTCCGCGCGGTTGGTGAGAATCCCAGCGCAGCACGGGTTGCGGGAATAAACGTCAAAATGATGTACGTATACGCAATGCTTATCTCAGGTGGATTGGTCGGGTTGGCGGGGGTCTCTCAGGCGCTAGGAACGGTGAAAACCGGGTTCGGTTCCGGAATCGATGCGGGGATCGGATTCGATGCGATTACTGTCGCACTCTTAGGCCGTTCAAAGCCGTGGGGGATCTTCTGGGCGGGGATTCTGTTCGGGGCCTTTAAAGCGGGAGGCTTTGCGATGCAGGCCTCTGAAAACGTGCCAATCGATATCGTCCTTGTTGTTCAATCAATGATCGTCCTATTTATCGCGGCTCCCCCTCTTGTGCGGGCAATATTCCGTCTGCCAGATCCTGCTCAGACGCTCGCTCTTGCACAGGCGTCCTCCAAGAATGTTAAGCCGCAGGAGGTGGCATAGTGTCTGTAGAAACGTTAACGTCTGAAACCGGGCTCTCAGAAGGACATGTTGTTCTTCGTCGCAGTTGGAAGCTTCCGATCATCTTTGTTGCCTTTGCGCTTATCGCGCTTGTGCTCTTCGTGTTTTTTCCGCGGGAAGGCGTGAGTACCTTTCGGATCGCAACGCCCGAAGACTTCTTTGAGATACCTTCGATAGAGTTCCCGGTTCACGCGACTGGAATCGTTGTTACTATCCTGCTCTGGCTCTGTGCCGGCTTCAGCCTGTATCTTGCTAGTCGTTCGAAGAAGACACCTCTGTACGTCAGCGTGCTTTTCGCTGTCATATTTATGGTTGGGCTGCTCACCTGGGCGTCATCTGAGGAGACTCTCCCACTCACGGGCCTCCTAACCGGAACCGTTGCGTTGAGCGCTCCGCTCATTTTTGGTTCGCTCGGGGGTGTGATTTCGGAGCGGGTCGGCGTGGTCAACATTGCAATTGAGGGTCAGCTTCTCGCCGGGGCATTCATGTCGGCGGTGATAGCGAGTGTTACGGGTAATCAGTACGCAGGTCTCGTAGCAGCCATGGTGGCGGGAATGCTCGTCTCATTCGTGCTCGCGGCGTTCTCGATTAAGTATCTGGTTGACCAAGTTATCGTCGGAGTCGTCCTTAACGTTCTCGTGCTCGGTCTTACCAACTTCTTGTTTTCCCAGGTGCTCACTCAGAACCCCGAGGTTTTGAACTCACCTGAGCGCTTCTCTCGTATTCCAATCCCATTTTTAAGTGAGATTCCAGTAATCGGACCTGTTCTCTTCCGTCAGACCATCATCATTTACATAATGTATGTCATTGTTGCTCTGGTCTATTACGGCCTGTTCCACACAAAGTGGGGTCTTCGCCTTCGTGCGGTGGGTGAGCATCCCCAAGCGGCGGATACCGTCGGCATCAAGGTGAATGTGTGGCGTTTCTGGAATGTAAGCCTCGCCGGAGCTATTGCAGGCCTCGGTGGTGCGTTCTTCACTCTTGGCTCCGTTGGAGGGTTCCAGAAAGAGATGACAGCGGGGCTCGGTTTCATCGCTCTAGCCGCCGTAATTTTCGGTCGTTGGGACCCGATCAGAGCAACCATGGCCGCCCTACTCTTCGGTTTCGCATCTAATCTTCAGAATGTGTTGGGAATTATTGGTTCTCCGATACCCAGCGAGTTCATGCTGATGCTGCCCTACGTCGTAACTATCTTTGCCGTGGCCGGTCTTGTCGGCCAAGTTCGCGGTCCTGCTGCCGCGGGGAAGCCATATGTGAAGTCGTGAGCAACGATATGACACACAATACTCCTAGCATCGATGATTATGACTGGCAAGGCCTGAGGTCCGCTGCCGTCGAGGCCATGCAGAATGCCTATGTGCCGTATTCGAATTTTCCCGTTGGGGCTGCGGCTGTTGTTGATGATGGTCGCATCATCTCCGGTTGCAACGTTGAGAATGCCAGCTACGGCCTTACCCTGTGTGCGGAATGTGCCCTGGTCTCGTCCCTCGCCATGACGGGAGGCGGCAAACTCGTTGCCTTTACCTGCGTCGACGGCAACGGTGCGGCCCTGATGCCCTGCGGACGGTGCCGACAGTTACTTTTTGAGCATTCGATTGAGGGGATGCTTCTCGACACGGTCAGCGGATTCAAAACCATCGACCAGATCCTGCCCGATGCCTTCGGCCCTCGTACCCTCGAAGATTTCCATGCTAAGACCACCCAAGGAGAACCCTCGTGAGCATCGAGAAGTTTGACGCTGTAGATCTGATTCACGCCAAGCGTGATGGGAACGAGCTCAGCACGGATGAGATCGATTGGCTCATTGATGCGTATACCCGGGGCTATGTGGTTCCCGAGCAGATGGCCGCTATGACTATGGCCATATTCTTGAACGGTATGGGGCGTCGGGAGATCAAAGATCTGACCATGGCGATGATCGCAAGCGGTGAGACCATGAACTTTGACGGGCTTGGTAAGGTCACTGTTGATAAGCATTCCACCGGCGGTGTTGGAGATAAAATTACACTTCCGCTGATGCCGCTCGTCGCAGCTTTTGGTGTAGCTGTTCCGCAGCTATCTGGGCGCGGTCTCGGCCACACTGGCGGTACGCTTGACAAGCTCGAGAGTATCCCTGGCTGGCGTGCCGATATCACCAATGATGAGATGTTTGCTCAGCTGCGTGACATAGGAGGAGTCATCTGTGCGGCGGGCGCGGGTTTGGCGCCTGCCGACAAGAAGTTGTATGCGCTCCGTGATATTACCGGTACGGTCGAGGCGATTCCGCTCATTGCGTCCTCCATTATGAGCAAGAAGATTGCAGAGGGGACGAGTTCGCTCGTTCTTGACGTAAAGTTCGGCTCCGGTGCGTTCCTCAAAGATATTAACCGGTCGCGTGAGCTTGCCGAGACCATGGTTCGATTGGGTACGGATGCCGGTGTCACGACGAGTGCGCTCCTTACCGATATGAACGTTCCCCTCGGCCTTGCCATCGGAAACGCCAACGAGGTGCGAGAATCCGTCGAGGTGCTCGCAGGGGGCGGGCCAGCCGATGTTGTCGAGTTGACGGTGGCTCTCGCGCGCGAGATGCTCACGCTAGCTGGCCAACCAGATGCAGATGTTGAAGCTGCGCTTTCCGACGGCCGCGCCATGGATGTGTGGCGACGAAGTATTATTTCTCAGGGGGGTGACCCTGACGCAGCGATGCCTACACCTCGCGAAACGCATACGGTCTATTCTGACGTTTCCGGATTCGTGGATGGTATGGAAGCGCTGCCCTTCGGGATTGGTGCGTGGCGTCTGGGAGCGGGTCGGGCGCGTCCCGGGGATGCAGTACAGCATGCCGCTGGAATCGATCTGCATGTCAAACCGGGTGATTACGTCAGCGCTGGGCAGCCGCTATTCACGCTATCTGCCGACGAACCTGCTCGGTTTGCGAGGGCGCTCGATGCGGTGGATGGCGCGCTCTCGATTGGTCAGGATGCTCCGCCAACTCGTAGTCTCGTTGCCGAGAGAATCACCTCCTAACGGAGCCGACTAACCGCTTGGTTAGGTTCAAAAACGTGAAATGTATGCGCTTATTTCGTCTGATTCGGCGTAGGAGGGTTTAGCTTTAGCGTTTCGCGAGTACTCTGTGTTTAGGGATATCTGTGTTGAGCTCAGATTGGAGCGTTTGTGGTCGACGAGAAGTTACGAGCCCCGGGGATTATCAGTGACAACGCGATCGTCCGTACCTCAGTGAACGGACGAGAAGGTTTAGCCAGGCTTGAGGGTGTTACGGTGCCGGTTGAGGTTGATCCCGACACTTTTTATTTTGAGCAATATACGCTTCGCCTGGGTAGGTACGATCTGAGGCGGGCGCGACTGAGCCCTGCGATTATTCGCCGCCAACATTCTGCAGCCACAATGGGTCAGCTGCGATTTACCTTTCTGTTGAAAGGTTCGATGACTATTACCCAGGCGGGACGCCGGGTTGTTCTTCGCCCGGGGGATGGAGCCGTATCGATCGGGTGGCAGCCATATGTGAACGAAGTTCTTGAGGAATCGAGCGTTCTCCGCGTTACAATCGAGAGGGAGATGCTTGAATCGAGGGGGATCGTTTTTCCCCATTCTGTTCGTAAGTTGTCTTACAGTTCTGTTCTTTCCAGCGGGCTGGCCGCATTCTTCTCTGAGCTTTTTGATGCGCGGTATTATCCGCTCTCTGCGTTAGAGATGAGTCGCATCCTTGATATTATCGATGCGTTCTTCGTTCAATTACACCTTGCCTATGTCGAAAAGTTTAGGGATACGGATGAGCGGAAGCACGAGCAAAGAGAAGTGATCGCCGCTTATATCAGGTGCCATTCCCAGGATCCCCATCTGACTGTTTCACGAATAGCTGAGCACTTTGACATGTCGGTGAGGTCTCTTCAACGGTTGTTCAGCGGTGCCGATGTTACGCTACGGGAGCACCTTAGTGACGCTGCGGTAGTCGCCAATCGTCCACATAGCTCCAACGCGGTGGAGCTCGATGTTCGGAGTGCGTGCCCATGACACTGGCACGTCGACGTCTCCTTAATCCAGAGTGTCAAGACAATATGATCTGGTCAAAGAAGCTCTCAGGAGCGAGTGGCGCAAAAGCACTGGAAAGCATTACTCACTCAATCGTGAACGACAGCGATTCGTTTGAGATGAATGTCAAGAGTGCCCAGATCGGCTTTTATGAGGTTCGGAGCATCACTACGACCCCAATCAATTACATCGATACACCCGTCGCCGACCATGAGCCGAATATTCGTTTTGTTTTTGTAGTCAGTGGGAGCATTGCCATTCGCCAGGGGACGACATTGCATCGGGTATTTTCTGGGGAGATGATCATCCTTTTCGAGAGAGAGATGTACTCAACACTTATCTTGGAACCCACACACATGGTCATGGTGTCCTTTCCTGAAATTGCAGCGAGTCAACGGGGCGTTGTTTCCGGTGGACACCTCCGCCATGTTGCTGCGGCATCCGTTCTTTCGCTCGCCGCACGGGCCTTCTTCCTGGGGCTCTTACGTCCGTCTGCATTTCCACTGCCTCCTGTGGAGCAGCTCAGGGCGACACGTGCGATAGATTCTGTGCTGTTAGGGCTGCTGGCTACTGCTGAGAATCCGAGTGCGAGCAAGAACGATAGAAACGCTGAGGAACGTGCGGTGATCACCTCGTTTATTGCGTCGAATTTTTCTTCCCCTGCTTTGTCGACTGCTTCAGTTGCCTCTCAATACGGTATGTCAACACGCTCCATTCAGCGTCTCTTCGCGGAGTGCGGGCAGAGCGTTTCTGAGTCGATTCAGCAACGTAGGCTCGAGCATGCTGTGGCAATTCTTCTCGATGAGCGATTCGACGAACTCAGTGTTGAGGACGTTGCTAAGCGGTCGGGGTTTACCGGGGCCGACCACCTGCGACGTGTGATGCATCACGAGATGGGATGCGCCCCGTCGCAAGCCCGTGCCAATAGATAGGTCTTCACCACGGTTATAGATAACGAATGTGCAACAATAATAATTTTGTCTAAATGATCTCTGATCTGGATAAATGCTCATCTTTTTGCAATTAATTGCATCCAAAGTTTGTTGATAATCACACGCGGCATGTATTAACTTGCTACTTTTGTAATGGCTCTAGGGTCACAGCCCAGAACGCGCCCAGCGGGCGACGAGCGCCGGAGACGGTGTTTCTGCAGGTCGTATGGTTGTTGTTGGAGGCGTAGCTCCGGGGCTACGCGGTAACAATTAGTTGTTCACCGAGTGTTCGTCGTCGGTTTGAGCCCAGTATGCACTCAACAACGACCCGTTCGTTACCGAGGTTTGGGTATCTGTCATTTATCCAGATGCTAAGACCAGGAAAATAGATGAACGAAAAAATCGCAGTTAAAGCCGAACACCTCTATAAGGTATTTGGAAAGAAGCAAAAGGATGCGGCGCGCAGAATTGCAGATGGGGCCTCACGAGACCAGTTAGAAGCTCTCGGAACGGTTGCCGTTATCGACGCCTCATTTGAGGTAAAAGTTGGCGAAATTTTTGTTGTTATGGGGTTATCCGGTTCGGGAAAATCAACGCTCATCCGTATGCTCAACGGATTGCTAGAGCCGACCTCGGGGACCATCATAATCGGTGGAAACGATATCACCGCAATAGGTGCAGCAGAGCTTCGTCGGGTACGTCAAAAGCATGTTTCGATGGTTTTCCAACACTTTGCTCTTCTTCCGCACCGCACCGTTCTTGAAAATGCGGCTTTCGGGCTCGAAGTTCAGGGAATCGCCCAAGCCGAGAGGATCGAGCGGGCGCAGAAAGTCGTAGACCTGGTCGGGCTATCTGGCTGGGAGGACAAACTGCCCAGCGAACTCTCTGGAGGGATGCAGCAGCGGGTAGGAATAGCGCGGGCCCTCACCGCCGAGACGGATGTGCTTCTCATGGATGAAGCTTTCTCTGCGCTTGACCCGATGATCCGCAGGGAAATGCAGGAGCAATTGGTCGAGCTTCAGGCGGAGCTTGGCAAAACGATTGTCTTCATCACTCACGACCTGAACGAGGCGATGTTTCTTGGCGATCGGATCGCGGTAATGCGCGACGGCAGGATCGTACAGGTAGGAACTCCTGAGGAGATACTCACAGACCCTGCAAACGACTATGTCGCTCAATTCGTGCAGGATGTCGATCGTACTCGCGTACTGACGGCGGCAAGCGTTATGGAACCAGCTTATGCCGAGGTCGCGCTCAGCTCAGGACCTCGAAACGCTCTGCGTAAGATGCGTGACCTACAGACCTCAGCCGTTTTCGTCGTGGGACGAGGGCGGCAATATCTTGGTGTCGTTCGGGATCGCGACGTCATGCGTCAGGTGAAAAACGGTGAGACCGATCTGAGCCTGATCCTGCGAAAGACAAAGGCTGTTTGCCCGGAATCGCCCCTGGTCGATTTGGTCGAGCCCTCGATTGAAAGCGGTTTGCCGCTGGCTGTCATCGGAGAAAACGGCAAACTTTTGGGCACCATCCCCAAGGTGACCCTGCTGGCGGCGCTTGGTAATGTGTCCCTCGCGACCCAGAGCATCCCCACCATCGATACCCCGTGTACGATTCCTCAGAGCGCAATGTCAGAAGCCCTCACCCAATCCGACCTGGCAGTGAGCGAAGCTGAAGATCAGGCCAACGGAGATGCGCGATGAATACGTTACTGAGCTTCTCCGTTGTCACCTCGTCGCCTATTGATGATTTCCGGCTTCCATTTGGATCCTGGGCCGAAGTCGTGGTCGACTGGATTACCGACTACCTAGCGGGCCTTTTCGCAGTCCTGCGCACCGTATTTAGCTCGATGTATAACGCTGTCGACTGGGTGCTCGTCGAGCCGCCATTCTGGGTAGTTATCCTGATACTCGTGGCCCTCGCATGGTATCTGGCCGGTTGGAAAGTTGCGCTGGGCAGCATCATCGGGTTTGTACTGATCCTCGGCTTTGATCAGTGGGAGAACGCGATGGATACGCTCGCGCTCGTGCTGGTGGCCAGTCTTTTGGCCGTGATGATCAGCATCCCTCTCGGGATCTGGGCAGCTAGTTCACGCACCGCCTCGGGAATTATCAGACCCATTCTCGACTTCATGCAGACAACCCCAGCATTTGTATATCTGATTCCGGCGCTTATTCTGTTCCGTATCGGTGTCGCCCCTGGGATCGTCGCGACCATCGTATTCGCAATGGCACCCGGGGTTCGTCTGACTGAATTGGGCATCCGGGGTGTCGATAGCGAGGTTGTCGAGGCAGGTAAAGCCTTTGGAGCCTCGCCGGGGCGTATCCTGCGTCAGATTCAGTTGCCCCTTGCAATGCCTAGCATCATGGCTGGCATTAACCAAGTGATTATGCTCTCGTTATCGATGGTCGTTATCGCAGGAATGGTTGGGGCTGGGGGACTCGGAGCCGAGGTCATGCGAAGCCTGGATACCCTTGACATCGCACTGGGCTTTGAAGCGGGTGTCTCGGTCGTCATCCTAGCAATTTTCCTAGATCGCATAACGGCGGCATTTGGAAAACGTTTAGGCGCCGTGAACCGGATTTCTCGTTAGATTTTCTGCGGCCTTCGCGTCGGGATATTAGGAAAGGAACACATATGAGGAAACGTATGATTGCAATCTTGGCCGGAGGGGTCATCGCCTCCCTCGCGCTGGGCGGATGCTCGTCTGACAGCAGTGGGGACGGCAACAAGAAGATCAACATTGCGGTATTCAGTGGCTGGGACGAAGGGGTCGCAGCCTCCGAGTTGTGGGCCGCTATTCTCGAAGAAAAGGGCTATGACGTAGAGCTTACGCCAGCGAGTGTGGCCCCCGTGTACGCTGGAGTTTCGACGGGAGACTTTGACCTGGTGCTCGACACCTGGCTCCCAGAGACGCACGCCGACTACATCAAAAAATATGGCGATGACATGATCGATCTCGGCGCGTGGAACACCGAGGCCAAGCTGACCATGGCAGTCAACGATGATGCCCCGATCAAATCGCTCGATGAGCTAGCAGCCAACGCGGATAAATTCGATAACCGGATCGTTGGAATTGAGCCGGGTGCTGGCCTCACCCGCATAGTTCAGGACAAGGTCATCCCCGGGTATGGCCTCGAGAAGATGGAACTTTTGACCTCGTCCACACCCGCAATGCTCTCTGAACTGACCGCGGCTGAGAAGTCGGGTGAGAATATTGTTGTGACCCTCTGGAGCCCCCACTGGGCCAACGACAAGTTCAAGATCCGTAACCTAGAGGACCCGAAGGGTCTGCTGGGTGAGGCGGAAGGCATCCATTCATTCTCGCGCCTAGGATTCGATCAGGACCAGCCCGAGGTTTTCGGTTGGCTGAAAAACTTTAAGATGGATTCAGAGAAGTTGAATTCGCTCGAGAACGCCATGTTCAGTGGCGGCGAGAAGAAGGACTATCGCCCCGCCGTCGAAAAATGGATCAAGGACAACCAGGAATACGTTGATTCACTGACATCGAAGGGTTGAGTCTGATGCTGGCGTTTGCTCGGGTAAGTTAGGTGTTATGACTAATGAACTCAGCGCTCACGCCCGCACCCACATACTCCGCGGTGGGTATACGGCGGAGGATCTTCCCAAAGTGTCTCTGCATGATCATCTTGATGGCGGATTGCGCGCACAAACCGTTGTTGAGCTCGCCGCTGAGATCGGCTATGAGTTGCCGGCGTCCGATGGACCCTCTCTTGACGAGTGGTTCAGGGCGACCTCAAACTCGGGTTCCCTCGTGGAATACCTTAAAACCTTTGAGGTTACCTCCGCCGTTATGCAGACAGCTGCGGGGCTGCAGCGGGTCGCATGCGAGTTCGTCGAAGATCTGGCCGCCGATGGCGTGATCTACGCGGAGGTCCGCTGGGCACCGGAGCTGCACGTTTCTCAGGGACTCAGCCTCGATGAGACGGTCGAGGCCGTCCAAGCTGGCTTCGAGCAGGGGACAGCTCGGGTCGTCGCCTCCGGGCGTCAGATTCGCGTGGGTCAGCTGATCACAGCCATGAGGCATAACAATCGCAGCCTCGAGATCGCCCATCTCGCAGTGCGTCACCGCGATCGCGGCGCAGTCGGTTTTGATATCGCGGGTCCTGAGCTTGGCTTTGCCGCTGCAGATCATGCTGAGGCATTCCGTTATCTGGCTGAAAACTTTTTTCCCGCGACAGTTCACGCGGGTGAGGCGGACGGCCTTGACTCAATCCGAAGCGCGCTCACGGATGGGCGCGCTCTGCGGTTGGGACACGGGGTGCGTTTAGCCGAGGACATCACAATCGAGTCGCAGGATGACGCAAACACCTATGTCGTGATCGGTCAACTCGCGCAATGGGTCAAGGACCGCGGCATCGCGCTCGAACTCGCACCAACGTCAAACCTTCAGACCGGCGCGATTAAGGCATGGGGAACTGAGATCGAAGACCACCCGTTTGATCTGCTCTACCAGCTGGGTTTTAACGTTACGGTGAACCCGGACAACCGCCTCATGAGTGGAACTACAATCAGCCGCGAATTGCAGATTTTGGCCGATGCCTTCTCTTATGATCTCGAAGATATCGAGCAATTCCAGCTCAACGCGGCCTCCGCGGCTTTCTTACCGTTGGAAGATAAGGTGGACCTAGCTCTCGCCATTGAAGCTGGATTCACCGCAGTCGCTGCCGGAGAGTAAAAGTACAGTACTCGTCGGCGCGCGCACCGAACGCGGAGACGTCGAGGCGGGCTCTGAGCAGCCTTAGTCGGTCAGGGCCCGCATTCCACTCTCGAGGGCTTCGAGGGTGGAGGCGCAGGTGGCTCGACGCTCTACCAGTGAACCGGATAGGCTCTGCGTGTCAATGTAGACCTTGAGCTTGGGTTCAGTTCCGCTGGGACGCACCATGATTCGCGATCCGTCCGCGAGGACGATGCGTAACACATCGCTCGCTGGCAGAGCATCCGAACCGGTGATCAGGTCGTCGATATGCTCCACCGCGACGCCGCCCACAATTGTTGGCGGGTTCTCTCGGAGGCGCGACATTATTGCCCCGATGATCGAGAGATCCGTGACCCTGATCGAGATCTGGCTGGACACGAAGTGCCCAAACTTCTGGGAGATCTGGTCCAGCAGGTCGGTGACCGATACTCCTTGGTCGTGGAACTCCTGGGCCATATCGAGGAACATAACAGCAGCAGAGATGCCGTCCTTGTCTCGGACAGTGCGCGGGTTTACGAGATATCCGAGAGCCTCTTCGTAGCCGAAGACGAGATCGGGGACTCGCGATACCCATTTGAACCCGGTGAGGGTCTCGGCAAAGTCGAGGCCGTAGCCGCGGGCGATGACGCCCAGGCCCGGTGAGGAGACGATTGTGCAGGCGAGCGTTCCGCCGGTGGCTCCCGCTCGGGCGTTGAGCTCTGCGGCTCGCCAACCGAGAAGTAGGCCGACCTCGTTGCCGGTGAGGCGCCGAAAACCTTCAGCGGCAGTCGTATCGGGAACCGCGATTGCCAGGCGATCCGCGTCGGGGTCGTTCGCGACGATCAAGTCCGCACCGACCGTCCTGGCCAGCGCGTATGACAGGTCCATTGCGCCCGGTTCCTCCGGGTTCGGGAAGGCGACAGTTGGGAAATCAGCGTCGGGATCCTGCTGCTCGGGAACGCTATTGGGCATGGGGAGCCCTGCCTGCTGGAAAACGAGGGCCGCTGTCTCCCAGCCAACCCCGTGCATCGCGGTATAGACCACGTTGAGTCCGCCGGGTTTCGGGTCGAGCCCCCGTCTTTGACTGAGCTGGCTCGTTGCATCTATGTAGGCGTCTAGCACGCTTATCGTCGCGACTTCGTAGTCTTCTGAGCGGGGGAGTGCTTCGATGGGGGATGCCGCGGCGCGATTGATATGCGCCGCAATGTCGGCATCCATTGGCGAAGTAATCTGAGATCCCTGGCTGTCACCGCCAAGGTAGACTTTGTAACCATTGTCTCGTGGCGGGTTGTGGCTCGCCGTAACCATCACTCCGGCAGAGGCGTTCAGATGTCGAACCGCGAAAGCGAGCACCGGGGTTGGGAGGGCGCTCGGTAGGAGAATCGCTCGGATTCCGGCTCCCGCCATGATTTCTGCGGTATCTCGTGCGAAAACATCCGAGTTCTTGCGGCCGTCGTAGCCGATCACAATGCTCGGTCGCTGGTCCGGGTGCCCGGCGGTTCCCGTGGAAATCTGCTCGTTCAGGTAAGCCGCGAATCCGCCGGCCGCCTGTGCGACAAGCACGCGGTTCATGCGAGCGCTTCCGGCCCCAAGCTCACCGCGAAGTCCGGCAGTGCCAAACTCGAGACGGGTGTCAAACCGAGAGTGGAGCTGAGCTAAGGCTTCCTGGTCTCCCGAATTCGCGTCGTGGATGAGAGCGTCAAGCTCGGCGCGTGTTTCGGAGTCTGGGTCTTGGTTGAGCCATGCGATTGCCACGCTGATGATTCCGTCGGTCACGAGGTTCCTTCCGGTGTGCAGATACTGGGGTAGGGAGTGAGGACTAGGCGGATATCTCTGCAACCACACGTGCGAGGAGCGCGCTGATCACAGGCTCAGCGGTTCGACCCGCTTCGATGACTTCTTCGTGACTGAGGGGGGTCTTCTGGATGCCCGCGGCGAGGTTTGTGACGAGTGAGAAGCCGAGGACCTCCATGCCTACCTGGCGGGCCGCGATTGCCTCGAGTGCGGTCGACATTCCGACGATATGTCCTCCGATGGCCTTGGCCATTTGGACCTCTGCTGGTGTTTCATAGTGTGGGCCGCGAAATTGCACATAGACTCCCTCGTCGAGCGAGGGGTCTACAGATTTTGCGATCTCGCGGAGTCTCGCCGAGTAGAGGTCCGTGAGGTCGATGAAGGTGGCTCCCTCGAGCGGCGAGTCCGCGGTGAGGTTAATGTGATCGCTGATGAGTACGGGCTGGCCGGGAGTCCAGGTCTCCCGGATACCGCCGGCGCCGTTGGTGAGGATCATTGTTTTTGCGCCGGTTGCGGCTGCCGTGCGCACGCTGTGTACGACGCGTCGTACGCCGTGGTCTTCGTAGTAGTGCGTGCGGGCACCGATGACGAGGGCATGCTTACCGCTGGGGAGCTTGATTGAGCGTAGCGTCCCGGCATGACCCTCGAGGGCTGGCTTGCTGAATCCGATGATCTCGGTCGCGGGGATCGTGGCGACTGTCTCTCCGATGATATCGGCGGCCTTTGCCCATCCGCTTCCGAGCGTGAGAGCTATATCGTGCGACGCAACACCGGTCTTCTCGGCGATCTGATCGGCGGCCTGCTGCGCGATCTCGAACGGGTCTGAACCCGGAACGTCGAGCGGATGAAGTTCGTGTGAGTCTGCCAGATGCGTCATTCCTCAAGCTTATCGCTTTCGTGTTTTGAGTGTTTTGTGCGGACGGTCCACTGTTGCTTCCCTTGACCGAGATGCTGGTTGGGTCCGACGCTCAGAAGGCTGGCCGAACGGGCACATGGGTGATGTGGGTCCGCCGCCACCCCGCAACAGACTAAAATGAAACAATGTCTTATGAGTTCGAACGCAAACACCGGGTTGTCGTTTTGGGTGGAGGGCCTGGCGGCTACGAGGCGGCCTTGGCTGGCGCGCAGCTCGGTGCCGACGTTACGCTGATCGAACGGGCAGGAGTGGGCGGCGCAGCGGTCATCACCGACGTTGTTCCATCCAAGAGCCTGATCGCAACCGCAGAGGCCGCCATCGCCGTACGAGAGTCGCATCAGCTGGGGGTGCAATTCTTTGCCCTTGGCGGCTCTGACAAACCCGTGCGACCCGAGGTTGCGGTAAACCTTGCCGCGGTGAACAAGCGCCTTCTGTCGCTGGCGCGCGAACAATCCGAAGATATGCGCACCACGCTCGAGGACGCAGGGGTCCGCATCGTGAACGGTGAGGGGCGTCTCGACGGTCAGAATGCTGTCATCGTCTCGACGGCACAGGGCGAAGAAGGAACCGACTTCGACCGTGTCGAGGCCGACACCATGGTCATCGCGGTTGGCGCGAGCCCGCGAAAACTGGACTCTGCGATGCCAGATGGCGAACGCATCCTCACATGGACACAGCTGTATAACCTGAAGGCCATCCCCGAGCACCTCATCGTTGTTGGCTCTGGTGTGACCGGTGCGGAGTTCGCCTCAGCCTACCGCGCGCTTGGCTCCAAAGTGACGCTGATCTCGAGCCGCGACCAGGTTCTTCCCGGCGAAGACGCAGATGCCGCCGGAGTGATCGAGCGGGTGTTCAAACGCAACGGAATGATCGTCCTGAACAAGTCTCGTGCCGACACGGTTGTCCGGGAAGGTGAGAGTGTCGTCGTCACTCTTTCCGATGGGAGAACCGTCGAGGGGTCACACTGCCTCATGGCCGTGGGGTCAATCCCTAATACCGCCGGCATCGGGCTGCGATCCGCCGGAGTGCAAATGACCGAAAGCGGGCATATCCGGGTGAACCGGGTGGCCCGCACGAGCATCCCCTCAATTTATGCGGCGGGCGATTGCACCAACTTCATGCCACTGGCATCAGTAGCTTCGATGCAGGGTCGCACCGCGATCTTCCATTCACTGGGGGATGCCGTGACTCCGATCGAGCTCAGAAACGTTGCGGCTAACATCTTCACCCAACCACAGATCGCGACCGTCGGTTTCTCGCAGACACAAATCGAAGACGGAACTCGCCGCGGCGAGATTTACAAACTTCCACTAAAAATTAACCCGAGAGCCAAAATGATGGGAATCAAGGACGGCTTTGTGAAACTCATAGCCAGCCGAGGCTCCGGCATCGTGATCGGCGGAGTCATCGTGGCTCCCAACGCGAGCGAGCTTGTATTTTCGCTAGCGCTCGCGGTTGAGAACCGACTCACGGTTGACCAGGTGGCGCGCGCGTTCACCGTCTACCCATCATTGACGGGGTCAATTTCGGATGCCGCGCGCGCCTTGCACACGGTCGGCTAGGTTCTCGCTCTGTTTGGTCCGTTAGCTCTTCCGGGATCGTTCTCATTCAGGAAGACGAGTAAACCAAACGGACACCTATTGAGCATTTGGAGTGGTGATTTTCTCTCCCGTGGGAGTCAAGGCAAACCAGGCATCTTTCACGAGTTGACCCTTGGTATCACCGACAGCAGCATCCTTTACGAAGGTGTAAATGGGCAACCCGTTAACCGTGATCTGGTTGCGTCCGTCGGCGGTTTTAATCGTTGAGATTTCGGCGTTCAGATTGGTAACTATGGGAGCTGCCGATTCTGTCGTAATTGCGGGCCAGGTTGCGACGCACTCCTCGACACAGGCACTTACCCCAGAGCCGGCGACGTCCTTTGCGAAAACGTAGGCTGTCATTCCTTTGCCGTTCACAATGATCTCTCCGAGGCCGGTGGTACCGCTGCTAAGGTCCTCAGGCTGTGATGCCGTCTCGGAGGGTGAGGCAGAGGGGGCTTCTGAAGCGGTCGTAGAGCTGGAGGGGGTAGAGCATCCGCTAAAAACGGTTAGTGCAAATGCAGAGACAGATAGAGCGACAATTAGTTTCTTCTTCATTATTCAGAATCTTCCTGTAGGCGTGTAAATTTTTTGTGATTTTCGACCACTAAGGCACGTATGCCCAACACCTGAGAACAACGGAGAAGAACGGCTAGAAGGTTCATTTTTATTTATTTATCTTGAGAAATGAACCTTCCGTGTGGTGTCTTCGTTGTCTATATATGTGAGGAAAAATGGCAGGATAAGAGACGGGCAGGACTAGATTTGTCTATGTATACCCCCGTGGAAGTGTGGA
>JBBAQX010000062.1:14184-28522 GCA_040400085.1 Lysinibacter sp. | reverse complement strand
CCCAGTAGACGTAAGGATCGCTCCCCTCGGGCATTGAATCGATGTAACGCTGGCATTCCTCATCAATGAAGGCGTGCGCCTCGGCTTCCGTATCGAATTCTTGCGGCTCCATCTCGGGCAAACACCCTGGCAGGTTCCAACCCGCGACCCACGCATCAACCGACATAGATCCTCCCATCGTCACCCACATACAAGTGGACCTCACCGTAAGGCTTGCTCGCCTTCGTCAACCGGTCACCGGCCTTCACTTGCTCGGCGTCACCGTAAAAGCGGTCCCAGAACCCCGCGCCGTGACCGTTGCGGGTCAACCAAAAGTCGTGACCCGCTTGCGAGTCGGAACCAAACTCGTGTTGCCACAAGTCGAGGTCATCGCGGTTCGCGGGATCGT
This sequence comes from Lysinibacter sp., assembly GCA_040400085.1. GTDB lineage: Bacteria > Actinomycetota > Actinomycetes > Actinomycetales > Microbacteriaceae > HNR. The sequence continues at coordinate 28,134 of JBBAQX010000062.1, read as the reverse complement.
TGTAGAACGACGCGCAATCATCTTCCATTGCCTGGCGTGCCTCGGGCGCGATGTCACTTTCATCATAGTTCGCGTCCAGCGGCTCCCCGCCGCTTTCGTCGGCGTCGTCAGTTGAGGACCACAACGCGCATTCAATGTAAGCGCGGATGAAGGATTCAAGCGACATCGGACAATTCCTCGGCTTCCTTGGAGAGACGGAACCAAACGCGGCCACCTTCGAGATTGAAGTACAATACCCACGCATCGGGACCGCCTTCCGGCTGGCGCCAGTAGCAAAGCGAACCGGTCAAGTCATCGGAGCCGTAATCCTCCTCGGTCTGGTGAGGAAGCCAACCGAGCGCGCACGAGCCCGTGCCGATTACTTCCACGTTATAACCGTCCGCCTCCAGTTCATCGCAAAGATCTTCGATCTGCTTCAATTCCTCATGAGTGTCAGCATATACATCCGAGTAGAAACACCGTTGCGCCACAGCTCCGATAAGCGATTCAAGCGAATCGTACGAGTCGCGAAGTTCTTTAAACCATTCGTCGGCGTCCTCCGACTTACGGCAGATCTCGAAACAGTCGAAGGTCGAGACGTTACCGATGTTCGCGTCGTCAACGAACGACTCTACCGCTTGATCCACCAGGCGCCGGCAGAACCCGCCGACGATACCGTCGTCAAGCGCGCGTTGCGTAATGGCTTCAAACACTACCGATTCGGACATTGCGGTTCAGTCTCCTTTAATCGTGTCGTGTGGGTTACACAGACCCTAGTCCCGTGGTCGAAACGGGACGTGCACCCGACGCGCCTAGGGGTTATTCCTCGGGGTGAATCTCCCCGTACAGTTCATAGCCTGCTTCCCGCAGATGTTCGAATGAGGGGAGTTGACCACCTAACCAGAGGTGTGCCCCGCGCTTAGTAGGGAACGCATCGTTGATATGTGTAACACCAATTTCGCGACCGTCCCTAACGTACGGACCGCTTGCGCGGTTTCGTCCTCTACTTAGCGTCGCGGGTATCGCACGGCAGGCCGCAGCACGGGCAGGCGACGATCCGCGCCGTGTGATCACCACCGTAGAACGAGTGCTTGCACGAGAGGCAGGTGACGCGCGGCAGGCGGCGTAGCGTTTCGAGCGTCGTCATCACCTTTCGCGTTTGCTTGTTCTTCATTGCGGAGGATGTAGGGGGTGCTTACCCGCCGCGTCGGAGGTAATGATCCGGTAGTGACAACCGATGGCTGTGACGGCGAACGCCACAACCCAGGGTGCGACGATGGCGGTAACGAGCGTGGCGTACAGTTGTTTCATCTTAGCAATTCTCCTCGATCAACTCGGCGGCATCCTCGATCGAGTCGACCCAGACACCCTCGGGCTGACCGTCGAGGTAGACGCGGAACCCAACAGCAGCACGACGCACCGTGATGCACGCGACCTCGCTCTTGATGCACGGGAGGCAATCGAGATCGGCACGAAGGTAATCAAGGATCGTGGGCATCTGGTCGGCTCCTGGGCTGGTGGCGAGTCCGTTAGAACGCTTGTTCTACTGCGTCTCGACCACAAACCCAACTTATCACAGCGGGATAGGTAAATCAAGCATTTATTTCACTGACCTACCGCAACGCTGCATACCACCGTTCGTACTCATCATCGTCCATCGTCGCGTACAGGTCGTCATACTCGCCCGCTTCGAACTTCGCGAGAGTGTAGACTGGCACGCGCGCCATAGGCTTGTATATGCTCACAGGCGGCGGCAGTGGTCGCGTGATGTGAACGATCTTTGGTTGCGGCTTGCGGTGCGGTGCAACGATGGAGTCCCACAAGGCAGGCGCTTGCCATTCGAGTTGTGCTAACACTTCGAGTAGTCGCACAGCTTCGGGACGAGGTTGACGCCGGTTCGCTAACCAATGACCGATTGCCGACTCACAGCAACCGAGTAGGCTTGCGATCTCTGCGTGGGTCAACCCAGGTGGTAAATGCATCGGTCTTCCTCCTGGAACGAGTGTAGCACAGTGTAGCGGCACAGTGTAGGAAGCAATGTAGGGTGTGACAAAGTGACGGATTTCGGGGTTCAGAGACTTGGAGGAATACGAGTATCACAGCGGGATATGTTTACTGATTTACTATTAGTACTAACCTTACTATAAGTAAGTAAGAAGAAAATATGTTATCCTGTTGTCGCTTTGTCACACCCTACATTGCCTCCTACACTGGAAGACTACAGGGTAATGGTTACTCCATTCGTATCCACTACATTGAAGTAACCTTCCATTACACTCGAATGATCATACCGCCTCGTACTACTCGACTATCACACTGACACATCACTCCACTGTGATAAGGTCAAACCTCGAAACCTGTAGAGCCGCACCAGCAGCGGGTTTCAGCCTGTCACACCAGATAATGCCTATTATCTGGAATTTCAGGGGAGGGTGGCGGCGGGGGAGGGAAGGGCCCGATGGGGTGGGGCGCTCGCTATAGCACTAGACCCCCACCAACAATTTTTAAATTTTTCTGAAAACCACTATCACACTGTGATATTACTTCGCTGTAATAAACACCCCTAGAGAACCACTGAACAGCAGAATCACGTCCCCTCTTGAACTTGACTGCTCAGATGGGGCATACTATCTACATGAGCGCATCGTCTGATCTCCCCTTCTGGCTTGCCGCGGCCCAACCACGCCAGCAGCAACCCGACTGGCTCGCGGGGGTACAGCAGGCAGACATCGCGAAGTCCACCACCCTCGCAATGGCTACCAAGTCGGCCACCCTCGCACGATACGAACTCGTCTTCCCCCGGGTGCTGGAGTACATCTACGCGGGTCAGACGCTCAAGAGAGCGATTCGAGACCTTCCAGGGGACTACGGTGGCATCGACATCGGCGGGTTCACTCGATGGATGAACGCCGACCCTACTCGCAAGAAGCTCTACCGGGAGGCGAAGGAGATTCGCACGGAGGCGTGGGCCGACGATGTGATTCGTCACGCGAAGGGGGAGAACGAGGACGGCACGGCCAGTCCCAACGAGGTGGCGCGTGATCGTCTCGTGGTGGACAGTTTGAAGTGGTTGATGAGCACCAACAATCGTCGGGAGTACGGGGACGTTAAGACGATCGATGTGGTGGGGAACATCTCCATCGTGGGCGCGCTGGAGGCGGCTCGTACGCGGGTACAGCAGGTGGTGGACGTGGAAGTGTTGGACGACGGCGTTCCTTTGCTGTTGGAGGAGGCGCGGGACGAGGGTGGGGACGATGAGTGAGATCGCGAAGCCACTCCTCGTCCTGTACGGTGATGAGAATATGAACATCACCTGGAAGTTCCATCCCGCGATGGACCTGATGACTCGCAACGAGATCATCAACCTCATCGGGTGTCTCGCGATGATCTCGTCCCGTTGTCAGATAGTTGCTGGGGACAGAGAGTAGATGCTGATCGAGGCGGAAGAATCGTTCCCTCATAAGGTGGTACCAAAGGTCGTCTGTTTATCGTGCAAACGCCGACTCACTCTCGTCTTTCCTGCGAATATGACGATCACTGAATGTACGTGTATCTGTGGTGAGAAGTCACTGATTGGATTATCCGAGTAGATGCAGAAGACCCAGTACACCCCCGAGGAAGAACAACGGTTGATGACCGAACTCTGGGACCCGCGTATCGCGGATGACCCGGAGGCGTACGTGATGTTCAACTATCCCTGGGGTGTGAAGGACACACCACTCGAACACTTCTCGGGTCCGCGTCGGTGGCAGCGTAAGATCCTTCGCAAGATCGCACGGCACATCGAGCACGGTCACGCCCTCAACTTACCGCGACTCTTTCGTCTTGCACGGTCGTCCGGTCGTGGCATTGGTAAGTCGGCGCTGGTGGCGTGGATCACACAATGGTTCCTCGATACTCGTATTGGTGCATCGGCTATTGTTTCGGCCAATACCGAAGACCAGTTGCGCAAGATCACGTTTCCCGAGTTGGATAAGTGGGTCACGATGAGTCTCAACTCCCATTGGTGGGAGGTGGTGGGTATCTCGATGCGACCTGCCAAGTGGCTGATCGAACTGGTCGAGACGCAACTCAAGAAGAGTACCAAGCATTGGGGTGCCGAGGGTAAGTTGTGGTCCGAGGAGAAGCCCGACTCGTACGCTGGTAACCACAACCACGACGGTATGATGCTCATCTTCGATGAGGCGTCGGGTATCCCGGACACCATCTGGACCGTTGCGAAGGGGTTCTTTACCGAGCCGACGTTCAACCGCTTCTGGTTCGCGTTCAGCCAGATGCGTCGGAACAAGGGTCAGTTCTTTGAGATCTTCAACAAGAATCGAGACCTGTGGGACAACGAGCAGATTGATGCTCGTACTGTCGAGGGGACGGACCAGAAGGCGTACCAGGACATTATCGATGAGTACGGACCCGATTCGGACGAGGCACGGGTCGAGGTGTATGGTCTCGCGCCGACGAGTGACGAGGAGACGTTCATCGGGGTGGACCTCGTGAAGAAGGCGGCTGCTCGCGAGCACAAGGACGATAAGACGGCACCCATTACGATGGGGGTTGACCCGTCGGGTGGTGGTACGGACTGGTTCGTCATCGTCATTCGTCAGGGGACCGTGATTCTCAAGATCTTCCGGTTCAAGATCACCGATGATGAGAAGGGTACGATGGAGGGTGTTGGTCACATCGTGGATCATATCGAGGAGTTCAAGCCGTCCGTCTCGGCGATCGATACCCATCTGATGGGTGGTCCCATTGCGGACCGGGTGAACGAGCAGGGGTATAGGATTCGCAAGGTGAACTTCTCGTGGGGGTCGAAGGAGCCGAGCCGGTGGGGTAACAAGCGGGCCGAGATGTGGGCCGCGATGAAGAGGTGGTTAGAGACGGGTGTCCTGCCGGCCGACAAGCGGCTCCAGACCGACCTCGTTGGGCCGAGGAAGAAGCCCGACTCCAAGAACGTGATGTGGTTGGAGTCGAAGAAGGACATGAAGGGGCGCGGACTGGCTTCCCCGGACACGGCCGACGCGCTGGCCCTAACTTTCGCTTTCAAAGTCGCGAATCGTGAGTATAATGGGAACGTTGCAGCCAAGCGCACGGAACGCCCTGCCCGATTCGTGGGTTCGAGAGCGGGCGCTGGCGCGGCGGGATGGATGAAGAATTGACCGACAAGACAGCCGTCGTCAGCCTTTGCCGCTCGCGCCTCCAGGCGGGGATTAGCGCCACGTCGGCGTCTCGCGAGAACGAACTAGAAGACCTCAAGTTCGCAAGCGGCAGCCCCGACAACAACTGGCAATGGCCGACGGAGGCGTTGAACACGCGCCTCGACGGCAACGGGAACATCGCGCGTCCGACGTTGACCGTCAACCAGTTGCCGCAGCATATCCTCCAGATCACGAACGACCAGCAGCAGAACCGGCCGGCACCGAAGGTCATCCCGGCGAACGGTGATGCCCATACCGACGTGGCCGAGATCCTGAACGGGATGATCCGGCACATCGAGTACGAGTCGGATGCCGACGTGGCGTACGACACCGCGAGTACCAACCAGGTCACCTACGGTGAGGGGTACTGGCGCATCATCACCCGGTACGTTGACGAGAAGAGTTTCGACCAGGAACTCATCATTCGTCGTATTCGGAACTCGTTCAGCGTCTATATGGACCCGATGATCCAACACCCCTGCGGCGAGGACGCCGAGTGGTGCATCATCCTGGAGGACCTGGACAAGAAGGAGTACGAGAAGCAGTACCCCAAGGCATCACCGGTGTCGGTACTGATCGAGGCTGGTGTCGGCAACCAGTCCATCGCGCCGTGGATTGGTTCCGAGACGGTACGCATCGCGGAATACTACTGCTACGAGAACACAACCGAGACGCTGAACCTCTACCCGGATGGTAACGCCGAGTTCGAGGGTTCGCCCGAGGCCGAGCACTACAAGATGATGGGTATCGAGCCCGTCAAGAGTCGGCCTTCCGAGCGTAAGAAGGTCAAGTGGTACAAGACCAACGGGTACGAGATCCTTGAGGAGACCGACTGGCTTGGGAAGTACATCCCTGTTATCCGCGTCATCGGTAACGAGGTCGAGGTCGAGGGTCAGGTCTGGATCTCGGGTATCGTCCGCAACGCCAAGGACGCGCAGCGGATGTATAACTACCACGCCTCGAACGAGGTGGAGATGTTGGCCCTCGCACCCAAGGCACCGTTCGTGGGTGCTGCTGGTCAGTTCGAGAACTTCGAGGAGAAGTGGCGGGACGCGAACGTCAAGCCGTTCCCCTACCTCGAATACAACGCCATTACGGATGATGCCGGGAATATCCTCCCTCCTCCTCAGCGGTCGCAGCCACCGATGACCCAGAGCGGCATCATCGCCGCGAAGCAGGGTGCCGCGGAGGATGTGAAGAAGACCACCGGTCAGTACAATGCCTCGCTTGGTATGCCCTCGAACGAGCGGTCTGGTAAGGCCATCCTGGCCCGTCAGCACGAGGGTGATGTTGGTAGTTACCACTACGTGACCAACCTCTCGCGTGCCGTGCGCTACTGTGGTCGTCAGATGGTGGACCTCATCCCCAAGATCTACGACACCCATCGTGTCGCGATGATTATGGGTGAGGATGGTACCTCCAAGATGGTACGTCTGGATCCTGAGCAGACGGAAGCGGTTCGTGAGGTGCAGTACCCCGATGGTGTGATCGAGAAGATCTACAACCCTGCCGTCGGTAAGTACGGGGTGATGGTGATCGCTGGTCCCAGTTACGCCTCCAAGCGCATCGAGGCGCTGGAGGGTATGTCCACGTTGCTCCAGGCGAACCCCGAACTGTGGGGGATTGCCGGCGACCTGTTCGTCAAGAACATGGATTGGCCGGGTGCGAAGGAGATTGCCGAGCGCATCCAGAAGAGTATCAACCCTGAACTCCTGCGCGATGATGCGGACCCTGCGGTTCAGCAGGCTAAGATGCAGATCGAACAGTTGATGCAGCAGTTGAACCACGCCAACGCGATGCTCCAGAACGTCAGCAAGTCGTTCGAGGCTCGCGACCTGATGATCAAGGAACAAGAGGTCCAGATCAAGGCGTTCGATGCCCAGACGAAGCGCATCGTTGCGATGCAGCCGGCGAACCCCGTCCAGGGGATGCAGGTCGAACAGGCCGTGCAGGTACCCCAGATCGACCCGAACAAGCAGATGTTGGAGGAGAGCAAGCACGCCCTCCAGGAGAAGCAGCACGCTCACGAATTCGGGATGGCGCGGATGAACGCGATCCACGGCGCCCAGGCGGCCGAGCAGCAGGCCGCGCACGCCAGCGACGCCGCGGAGCAGCAGGCCGACCTCGCGCCGCCTCCAGCGGCCGGTGGTGACGAGTAATGCCCACCGTCGTCATCTCACCCATCGGCGGTGCGGGTCAGCAGTTTTTCGACAACAATGGGGTGCCCCTCGCGGGGGGCAAGTTGTACACCTACACGGCTGGTACGACCACCCCGGCGACCACCTATACCAGCATCACGGGTGCGACCCCTCGTACGAACCCCATCGTGCTCGACTCCGCTGGTCGGGTGTCGAACGACGGGACGTGGTTGAACATCAGCGTGGTCTACAAGTTCGTACTCAAGACCAGCGCGGATGTGGTGATTGGTACGTGGGACAACATCGCTGGTGCGTCGTCGGCTCCGATTGTCATTGCGGATGCGTCGACTACCACGAAGGGTATCACCAAGTTGGCGACCGCCCCGGTGAGCGCTGCTTCCCCCATCGCCGTGGGTGATAACGATCCCCGACTGGTGGGTCTACCGTACACTGCGCCGGTCGATGCGTCCGCCTCTGCGAAGGGTATCACCAAGTTGGGTGCCGCTCCAGTGAGCGCGAGCGACCCCATTGCCGTGGGTAACAACCAGTGGGCCACCACGAGTGCTGCTGGCATTACTCGGTTGTCGGTTGCACCAGCATCGGCGGCGGTACCCATTGCTGTGGGCGATAACGACCCTCGTCTGGGTGGTGTCACCAGTGGGTTCCGTGCCCATCTCGTAACCCCTTACAATGTCACGACGACAGGCGACTCCGCGATCATCTGCGATACGGAAGACTGGGACATCGCTAGCGAGTTCACTCTTGCCAACGGTAAGTTCCGCCCTGTATCGTCCGGTACTTACGTGGTTACTGCTGGTGTTTATTCGACCACCGATCAGCGCGGTACAGTTGGTCACACGTTCTACCTCATCCTAGCGATCAATGGTAGTTCATTTTACACCCTCGACCAGCAGCAGGTCGGTGACTTCAATGCTGGTTTCCAACTGAACAGTTCCGGTGTTTACCAGTTGACCGCTGGTGACGATTATACCCTTGTGGTGAATGGTCTTAAAAACCCCACTAGCATTGGGTCCTACAGCACTTGGTTTAGTATCTACAGAATCCGATAGCAGGAAGGTAACGATGCAGATAGTTAACTTAGCAACGGTGTCTGTTGCTACATCGGCAACAGTTATCTTCGCTGCCGCCACGGCGAAGATCGCCACGACGGAGGGTATGGATGCCATCGCAATCAACCCGTCCGTGGACATCGCACTCGTTGATGCTTCTGGTGCTGGCGCGATCGCTGCCGGTACCGCAGCGGGTACGAACTTCAACGCGGTCATCCCCGGTGCCGTTGCAGGCACCGTAGCGAACAGCCCTCTCGTGTGCCCCGCGAATGTTACCACCATTGTTACCCACCGATCGGGTGCGGTTGTCGGTATCAGCACAAGTGGAACGGCGACCGTGAAGGTTGCTGTCTGTGCAGTCCCGTGAGTGAGTTCGGCAACGTTCCTCCGTTCTACGTGAGGTCCACATTCGGTAGTAACGTCTCGGCTCTGCCTGCCGCCGGATCCGCTGTACTGACCGATAAGGTGGTCAATGTAACCGCTGGTGGTGTGGTTCAGACCGAGACACTGAGTCAGGTGATGACTCTGTTCGGTGCCAACCTGAACACGTTCACCGGCGGCGCCATCGGTTCCGGCTGGACGTTCACGAAGGATGCGGAGGCGAGTGTCGCCGAGGCGATACTCACGCTTGCCACTTCCGATGCGGGTGGCGCGAAGTTGACGCTGGGAAATAGCAGCACGACAGATTCGACGATGGTTCCGGCGATAACCGGAACATCTCTGAGTACCAACATTTGTATTGACTTTCGTGCTGTATGGACAACCGACAGCGGCTCGAACCCGCTGTACAGATTCTCGAACGGTAGCACCAATATCGGTGTTCGACCGTACCTCACGATGCAGCAGAACGGTAGCCTTATCTGGTCCGTCGGCCCGAAAGGAAAGTTCGCGATTACCCCGTCGGCGTCGAGCACGGCGGCAGCATCAAGCGCTTCTACCTTCTCTGCGACGGTCGCCGCCGACACCGCCCGCACTGCCGCGACCGAAGCCACGCAGTTCCTCTTCGACGGCTCGGCCACGCAAACCTGGGCCAACGGGACCACCACTGTTCAACGCAACGCGCTGTTCAAGGCGCCCACCAACAACGGCACGTCCGGCACCTCCACCGTCTTTACCACCGCGGCCACCGTGGCGATCGACGCGGCGCCCAGCGACGGCGCGAACACGAGCGCTGGCACGAACCGCTACAGCCTGTGGTGCCAGACCGGCAAGGCGCAGTTTGACGGAGGCATCGGCCTGGGCCTGCGCGCCGACCTCAAGAGCTACACCGTAGCCACGCTACCCGCCGCGGGCGTGGCCGGCGGCATCATCTACGTCTCCGACGCAGGCGGTAACGGTCCATGCCTCGCTGTTAGTAACGGCACCAACTGGAAGCGCTGCGATAACGTCTCTACCACCGTGGTATAGGAGTAACCAATGTTTGAAGAGAAGCAAGAGCCATACGAGATCCTCATCCGCTTCGAGGTTGGTAAGTACAGGGGCGCGCACTTCCAGGCCATCAATACCGTTTATAAGGATGGCGCCCCGCTTACCCAGACCTTGCTCGCCCCGGTGCCTATTAAGGACGCCGAAGGATTCAAGATCGCCGACGTGATCGGCCAAGTCTTGATCGATCAGGACGCCGCCGTTCAATCGGTCCTCGCCGATATGATCGCCCTTCGCAAGCAGACTACCGAAGAACTGGCCGCCAAGGATCTGGTCATCACCGAACGGCTTGCTGAACTGGACGACCCTGACCGCCTGACCAAGTTGGAGACCGAACTGGTCGCGAAGGACGCGAACATCCAAGATCTCCTGACTATCGTTGAAGCGATGAAGGGGAATCTCCCTTAGAATCCCGATTGACCGGCGACCCCGGTTGCCTGTATAACTGAGATGTACCGGCCCATTTGACCGGACGCTCCCGAAAGGAAGCAGATGTCGGACGAATCCCTCAACAACACTGGCGAAGCGGTGGAAGCCGCACCGGAAGCGGAGGACACGGCGGTCTCCGCGGACGCGAACCCTGGTGCGCCGACCGATGGGGAGGGTGAGCCTCCCGAAGATCAAACCTTCAAGCAGGATGAGGTCAACAAGATCGTCGCCAAGGAGTTGGCGAAGGCCGAGCGGAGGTGGAAGCGGGAGCAGGCGGCGCAGGCCGTCGAGGTCCAGCGTCCGATCCCCAGCGAGGAACCGCGGGCCGACCAGTACGAGACACCGGAAGAGTTCTTCGACGCTCTGACCACCCACAAGGCCGCGCAGATGGTCGCTCACAACGAGCACCAGAAGCGGACCGTCGAGGTCAACGCGACGTACGCGGAACGCGAAGAGGCGGCTCGAGAGGCATTCCCGGACTTCCAACAGGTCGTGTACCGTCTCCCCGCCGATGGTGGTCCGTCGATCACCCTCTACATGGCAGAGGTGATCAAGGGGTCCGAGATGGGTCCCGATGTTGCCTACCACCTCGGCAAGAACATCCCGGAGTCCCGTCGTATTGCCAGGCTCTCCCCGCTGCAACAGGCGGTGGAACTCGGCAAGATCGAAGCCTCTCTCAAGACCAGTCCTCCTCCTGTGAAGAAGACCAGCGCAGCACCACCCCCTGTCAAGCCGGTTACCCGCTCGTCTACCCCGACCTACGATGTGAACGACCCCAGATCCGTGGTGGCGTTGGGTGGGTCGAAGTGGATCGAGGAGCGGAACCGCAAGCTTCGCCAAGGCTAGCAAGAGGACCCTGACATGGCCAACACCATTCTCACCCCGGACATGATCACCGCGGAGGCGATGCGCGTCTTCGAGAACCAGTTGGTGCTCACCCGGAACGTGAACCGCCAGTACGACGCCAGCTTCGCGCAGGAGGGTGCCAAGATCGGCACGGCCCTTCGCATCCGGCTCCCGGACCGCGCGCTGGTCACCGACGGCGCGGCCATCGGGGCGCAGGACGAAAGTCAGCAGTACACCACGCTGAACGTCTCCAGCCAGAAGCACGTCGCGCTGTCCTTCACCAGCGCCGAGTTGACGATGAGCATCGACCGCTTCTCGGAACTCATCATCCAGCCGCGCGTCTCGCAGTTGGCCTCCACCGTGGATGCGGACCTCGCGAACTTCTACAAGTACGCGGGTCAGTCCGTCGGCACGCCGGGTACCACGCCTGCCACGTCGGCGGTCCTGTTGGCCGCGGGTCAGAAGTTGGACGAGGCGGCGGTGCCGCGCGGTCAGCGGTACATGTGCGTCAACCCGGCCGCGAACGCCGGGCTGGTCGAGGGGATGAAGGGGTTGTTCAACCCCGTCTCCACGGTTACCAAGCAGTTCAAGTCGGGCTTGATGCAGGAAGGCATCCTCGGCCTGGACGAGATGAACATGTCCCAGAGCATCGCGACCCACACGACGGGTTCGCGCCTCTCGGGCGCGACGGTCGCCACGACGGTCTCGACTCAGGGTGCGACGACCCTCGTCATCACCACGAGCGGCGCCGCGAGCCAGACGGTCAAGTTGGGTGACGTGTTCACCGTTGCTGCTTGCAACGCCGTCAACCCGCAGACCCGCCAGTCCGTCGGCGCGCTGTACCAGTTCGTCGTGCTGGCCGATGCGACGGCCTCCACCAACACGCTCACGGTCACCGTGGCCGCGATGTACGACGCGACCCAGGCGCTCGCCACGATGGACGCGCTGCCTATCAGCGGCGCCGCTGTGACCTGGGTTGGCTCGGCCTCGACGCAGTACCCCCAGAACCTCACGTACTACAAGGACGCGGTGACGTTCGCCACGGCCGATCTTATCCTCCCGAAGGGGATGGACATGGCCTCGCGGATGAACCACAACGGCATCTCGATGCGCTTCATCCGCGGGTACGACATCGACAACGATCGGATGGTGAGCCGTCTCGACGTGCTGTACGGTTGGGCCGTGCTGCGCCCGACCGGCATCGTTCGGACCTGGGGCTAGGGCCCGGAAGGATAGAGGTAACTACCAATGCCTGATGCGAACGGTCCTACCACCGCCATCGCCAACACCTCCTCGTACCAAGTCGGCCTCGGTGACTCCGAGCCGAACGTTGGTTACATGACCATCACCAGCATCGGCTCGTACACCGGCAACGCGACCGTCACCGTGACCGAGTTGCTCTCCGGTCTGCTCTCCTACACCGGAGCCGGCCACACGCTCACGTTGCCTACGGCGGCGCTGATCGACGCCGCGCTTCCCAGCGCGAAGACCGGATCGTTCATCGAGTTCGGCGTCAACGCGACGACCGGCACGGGCACCGTTGCTGTCGGCACCGGTATCACGGCGACCGCCACCGCTGGTTCCCTTGCCGTTGCTGCCGCTGCTTCCGCGCGGTTCCGCCTCGTCAAGACGGGCACCGCCGCGTGGAACATCTACCGGGTGGGCTAGGCGATGCCGAACAACATCCCTGTCGGCGTTGCCTACGCCGACCCGAACCTCACCGGTGGTGCGTGGGCTGTTGACGGTACCGCCGTCACAGCCTCGGCCGCGGAGATCAACTACACCGACGTGACGGCGGCTGGTACCGCACAGGCGTCGAAGGCGTTGATCCTCGACGCCAACAAGCGCGCGTCGTCGCTGGGTACCCTTACCTTCGCTGCTGGCGAGGGTCTGGGTGGCGGTGGCGGCTTCACCCCTAGCCCGCGCACCATCGCGACCGGTGGTGTGCCGGCCATCAGCACGACCCAGGGTGGTGATACCTCGACGGGTGCGACGACCGAGGTTTACTTCGCCGAGGTGCCCGTCACAGCCAACGTCTCCAGCACCGGTGTTGGCTGGCTCAACGGCAGTGCCGTTGCGGGCAATGTGACGGCATACCTGTACGACAGCGCGGGTGTCTTCGTCGCCAAGACCGCATCGACGGCTCAGTCCGGCACGAACGCTTACCAGCAAGCCAACTGGGCGGGTGGTGCGGTTGCGCTCAAGGGACCCGCTCCCTACTACATCGGCTGGTCGGGTGACACCACGGGTGGTACCCAGAAGTTCCGCACGCACACGCTGGGCAACTTCGGTCAGAACAAGGTCACCGGTCAGGTCTACGGTACGCAGCCGGCGACGGCCGCCGCCAACGCTCCGACCGCGTTCGTGACCGCGCTCGGTCCGATCGCGAGCCTCTTCTAAGATGGGTGGTATCATCCATCTGCGTCATCCTGTTCACGGGGAGTTGGCTCTCTCCGTGAACAGCCTGGAGGTGGGCACGGCGCGGGCGAACGGGTGGGAGGAGTTCGATCCTTCCGCCCCGGTGCCCGCGGTCGAGCCGGAAGCCGTGGTGGTCATCGGGATTGACCCGGCAACCGACCAACCGGAAGTGGTCGTGCCCGACTTCCTCAAGGGAACCAAGAAGAAGTAGGGAGGTCCCGTGTCCTACACGGCCGGTGATCAGATCAACCGCGCACTTCGTCTACTGGGCGTGCTGGCCGAGGGTGAAACCCCCTCGGCCAGTGAGTCGTCTGACGCCCTGATGGCGCTGAACCAGATGCTCGACTCGTGGAGCACCGAGCGGTTGTCGGTGTACAAGACTACGACTCAGGCGTTCACCTGGACCGGTGGGTATGCTTCGCGCACCCTCGGCCCTTCGGGTGACTTCGTTGG
>JBBAQX010000062.1:0-14084 GCA_040400085.1 Lysinibacter sp. | reverse complement strand
ATTGCCAACAATGCGACAGGGTACAATTATAACTACGTCACCAATACGTTCTTGCAGATCACCGACGGTGACTTCCCTGGTGCGGTGACTGTCGATTACCTCGACGGGTTCTTCATCTTCAATCGACCAGGCACCAACGAAATCTGGATGTCGAGAGACGGGCTGACTATCGATCCAGCAGAGAAGAGGTCGGCTACCAATTCACCGGACATCGTTAACTCGTTGATGGTGAATGGAGACGAGATTTGGGTCTTCGGTAACAGCAGCACGGAGGTCTGGTACAACGCTGGTAACGCGGGATTTCCGTTCGCTCCGGTCCCGGGTTCGTACAGCACCACCATCGGATCCGCCTCATCGTACGCTGTATCCAAGTTGGACAACTCGCTGTTCTGGCTTGGTCAGAGCGCGCAAGGTAGCCTGATGGTGTACCGCTCCGAGGGATATTCCGGGAAGCGCATTTCTACCCACGCTGTTGATTGGCAGATCCAACAGTACGTGATCCCCGATAGCCTCTCGCTCACAGACCGGTCCCCCGTGTCGTACTCGTACCAACAAGACGGTCATTCGTTTTACGTGGTGGTATTCCCCGATGCGGATACAACCTGGGTGTACGATGTCTCGACCCAAGCGTGGCACGAGCGTTGCGGATTCGTTGACGGTGAGTTCACCCGTCACCGTGGTAACTGTCAAGCATTCTGGCGAGGAAGCAACGGTGTCACCGCTGGTTCGATGACCGTCATTGGTGACTACGAGAACGGTAACATCTACTCGTTTGACCTGACCGTGTACGAGGATAACGGAGAGACACAGAAGTGGCTCCGGTCTTGGCGTGCATTGCCCACCGGTCAGAACAACCTCAAGCGGACGGCGCACCACTCGCTCCAACTCGATTGTGAGGCGGGTGTCGGTACCGAGGATACCGGTGACCCGGAGATTATGCTTCGCTGGTCCGACGATGGTGGTCATACGTGGTCGAACGAGTTGACCCGTCCGATGGGTATGGGCTCCCTTGGCGAGTACGGCACTCGTGTTATCTGGCGTCGCCTTGGGATGACGACGAAACTCCGTGACCGGGTGTACGAGGTGAGCGGTACGGACCCGGTGAAGATCACCATTATGGGTGCTGAGTTGGTGATGAGTCCAACGAATGCCTAATCCTATCCCCAATTCCAGCACGCCCTTCGTTGACGCCGCACGCATCATCAGTACCGTTTGGTTCCGCTTCCTGGTCAACCTCTCGGGTAACACGGCGGTCGCCACGCTGAACTTCCCCAACACCGCGGCCGGCGCGTGCAGCGACCTCACGGTTGCCGTTCCAGGGGCCAAGGACGGGGACGTGGTGGACCTCGGTGTGCCAGCGGCGAGCGTGCCGGCAAACGGGTCCTTCTTCGGCTGGGTGTCGGCTCCGGGCGTCGTTACAATTCGTTACACGAACAACGACTTGGTGACGGCTTACGATCCGGCCGAAGGGGACTTCCGTGTCGTGGCGAGGCGCTTCCTGACTTGAATCCCGGCAGGTTCGGCAGTACAATGACGTAGCAGCCAGCCGTGGCGGCGAGGAGATTACATCGTGAGTTTGCTGAGCGCGGGTTACGGAGACTCGTCCGCTGCGGGTATGCCTCGGTCGCCCTACAAGAAGAACTTTGATGGTTCTTTCGCGAAGGGTCTTGATGGTCGTTGGGCGCTGGATGGTCCTGATGGGTCTATTCAGTACACCAGTGTCTCCCCCGAGGAGTACATTGTGAGGACTGGTGATCGCAGTTTAGTTGACGGCAACACTGGTGGATTGCCCGATGGTAACGCGATGTTCCAGGACAACCGCCCGTCGTTCGACACGTACTCTGGTCAGCATACCACCTGGAAGGGTGACACCGGGTACGCGCGCCCGTTCGACCCGACGATGGACGACCCTCGTAACGCGCCCAAACCTGACCCGACTCGACCCGCGCCACTTCTACCGTTCGACATCCCGATGGTTTCGGCTGGTGTCGGCTTCGGCGGCGGTGCTCCCGTGGGTCCCTACCTGGGGAACAATCGACCGGTTGGTAACCAGGACACCAACGCGATGGTGAGCGGGGCCATCCTTCCCGATCCTGTGGGTCCGTACACGCCGAACCCTCGTCCCGATCTCCCTCCGCTGAGTATCGGTATGCCGGGGCAGAGCGACCCTGGGTTGCAGACCAACACGCAAGGTCCGTCACAGATCGACTTGCGTGGTCTTGGTTCTGGTCCCAGTACCATCGGACGAACTTCCGTACCTCTTACCGCGGACCAGTGGAACGCTGCTGCTCGTGGTGTCTACGGGGGCAAGACCTACGACCAGCGTTCCTACGATGAGCAGGCCGCGATTGAGAAGACGCTTGGTGCTGCTCCTGCCGCTGCTGGTGGGGTCAACTGGGGTAACGTAGCCGGTGCCGTCGCTCCTCTTGCGGGAGCGGCCATTGGTGCCGGCGGCTCGATCATCGCGGCGAACAAGATTGCCGAAGGCGAGAAGGCAGCGGCCGACGCCAACGCAGCCGCAGCGGACAAGGCTGGTGGGCTCGCGAAGACCATCTACGACCAGACGCGGGCAGACCTCACTCCTTGGCGCGAGGACGGTACTGCGGCGGTCAAGGCGCTGGGTTCGTTCGAGACGGACAATCCGATGTCCGCCTTCAATATGAACGACCCTGGGTTCCAGAAGGCGTATGCCTTCCGGTTCGATGAGGGGTTGAAGGCGCTGGAGAACTCGATGTCTGCTCGTGGTGGTCTCTTCTCCGGCAACACGATGAAGGCGATGCAGAAGTATGGTCAGGATATGGCGTCGGAGGAGTACCTGAACTCCTACAACCGGTTCCGCTCGGAGCGTGGTGAGAAGCGCAACGCTCTGGAGAACCGTGCCGGTCTCGGTCAGACCACCAACCAGCATCTGACGAGCGCGGGACAGAACTACGGTAACGTCGCGGGCAACGCGATGGTCGGCGCTGCTGCCGCACGAGGTGAGGGCATCACCGGGGCTGCTGCCGCTAACGCCTCGATGTACACGGGTGGCGCCAACGCGCTCACGAGCGCCATCAGCGGTGCGTACAACAACTGGCAGCGTAACGCTCTGATGGACCGTTACGACAAGATGATGGGGGGGTACTGATAGTGGCAATCAACCCCCAACTGCTCAACGCCATCGCTAACCCCGCGCAGATGAAGATCGACGACCCGCTCGAACAGTACGGGTCGATGCTCAAGAACGCGATGATGACCAACGAGATGATGAAGGACCGCCACGAGCGGGAGGACCTTACTCGTCTGAACGATGCTGCGAAGGCGGCTTACGGACAGAACGGTTTCGACCCCGAGGCGTACACTCGGGAGATGGCTCAGCGCGGAGTCGGCGGTAAGAACATCCCTACGTGGTTGAAACTCCGCTCGGGGATCGCCGAGGATGAGGCCAGAACTCGCACCGCTGACGCTACCACCGCCAAGACTAAGGTCGAGGCGCTACTCAAGCATCACGAATACGGTGTTAAGCGAATGAGCGGTATCCCGACCGATAAGAACGGCGTCAGACCGTTGGTTGACCTGTGGATGGAGCAGGCTACCAATCCCGAACTTACAGCACTTGGGTTCGATGGGCAGAAGGCACTCGACTTCAACCTTAAGAATCTGAATGATGCGATTCGGGCCGAAAGTGCCACCCCTGGTGCGCTCGCTAAGTACATCACGGGTCTGCAAATGGACGCCAAGGACGCATACGCAAACCAGTATCAGTTAGTGAAGACGGCGAAGGGTCAGCAACTCGTTGCAGCGAACGCTCACGGCGACCCTAATCCTCGGACGGTCTCCAACTACGATCCTGCCCCTGTTGGTGCCGGCACCAACGTGACCGTCACCAATGTTGGTCCGAAGGCGGCGAACAAGTTTGGTGATACGCTCGGTGAGGAGAGAGCCAAGGACTTCGCTGCGATGGAGAAGGCTAACCGTAGCGTTCTCCAGGCCGCACCGCGAGTTGACCGGGCGCTGCAACTGCTCGATGACGGCGTGACCGCTGGTGCTCTCTCGGGTCAGATCACCGACGCGCGTGCTCTCGCGAAGCAGTTCGGATTCAACGTCGATGACAAGCGACTCGTCAACACGCAGGAACTTCGCCAACTGTTGATCTCTGGTGCGTTCGACCACGTTGCCCAACTCAAGGCGCAGGGCGTTTCGCTTACCCCGATGACCGACCACGACATCGAATTGCTCAAGCAATCGGTGGCGAGCGGCAAGGACGACGTGCAGACCATCCGTCGCTCGCTGCTGACGTACCGTCGAGTTCTCCAGGACATCAACGAGCAGTACCGCCAGCAGGCGCAACAGTACGGTGAGAGTGCTGTCGGTCCCGCGCTCAAGGCTGTACCGACGACTCCCGGCGGTCCGATTCCCGATCGTCCGACCGGTCTGTCTCCTGCCGCTCAAGAGTATCTGAACGGAGTTCAGTAGATGGCGAAGACAGTACGAGAGGTCGCGAACGACCCGAAGTTCCTCGCCTTGTCCCCCGAGGATCGCGCTGCCGTCATTGAGCACCTGGGTGGCAAGGATCGGGGGTTCCTCAAGTTACAACCTGCCGACCGCGAGGCGATCAAGAGTCACATTGTGAGTCTTCCTGCTCCTCCGCGTGATGTAGCGTGGGGTGAGGTTCCCGGTGCGGTCTACGCGAACTTCCCTGGTAGCGCGAAGAACCTCGAGACGGGGATGAAGGATATGGCGATGCATCCCATCACCACCGCACAGACTCTCGGTGGTATCGCTGCCGGTGGTGCGATGAACCTGATGACACCCGACCTCCGTGCGATGGTGACCGCCAAGAGCCCGGTCAATATCACCGCGGATACACAGGGGATGATTGACTCTGCGAACGCTGCGGGTCAGTACGCGAGGAACCGCGTGCTGCACCCCGTCAACGCGCTGGCGACTGACCCTGTTGGCTTCGCCGCTGACCTCTCCACCGTCGCTGCTGGCGGTGCCGGGCTCGCGCGAGGCGCTATGGGTGCTGCTCGGGCGGCGGGCGCGACTCGTGCCGCTCGGGTCGCCTCCGGTGCGAGGGGAGTGCTCGACAAGACCGCCGCCGTGACGAACCCTATCAACTGGGTCGCCAAACCCGCTGGGTGGGCGTTGAGTCCTGCTGGCGCGTTCGCTCGCAAGATGACATTGGGTCCTGTCGCGAACACGATGCTGGACGCCACCGAGGGGCAAGCCAACGCCGTTGGCAACGCGCTAATGGTGCCGCGTGAGATCGTGCCCGGCAGCAAGCCTACCGCGGCCCAGGCGGTCGCTCATCGGTTGAACCAGCCGAAGTTCGCTGCGCTGGGTCAGGACGCCACCAAGAACCTCCCGCGCGAGGCGCGTGCGATCAAGAACGCTCAGAACGAGGCGCGTCTCGCGGAACTTCGTCAATGGTCTGGTACTCCGACGCAGTTGGAGGACGCCATCACCATTCGCGATAGTGTCGCTAACCATCATTACGGGTTGGCGGATAAAGTGGTTACTCCGACCGACGCTACGCTCGCTGGTTTGATGAAAGCGCCGGTGATGCAGGAAGCGTTCGCTCGCGCGGAGTTGGGCTTCAAGAACGCAAGACGACCTTTCGGTACGACGGTACCAGTCCGTGGCAGATTTGGTCAGACGATTCCCGCCTACACGGGTGAAGAACTTCATCGTGTGAAGATGGCACTTGACGATGTGATCAAAGACCCCGAACAGTTCGGGATTGGTGCATCGGACGTTAAGGATATTCGTAAGACCCGCAACGAGTTCATCAAGTGGATCGAGGATAACAACTCACATTATGGTGATGCTCGCCGCACGTACCGTGACGCGAGCACTCCGATCAACCAGATGCAGATCGGTCAGTACCTCACCGATAAACTGATGAACCCCACTATGGCGGAGGACACCGCGGCGTTGCGTGCTGACTCGTTCTCGAATGCGATCAACGAGTCCATCAACGGCGATCGTGCAATCAAGAGCGCCACTGGTCGTCAGTTGTTCCACAACCTCAGCGACATCCTCACTCCCGACCAGATGCGCTCGTTGGAGTCAGTTCGTGCCGATATGGCTCGTGCAAAACTCGCGGAGTCGCAGGCAGCGGACGCGAGCCGCTTCGGTAACGTCTTGGAGAACACGACAAACCCGGTGCGTGCTCCCGGGCTTCTCCATCGTGGAGTGACGTTGTTCAACGCTGGTACTGACCGAATCACGAACCACTTGAACGAGATGACCCGCGGTGTCATCTCGAATGCGATGATGACTCCCGAAGGTGCAGGGGAACTCCTGACCAACGCGATGGTGCGTCGAGACAACATCGGTCGAAATGGTGTATTGGGTACTCTCGCTGGTGATGTTGCCGGTCAACGCGCTGGTGATGTCGTCGGTTCCGCTGGTCGTCTTACGGGATGGGGCGCTCATATGGTAATGCGCTACCCCGCGGTTTACCAGGCGCTTCAAGCGCAGGACAACGCTCCTGCTGCGCCACCGACTAGCCCTTCGACGCCTGCCGACCGTGGATACCGCTCAAGAGAAGCCGCGCCTGCACCGAACCGCGGCGGTTCGCGTTCTCCCCTGATTCGCGTGGACCCTCGCGGACCGGCCGCTCAGTGGTCGAACCACGTCGAGAACGCGTCGAGGGCGACGGGTGTACCCGTCGCCATCCTCGATGGGGTGATGCGTCAGGAGAGCGGTGGTCAGCAGGTTCGTGGGGGTCACACCCTGTCGAGTCCAGCGGGAGCCCTCGGCCTGATGCAGTTGATGCCGGGCACGGCGGCGGGACTGCACGTCAACCCGCACGACCCGGCGCAGAACATCCTTGGTGGTGCGAAGTACCTCAAGGCGATGCACGACAAGTTCGGATCGTGGATACTGGCTCTGGCGGCGTACAACGCTGGTCCTGGTGCCTTGCGTCCCAGTAAGCAGAATCCGAACCTTCAAGTGTGGGAAGCACCGTACAACTCCGGGTACGCCGAAACGCGTAACTACGTCAAAAACATCAAAGCCGACATCGCCCGACGTTACGGAGACATCAAGTGACAGAGACAGAGATCACCCTGGTAGTTGGAGCCGCCGGTAGCGTTGTTGCTGCCGTGGCTGCTGGGGCGAAGCAGACCCTTAGTGGGGTTGGTACGTTCCTCAAACCGTTCCTCGATGAGTTGGTGTCCGCGGCGAAGCAGACCGCCGAGGCGACCACCCACCACACGATGCAGTTGAACGACATTCGCGCGCAGAACGGCGCGCAGTCACAGGACCACATTCGTATCGAGGCTCTGGCTCGTCAAGCCGTCGATCTGTGTGAGCAGATTCTAGCCGAGGTGAAGAAGCAATGAACGAACCATTGGTCGAGGTCTTCAAGACCGAGAAGGAACAGTTGATGAGCGACCTCGGTGACGTGGCTCTCAAGTTGACCGCCGATGGGTGGGTCCACTCCGCACAGACCGTTCGTCGTGCGATCAGGTACATCCAAGATGCCTGAGCCGATGGGACGAATCGAGCGCATCACACTTCACTGGACGGCGGGTGGACCCACCCAGGACTTTGACGACTACCACCTGTGCGTTCACGCCGACGGCACGGTCAAACTCGTTCGTCCCCTCGACGTGAAGGGCGCTCACACCTGGGGGCGCAACACGGGTAACGTGGGTATCGCGATGGACGGTCACCCTGACAAGGGGTTTCCTGCCGTCCAGCAGGAGCGCACGGCCTGTCTGGCGGCTGAGGTGGCATTTCGCTACGGTTTGGACCTGGACGCCAGCGTGGATCTTCCACGCAAGCAGAACGTGGGGGGCGTCACCCTGGTTACGGTCGCTGGCACCATCCACGCCCCAGTGCTGGCTGACCACGCCTGGTACGCTCACGCTGACGGCTACTACCCGGACCGCTGGGACATCGGGCGCTGGTTCGCACCGATTGCCGGCAAGGCACGCTGGTACCTCGCGGCGCTCCAGGGTGGTCGTCGCAAGGTCGAACTGCTACCCAAGTAGGAGAACCTCGGTTCTGCCGGGCCGTGTGTTCCCACCCGTGGTAAGACCTCGACGCGGGCACTAGCAGGACCAGGGCGGTGGATGACGACACCGCGGTGAACCGACGGAACAGGCTGTTGGAAATTGGGGGCCTGGGGGAGCGGTGTGTGCCGCTCCCTCCGTCGTTCGTGGGTACGCAGCAAGAATCCCCGCGGGCGGTGAGGCGCGCGGGGCTTAATGTTGGTCCGAGGATAGAACAAGTCTATTGGACCGCGCCGTCGGAACCCAAGGGAACCGATCTACCTTAACCCTCGTGGCAGGGTAACCCCAACCGTCACAGGGAGCGCGTCAGTGACCTACAATACCGGCGAACCGGGGAGAGTCACCCGCCACCGGAGAACCGGCGACTTGTTAATTAAACCACACCTTCCAGGCTCGTCAAGCAATTTCGAGAGGGTCAGGTAAGACGGGTTATCCGTACTGAACGTAGGAGATTGCCCCGCAATGCCCACAGTGGACCGCGACCTGGGTCCCGGGAACCAACGGTGGCATCGGGCCGTAGTGACCGCATAGCAGGCGCAGGTACATCACGCCCCCTTCTCGCCGTCGAGTGCGAGGCGGTCTGCCTGGCACCGCCGCAGGCCCGGGGCGACCTCGCCGCACGGTGGGCTAGCGCCGCAACCACACGCGCCGACGATGCGGCGGGCTTCGGCCAGGGCGGGCCACCAGGCGCTATCGAACTCGTGCTTGTGGTCGTGAGCCTTGTCGTAGTCCCATTCCGACGAGTCGCTGATGGTGCCGTTGTAGTGGGCGTCGTGGATATCCCAGGTGTCCGTCAACTTCCGCAGCGCCGCGCGAACCTGCCAATCCATCGACTGGATAGAGCAAGCCATCGCGTTGTTGGCCATCTCTTGGTAGGCCGCGAGCAGCCCGGCCACCAGGCGCGGGCCTTCCGTGCTAAGCGGCCCCAGCACATGATCGTGCTGTTCTAGCAACCACCGCGCCTCTTCTACTATGCTCAAGTGAGCCTCCTATCTCGTTCTACAGATTATTGGTGTTATTCGGAATCCTTTTGACGCTCGACGTGTTCGTTACGTAATGTTGTTTCGAGCGCGCGAGCCATATCCAAGGTTTCAACTAAGAGTTCCTCCAGGTATGCAAAGTCAACCATCTGGGATATGGCTTCATTCTTGTGTTGTGCAAAGTCTGGGAAATGCGTAGCCAGGTAAGTGCGCCTTGCTTTGGTCAGCGCGTAGTCTGCCTGTTCGAGGCGTTGCGCGAGCATCCCGGCACTAAAATACGTTTCATCTACGAGGCTGGGCATTCAAGTCTCCGAATTCCTGATTTGTGGCGTTGTCTGTAATTCAGGTCAATTCAGGTCAGTTCGCCGGGTAGCCAGCGATCGGGCTCGTCGAAGTGCTTCGTGACGATCGACACGCGCTCGTCGTCCGCGAACTGCACCTCGGCCCAGCGGAGCGGCGTGCTCCCGTCGGCGTAGCGTTGCGAGTCGGCCCACTGCAAGAACTTGGCGCGCGCGGCGTCGCCCTTCTCGCTCTCCTCCCAGCCTTCCTTGCTGCCGTCCGGCGCCACCATGAAGGCCCCGCCGTCGTTGATGACGTACTTGATGATCTCGCTGGCGCGGTTGCCGCAGCCGGTCGCCCGCTCGCGGACCTCGGTCAGCAGGGCGAGGGACCAAGAGCTGACGACGATCGCGTGGTTCCGGTCATATCCCATAGTGCAAACCTCCAAACAGGCATCACGCCCGGACTACAGCAAATAGCGATTATCAGGTGCCGCGGTGGTCTGGCGTCCGCCAAGGCGCCGTCGCCATCGGGGTTCACCGGGCGAGCGCCGGGGCAAGGATCGTCTTACCACAATGGCCACAGTTCTCTCCAACACCAGTATTCTTGAAACTCATATCAGACTCCTTTAGTTAGTCGATACTGCTTCACGGCATTGCGTAGACCGTTCTGCGTGGAGGCCTTCTCGTCCAGCGCGAGCGCCTGTGCTTGGTCCATAGTGTTGGCGATGAGGATGCGATGGCACACCACCGATGCTCCCTGACCCTGACGACGGATACGAGCGTTGAACTGCTCGTACAAGTCGAGGCTCCAAGTAAGTCCGAGCCATACGAGGTGTCGTCCGCCCTTCTGGAGCCCGTCAATCCCGTGACCCATCGAGGCGGGATGACCGATCATCAACCGACAATCACCAGTGGTCCAACGATGCATCGCGTTTTGTAAGGCACGTTCCGACTTGCATTGGGTGAGGTTGATCGGGTCTAGTTCCTTGAACCTCGCCATAATGCGTTCAGCATCGCTACGGTAAGCGTAAGAACAAAGAACCGGGTTCCCTTGCGCCTCTTCAATGATGTCCTCCAATGCGTCTAGTTTCAAGTCGTGAACAGGTTCCCATACAGACAGACCGCTAATAGGGTACACGGATCCATTGCTGACTTGTAACAATTTATTTGTGAGCGCAGCTTGGTTGAACACCTCGACATCCTTGCCCGAGTCGAGTTGCGTGAAGAACTCCTTCTCCAACTGCTCGTACATTTCGCGAGCGCGCCCATCCATCTCCAACTCGATGTTGTTGACAATGAGGTCGGGCAGCGGGTTGTAGTCGGCAGCGGACATCTCCAGCGTGATGTCGGAGATGGCCGACTTGATGCTCTCCTCGGTACCCTCGAACGCCTTGAATGTGTGGTCACCGACCTTGTAATAATGCCTGGTCATAAACTTGGTTTTGTGATCACCGAGGCGCTGACCTTTGTCCACGACGAGGAACTGACCGTGCAGGTCCTTGTACCCGTTGGACGCTGGTGTACCAGTGAGACCGGTAACCCAGTTGAAGTGGTTCGCGATCTTGATGTACGACTTGACCCGCTTCGTGGTGGAGTTCTTCATCTTGGAGATCTCATCCCACACGACACCGTTGAACGGGATAGGTTTGTTCTTCCCGATAAAGTATGTATGTAGAACTTCTGATAACCAGCCGATGTTCTCGTAGTTAATGAGGTATACATCAGCAGGACGAAGCAACGCACGAGTGCGTTGATCCTTGTCACCGATGAGCATCGAGAACGTGAGGTGTTTGGTGTGAGCCCACTTCGCAGCTTCCTGACGCCACACGAGTCGACACACACGGATGGGCGCGATGACCACCACACCTCGTAGAAAGCCGTGTTGCAGGAGGTGGACGATGCTGGTCAGTGTGATCGCCGTTTTGCCGAGACCGGGATCCAACCACATCATTGAAGTCGGCGATGAGCACTGGTGGTCAACGGCTCGCTTCTGGTACGCATGTAGGTCCGCGACCTCACGGATACCTTTGGTTTTACCAAGTGTTCCTATAGTAACCACGGCGGCGTGACCTCGTTGAGAAAAGCGAACTCTGGACCGAAGTGCTTGGTCGCCGCTTCGTTGTACGCTAACGCTGCTTCTTCCTCGGTGCTGAATCGTCCCAGGTGACCGTTCAGATTGGCACGCCATTTCTGAGTCTGTTTACAGAACGAGACACCTTTGTATCGACCTCGTTTCACTCGCGCATTCCCGAGGTTCTGAGAATGAGTGCAAGGTCGAAGGTTCTCGATTCGGTTGTCGCCCCGCTCGCGATTGATGTGATCCAGTTCTTCAACAAAGCGTCCGTTATGGTACACCCAGACCAGATGGTGGACTCTGTAATACTTACCGTCCACCATAGCGACCACGTAACCCTTTGCGTTAGTCGCCCCGATCTTGGTTCCAGCGTGGTGACCCTTCACAGGAACCGCTCGGATGAGATCACCGGACCAAGGAATGTAGATGAACAGGAAGCGTAGTCGCTCCTGTGTTAGTACAGTCATTTCAACCACGCTCTTATGTTGTTCGAGATCATCGTCTCGGGGTACGAGCATTGGTGGTTGACCGTGGCCTTCTGATACTCGTGGAGTTGATCGGCAGTTCGCATTAGCACCCCAGACATTGCGCTCGCACCAAGTCAATCACGAACTTACCCTCTTCGATCGAGTCCACCACGAACACCTGTACGTTGTGCCCCTTGAGTCGCGCGTGCTCTCGTGCCTGCTGGGGCGTCGCGGTCTTACCCGATGCCTTGAACTCGACAAAGCAGATGTGACCAGTAGGATGGATGAACATACGGTCAGGTACCGCGCGGCGCGCTGGTGATGTGAACTTGTATGTGAGGAAGCCCTTCTCCTGAGCGTACTTACAAACCGTTTCTTCGATCTTCGACTCAAGCACTAGCACAACTCCGCAGAAAAGGACAGTCGTTACAGCAATTCTCCGCTCGTTGTTGATGTCCGATGTGCGGATGTTCACCGTAACAGTGCGGCGCGACCTGACGAATCTCAGTGAGTGCTCTGCTTGCGATTAGTCGGATAATATCAAACATCTTCGAGTCCGTCACTTCAAGCCCATCACTAACTTCTCGACTTCACCAACGTACCAGTCGTAGTTCGGTACCACACCATCAGCATCCCTGATGTCGTTACACACTTGGACCAACCATCCCGACTCCTGATTGAACGACCGCCACTTCTCAGGGGTCTTCGGCAGCGGAGGAAGCCACTTCACCAGTGGTTTACCGTTGCTCGTCACGAGGTAGCGCGTGGTGCTCTGCACCGTCTCGTCACCCCAGCGCAGGAACCCGCTGCGAGGTACCTTGATCCGCATCATAAAGTCGTGGAGGTCGGGCCAGTTCTCGATGGTCTGCCGGATGGGCACCCCCTCGACTAGCACCTTCTCGGCGACCTTGGGGACCACCAGCGCGGAGTGGTCCTGGTGCCAACCCATCGCGTACTCGTACCGTCCCTTGCGCTTCGTCGTGCCGTCTTCCCTCACGGCGAGGTACGAGTTCACGTCGGCGATGTTGATGCGCTTGTAGGTAACATCCTCTAGGGTGAGGCTGGTCTGTTCGGACCACCCTGCACAGAAACTCCTCATTACTGCTTCGTTAGTTCGCTTCACTCGAACGGTAATGCCGTCGGTGTTGACCTGGAGGATCGTCAGGTCCTGCACATTCATCAACCGCTCAGCCAACAAGCAAAGTAACAGTTGACCGTTCAGGGTGATTTTCATCGTAAAGAGATGGTCGAAGAACACGGAGTACGGGTTACCGCTGTCACCGTACACCCCGTTGAGTGCGAGCTTGAGCATCGCCGACTCCGCGGACTTCTTCGGGTACGACTTGCGCTGCTCAAACAGAGTCTTGTAGATATGGACGAACGGGGAACCAAGGTGTTCGGGATAGAAACCATTCTGAATGGCGAGGTTGGGGTAGTACGAGGTCACGTCGAGGTCGATGATCACGTACTCATCGTCCGACTCAACGATCTCGTTGCTCACAGACCCGTGGATACCACCCAAACCGAACACGAACTCGAACCCGTTGACCTTGGCGGTGATGTCCTTGAACACCCCCTTCGTCTCGGTGATGCTCTGCTCCTTGAACCATTCGAGAACCCTCTGGAACTCAGGCTGCTCGAACTTGATCCACGGGAGGATGGCATCGCGGAGGTGGATGACCGGACGCCTCGTCTGCCGGGGCGTACGACCCTTGGAGCCGTAGTCGTAGAGCGGCACCCCCGCGCGCTCCAACTCCATCTGGAAGAACTCCTTACCAATCTTGGTGTCGTTGAAGTTGATCCAATCCTTGTTCCCCATGTACTTGACCATCAGTTCCTCGCGGAACGCCAGCATATCCTTGGAGTGATGGAAGAACGCCTTGGTCATCGACACGTCGTGCGCGTTGTACTTCTTCAACACCTCGACCTGCTCCCGGGTCAACGTGCTACCCACGGGGAACGGGAGGTCTTTGATATTGTCGGCACGCATATTGAACTCTAGTGCCTTGAGGCTGGTGGCTCTGGCTCGGTTGTCGAAGTGGTGAATTTTGTACAGGTCCACTTGAGGGATGAACATATCACTTGGTTTCACCAGATGCTCAAACCTGTTGCGCTCGTCACAGGTGATGATAGCCTGAGCCTTGTCGTACAGAATAGACGCATCGCCCTTACCCATACGAACAAAGGTGTGGAGCACAACGTAGTCGAATCCGATGTTGTTGTAGCCGACTAGACGAGAGCCCTTAGATCTCAAGTAGTTCAGCCAATCAAGCAAT
>JBBAQX010000061.1:0-28636 GCA_040400085.1 Lysinibacter sp. | reverse complement strand
ATGAGCAGGAAGAAAGTGTGCGGCTTGGCGGAGACTTTCACGAACTTTTGGCCAGGCTTTCCGGAAATACCTTTATCGTCGACGGAGTCACAAACTCGCTGACCAGACTTGAGCGGACCCGGTGGCTGGAAGCGCGCTCGCTGGAGGCTCGAATTTACGCGTGGGAGGAGCATCATCGCGTGATGGATGCTGTGGCCAAGAGAGACCTCCCAACCGCGCTGAGTCTCGTCTCCGGTCATATCCGGGGAGCCAACGAACGGCTGCTGCGCCTGCTGTCATCAGAGCGTCAACGGTTCCGGGGGAGCGGTCTGGCAATCATTGAGGGAGTCGCGCCGACTTTCTCGCCGGAGGCATAAATCGCCGGACCCAACCGGTGAACCCGCTGTGAGAGGCCTGCCAATTACATGCTCGAATGGCACCCAAGCCCCTCAATACAGCAGAATAGTTCAGGGTCGCCGCTCTGGCGCGCCTCAGAAATGCAAGAAATGCAATCAGAAGGAGCCTTAGCCGGTGAAGAAGATCCGCCAGGGAACACACCGTGAAACCCCGACAGGTCTGGCGTCTCGGCCTCTGCAGCACGCCCGCTCCACTCATATGCGTCGACGGTTTATCCTCTGGTCGGTAAGCTGCTTGACCGTGATTCTCATGGCAGGCGGAGGATCAGCGGCGTGGGCATATTTCCAGGTCATGGGAAATATTAAGGACAACGTAGTAGCTCGCCCCGGTCCAACCCAGGAACCCGTCAAAATGCCAACATGGGATGGCGCGGTCAACCTGCTCATCCTGGGAACCGACTCACGAGTCGGGCAGGCAACGGGAGACTACGGAGACACCGGGAGTAGCGCCCGATCCGATGTGATGATGGTTCTACACATCTCGGCCGATCACAAAAATGCCACGCTTGTGAGCATTCCTCGCGATACGATTGCTGCTACCGCCGACTGCACAAATACTGAAGGACAGCCGGTCGCTGCGCAGAGCGCGGTACAGCTGAACGGCGTTCTCGAAGATGGTCCCTATTGCGTCATGGCCACGGTGAGCCAGATGACCGGGCTTCCGCTCGAACACTTCATAATGGTCGACTTCGACGGTGTGGTGAATATCACAAACGCTATCGGAGGGGTGGACGTCTGCGTAGTCGAGGCGGTTCAAGATCCGTATTCGGGCTTGGATATCGCGGCGGGAGAGCACAACCTTGCCGGCGCCCAAGCATTGGCCTTCCTTCGCACCCGGCACGGGATTGGCGATGGAAGCGACCTGACCCGCATCAATACTCAGCAGGTCTTCCTCTCCGCGCTGGCACGGAAAATGAAAAGCTCCGGCGTCCTGACCAATCCGGTAGCACTCTTTGGCATGATCGATTCAGTATCTAAAAGTTTCAGCGTAGACGAGGCTCTTGGTAACGCCCAGAGCCTCGCCGGTCTGGCCTCAACCCTTGCTACCACCGAGCTCGGATCGATGGTGATGGTCCGGCTCCCCGTCGAGGACTATCCCGCCGATCGCAACCGGGTGCAACCTATAGATTCTCTCGTTACTCAGCTCTTCGACTCGCTCAAGGCTGATACTCCTATCGTTCTCGCCGATTCGGAGACGCTCACAGCTGATGTACCAGCTGCTCAGGCGCCGGCCGCAGAGGCTCCCGGTACTGGGCAGGAAACTGCGCCGCAAGCCGATGCACCGCAAGTAACGGCGCCCTCGGCAACAGTGCCACCCGTCACAGAGCTCCCATCGTCGGTACAGGGTCAGGTCGCGTCGAATACGACCTGTGCCGGTTAGGACGAAGCTCTTTTTGCGTCCTGAGCGGGAAACACGATTGTTTGGATAATGATGATCGCTGATGCCGCAAATGGAATCGCGACTAGCGCGCCCAGCACACCGCCGACGGCTCCACCCGCGACGGCGGCGATGACGACGACGGAGCCGGGTACCGCTACGGCCCGATTCATGATCCGTGGGCTCAGTACATACGCCTCGATTTGCATGTAAACGATGTAGTAGATTGCCGCTACCAAGGCAGTGAGGGGCGACGCAAACAGGCACACTAGGCTGATGATTATGGCTCCGGAAATGGTTCCGACAAGAGGAATCAGCGACGCGATAAAGGCAAGGAACGCGAGCAGGACGGGAAGGGGTGCTCCAATGATCGTCAAGAAGATGAAGCTGAGGATACCGTTCACCAGGGCCAGGCTGACCTGACCGACAACGTAGCGACCAACTGCCTGGGTAATTTCTTCGCTCACCTGAATAAATTTGGTGCGCTTGTTCGCAGGTACAAAGCGGTACGCAACGCCCTTCATCGAACGCAATGACGCTAGGAAGTAAAGCGTCAGGATGACAACGATCACTGCCCCGGTAAACCCGCCGGCGACCCCCGCGCCTACCTCAAGGATTCCACCGCCGATGTTGAGCAAGTTGTTGGGGTTCCCCACAAATGTCTCGACGCTCTTGAACGCCGCATCGAGATCTATTGTGTTGCCGAGCTGTTTCTGTACATCTTGGAGCCATGAGTTTCGACTCAGGGCATCCACAATATTGGGGAAGTCTGCGATGAGCCTGGTCGTCTGGGCAACGATGATAGGTATCAGAGCGAACATGAGACCGGCAAATGCAAGAATCACGGCGATCACGACCGATCCGATTGCTAACCCGCGAGGCATCTTCTTCTCAAGCCAGGAGACAAGGGGATCCAAGCCGAGTGCGAGAAACAGCGCAATTCCGATATAGACGAGAACCGTGCCCAGCTGTGTGATAACCCCGCCGATCACGAGGGACACTAAAACCCCAAGCCCGCCGACCAATCCGATCCGGAAGGCGTTGACATGAAGGCTGGGGGCTGATGTGGTGTCGCTTACTACACCAGCATGAGGAGGAAGGATAGGGGATGGCGTTGGTTCTGATTTTCGTTGTGATGACTTTTTCGCCATAGTGGTTTCCTCCGTGCTTCGTCAGCTATCGGGATGCTCGCAAAACCCCGGACACTTGACATTAGCCAGTATTTGAGAGTTCTTCTGGATAATCCCAGGGTGCGGCGTGGAATCAAGACTTCTTGCCCGCCGCCTTCCATTATAAATGTCACCCTGTGGACTGAGACGAACAGTACTCGGGTATGACGCTCGGGAGCGCCACAAAATCTATGCTCAATATATCGGCCACGGAAGCTGCCCCTCAATTCTGACGTTTCCTGAATTATTTGCTGGTCAAGAAATATTATTTGAGAGTGAGTCCATGGAATTTATAAACGATTTAGTGATGTCCCTTGCGGCATCTCCTTGGGTATATCTCATAACATTCCTCGTTGTCGTGATTGACGGTTTCTTCCCTCCTATCCCAAGCGAATCGATTCTGGTCGCGGTTGCCGCCCTTGCCACCTCGACCGGGAACCCTCACCTTATCCTTTTGGTTGCTGTCGCGGGTCTCGGCGCCGTCGGCGGGGATCACATCGCATATGCGATTGGAAGATTTGTGGGGATGGAACGGTTTAGATGGATGCGGAATCCTCGTGT
Source organism: Lysinibacter sp. (assembly GCA_040400085.1). Taxonomy (GTDB): domain Bacteria; phylum Actinomycetota; class Actinomycetes; order Actinomycetales; family Microbacteriaceae; genus HNR. Next base: position 25,133 of record JBBAQX010000061.1, on the reverse strand, counting down.
GGCGCGAGCCACGGCCTGGGCGAGGGCAGGCCTGCAGAAGAGGGCTGCGACGCTGATTCTCACGGGACGTTTTATCCCGGTGGGACGAGTCGCCGTGAGTATGACGGCCGGGGCAACGCGTTTTTCTCGCCGTCGGTTCTTTCTCTTGACGATGGTTGCCGGCTTTTGCTGGGCTATCTACTCCGTTACCATCGGGCTGATTGCTGGCGCGTGGTTCACGGAGAACCCGATTCTCGGAGCAGCTATCGCCATTGTGGTCGCGATTATCCTCGGCATCGTCCTTGATGCTGTGATCGCGGCTATTTCTCGATTGAGGGATGCTCGGCACCCGGTTGCTGAGCAAGAGCGCGCGCGGGACGAGGCCGAAATCTCGGAGAGATCGCGCGAAGAGCCCACAGTATTGTTGTGAGATCGACGAGTTCCTGCAACCACGCACCGGCGAGTGCTGGCAACAACCCGAAGGCGGCGATGAGCATCAGGACGACGCTCATGACGATGCCGATCCAGATGCTTTGAAGCGCGATCCGCAGGGTATCCCGGCCGATCCTGATGGCAGCTTCCACTCCCGAAATGTTGTCGAAGCGATTCACAACATCCGCTGACTCGCTCGCTGCGGTTGCCCCCTTCGCGCCCATCGCGAATCCGACCTCGGCCGCGGCGAGCACCGGAGCATCGTTGAGTCCGTCACCGACCATCATGACGGGGCGCGGTGTGACCTCGCTGACCAGACGAACCTTGTCTTGCGGGCGACACTCGGCGTGTACCTCTGTGATGCCGAGGGCCTCCGCCATCGGGGCTGCGGTCGCGGGGACATCGCCGGTGAGCATCAGCATGCGGCTGATCCCGAGCTGCCGCAGCTTGCCAATGACAGCTGCTGACTCCTCCCGGAGATGATCGCGCATGATGATCGCACCAACAAAGTCTCCGTCACGGGCGACATAGATAGCGAGTTCACCGGCTGCGACCTCGGCACGTTCGAGGGAGGGCGCGGACTCGGCGACCCAGGCGGGCTTACCGACGCGGATCTGGCCAGCGCTATCGTTTCCGCTGAGGCGTGCAGCGACCCCGTTGGTGGCATGTTCGCTCGCATCCGAGACGGGAAGTGGAGGAGCGCCGTGATCGCGGGCCGCTTCAATTACCGCCGAGGCGAGTACGTGTGAGGAATACACCTCGGCTGTTGCTGCCCATTGCAGGAGCTGCTGACCGGTAAATCCTGGTGCCGGGGCGAGGCGGGTGAGGGCAGGGTGGCCGCTAGTGAGTGTGCCGGTCTTATCGAACGCGATGGAGCGTACTTTGGCGAGCTGCTCGAGGGTACCGCCACCCTTCACGATGAGCCCGGCCTTCGCCGCGCGGCTCATGCCGCCGAGGAATGCAACGGGGGCTGCGATGAGGAGAGGGCACGGGGTTGCAACGACGAGCACCTCTGCGAAGCGGACAGGATCTGCGCTCACGAGCCAGGCGAGACCCGCGAGGGCGAGCGCGAAGGCGGTGAAAGGGACCGCGTAGCGGTCCGCGAGGCGTACAGTGTTGGCGCGGCTGCGCTGGGCTTCGTCGACGAGGTTGACGATCTGTTGGTACTCGCTGTCTGCGGCGAGGGCTGCTGCGGTGACGGTGATCGCGGTGCTGCCGTTGACGATCCCGCTGGGTAAGGGATCGCCGGATCGTCGCTCTACGGGAAGGCTTTCGCCGGTAAGCGAGGATTCGTCAAAGACAGCATTGTCTGTGATCAGAGTTGAATCTACCGGCATGATTTCGCCGGGTCGAACGAGGAGCGTGTCGCCGATGCAGACTTCGTCGATTGTGATTGTTTCGAGCGTTGTTGAGTCTGCGGTCTTGGTTGGTGATACCGGGCTCAGTACTCGGGTTGCTTCTCGCGGCGCGCGTTTCAGCAGCGCGTCCAGCTCACGCTTGGAGCGGTGCTGCGCGTAGTCTTCAAGCGCCTCGCCGCCGGTAAGCATCAGCACAACGACGATTGCGGCCCACGGTTCGCCAACGAGTACGGCTGCCGTGATCGCGACTACCGCGAGAATGTCGAGCCCGAGGTGTCCGCGAAGAAGCTCACGCACCATGTGTATCGTTTGCCAAGCGGCGATGGCAAGCGCGTAGCCTCCGACGACATAGGGAGCAGCGGATCGCGCATCCGTAAATAGAGCGACAACCGCTACGAGAGCTACCCCGATAGTCAGCGCAAACGCGGGGTATGCTGTGAGGAAACGCCGCAAGGTTCTCATGCTTCGCATTCTGCCTAACTCTCAGTGTTTTCGCATTGAAGGGGAGCCTTACTCTGTTAAGAGTTTAGGCATCACATCTAGCGTCCAGAAGTTTGACGATAGATTAGTGTTCATGACGGGCAAGAAGACTCAGGCGGAACGTCCTCGGCTGCGTGCCGGGCAGTGGGTTTTTGATTGCCTGATCGCAGGTCTTATCGGAATCATCTGTTTCGCCTCAACTCTGGGGGGACCCGCGACTGTCCTCGAAGCGATGAACATCCTGCTGATCGTTGCCGCTCTCGTTATCCGGAGGGTTTTTCCTCGCTGGTCGCTCGGTCTTGCGTGGCTTTCTGCCGTCACCCAGATATTCAGCGTCGGTGATGTGTCTTTTGCCCAGATCGGCACGGTCATCGTTGTCTACAGTGTTGTGGCGTACGGAAAGAATTGGGAGATGTGGGCGGCTGCCATCTCTGTCGTTGTGGGCTCAATTATTGGTTCAGTTCGATTGGCTATGGGGGAGTCAATGTTGGACCCCATTTTCAGCGGGTCAAACACGCTGGTTCAAGCCATTATTTATCTGATCATAATCCTCGTACTGCTCGGAGTAGCGTGGCTTCTGGGGCTTGTCACCCGTTCCATCAGGCGTTTTCGTGCGGTTGAGGCTCAGCGGGAGAACGCCCGAATGGAGGCAGAACGTTCACGAGAAATTGCCGCCCTCCAATACGAAAAGGCGGAGCTGGCTCGTGACGTGCACGATGTCATCGGTCATTCTTTGGCGGTGATTATTGCCCAATCCGATGCGGTTCGGTTTTTGCCGGAGTCTGATATTGAAGGCATCAAACGTGGGGTCGCTATTATCGCCGATACCGCACGGACATCGTTGGCGGATGTGAGGGGCGTCTTGAATCGGATAGGAGAGAGCGAATCTTCCGCTGATGCGGATCGGGCGGTGTCTTCACGTGCGCCGACAGACCCGGGGATTGACGACATCCCCGATCTCATTGAACGGATCAGGCTGACTGGTGCGCATCTGCGCCAGGAAGAGACGGGTGTTCGAGTGCGGCTTGACGTGACCCAGGAACTTGTCGTGTACCGTGTACTTCAAGAGATGCTCACTAACGCCCTTAAACACGGCGACCGTGGCGGCGAAATCCGTGTGTTGCGTGCCTGGACACATGACTCACTTGTTATCACGGTAGACAACGCGGTGTCGTCCGGGTCTATTGCGCCGGGGCAGGTGGCTGCTCCGGGTAACGGAACGGTCGGGATGCGCTCTCGATTGGCAGATGTTGGCGGCACCCTGACCCTTCGAGCACCGGTTACTACCATGCTCCCTACGTTCTCAGCCACTGCCCAAATACCTTATTACCCTCATTACCCGGTGAATGGATCATGACCGAAACCCTTTCTGAACCTAACGAATCCGCTGCTAAAGCCATCCGGATCGTGCTCGTTGATGACCAGGAGCTTTTTCGCTCCGGCGTATCCGTTGTCGTGAATGCACAGCCTGACATGGAGGTGGTGGGTCAAGCAGGGAACGGTGCCGAGGCCCTGGACATTGTCGATGAGGTCACACCGGATGTTGTCCTCATGGATATCCGGATGCCGGTGATGGACGGGGTGGAGTCTACGAGACACCTGTATTCCCCGGAACGCATCGAGACCCGAAATGCTGCGGGGAAGGCACCGCTTCGGGTTATTGTCCTCACAACGTTTAATCTTGATGAGGCTGCGGCCACCGCCATTCGGAGCGGTGCGAGCGGATTTGTTCTGAAGGATGCCAGCCCTGAATCGCTGTGTGCCGCAATTAGGGCGGTGCATGCCGGAAATGCGGTGATTTCGCCCCATGAGCTGGGAGATTTGTTCCGCGGCCAGGCCGCCGCAATCGCTACCCCGGAGCTGCCCGCCTCTTATGGATTGCTGACGGAGAAGGAGAAAGCAATCTTTTTCCGGGCGGCTGGGGGTCTCAGTAACGCTGAGATCGCTGCCGCTGAGTTTCTGAGCGAATCTACGGTGAAGACTCACGTGAGCAATGTGCTCTCCAAACTACAGCTGAGGGATCGAGTGCAACTCGTGGTGTTCGCCTACGAGCATCGGATGCTGGGCTAACCGGTTTAGTCACATCGGACGAGCCTGTTGGTCCTTACGCCCGATTGAATGAGGTGGCAGGTTTTTTAGGCTTGACGTGTGACTACAGAACTAGAACATCCACAGCATCCGTCTCGCGAACACGCAGGTCCAGCGCCTGCCGTGGTGTCTCGAGCAACTAATGTCAGCCGAGTCTATGGTGAGGGAGCATCTGCTTTCTACGCGTTGCGGGACGTGAGCGTTGAGTTTCACCGCGGCGAATTTACGGCCATCATGGGGCCGAGCGGTTCAGGAAAATCGACGCTGATGCATGTGCTCGCTGGCCTGGACGCGCCAACGCACGGGTCGGTTACGCTCGAGGGAACTGAGCTTGTCGGTTTGGGCGATGACGCTCTCACAGAGACTCGTCGGCTGCATATGGGCTTTGTGTTTCAGGCATTTAATCTTGCGCCTACCCTGAACGTACTTGAAAACATCCGACTGCCTCATTCTCTGGGTCGGAACAAGACGGCATACGATAGTGCGTGGGAAAATCATCTGGTGAACAGGCTTGGGCTTGAATCGCTTGTTTCTCACCGCCCTGATGAGCTCTCGGGCGGGCAGCAACAGCGGGTTGCTCTTGCCCGTGCCCTGGTGGGCAAGCCTTCGGTTGTTTTTGCGGATGAACCGACTGGAAATCTCGATATCAGGACGGGGCGTGAGGTTCTTAGCCTGCTTTCGTCGTTGGCGAGGGAGCAGAACTACAGCGTGGTTATGGTTACTCACGACGCGACTGCAGCGAGTTACGCGGATAGGGTGCTTTTCCTCGCGGACGGGCAGATTAGTCGGGATATTCAGCGATCGTCTCCGGAGCAGATTTCCAACATTATGTTGTCGGAGGTGATGGACTGATGTCTACGCTCACGGTTAAACCCGCTGCGGCACAAACCTCTAAACGTCGCGGCGAACCCGGGCGAATTGTGAGCCGAACGGTTGTTGCGTTGAGTTCGTGCTACGCGGTTCTTTTGCTGACAGTTGTCAACGCGATTTCGGAGGCGGTAGATGTCTCGGCGTTTGGCGATAGCCAGACAGTGCGAACTTTGCTGACTCTCTTGGCGATCTGCTTCTTGGCGATCTCTGTTGTGATCTCGACCGTTGTGATTACCAACACCTATAGCATCATCACTGCTGGCCGAGTGAACGATATTGCTCGCCGAAGACTGCTCGGATCTTCCGCGCGGAACGAGCGGAAGCATATCGCAGTCGATGGTCTCACCACAGGTGTCCTCGGCACCGTTATCGGAAGCGCCACGGGCGCCCTGCTGAGCTGGGGGACCGTGAGCTATGCCACCGCACAGGGTTTTCTGGATCTTCAAGGTCGGCAGATCTTTACTCCCGGTATCGCGGTTCCATGCGTTGCGATTGTTTTGTGCACGTGGTGGGCGGCGTGGAGGGGATCGCGCGGGGTGCTCCAGGTGAGTCCTATCCAGGGTCTTGGCGTTGCTAGCCTTGCGTCAGGTGGATCATCTTCGGGACAGAAGACCGGTATGGTATCCATGGTAATTACTGGATGTGGTCTTGTTGTGCTTGTTGCTGCCGCCTTACTGGGAACTCGTTCCGAGTTCGCCGTGCTGCTGGGTCTTATGGGTGGCACTGTGACGGTTATCGGATTCATTGGAGCCGCGCATCGCCTCATTCCTGGTTTCTATAAGTTGTGTGACAGGATAATTCCCCAGCGATTTATTGGTCTTCTGGCGTCACGAAACCTGCAGAGATATCCGCTTCGGACGTCCCGTGCCTCGCTCGGCGTCGTGATGAGCGTCGCCGTGGTCACGATGTTTGTTGTGGCGCTTGCGGGTCTTGGTGAGCTGTTGAAAAGCTCCTATGGCGGCTTAGAGAACGAACAGGAAGCTAGCGTCATTCTCAATATGATCAATATCATTGTCCTTTTCCTTATTAGCTTCAGCATCATTATCTCTGCGATTGGGATGTGCAACTCGATCGCCCTCAACACGCAGCTTCGGCAGCGGGAGATTGGCCTGATGCGGGTGCTTGGCCAATCGAGTCGGGACAGCGCCGCCGTGATCTATTCTGAGGCGGCCCGGATGGCCCTGGGGTCAGCCGTTCTCGGGTTGATTATGGGTACCGTTTTTGGGTGGGTCGGGTTGCAGAGTTCAATGGGGAGTGTGTTTGAGTCGGTCTCGTATGTGCCGTTGAGTATCCCGCCCCTGTTTGTGCTCACTGTGCTGATTGCGGCTTCTGTGCTCACTGTTCTTTCGGCGCTGGCGCCCAGTCGGAGGGCGCTTTCGGTTCCGCCGATTCAGGCGATCTCGAGTGTCGGATAAAGTTTGTTTGGGTGTGCTCTTGCTGTACTTCAGATAAGGCTGGGACCTGGGACCTGGGACCTGGGACCTGGGACCTGGGGCTTAGCTTCTTAGCTTTCTAGCTTCGGGGGTTGATGTGGCGGTGTGTTTTCTGGTCGGGGTCTATCCATCGTGGCGGGCTGATGTGGGGTACGCCGCCGGGCATCGTGATCTCCCATCCGCTGTCGTCGATCATGCGGTGGTGTGCTCCGCAGAGGAGTACGCCGTTGTCGGTATGTGTAGGTCCGCCCTCGGAGTGTGGGGTAACGTGGTGTACTTCGCACCACCCCGCGGGGATCATGCAGCCGGGGATGACACAGCCACCGTCGCGGAGGCTGATTGCTTTGCGTTGCTGTGGGGTGAAGCATCGTTCGGGGGATCCGAGTTGCAGGATCCGGCCGGAGTCGCTGAGGAGGATCTTCTGGATTCCGCCGGCGCAGGCGAATCTGCGCACGGTGGTGAGGCTGATCGGTTCGGGGAGTCTGTCGATGTATCCGAAGCCGGTACCGGGCGGGGATCCTGGTGGGGATTCTGTCGCTGATCCGGGCGGGGATTCTGAGGGGAATCCGGGGGGAGACCACGAATGTGGATCGTAGTCACTGGCCCCGGTGGCAGACATTAGGTCGGAGAGTCGTACGCTGACACTCACGACGGGCGCGTTTCCGCCGACGGTGGGTGAATCGGCGCTGCGTGCGGCGATGTCGAGGGCAATTCCGAGGAGGTCGTGCATTTTCTGTGGGTAGGTTCTGGTGTCTGGCGGTACGTTATCAGCTCCAGTTCCAGCTCCAGCATCGGTGCCAGCGCTAGCATCGGTGCCAGTGCTAGCATCGGTGCCAGTGCTGGGGGTAGTGCTGGGATGGGTCGTGTCCGCTTTTGTCCGCGGATTGAAAAACCCGTCAAACAACACCTGCAACTGTGCCGCGACTTCGGGGAGAAGATTCCCGGAGACAGGCACCAACCCGTCACGGATAGCGCCGAAGGTGAGGCCGCGTTGCCGGACCGATTCGTCGTCATCCGGCGCGGGGCCGTCTTCGTCGAGATGCGCTAACGCCCGGCGAGCTTGCTCACGAGTTTCATCGGCGTGACACCACGAAAATCCCGTCTCCGCCCGGCCCGTGGCGAATTCCACGAGAATCTGCTCAGCGAATGCGAGCTGTTCGGATGTCACCCGAGCAGCTGCGGGTGTCAACCCGCGGAGGATGCTACTGGTGGTGTCCATTCCGATGAGCCCGGCGGTGAAGGCCTCAGCGGTCACCGCGAACCGCGCCGGAACTACTGCCCCACTTGGACTCACACTAGAACGCACGGCTCGTGCGATGCTGAGCTGGTTCCTGACGGTCACAGCTGAGTTTTGGGTGAGGCGTTGGAGAACGTCGGCCCCGTTGCGGCATCCCAGTTTTCGGGCGAGGCTCTCGGTACCGAGGTCGCGGTGCGAACGGGCGTCGACTTCCCCGGCGAGATGCACGCGGAGAGCGTCAAGGCGTCGGTTGACGGCTTCGGCGTCACGGATCAGTTTAATGAGGTCGTCGGGGCTCAACGTTGAGACGGCTGCTTGCAGGTCAATCGGGTCTGTCGGGTCTGTGCTGAGCAATTCAGGGCTTACTGATTCAGCGCTTGCTAATTCAGTATCTACTGATTCAGCGGATATTGGGTCAGCGGATATTGGGTCAGTGGATGTAGGGTCGGCAAAGATCGACCCCAGAAGAGGTTGGAGCCGCGCGAGAATTGCCGCTAATGGAGACGAAAGATCCCGCTGGGTAAGGCGCAGATCATACCCAAGCTCATCCCGGGGCGCGGAGGGCGCTGTCGCACGGCGCTGCGCATGGCGGCGTGGTGCTCTGCGACCAAAGGCGTTTGGATCCTGACCGGACTCTGATGTCTCCGCTTCCACCGGTTCAAACTGCGGGTGACTCTGTCCGGGGACAGCCCACCAATCATCTGGAGAACTTGCCCGCTCCGCAGATATATCAGCAATCACCGTCGTCTGAGCCCCGCCCGCCTGCGCGACACGATGCGTGGACACGGGAGTTTCTGCTACATGTGTTCTACGAACATCGGTGGTCATGCTATATTTTATCGAACATATGAGCAGAATGTAAGGGGAATTTTGTACGAGTTTTAAATGGAGGATGCCCGTAATGCGACCAGTAAATCCTCACCACGACAGACAAATCCGCGCCCAAAGAGCACAACTAAGCTACCCCACGGCAGACGACTGACGCGCGGGGTGACTTTCCGGGATCACGGATTCACGAGCATCCGTCTATCGACCGCTCACAATAGAGTCTTGCTCACTCGGAAAATGAACCAGCCCCGAGCAACACAATTAGCGGATGCTGTTACGCGGCATTGTCCCCACGATGCCGTTCGTAGAAGTCGCGCGCGAGCAGATCGAGGATCGCCTTCTGGATGCGCCTATCGCCGAGCACTTGTTCGCTCATGGAACGGAAGTTTGTGTCGGAATCGATCACGGCCTCTTGAAATGCGTTTCCGAGGTCGGGGCTCCCCATGAATTGCTCAAAACTATTTGCGAGGGCTTGTTCCCGCAGGCGTTCGTTGTCATCGAGTTTCCCGCCGACGTAGCCGGAGAAGCCCACCATATCGTTGTCGGTGAGTCCGTCGCCCTCGAAAAGCGTGTTCATCTTGTTGATGAGTTCTTGAAGCCGAACAAACTCGGGGTCTTTCGCGGTGCCAGATCCGATGGCGGTAAAGGGTTTCAATACCTCGGCCTCATCGCCGTATTGCAGGTCTTCGACGTCTTCCGCTTTCAGGCTGTAGTGGCTGAGGTTGACCCCGGTGAGGTTGATGGGGCGGTCCCTTTCCTCTGGCGTGATGAGCGTCGAGAGGAGGCGGAAGAAAATGAGTCGTTTTTCGAGCCCCGTGTCGTGATAGTTGATGAGCTGAGACAGAAAATCGTATGCCCGGATGAAGCTGTTCATGTCGCTCCGAAACAGATCGAGTTCTTCTACCCGGGAGGTTTCCCCAGCCGCCAGCGCTTCCTTGTACTGCTCGGAGAAACGCTTCTTCGCGGGGGTCAACCATCTGGTGAGTTCGTTATTTCCCTCGTCATAGAGCCAGGCTTTAGCGGCACCATCCACTTCTGATTCTTCGTAGATGAGTGCCTGTTCAAGTTTGTTTTGGAGCTCGTGGATCACGTTCGGGTCTGACACTTCAGCGAGGGATGCTGCGCGATAGTAGGTTTGGAACGCGGACAGAATCTGGGCTGGTTCGTTCACAAAGTCCAGCACAAAGGTTTGGTCTTTGCCTAGCGCTGTGCGGTTCAGCCGTGACAGCGTCTGCACTGCTGTGACGCCGGAGAGCTTTTTGTCGACGTACATGGCTACGAGCAGCGGCTGGTCAAACCCGGTTTGGAATTTGTTGGCGACCAGCATCACCTGGTAATCGGCAGAGCCGAAGGCTTCCGGCAGGCTGCGACCCTTGAGGCCGGGATTGAGGGTGATCTCGGTGACGGAGCCTTCGCCGGCCTCTTCATCTGTTATTTCTCCCGAGAAGGCAACGAGCGCGGCGAGTCCTTGATACTTTTTTGTGCTCACGTATTTGTCGAAGGCGCGTTTGTAACGTACTGCTTCCAGCCTGCTGCCGGTGACCACCATGGCCTTCGCTTTGCCGTCCAGTCGCCACGCGATGTTGTCGCGGAAATGTTCTACGATCACGGCGACTTTTTGCGAGATGTTGTAGTCGTGCAGCCGCACCCACCGCATGAGTTCTTTCGCGGCTTGTGTCTTGTCGACGAGCGGATTCGCGCTGTCGTATTCCCGGCCGTTGTGGGCGAGTTTGAACGCGAGTTTGTAGGGAATGTAGTTCTGCAAGACATCGAGGATGAAGCCCTCTTCGATTGCCTGCTGCATCGTGTACACATGAAATGGATGCGGTAGGCCATCGGCACCGTTGCGGCCAAATAGTTCTAGGGTTTTTCCTTTTGGGGTGGCGGTGAAGGCAAAGAAGCTGATGTTTGCGGCTGTTGATTTCTCGTCCATTTCGGCGGCGAGCAGGTCTTCGACGCTGTATTCGCCGCCGTCTTCGAGCGAGGCGAGCTCCTCTGGGGAGAGTACCTGCTTGAGCTTCGCGGAGGTGTTCCCTGTTTGGGAGGAGTGGGCCTCGTCGGCGATGATGGCGAAGCTGCGGCCGACGAGCGCGCCAGAGGTGCGGATCGCTTTGAGCGCGTGTGGGAAGGTCTGGATCGTCACGATGATGATCTGCGCACGGTTGGTGAGCGCCGTGGTTAACGCATCGGACTTTTTCTCCGATCCGCCCTTGGTGATCGGCACGACAACACCAGATTTGTGGTCGATCTGGTAGATCGCCTCTTGCAATTGGTCGTCAAGTACCGTGCGGTCGGTGACGACAATCACCGAGTCAAAGACTTTCGTGCCGTCGTCATTGTGCAGCGAGCTGAGTTGATGCGCTGTCCAGGCAATCGAGTTTGTCTTGCCGGATCCTGCGCTGTGTTGGATCAGGTAGCGGTTGCCGGGGCCCTCTGCTTTCGCCGTCGAGATGAGCGAGGTCACAGCCTCCCATTGGTGAAACCGGGGGAACAGCAGCGACTGGCTTACCGTAACGGCTCCGGTGACGGGGTCGGTTTCTTTCCAGGAGCTCGCGTGCAGAAACTTGCCGAGGATCTCAAGCCAGGCATCCCGTTCGAGAACTCGCTCCCATAGGTAGGCGGTGGGGGAGCCCTTGGGGTTCTCCGGGTTGCCTTTGCCGCCGTTGTCGCCCATGTTGAAAGGTAGAAAGCGGGTGTTGTCGCCGTCGAGGCGGGTGGTCATCCATACTTCAGAGTTTGAGACGGCGAAGTGCACGAGCGCCCGACTGCCGAACCCGAGGAGGGGTTCGACCTTTTTCGTGACCGGGTCTTTGGGGGTGCGGTCCTTTTTGTACTGGATTTTGGCGTCTTCGACTGTCTGGGTGAAGTCGGTTTTTACTTCCATCGTCGCGACGGGCAGGCCGTTGACAAAGAAGACGAGGTCAATGCTTTTTTGGTTTGACGTTGAGTAGTACACCTGCCGCATGACCCGCAGGCGTACTTTGTTGTATCGTTTGCGCGTGGCGGGGTTCAGATTTTGGGCCGGACGAAACTGGCACATATCAAACTTGGTGGCCACGTCTTTGAACCCGTGGCGCAGCACGTTGAGGGTGCCGCCGCCCTGCTGAAAGGGCTTATCAAGAATCTGGATGATGCGGGTCAACAATTGCCGCCGCGCCCGGTCCTGCAATGGTGCGGAATCGCCGGGCTTCACCTTCTGGGCGAGCGCATCGCTCTGAGTATCTTCGAGCCACCCAAAGATATCGGCGGGGAAGAGCGCGAGTTCGCGATCGTATCCGTCGTCGTTTCTGGAGTACTCCCAGCCGTTGTCTGCCAGGTGCTCGGCAAGTTCTTCCTCGAACCAGTACTCCGTGTGCTTGCTCATTAGGCCAGGCCCCTCACATCAATCTTTCCTGTCACGGCAGCGCTGATGAGCGCTTGTCGGCGTTCCTTAAGTATGTCGATCATCTCGCGCGCCTTCGCGGAGAGGGCGTCGGTTTGGGCCCGAGCCTGCAGATGCGAGGAGACTGCCCTGCTTTGAAGTTCGAGTGTGGGTAGAGGGATGAGAATGTCTCTGACTACCTGCGTGTTGAGTCGCTGACGAGTCGATCCACGACTCAACGCACGAAATTGTGTGCGTGATTGAGGATATGAAAGGATCCAAGCGAGATAACGAGCACTTATGTTAGGCCCGGGCCTAACTCGGTAGCAGTCAGCTTTCACGATACCGTGGCCAAACTCGGATGGAACAATTGCTGCTCTTCCGAGAGGCATCTTGTCGTCGCCAAGCCCGGCGACGACGACATCGCCCGGTCTCACTGAATGAGCACGTAGGGTCTTTGCATAATCCTCGGGAACGTAGGCTCTGTCATGCAATTTGAACTCATCAATTCCAATATTCCCTAGGCGCACAACTCCAGCACCTTCATCTGAATAGTGTGATGATGTCAAAGACGAGCCGAACGGACCGTCAACGATAGATTCAATCACCCGACGGACTGACATGCTAGGGAAATTGTTGACAAGTTCATTCACCGACGCCGCCCAGGTGCCGTCTTGCCGCTCCGCCAGGGTCGCGATCAGCTGCTCTTGCTTCTCGATTAGTAGGTCAATTTTTGCCGTCTGTAAGTCGAGGTAGTCAGCGATCTGTTGCTGCGTCTCGATTGGTGGCAGCGGTACTGAGAAGGTGGCAATATCTCGTTGAGTCATGCTCGGCACCGCTGTGTTCGTCGCGTAATAGCTATAGTCAACGGTCACCGCAAAAAAATACAGAAATCGACCTACAATTCTGTTTCCAAGAACTGTATAGAACATCGTGTCGACAGTCCAGAACTTCCCACTAACGTGCAAAGGCTTATCGATTGTTCCCTTTCTGCCAAAGTGAACTGACTCACCGTCAAAAAGGTAGCGAGAAGATCGAGCGAATTCTCCTCCCGAGCCAAAAACTGGGTACCCACCTTCGTCCGCTTCGTCTGCCTTGTAGTCAGCACCATTTCTAATGGTTACCAGTTTTCCAAGCGAAAGACGAGGCCAGATGTGTCCTAGGGCTTCTTCTGGAATCGTAGCTCTCAAATCAGAGCCTGCATGCGAACTCACGCCTCAACCTCATTCAACAGCTCGGTAATCTCGCGCACCAGCTTATTCAGGTCGGCGTCAATCTCTTCCAACGGCCGAGGCGGTACATACTGGTAGAAGTGCCGCGTAAACGGAATCTCGTAGCCGATCTTGGTCTTCGCCTCGTCGATCCAGGCATCCGGTACGTGGGGCAGCACCTCGCGCGCGAAGTAGTCGTGGATGTTCTCGGCGAGGGGAACGTTCTCGGTGTCCCGCAGATCAGCATCAGGCATCGAGTTGCCTTTTGCGTCGGTGACAATCGGCGAGTTCTCGTCGCGCTCGGAAAGGCCCGACAGGAAAGTCTTGAGGGCCGCCGGGGCCAGCGTAATTCCCGCAGTCTCGAGATGCTTTTTCACATCTTTTGTAAACGTCTTGAGATCGGTCGACGGGGTGTACTCTACCGTGGCGGCTGTCTCAGCAAACTTCGCCCAATCAAGGTTGAGCTTCGCAATCGCCTTCTGAGCGACCGAGGCATCCACCCGCTCGGGGGTCAGCGCCCAGTTCAAGCGCAGCGGGCGTTCCACGGTGATTGTACGATATCCGAAGTCTTCGTTCTTGAATGTTTTCGAGACATCCGAAATTTCTGCATCCCCATAGAGACGCACGATGCGCGAGATGTCATCCGGGCCGAGCTCCTTACGCTTCGAGCCGAGAGACTTGCGCATCTTCTGCGAAAAGCCCGTGCCGTCGATGAGCTGCACCGTGCCGCGGCGTTCCGGGCGCTTGTCGTTGTCGATGATCCACACATACGTCGAGATTCCCGTGTTGTAAAACATATCGGTGGGGAGGGCGACAATCGCCTCCAGCAGATCGTTCTCGAGTAGATAGCGACGAATCTCCGACTCGCCAGAACCCGCACCGCCCGTGAACAGCGGCGACCCGTTCAGCACGATAGCAGCACGGCCCCCACCCCTTACCTTCGGGCGCAGCTTCTTCACCAGGTGCAGCAAGAACAACAACGAACCATCAGACACGCGGGGCAAGCCAGGCCCAAAGCGCCCGTTAAAGCCCTGCTGCTCGTGCTCTCTCAACACAATCGACTGCTGCTTCTTCCAATCGACACCAAACGGCGGGTTAGAGAGGCAATAATCGAAAGTCTCGCCGGAGAGGCCGTCCTCGGTGAGCGTGTCCCCATGAACAATATGATTGATGTCCTGGTCCTTGATCACCAGATCAGCCTTACAAATGGCGTAAGACTCGCCGTTGATTTCCTGACCGTACATCACCAGGCGCGCATCGGGGTTGTGGTCCAGCAGATACTCATCCGCTACCGAAAGCATACCGCCGGTGCCAGCGGTCGGGTCGTAAATCGAACGAACAACGCCTTTCTGGTTGAGAGCATCATCGTCAGCGATGAATAGCAGACTCACCATCAGTTTGATTACCTCGCGCGGGGTGAAATGCTCCCCGGCCGTCTCGTTCGCGCTCTCCGCGAACTTGCGGATCAGTTCCTCGAACATCAAACCCATCTCGATATTCGAGACGTGCTGAGGGTGCAAATCGACCGATGCGAAACGTTGCGTTATCAGGTAAAGCAGGTTCTCGGCATCCAACTTCTCGATCTGCTTCTCAAACTCGAAACGGTCGAAAATGTCGCGCACATTACTCGAAAAACCGTGAATGTAATCGATCAGGTTTGCCTTGATGCCTGCCGGATCGCCGGTAAGCGACTGCATGGTGAACGCGGACGTATTGTAAAAGCCCGTGCCGGAAGCCTTCGCTAGAAAGATGCCCGCGGAAGGCGCATCCCCTCGCTTCTGTGCCTCATCGAGCACCGCCTGTTTGGTGGGCTAGAGCACGGCATCCAGGCGTCGCAGAATCGTGAACGGCAACACAATCGCCCCGTATTGGTGCGGTTTATACGGCCCCCGCAACAGATCCGCGATCGACCAGATTAAGTTGGCGTTGTTGTGCTGCGACATAAGTCGGGTAGAGCCTTTCGAGGGAAGTCGCCGCTCACCGCGGCGTACTTAGACTCTATTCGTCTCGCGGGGAATTCGGGCGGAGTGACGCGCAACCCTGAACACGGCAAACAGAATACTCACAAATCTGATATTTTTGGTAGTTATGGGGAAAATTAATCGCATTCTTGCCGTCGTTGCTACCGCCTTGTTAATTACGTGTGGGGTAGCGGCTCCCGCCGCATTTGCTTTGCAAACCGACGGCACTTTCGACTCCGGATTCGGAGCGACAACCGGTAGTGGGTTCAACAACGTTGTGGGATCAATTGATGTCCAGTCCGACGGCAAAATTCTTTCAGCCGGATCGTTTACCTCTTTCAACGGAGCGAGTGCTGGAAAGATAGCCCGACTTAACCCCGATGGTACTCAGGATGCCGCTTTTGCTGCGGCGGTCGGGGCCGGACCGAACGGTCAGCTAGCTTACGTTGGGCACCAATCAGATGGAAAAATTTTGACTGCCGGCCAGCAGCAATTTTGGGGTTCTGATAGCCTCCGTTATTTCTCTCGCCTCAATCCCGATGGGACCAGGGACAAAGCATTCAACGATAACCTCTACGCAGCCAATCTCAACATGAATGTTGGACTTACCCTTGTCGAGCAGCCCGATGGCAAAGTGATTGCGGGTGGCTACCTCAGCAGTACCGTGAACCCAGGCAGAGGATTCGCTCGCCTGAACGCTGATGGTACGCCTGACAGCGCCTTTAATGCCGCAATTGGCACGGGTGCCGGAACGGTAACATTCGACCGGGTAAGCGCCGTAAACGTTCTTGACACTGGACGTATTCTGGTGGGTGGCCGGTTCTCTACATTTGCGGGAACCCCCGCTGGAAATATTGTGATGCTGAACGGCGACGGTACGGTTGACCCGTCTTTCATTACGGGGACAGGTTTTAACGGACAGATTCTTTCACTAGCGCGCCTTTCCGATGGCAGATTCCTCATTGGCGGAAGCTTTACCCAGTTCAACGGAAGTCCCGCTGGTAATATCGCGTTGCTGAATTCTGACGGCTCTCTTGACCCCGGATTCGCGGCGGCAGTTGGAACCGGATTCAACGATGCGGTCGAGGACGTTGTCGTTACACCTGAAGGTTCACTGGTGGCTGCGGGCGATTTCACAGCATTTAACGGTGCCCCGGCACCTCACCTCGTCCGGTTGAACTCGACGGGCAGCGTAGACAGCCAATTTCTCGTAAACCTCGGAACGGGATTCGATGAGGCCATTGCAGCAATCGCTGTTCAGAGCGATGGCAGCCTTGTCGCTGGAGGTATATTTTCTGTTTTCAACGGACAGCAGGCGGTTGGTATTGCGCGCCTCAACTCCACCGTTGTAACCGTAGTGAATCCGGGAAATCAGTCAACAACCGTTGGTGAAGCACCCACTCTGCCAATTCAGGCTTCTTCTGATCCGTCCGGAGGTGAACTAACGTATAGCGCTGAAGGACTGCCCCCGGGTCTTACTATCGATGTCACCACTGGAGTTATCTCGGGGAAAGCTATAACTGCTGGCAGCTACGTCATCATTGTAACGGTCACCCACTCAACAGGTGCTACCGGATCGACAACCTTTGTCTGGGAGGTCAAAGCCTCATCCAACGGAAATCCTAATGATAACGGTGGCGGAGCAGATACGGCGCTTGAGCCCGGTGGGAAAAATCATTCTCCCACCCTCGGTGGTCAGCTTGCGAACACCGGCCAAGATAATTTGTTCACTGGAGGATTGCTCTTTAGCGCCGTGGCAAGTGTTCTTCTCGGAGCTGTGATCAGTCGGAGGCCTTCACCTCGAGTGCTCTAGGCTGAGGCGTCAGTTTGGCTAAGCCGTGCCCGCCGACACGTTTGCGAACGCAACAAGCACCCACGGCAGCAATACTATGATCAACACGATCGCGCCAATGATCGCGCCGGCTGCGGAGGCTCCCGCGCCGCCCAGCGCATCATCTCGCTGGAGTTCCTTGCGAGAGATAAGCCCGAGGGCGACCCCCGCGAGGGAAAACGCGACAGGCAGCACGACAACATCGCCCAGAAAAAAGGCAGAAAGTCCGCCGAGTGCTGAAGCGACAAAAGCCAGAATCGCGGTTCTCGAATAGCGCGTTGGTTTTGTTGGGCGTTGGGCAGAAGAATTACTCATTAAAAATCCTTTGGTTAGGGCAATTGTACCGCCGAGTTGCGGCATCCTCGAAAGCACAACCTGTGGGGCGGCGACCGAAACGGCGATCGAACTGCGCTGTGAGACGATTGCTTGTGTGAGCCAGACCATCACTATCCCCGTTTCCCCGCTTCTTGAGGTGTCAGTCGTGCTGGGAACCCTCGACAGGCACGCTATCCCGGGCGTAGAGGAGCCCGCTGTTGAGAAACACGCTGTTGAGAAACACGCTGTTGAAAACCACCACGCGCCGGCCGCTCAGCACAGGCGAGCGGTGGAAACAAGCCACGGTTGGATCGCAATTGCGCTGCGGGTTGAGGCGGAACGAATCAGGGTCACGGTTGAGTGCTGCGATCATCCGGACCACGCTCCAGCGTGCAGCGAGATCGGCCAAGAAGCGCGAGCGATCGTGCGCCGCTGGTTCGACCTTGATCGAGACCTTCACGAGGTGAATCATCAATTGATGCGGGATGCCGCCCTCGCCCCGCTCGTCACAGCCAGGCCCGGTCTCCGGGTCACGCAATACCCTGCGGGGTTCGAAGCGCTCATCATGACTATCCTCGGGCAGCAGGTCTCCGTTGCCGCCGGTACGACTTTTGGCGGGAGGATCGTCGCGGCCTATGGAGAGGACGGCCCCGGAGGCTTGCGGTTATTCCCTCGTCCGGAGGCGTTGGCAGCGGCTCGCCCAGAGGACGTGCAGCAAGCAGTTAAGATCACGCATGCCCGAGCACGGAGCGTCGTCGCTGTGGCAGCGGCGGTCGCGAACGGGGTGGATGTCTCGCACGCGGCTGATCCCGGAGAGTTTCGTGAGCGCCTACTTGCGTTGCCGGGTATCGGCCCCTGGACCGTGGAATATCTGGCGGCGAGGGTGCTGGGGGACGGCGACGCTTATCCGCACGGGGATCTGGTACTGAGGAGGGCGCTCGGAAGCACCGGGAGCTACGTGACCCCAGAGGATCACGATCGTGGCGAGATCAAGCCCAGGATTATTACCCCGGCTGAGGCCAAGCGGGCGGGGGAGGCCTGGCGTCCGTTCCGTGCCTACGCGCTGTTCCACCTGTGGGCAAGCGAAAGCTGAGCGAGGCGCAGCTAGGAGCTAGACACGTTACTCATCGCGTTCCTCGGGGCTAAACGCCTGAGCATCCCTGCCCCGCAGCTTCTCCAGGTCGCGCCGCTCCCTCTTCGTTGGGCGGCCCGCTCCGCGATCCCGGATAGGAACCGCCGGGCGATCCTCCTTCGCCAGGGGTGGGGGAGTGAGATCCTCAAAGCAGGTTGCAGCATCCGCGGCGCTCGTTCGTTTCGCGATGAGGCGACGAACCGTCAGGATGCGATCAAATCCGTGGATGCGGATGCGGACGGTATCGCCAACCTTCACTGTCTGTGCCGCCTTGACCCGGACATCCCCCACTCGAACATGGCCGGCTCGGCATGCGGTCGTCGCCTGGGAACGGGTCTTGGTGACACGCACGGCCCAGATCCAGCTGTCGACTCGAACCGATGTGAGGGAATCCATGTGTGAATCCTATCGGCTGTGACGGGGTTCCCAAGTTGTTCGCTCTTAGAAAGATTAAGCGCATTTTCGGATCGTTGTCAGTGGTGCTATGAGAGCATGGACCGTGACCACAGATCGGAGCCATAGCGCATGATCAGTTTTGACAGTGTTACCAAAAATTTTGGTAAGGGGCCCGCAGCGGTCGAAAACTTCACACTGGATATCCCCTCGCGAAAAACCACGGTTATCGTGGGGTCCTCTGGCTGTGGCAAAACCACAATCCTACGTATGATCAACAGGCTCACAGATCCCACGAGCGGCACGATCACCATCGACGGCAACGATATCGCAGGGCTCAACCCGGTCTCTCTTCGCCGCAGCATCGGCTACGTGATGCAGAACTCTGGCCTCTTGCCGCACCGAACGGTTGCGGCTAACATCGCTACCGTGCCCGTTCTGAACGGGAGCACAAAGGCAGATGCCCGTTCCCTTGCCCTCGAATTGATGAAGACCGTCGGCCTCGAAGAATCATTTGCAGACCGTTACCCAGCCCAGCTCTCAGGCGGGCAGCAGCAACGCGTGGGGGTCGCCCGCGGGCTCGCCGCCGATCCTAATATCTTGCTGATGGACGAGCCTTTTGGTGCGGTCGATCCGCTAGTCCGGTCGGAGCTTCAGCAGGAGCTGCTCCGGATCCAGCGAGAGCTGGCTAAGACCATCGTCTTCATCACTCACGATATTGAGGAGGCCTTCCTGCTGGGGGATCAGGTCGTGATCCTCAAAAAGGGCGGACAGATCGCGCAGCAGGGCACACCCGCCGAAATTATGGCGCATCCCGCAGACGATTTTGTTGCAAGCTTTATCGGAGCAGATAAGGGAAAACGCCTTCTCAGCATCCGCAACATCGACGGCGCCACTATCGTCGTTGACGGCAACGGGACGGTGGCCGGTGTGCTGGGGGAGGTGCCGCCCGATGAATTGGGTGATCCTCAACTTTGAACAGATCTGGCAGCTGGCTCTCGACCATCTCGCGCTCAGTATCCCACCAATCGTGGTGGGCCTACTGATCTCCCTGCCCCTGGGCTGGGTTGCTCACCGCTATAGGTTCTCGCGCGGGGTGATGCTGGCGATCAGTGGCCTGCTCTACACGATCCCGTCGCTTCCGCTCTTTATTATGCTTCCCGTTTTGCTCGGCACGAAGATCCTCGACCCGTTTAACGTTATCGTTGCCCTCACAATGTATGCGGTGGCGTTGCTTGTCCGCTCTGTCGCCGAGGCGTTCGATTCGGTTCCGGATGAGGTGAGACAGTCCTCGATCGCCATGGGCTTTTCTCCAGCGCAGCGGGTCCTACAAGTCGAGCTTCCATTGGCCGTCCCCGTGATCGTCGCCGGGCTGAGGGTAGTCTCGGCGAGTACCGTGAGCCTGGTCACGGTGGGCTCTGTCATCGGGGTATCCAGCATGGGTTATTTCTTCATGAACGGATTTCAACGCAACTTTCCCACCGAAGTGCTGGTAGGAATCGTGGGCACCATCCTCATTGCGGCCATCTTGGATACTGTGATCGTGATCGCTGGACGGATGCTCGTCCCCTGGACCCGGGTGGCGGTGGCATAAATGGACTACATCTGGCAGGCGGTGCTCTGGATCTTCACCCCGGAGAACGCGTTCGGCGAGGGCGGGGTCATCGAACGCGTCGGGCAACACCTGGGATACACCGTGTTGAGCGTATCAATCGCGGCAGTTATTGCGATTCCTCTTGGCATCTATATTGGGAGCACGGGACGGATGCGTTTTCTCGCGACGAGCGTGACAGGAGCGATGC
Source organism: Lysinibacter sp. (assembly GCA_040400085.1). Classification (GTDB taxonomy): domain Bacteria; phylum Actinomycetota; class Actinomycetes; order Actinomycetales; family Microbacteriaceae; genus HNR. The sequence continues at coordinate 4,422 of JBBAQX010000061.1, read as the reverse complement.
GTGCGCTGCCGACTCTTGGTCTTGTCGCGTTTTTTGGGCTCTTTTTGGGGGCATCCCTCGTTGCTCCAATAGCCGCGATTGCGATACTCGCGATACCGCCGCTACTTGCAGGTGCCTATGCGGGCGTGGAATCGATAGACAAACAGACGATCACTGCCGCGAGGGCGCAGGGTATGACTGAGTGGCAGATAGTTACACAGGTTGAGGTTCCGCTTGCCTCGAAGCTGTTATGGGGTGGACTTCGCTCGTCGGTGCTGCAGGTTATCGCAACCGCAACTGTTGCGGCGTATCTTCCCCTCGGCGGCCTTGGACGATTCATTTTCGACGGACTGCCAGTCCGGGATTACCCGCAGATGCTCGCCGGTTCGCTACTGGTTATCCTTCTTGCTCTCGCGAGCGATTGGATTCTAGCGATGACGTATCGGCTTATTCAGCCGCGAGGCGTTGCTGTGGCGCTCCACATCGATAGAGGCCAGGATGCTAATCTTCTCGAAAACCTTTACTCCTCCGATCACTCTAGTAAAAGGAAAACACCGTGAACACAAAATCACAATTGTCGGGGCTTCGCCGTCTTCCCGCGACCTTAGCGTTGGCCGCAACAGTAGCCTTGGTATTTAGCGCGTGCTCCTCGGGCGACCCGCTCAGCTCCGACACCGGTGCGACCTCAGAGGCCGGAACAATCACTGTAGGTTCGGCAGGATTCGCTGAGTCAGAGATCATCGCAGAGATTTACGCGCAGGCTCTCGAAGCCGGTGGCATCAAGGTTAACAAAAAGCTGAGCATCGGCCAGCGAGACGTTTACCTGGCCGCCCTCGATGACGGGTCGATCGACCTGATCCCCGAGTATTCCGGTAACCTTCTCCAATTTTATGATGCCGAGAATCCCGCGCGATCCAGCGAAGAGGTCTTTAAAGCCCTCGGTTCGGCTCTTCCCGAGGGCCTGACAGTTCTCGATAAAGCCTCGGCAGAAGATAAAGACTCCTACAACGTTACAGCTGATTTTGCGGCTAAGAACAATGTCAAGAGCCTCGCGGATCTGGCAGGGTTGGGCATCCCTCTAGCTGTAGGCGGTAACCCCGAGCTGAAGGATCGCCCCTACGGAATCAAGGGCCTTACTGATGTCTATGGAATTCCCGCCGATACGCTCAGCTTCAAGCCCTTCAACGACAGCGGCGGACCGCTCACTATCGGAGCACTCCTCGATGGAACTATCCAGCTCGCCGATATCTTCAGCACCACGCCGGCCATCGCTGAGAACAATCTGGTCACCCTCGAAGATCCCGAGAACATGATTCTTCCCCAGAATATCGTTCCCCTCATCACGAAAGATAAAGCGACGGATGAGGTAGCCAAGATCCTGAACTTGGTCTCGGCGAAACTCACCACCGAAGGTCTCATCGAGCTTAACGCGCGTAACCAGGGCGACGAGAAGGCCGCCCCCGCCGCGCTCGCGAAGGACTGGCTGGCTCAGAACAAACTGGACTAATGGCATCCGCCCCATCGATCCCAACAGATCGTGAGGGGTCAGCCCAGAGGAAAACGAATGGCTCCTGGATCTGTGAAGATACAGGAGCCATTCGTCTTGAGAGATTTATTCGCTGATGTGAGCGAAAAGGAACCAACGATCCTTATCGAGACCCTGGGCGATTGCGATGGCTACATCCTGGCTAACCAGATCGATGTCGTCAAGCTCGGTCACCGCGGTGTTAACCGTGGCGATGGTCGCATCAAGCTGAGCGATCATCTCACGGATGACCACGTCAGCCTGCTGGAACCCTTCGCTTAGCGTGCCTGTCGTAGTGTTAGCCGCGACAGAGCCGATACGGCCGTCGAGGGGGAGACCCAGGGCGATCACGCGTTCAGCGGCCAGGTCGGCAAATCCCTGAGCGTTGGCCACGATGCTGTCGAGCAACTCGTGAACAGCGATGAAGGATGCACCGCGGATGTGCCAATGAGCTTGCTTGCCGTTCACGGCCAGCGCCGTGAGGTCGGTGACCACTGGGCTCAAGAATTGTGCAACTCCGGCAGCGATGTCTGGGTTGGCGACGGCTTTGATGGAAGTGGATGACGTTTTGGTCATGGTGAAGTGGTCCTTTCGTCTGACTGAGTACAACGCTACCCTTCTTCAGATATTCCGCAAGCAAGTTGAGGCTCGGCTTACGAAGCCTGGCCTTGCCTTACTAAGCTGATCCTCAACGACCTACCACAGATACAGACGAAGGATGTTGCAATGGCTGCACACGAAGATGCCCGGATAATCGCTTTAACAGGGGATGCCCACCCCGCCATAGCGCAGAGCGCCTGGGTCGCGCCGGGTGCCGTTATCGTCGGCAGGGTAACCCTTGCCGACGATTCAAGCATCTGGTATAACGCTGTTTTGCGGGCAGAACAGGAAAGCATCACCATAGGTCTACGTAGCAACGTTCAAGACGGTGTTGTCATGCACGTAGATCGCGGCTTCCCCGTGACATTGGGTAGCGACGTCTCTGTTGGACACAACGCGGTTGTGCACGGGGCAACAGTCGAGGACGGGGCTCTGATCGGGATGAATGCAACCGTGCTGAACGGAGCTGTCATCGGCTCAGGATCGCTGGTGGCGGCGGGTGCCCTCGTCCTCGCTGGTACGGCAGTGCCGCCGGGGGTCCTTGTAGCGGGTGTTCCGGCGAAGGTTCGACGCGAACTCACCGAAGAAGAAAAGGCTGGCATTCGGGAGAACGCAGCGAATTACCTTTCGCATCGAGATGCCAATTCTGAGGCAATGGCCGTTTGGGGAACTGACGGAAGATGAACGGGTGACTTACTACTTGCTGCGCGACCTAGCGGGCATCGAGAAGCTGGTTCATATAGAGAATCTCGCCCGTTTGGGCCGTCACAATCGACTGGGCAAGATTTCCGACGACCTGGTTTGTGCTGCGTTCAAGAATAGCCTCTGACATATCGACACCGGCTCGGTGGTGCTCGATCATGAGCTCAAGAAACAGTCGATCAGCTGCAACTCCTGTTAATTCTCTGAGCTCAGCAAGCTGCTGGTCAGTTGCCATGCCCGGCATCAGGCCAGGATTATCGCTGACGAGGGTGGACGTATTGTGTGAGTGTTCAGCGTCCGCCATCCAAGACATTCTTGGTTGTGCGGAATTTTGCGCGAGCCCCCACGAGGCAAGCCACCCATACATTTGACCTGATTGCTGTGCCTGAGAGGTGGCAATATCATACGACAGGCTACGAATTTCTTCGTCGTCAGTGCTGTCTCGAACAATCATCGCCATCTGGACGGCCTGATCATGATGAACCTGCATGTCCCTTGCGAACCCGGCCTCAGCGCTCTGAGCGACAGGTGTTGCGTTTGCTGTGGGCGCTGTAACCCGGCCTACGACGATCGCAGCGGCAACTAGCAAGCACGCCGCGATCGCTGTGGCGATTATCAGACGTAATGCTCGGGAAGACATAATATGCGTTCCTATTCCGAGTCTTTACCTGGGCCGTCTAATGCTCCGGAGCAGGATGCTCCGGGTTCCGGTACGGACGGGGAACGCCAGAACTTATCGAGGAAGGGTTGGATACGTGAATCCGAAACCTTGTCGGTCTGAAGCTGGGCACCCCACGCGCTGAAAACTATAGGGGATGGAAGGCCTGACTTAGGTGAAAGGATAGCGAAAGAACTCGGGAGGTTTCTCCGAAGCTCAGCGACTTGATCATCGGTGAGCTTGTCTTTGTCGTACGTTACCCATACTGCTCCATGTTCAAGGGAGTGCACCGCGTTTTCAACGGGCACTTCCTCTGTGTAGGCGGCGCAATTCAGCCAGTACGGGTTGTGATCTCCGCCCACAGGTGGTTTCTGCTCGTAGTTCACCGCACTTGTTACGTGGTTGTTTGTGAGATTCTCGTAGCTGGTTACCCCATCGATTGCTATTTCATCTCGCGCTGGCGTATTTATAGAGGACACGATGACGGTTGCGAGTAAACCAACCACAAGTACTCCCGAGGTTATTCCTACACTCGTAGCGATTTTCTTGTTTCGTTTGCTTCGACTTTGCTGCTTACGAAACTCAGCAAGTTTTTCATTGCGGCGCTCTGCCCGTATTTGCTTCGTGGTTTTATTCTCAGTCACCAGGTTAGTCCTTCGGTCCTCGGGTTGTAGTGAGGAGCGTTTTGTCATGGCGCGTGCGAAACGCGTCGTGACAACAGATTTTCTCTGGTTGCCCCTCGATTTCACAATAACTTGAAAGATCTATTGAACTCTGGAGAAGTACTGGGCTAATCCTATGAAATCGTGGTGAGAAGGGTTATGAATGGGCGTTTAGATGAATTCGAGAATCTCGCTCAGCGATGATCCCTTTATGTTGAAGTGATACGTTCCGTGAACAATATTGTCATGTCTCAGGACATCGGTGACAGTTCTGTGTCAGGACATCGGTGACATTT
>JBBAQX010000060.1:0-29246 GCA_040400085.1 Lysinibacter sp. | reverse complement strand
ACGTGACGAGACCGGGCCAAGCATCACCACACTTCCGCGTTCCAGACAACGACGATCCCTGCTCATGCGACTCCGATCCAGGTAGCCCAGGTAGCCCAGGTAATCCAGGGGACATTGAGGACTCTGATCAACCTGACCTCAACGTTGGTGCTACAGGCGGTTACTCCAATCGCTATCCACGGTTTACAGGAACCAATGCTGAGCGCAACGATGCTGGCACGCTGCCGAGCGCTGCCGACGACAGCTCGCATGCGCCCTTCTGATCACAAGCGAATGCCTGTTCATCAAAGCGCCCATGCTTGCGAATTGAACACATCAGAAACTATATTTGCGGGCAGCGGGCAGCGGATAGTTGTCAGTTGTCAGTTGTCAGTTGTCAGTTGTCAGTTGTCAGTTGTCAGTTGTCAGCGGTGAGTGCGTGGGCATTAAAGTACATCCTAGAATCTGCCAGGCTCAAGACAACGTGGCTATCCTGCGTAAGCCGCAAGTTTTGTGTAAATCTTAAACTTTGGGTAAGCCGCAAGTTTTGTGCAAGTCTCAAACTTTGCGCAAGTCTCAAACTTTGCGTAAACCCCAAACTGCGGGTAAGTCCCAATATGGTGTGGAACGTCGTCCCTGAAATCACGTATCAACTTGTTACGTGATTACGTATTGATAATACGTATCCTGATTCAGCTACCCAAGGTGAAAGTCACAGTACGGTGGTTATAATATTCTTGGATGAAAAAAATTCTGTTTGTTAATAATTTCAAGGAACATGATGAATATCATTGAGGCGCGTGGCCTGCGCAAGATATATAAAACGAAGGGCGGCGTTGTCAAGGCTCTAGACGGCCTCGACCTCTCAGTTCCTGAGGGGACAGTAAAAGCGCTCCTCGGCCCAAACGGGGCGGGCAAGACGACGGCGGTTAAAGTTTTGACCACGCTAATCACACCGGATGCAGGTACTGCCTATCTCGACGGTATCGATGTTATTGCCAACCCTCAGGAAACGCGTCAGTCAATAGGTGTCTCCGGTCAATATGCTGCTGTTGATGAGAATCTAACGGGATTCGAGAACCTCGACATGATTGGCCGTTTGTATCACATGGGAAAAGCTGAATCCCGCGCGCGTGCTCAGGAACTGATCGAGCTGTTTGACCTCAGCGCGGCAGGCCATCGCCCCGTCAAAGGCTTTTCCGGAGGAATGCGTCGCCGCATTGACCTGGCGGGTGCCCTCGTGGCTAGTCCGCGCATCCTGTTTCTTGATGAACCCACCACAGGGCTAGACCCGCGTAGCAGGATCGCACTGTGGGAAATCATCAAAAACCTTGTTGCATCAGGAACGACGCTACTTCTCACCACGCAATATTTGGAAGAGGCTGATCAGCTTTCTGACGACATCTCGGTGATTGATGGAGGCCGTGTGATCGCGGAAGGAACCGCGGACGAGCTTAAAGCACAGATCGGAGGACACCGCATAGTCGTGTCACTCGTAGATGCCAGCGACAACCAGGCTGCTATGGAGATCCTGTCCAGGCATGGCGATGGCGAGCCCCAGCTCGCGAGCGATGGCCGCGAGATGAACATCGCGGTTACCGATGGCACCGCAGCCCTTCAGGGCGTTCTTTCAGAGCTCAGCGCAGCAGGCATTGTGCTTCACGATGCGGGGATGCGGCGCCCTACGCTTGACGATGTGTTCTTGACGCTCACCGGGCATTCAACGGGCAAGGAAGAAGAAGCCGGGGATGACCAAAATGAACCGCAGCTTAAGCGTGGTAAAAAGTCACGACAATCCAAGGAGACGGAAAAATGACGATTGTGTCTAAGCCGCACAACCTGGCGATAAAGAATGCCTGGTTTTCCGACGGCTGGGTCGTAACCAAACGAAACCTAATCAAAATTAAGCGCTCACCAGATATGTTGGTGTTCGCGGTGCTTCAGCCAATCATGTTTGTCCTTCTTTTTAGCCAGGTCTACGCAGGAGCTATCGCCGTTGAAGGAACGGACTATGTGCAATTTTTGATGGCCGGGATCTTCGCTCAAACCGTCGTCTTCGGTTCGACATTCTCCGGCTCGGCAATGGCGCAGGATCTGAAGACCGGCATTATTGATCGCTTTCGTACCCTACCGATGAGTTCCTCCGCCGTGCTGATCGGGCGCACAAATGGGGACCTAGCCCTCAACGGGATATCCATGGTGATCATGATGGCAACAGGCTTCATCGTTGGGTGGCGTGTAAACTCATCCTTCCCGGAGTTCTTGGCCGGTGTCGGGCTATTGCTGCTCTTTAGCTACGCATTTAGCTGGGTCATGGCTCTGTTAGGAATGAGTGTCAAATCTCCAGAGACAATTAACAACGCCTCCTTTATTATTCTGTTCCCGCTCACCTTCGTCTCGAACGCATTCGTTCCCAGCGATACGCTACCGACTGTGCTTCGGATATTTGCAGAGTGGAACCCCGTGTCTGCCCTCGTACAGGCAGCCAGGCAGCTCTTTGGCAATCTGGGCACCGCACCCGTACCTGACGTCTGGCCTATGCAGAACCCCGTCGCTACAGTGCTCATCGGTATCGCCCTGATGCTCATCGTATTTGTTCCTCTGAGCATCCGGAAGTTTGCCTCTATCAGCTCGAAGTAGTGTTAGTTCGACGTAGTATCAGCCCGCCATCGAACGTAACTTCAACGCTTGAGGCCCCAACGAGGACGAGGAGAGCCGGGCATCCCTCAATCGATGAAATTTTCTGACTGGGAATGGAAACGATGCCGCTCGGGTTGTTTTCTGTATGGTGAAAACAATTAAAGTTGATATTTGGTCTGACGTCGCGTGCCCCTGGTGCTATATCGGGAAACGTCGATTTGAGGATGCTTTGGTAGCGTTTTCTGATTCCGAAAATAGCGTTCCCGTCGAGGTCCAATACCACAGTTTTGAGCTATCACCGGATACGCCCGTAGATTTTGAAGGTACCGAGATCGATTTCCTCGCAAAACACAAGGGGATGCCCGTGGATCAGGTCGAGCAGATGCTTGGGCAGGTGACGGATATCGCCTCAACCGTCGGCCTCGACTACGACTTCGACTCCCTCAAACACACCAACACGCTCAAAGCGCACGAGCTACTGCACTATGCCAAGTCAAAGGGGCGCCAGGGCGAGATGAAAGAACGACTGCTTAAAGCCTATTTTGAGCAGGGGCGACACCTGGGATATATCGACGAACTCGTCACACTTGCATCCGAGGTTGGACTTGATGGGGACGAAACTCGACAGGCCCTTGATTCTTCGCGGTTCAAGCAGGATGTGCAAGCCGATATTGCTCAAGCTCGGGCATATGGAATCAACGGCGTGCCGTTCTTCGTATTTGACGGTGCATATGGCGTCTCTGGAGCTCAGGAGTCTGCCGCTTTTGCAAACGTTCTTGAACAGATCGCATCGGGCTCTATACAGGGCAAGGAATAGTAAACGTGGGTGAAGGTATAGAAGGCGCGGTGATAGTTTCGCGCCGGATGCATCCTATGTCAGGGGAGGCTGCATCTGGTGAAGTTGTGTCTGGCGAAGCTGTGTTGGGTGAAACTGTGTTCGGTGAAAACGTGTCGGGCGATGCTACTTCAGCGAGTTTTCCGCTGTTGCTCACTTTGGGCGTAGATTTGGGCGTAGGGCTGATCGCAGAGGAGGCCGGTTCGTGCTCGGGGGATAGCTGCTCGATCTAGCCGGATTCGCAGGAGTCGTTCCCTAGAGACCTTCGTTTTCTCCGGCGTGTTGGTTTTTAACCGAGAAAGCCTGTCGCCTGATCGGACGATGCGGAAGCATCCGGCAGGTGACAGGCTTTCTGCCGTGTTCTTAGCGGTTTTCGATCGTCGCGTTGAACTTGCTCTGGACGATTGCATCGCCAATCATTCCCAGAAGGAAGATGAGGAGGAACGCGCCAACATCGCTCAGGCGATTCTGAGTGAACTCCTTCACCCCTACCGCGTAGCGCCACATCCACCAGATGTTCACGAAAGGAACGATAATGAGCCAGGCCGTTGGGATACGTGTTCCCGTGTTAACCTGGTTCATCTCGTTCTTTGTCTTGACGTACCACACCAGTGTGTAGATGCCAAACGTGATAAAGGGCAGTAGCAGCGGCGCAGCTGGACTACGGTGCTTCATGAATTACTCCTTGTTATAGGTCAGAATGGTTGCCGTAATTAGCGACTAAACGACAATAGCAGGATTCCGGGGGGTTAGCGTACTAATCCGTTGTCATACGCGTGGGCGATTATCTGCGCGCGAGACGCGAGTCCGAGCTTACTGAGGATGCTTCCAACATGGCTCTTAACCGTCGTTTCGCCGATAAAAGCTGTCGTCGCAATTGCCCCATTGGTGAGTCCCTTCGCCACGAGAACATAGATCTCTTTTTCTCTCGGGGAAAGAACGGAGATAGCTTCTTCGACGAAGGGGATGGCCGCGGAGTTGCCGGTTGACGAGTTTCCTGTCGCAGAGGGAGCCGCGTGCATCCGCAATATTTCTTCCACATCTGTCGGTGCAATAACGGCCTGTCCCTCGTGTACGGTCCGGATTGCTGAGAGCACGAAGTCCGGCGTGGAATCCTTGAGAAGAAACCCGCTGGCACCAGCCCGGATCGCGTGAGCGACAGCCCCGTCGCGCTGAAACGTCGTGAGCACAACGACCCGCGGAAGTTTTTCGCCGCGTTGTCGCGCACCGGCTACGATCCTGCTAGTGGCGTCAATACCATTCAGTATCGGCATCCGCACATCCATCAATATGACATCTGGGCGGGTATCTGCTGCGACCTCGATGGCATCCTGGCCGTTATGGGCTGTTCCTACAACCGCAAGATCTATCTGCGAGTCGATCAAGAGCTGCATTCCTGCGCAGAAAAGCTGCTGGTCATCAACGATCACTACGCGGATGCTCGAATTGGTAGGTGACGCGGTATCCATCATGCCGGGGTTGGCTCTAACTCTGTGGGCTCATCGTGGTGTTGAATGTTGCCCTGGTCCGTGGTCGAAGATGAATCAACCTCGGAGAATTCAACAGGCGTTGCGAAAGTGGTGCCGGGTTCTGCGGCTTTCGGTGAGTCAGTCGTGGGGATAAATGCCGTAACGATGAACGTCTTCGGGATGCTCTCATCGAGTCCGGACGACAGCCAGCCGCCAGCAAGTCGAGCACGTTCGCTCATGCCAAGGATGCCGCGTCCCTGTTTCGTTGGGGAGGATGTAGTCACGGCTTTCGGCAGCGCGTTGGTGGCGATAGTGAGGGATAATCCCGTCCCTCGCCAGTCGATCACCAGTCTCACTGGTTGTTTGATATCGGCATGCTTGAGGGCGTTCGTTAGGCTTTCCTGGATGATGCGATACGCGGCTAGCTCTCGTGATGCTGGCAGATCTTGCCTCACTCCAAATACTTCTAGTTGGAGGTCGAGGCCCGCGGTGGTCATCCGTTTATAGAGGTCATCGAGGTGATCGAGTGTTGGATGCCCCTCGTCACTGATATCGTTCGTGAGCCAATCGATGAGCGTGCGCACCTCGGTAAGTGATCCGCGAGCCGACGTCGCGATATTCGCCAGCGACTCCCGCATGACCTCTGGTTGTGTCTCGCTCGCGTATCGTGCCCCGTCAGCCTGAGCGATAATTACTGCGAGCGAATGCGCCATAATGTCGTGTACGTCGTGGGCTATGCGGCTACGCTCCGAGGACGCCAGGAGTTCGCTCTCGGCCTGGCGGAGTTCTCGTTCCGACTTAATAAGCGCGCTGCGACTCGTAAACCACTGTTGCCAGAGCCTGAGGGCTACCCCGCCCGACCAAGCACCGATGGCGATCAGCAGGGTCGTCCCGTACATTGTTCCGAGCAGGATGCGTGGGGTGAAAACATACTCCGCATAGAAATTCCCGTATTCGTCTTGCCAGCTATTCGTGCTTACGGTGCTGCCCGTCCACATGACCCAGGCTTCGGGCTGGACAAGGCGCGTCGCAATCACGAGGGCGACGGCTATCGCGAATCCAAGTGAGATCCAACGCATCCGTGGCTTCGCCGAGTATGCCAGCTGAATTACGACGAGCAGAATGCCAAAGTATGCTGGCCATGAGGTCGACTCGAACATCGGTAGGAGACCGGCAGGCTGGGCAACAAGGGTGAACGCTATGAGCCCCATCGCCGTTTTGGGGAAGGGCTTCGCTAATGCAATTGAAAGCCCAATGAGCACGAACGGGACGGCCCAGAGCAGTATTCTCACGTTGGACGTAAACTCATCCGCTCCATACACATATGGAGTGCGTCCCGCCTCACCGTTGAGCCAGAGCACGACAAAAACGAGCCCGACCGCGGGCATCAATAGCTTGGCCGCGATAGCACGGACCCTGGGAAGAGGGATAGAAAACGCGCCAATCCGCCGGGTAATGGCGGGGAACAATGTTGTCATACCTTTAAGCTACAAGCAATCGGGGGGCGATTGGCGCGGTTTGGGTCTTTTTCCACCCAAAGGAGGAGATGAGGTTTGTTTGGCTGCGATAGGTTTGACACATATGGAGACCAACCTGCTTGCTGAAGATAATAAGATCTCTGCTCTGCCCGAATTCTCGCCCGGGCGATCTCAGGCGGGGGCGTATTGGGCGGTGGCCCTCGGCGTTGTCGTTGTTCTTCTGTATCCGCTAGTTGCTTCATTCATGTTGCCCTGGTACGACCCACAGGAAGCCTGTGAGGTGGCCGGGTTCTACGGATCATTTCGTCAAGATCTTTTCCCGCCCATGATGCGTTGCGGTGTGGACGAGGGAGAATTTGGCCACGTCATTACTCCGTTTCCCGTGATTCTTTCTCTGTCCGCCATGTTTTGTGGGGGAGTAGCTCTTATCATTCTTGGGCTGGGTACCGATGTGTTTGTCGGTGTGCGGCGGCGTGACCTTCGTGCTGCTGAAAGCGCGCGACAGGCCATGGGGCGACGCTATGGCACAGTCTCAGTGATGCTGATGGTCGTATCGGTGATTTCGCTTTTCTGGGTGTGGGCAATGCGCTACGGTCTTTTTTCGACCGGTTCGGCGGTGCCGGATCCACGGGAACGCATCGCAGGCTATGTCGTGCAGTTGATTGCGGCCTGCCTGATACCGGCATCCTCTATAGTTTTGGGAGTGCTTGCACTGTCGAAGCAGCGTTTTTCTCGACCAACTATCAACAGGGAGACCTCATCTCGGGCAGGGCGCAAGAGCGCTCTCTACGTTCCATTAATTGGGATTCTTCTGAGCGGAACCCTCTTAGCGATGACGCTGTCGTCCGGAATTCTCACCATTTCGGCGACCGCAGACCGGGGCCCCGTACCGGTATTGCGCACTACAGACACAGAATCTGAGGGTTATCCGGGGGATCAACCTGACCGCCCAGTTCCCAGCGTTCCTCCGGGCGATACGGGCTACAGCGAGGTGCCAAGTGTCGCTGTTTCGCCTGAGGATGCTCGTGCCGCTGTTCTGCGTCTCGCCGAGCTTGCCCGCACCGCCGCTGGCCCGCTCTTCGCGGCCCAACACCTGCAGGAGGAGCTCGGCCTTGACCCGTCGACCCCGGCAGACCCGGCAATCTTTGACGTGAGGGAGGACAGCTGCGGAGAGCTGCGCGACGGCAAGACGTATACGGTTCAGGCAGAGTTCACGAGCAGCGACTCTAACACCTGGGACGTCGCATTTGATGCCTCAGCTACGTCAATGCGGAGTATCGCTATTGCGTGGTCTGGAAACTTCAGTACGCAACGTTTTGAAAAAGATACGTATGGGATCGTCGGTGCGGCAACTGACGCGGTTCGCGAGGCGCGGGTTGCGCATCGCGACGTTACGGTAAGCGTCTCGATTAGCAGCTTGTGCGTCGCTCAGCCAGCGGGGTGATAATCGTAATTCTACCGATGGCTAACTGCGTTCGTTTGCCCGGCTAACCCAGTTTGCCCGGCTAGCTTAGTAGCTCTGACAGCTCTAGCCACCGCTCTTCCAACTCGGATACGGTCGCCTCGAACGCCGTGATCTCCTGCATAAACACGCTGATGCCCTCGAAGTCACCCTGATCGTGGGTAGCAATCTTCTCGTGCGTCCTAGCGATTGCATCGTTCGCCTTGGCTATTTTTCGTTCCACGGAGGCCAGCTCCTTCTCGGCGTTGCGTTTCTCCGCGCCGCTGAGTTGATTGGCAGTCGCCTGCGTCTTTATCTCTGTCGAAGACGAAGCCGACAAGGATGCCGAGGGCGCGTTTGAAGCTGCCTCAGCAGCTTTGCGCAGCTTGAGGTACTCATCGACACCACCGGGCAGATGCCGCAGCTTACCGTCGAGGATGGCGTATTGCTGGTCGGTGACCCGCTCCATCAGGTACCGGTCGTGAGAGACGACCAAGAGGCATCCGGGCCATGAATCGAGCAGATCCTCCATCGCGGCGAGCATATCCGTGTCGAGGTCGTTAGATGGCTCATCGAGCACCAAAACGTTGGGCTCGTCGAGCAGAATCAGCAACAGCTGCAGCCGACGCTTTTGCCCTCCAGAGAGGTCCTTCACCGGGGTTGAGAGCTGCGTGCTGCTAAAGCCTAGCCGTTCCAGGAGTTGGCCGGGAGTGATCTCCTTGCCGCCGGCAACGTAGCTCGTGCGTTTGCGCCCGATAACGTCGCTTACCCGGTCGTTACCTACCTCTGCGAGCTCGTCAAGTTCCTGGCTGAGCGTGGCAACGTTGATCGTTTTCCCGCGCTTGACCCTACCTGTCGTGGCCTCGACTTCTCCGGTGACCAGGCCGAGCAGGGTGCTCTTGCCCGCGCCGTTTACCCCGAGGATGCCCGTGCGCTCGCCGGGGGCGATACGCCATTCGATGTCGTGCAGCACCTTTTTGTCGCCGTACGAAACATCAACGTTGAGGATATCGACAACGTCTTTCCCGAGACGCTGAGTCGCCATCTGGCTGAGCGATATTTTGTCGCGGGCAGGAGGTTCGTTTTCGATGAGTTCGTTGGCCGCGTCGATGCGGAACTTGGGCTTAGATGTCCGGGCGGGTGCGCCACGGCGAAGCCAAGCCAGCTCTTTACGCATCAGGTTCTGTCGCTTGGATTCGGATGCCGCCGCCATGCGATCGCGCTCGACTCGCTGCAGGATGTAGGCCGCGTATCCACCCTCGAAAGGCTCGATGATGCGGTCGTGCACCTCCCAAGTCGCGTTGCACACTTCGTCGAGGAACCAACGATCGTGAGTGACTACCAGGAGTCCTCCCGCGTTTTTGCTCCAGCGATTTTTCAGATGGTTCGCGAGCCACGCGATTCCCTCGACATCGAGGTGGTTAGTCGGCTCGTCGAGGAACACGCAATCCCAATCGCCGACGAGCAGCGCGGCCAGGGCCACCCGGCGGCGCTGGCCTCCTGAGAGAGAGCCGATTACGGCATCCCAGGGGATATCCCTGATCAGTCCGTCGATAACGTCACGGATGACCGGATCGCTGGCCCAGATGTATTCCTCGGTATCGCCAACGATTGCATTACCAACGGTGATGGTCTGGTCGAGGACGTCGGTCTGGTCGAGCATCCCAATCGTGACACCCCCGCGAACGGTGACCCGGCCATCATTGGGCTTAAGTCGGCCCGAGAGGAGCGAGAGTAGGGTCGATTTTCCGTCGCCGTTGCGGCCAACGATGCCCACGCGATCGCCCTCGTTCACCCCGATGGTGATGGAATCGAAGATGACTCGGGTCGGAAACTCGAGATGAAGGTTTTCTGCGCCTAGTAGATGTGCCACTCAACGAGGGTATCGTGTTTGGCTGGGTGTGGGTTATATGTGTGCCACGGGATATTTCTCGCATGCTTTATCGACGCTGAGGAATGTAAGATTTTCGACCATTGCCTGGCTGATGAGTATCCTGTCGAACGGGTCTCGGTGATGCCAGGGAAGCGTCCTTAATAGGTCTGCGTGAGGCGGTAATAGCGGCAGCAGCTCGAAGCCTTCGTCTACGCAGATCTGGGTGAGATCGTCCGGGGCAACTAGTTTTCCCAACGAAACTTTTATCGATATTTCCGCAAGGGTTATCGCAGAGACGAAGATATCGTTGCTCCCGTCGCTAATGACTTCTCTGTGTTTCTTCTTGAGAGATGGGTGGTCGCTGAGCCACCACAGCAGGACATGGGTATCCAGCAGAGCTCTCACTCGCCATACCAATCTTGCTCGTCTTGCCGGGTGAAGTCATCGAACGTGTCGCCGATGTGGATTTTTCCTGCCAAGACCCCCGGTGTTCTGTTTTTTCGGGATGCCCTCACCGGTACCAACATCGCGGCAGGTTTTCCATTGCGGGTGATGATGATTTCTTCACCGTTCTCCACTCGAGTAATGAGCTGGGACAGGTGAGTCTTGGCGTTATAGACATTGACCGAATCGTTTGGCTGGGTCGAAGTGAGTAAGGTCATAGTTTCAGAATATGTGTTAGTTTTGGTCTGGTCAAGTCTGACCAGAATATCTTTCGCGGCTTCGCTATGTATCAGTAACCCTTAGGCATTAGCGACCGTTGACACCCACGCTGGCATCGTGAAAAACTCAAGTTACCTATGACATCTAATCAAGACGATATTGAGCGGGCGGTGCGCTGTGAACTCGCACTCCTCGATCCTGCCGTCCGGCGCGATAGGGAAGCAGTCGACAGCCTGTTGGGGGAGAACTTTTCCGAGATCGGGAAAAGCGGTCGGCGCTGGACTCGCGAGGAGATGCTTGACTCAATCGGTTCTGTCGGGTCTGTCGATACCGACTCAGCGACTCCGGTTGAGGTCAGCGAGATGGAGGGACGCATTATCGCTGCCGACCTCGTACTGCTCACCTATGTGCTTTCTCATGCGGGCATCCGAACTCGACGCTCATCGCTGTGGCAGAGGAGCACACAGGGATGGAAGCTTACATTCCATCAGGGAACGCGGCTACTTGGGAACGAATGAGTAGGGGAGCAAGGGGGCAGGTGAAGGTGCGGGGGACCTGGGCAGAGGTGCCGGGCTCGCGAGGGGATGCTCTGCTAGAGATCCGTGGCATTGAAGCTGTTGCGCATCTTGCGCATCTTGTGCAGCTTGCGCAGGAGGGCGCCCAAGCGGGCCTGTTCCGTGGAGCTGAGGCCGCCGAGCAGAGCCTCCTCGGCATCCACCAATCGAGTGACCGCGGCGTCAACACGAGTCAACCCTGCCGTCGTCATTGCGGCCCACGATTCCCACGCGGTCAACCTCATCCACCCTGATGGTGATCGAATCGAAGATGACTCGGGTCGGAAACTCGAGATGAAGGTTTTCTGCGCCTAGGAGATGTGCCACTCAACGAGTGGTATCGTGTTTGGCTAGGTGCGGGTTATATGTACATGACCGGATACTGCTCGATAGGCTTGTCCGCACTGAGAAATGTTAGGTTTTCAACCATGGGTTGACGCTCCAGCATATGGTCGACGGGATCCTGCTGGTGCCAGGGCAGCGTGCGTTGAAGTGCAGCGTGCGTTGAAGTGCAGCGTGCGTAAGCCAAGTCGCGTGGCTTCTCGGGGATCAGATGTTGACCACGCCCATCGCACATTTGCTCCTTATCCTTGCATGCCCTCGCCGGAGCTAAGAGGCTGGCGGAAAGCGATACGCTTATTGTATGGAAATCAAGGGGGCATTCGGTGTCATCGTCACAGCAATCGAGGTCGTCGGCGTTGCTGCGGTTGTCATCGGATTCGGGATAGCAGGAGTGCTTGCGATCCGCGCGCTTCGCAGAGGTGCTGGCGGAACAGCTGCTTATCATCTGCTGCGCACGGCGATCGGTGGATCGATTCTGCTCGGCCTTGAGATCTTTGTGGCCGCCGACATCATTCGTACCCTCTCAGCGCCGACGCTTGAGGTTGCGGGTGTGTTGGGGCTGATCGTGATTATTCGAACGATCTTGAGTATGTCGATTCAGATTGAGATCGACGGCGTGCTGCCCTGGAGACGCGCGCTTCTCACGAGCGGCGGACAGGTGATCGCACATGCGGTCGCTACGCCTCCGGAGTCGCAGGCGGCGGCTCGCGAGCCTGCGTAGACGGTTCCGTTGACAATTCCGTCGACAACTCCGTCGACAATGACTCAGATGCCTGAACCTGTATGAGCGCGAGGAGCGCCGAGTCTCAGCTCGAGTGCAGGTTGGGTTTCGTTTGCCCCAAATAGTGCGAAAAGCCGCGGAAAAGTACTATTTGGGGCAAACGAAACCGCTGATGTCCCGCGGCAGGGGTAGGGGTACCGGCACAGGTGATAGGCGCGTCGGGTTCGCGAGGGGATGCTCTGCTAGAGATCCGTGGCATCGAAGCTGTTGCGCAGCTTGCGCAGGAGGGCGCCCAAGCGGGCCTGTTCCGTGGAGGTGAGGCCGCCGAGCAAAGCCTCCTCGGCATCCACCAATCGAGTGATCGCGGCGTCAACCCGAGTCAACCCTGCCGTCGTCATTTTGACCAGGATGCCTCGCCCATCGTTGGGATCGGTGAGCCTGGTCACGAGCCCGCGTTCCACCATCCGGTCGATTCGATTCGTCATCGTGCCGCTCGACACCATTGTTGCGGAAACGAGACGTTTGGGACTTAACGCGAACGGATGTCCCTCTCGCCTGAGGGCAGCGAGCACGTCAAACTCCCACGACTCAAGCTCGGACCGGCTAAACGCGTTCTGCCGAATTCTGTTGAAATGCTTAGCGATTCGAGTTACCCGAGAGAGCACATGCAGGGGATCAAAATTGAGATCTGGACGCGCCGCTGACCACTCCTCGACAATTCTGTCGACCTCGTCGTTGCCTTTCATTTCGGGGTTCCTTTGCTGTTTTATCGAAATTGATCGTTGGATGTGTTCATCTAACCGTAATCTTTCTGGCAGACTTATACACGTGCGCTTTTCGATGCGCACGGTCCGCCTTAGTGTAACGGCAGCACGGCACCCTTTGGAGGTGTTCGGTCCAGGTTCGAATCCTGGAGGCGGAGCGCACACGTTTGATTATTTAATGCGCGGAGGACTTTGATGTCAAACAGCCAGCTTGCTGTCGTGATTTTGGCTGCGGGGCAGGGGACGCGTATGCGTTCCTCCCTCCCTAAGGTTCTTCATCCACTCGCGGGGATGCCGCTCATCGGCCACGTGCTCGATACGGCGGCCCAGCTTAATCCCGCCCACATCGTCGCAGTGGTTCGCCACGATCGCGATCGGGTCGCGGCGGCGGTTATCGAGCACCTGCCCTCCGCTCTCATCGTTGACCAGGACGATATCCCGGGAACAGGCAGAGCAGTCGAGGTGGCGGTAGCTGCCTTACCCGCCGAATTCAGCGGTCACATCCTGGTTCTGAGCGGCGACGTACCACTTCTCGACGAATCGGCTGCGCGGGAATTGCTCGACGCACACGTTCGTGAAGGCAACGCCCTGACGCTACTTAGCACCATCGTCGCCGATCCGACCGGCCTTGGCCGTATCCTGCGCTCCAGCACCGGCAGCTTCGTCGGAATCATCGAGCAAAAGGATGCGAGTCCCGAGCAACTCTCCATCAATGAGACGAATGCCGGCGTGTACGTGTTTGAACGGGCATCCCTCACGCGAGCCCTCGACCGAATCAGCACCGACAACGCGCAGCAAGAAAAATACCTCACCGATGCCGCCAGCGAAATCCTGAACGAGGGCGGACGCATCGATGCCGTCGCGATCAGCGACCACTGGCTCGTCGCGGGCATCAACGACCGTGCCCAGCTCTCGGCCGCCGCGTCCGAACTGAACGCGCGCATCATTCGCAGCTGGCAGATGGCCGGGGTCACGATCCAAGACCCGGCGACCACCTGGATCGACAAGAACGCGCAACTGGCGGAAGACGTAACGCTGTTGCCTGGCACCCAAATGTTGGGGGCATCCGTTATTGAAACCGGTGCCATTATTGGCCCCGACACCACGCTCGTGTCCTGCGAAATTGGGCGGGATGCTCGTGTGCGGCGCACCGATGCGGAACTCGCCGTCATCGGCGAAGGTGCCGTTGTTGGGCCGTTTTCGTATCTGCGTGCGGGAAGCATTCTGGGGGCCGGGGGCAAGATCGGCGCCTACGTCGAGACGAAGAATGCCAATATTGGCGACGGCAGCAAGGTTCCGCACCTGAGCTATGTAGGCGATGCCACAATCGGAGAAGGCACCAATATTGGTGCCGGAACCATCTTTGCGAACTATGACGGAGTCAAAAAACATCACACCACGGTTGGTTCGCAGGTGAGGGTCGGCTCGAAAAATGTGCTCGTCGCTCCGGTTACAATTGAAGATGGATCCTATACCGGCGCGGGAACCGTGGTGCGTAAAAACGTGCCGGCTGGATCCCTCGCCGTCAACGTTGCGCCGCAGCGGAACCTTGAAGGCTGGGTGGCTAAAAACCGACCAGATACTGAAACGGCACACGCTGCCGAGAAAAGTGGAGAATAAATACATGTCGGGCATCCAGGTCAGCGGCCAAAAGAAACTCGTATTAGTTTCCGGCCGAGCGCACCCCCAGCTAGCCATAGAGATCGCCGAAGAGCTTGGCTCCCCGCTTGTTCCCACCGATGCACGCACCTTCGCAAACGGCGAGCTCTACGCCCGTTTTGACGAGAGCGTTCGCGGCTGCGATGCCTTCGTGATCCAGTCGCACACCAATCCCATTAATGAGTGGCTGATGGAACAGCTGATCATGGTTGACGCTTTGAAACGAGCATCCGCCAAGCGAATCACCGTCGTTGCCCCCTTCTACCCCTATTCTCGGCAGGACAAAAAGGGCCGTGGGCGTGAGCCGATCTCGGCCCGCCTCGTTGCAGATCTGTTCAAAGTGGCTGGCGCGGACCGCATTATGTCCGTCGACCTGCACGCAGCCCAGATTCAGGGCTTTTTCGACGGACCTGTCGATCATCTCTTCGCGATGCCCGTCCTGCTTGAGCACTTCCAAGAACGCCTCGATCCCGAAACCCTCACCGTGGTGTCGCCTGACATGGGCCGTGCCCGCGTCGCCGATATCTGGAGCGACCGCCTGGGCGCGCCCCTCGCGATCATCCACAAGCGCCGCGACCCGCTGGTGCCCAACCAGGTAAGTGTTCACGATATCGTCGGTGATGTTAATGGCCGTTGGTGCCTCCTCGTCGACGACATGATCGACACTGGACGCACCATCGCAAAGGCCGCCGAAGCGCTGAAAAACAATGGGGCCAAGGGCGTTACCATCGCCGCAACGCACGCGATCTTCTCCGACCCCGCCGTCGAGGTTCTCAGCTCGGACTTTATCGATTCCGTCGTCGTGACTGATACGCTGCCAATTCCAGAGGACAAGCGCTTCGACAAGCTCACGATCCTGCCGATCGCGCCGCTGATCGCGCGTGCAATCCACGAGGTCTTCGAGGACGGTTCGGTTACGTCGATGTTTGACGGCGCGGCTTAGGCTTTCTGTGCTCACGGTCGCGTTCGTGCGATCTTGTTCGCGGGGATCTCGTTAGTGACGTCTCGCGCGGGTAATCTCGTTCGCCGCAGATGACGGTTATTCTGTCAATAACTGGTCATATGCGGCGAACGAGTGTCGTATCGTCCGGAACGCGCAGAACACGCACAAGGGGGCCCGCACTCGTGCAGAGTGCGGGCCCCCTTTTTTTCAATAGCGGATGCGCTAGCTCAGCTCGATCTCCGAACGGTCGCCGCTCCACAGCGTGTGGAACACGCCAGCCGTGTCGACGCGTCCGTAGGTGTGCGCGCCGAAGAAGTCGCGCTGACCCTGCACGAGGGCGGCGGGGAGACGCTCGGCGCGGAGGCCATCGTAGTAGGAAAGCGATGACGAGAATCCGGGGGCGGGGATGCCAGCTCCCGCGGCCCCGGCGACCACGCGGCGCCATGCTTCCTGCGAACGGGAGACGGCCTCCGTGAAGTACGGTGCCGTGATTAGCGCGACCAGGCCGGGGTTCTCGGCGTAGGCCTCGGTGATGCGGTTGAGGAACTGGGCGCGGATGATGCAGCCGCCGCGCCAGATCTTAGCGATGTCGCCCTTCTTGATGTCCCAGCCGTACTTCTCTGCGCCCGCGACGATGACGTCGAAGCCCTGCGAGTAGGCAACCATCTTGGATGCGTAGAGAGCAAGGCGTACGTCCTCGACGAACGCGGCCTTGTCTGCGGCATTGTCAGCAGGCTTCCACGGGTTTGCCGGGCCGGGGAGCGAGACGGCCGCGGCAGCAGCGCGCTGTTCCGGGTGCGAGGAGAGTCCGCGCGCGAACACGGCCTCTGCGATGCCGGAGACGGGGGTACCGAGGTCGAGGGCCGACTGAACGGTCCAGGTTCCGGTGCCCTTCTGCCCCGCCGCGTCGACGACGACATCCACGAAGGGCTTGCCGGTCTTGGTATCAACCTGCTTGAGTACCTCCGCGGTGATCTCGATGAGGTAGCTCTCGAGCTCGCCGCGGTTCCACTCGGCGAAGACCTCGCTGATTTCGAGCGGGCTCAGGCCGCCAACGTTGCGCAGCAGGTCGTACGCCTCGGCGATGAGCTGCATATCGGCGTATTCGATGCCGTTGTGGATCATCTTCACGAAGTGGCCGGCGCCGTCCGTACCCACGTGAGTCACGCAGGGAATGCCGTCGACAACCGCGGCAATCGACGAAAGGATGGGACCCAGCGTCTTGTAGGACTCGACGGATCCGCCGGGCATGATGCTGGGGCCGTTGAGCGCGCCCTCCTCGCCACCCGAGATTCCCGCTCCCACGAAGTGGACGCCCGTGGCGCTGACGGCCTTCTCGCGGCGGATCGTGTCGGTAAAGAGCGCGTTTCCGCCGTCGACGATGATGTCGCCCGGCTCAAAGAGGTTGGTGAGCTGGTCGATGACGGCATCGGTTCCGGCCCCGGCCTGTACCATGATGATCGCGGTGCGCGGCTTGCTCAGCGAGTTCACGAAGTCTTCGATGGTTTCGCTGGCAACAAAATTCGCTTCGGGATGCTCGTTGGTGAGCGTGCGGGTACGTTCCGGTGAGCGGTTGTACACCGCGACGGTGTTCCCTTCGCGGCTGGCCAGGTTGCGGGCCAGGTTGCTGCCCATTACGGCGAGGCCGACGACGCCGATGTTGGCTGTTGCAGTATTCGTCATTGTTTCTCCTTGTTTGTGAGTCGGGTTGTGGGTAGTGGGGTGAATGATGGTTGTGAGTAGTATTTGTCTAGTAATAATCAATCAGTGATGCGGTTCATCATCTCGGATAGTGTTCGCCGCATGAGGCGCTGCATTGCATCCGCCGCGTCCTGGCCGACGCCGCTGGCTATCGCCTCTGCCACATCTAGGTGCTGCTGCAGCGCGTCTTCGTGCGGGCGCGCCGACATCAACCCGTGTGCTGTTCTGCCGTTCAGGACTTCTTTGACAACCTCGTCCAGGTGCGAAAACATCTCGTTTCCGCTGAGGTGCAAAATGAGTTGGTGGAACTGGATGTCGAGCTGTAAAAATCGTTCGGCATCCGCTGATCGACCCGCCGCCCACATCTCACCGGCTATGTCGGTGATGGTCCTGGCAGATTCGGGGGTGATGTTTTCTGCGGCGAGACGGGCGGCTTCCGGCTCGACCGCGGCTCGCAGCTCTGTGAGAGAGCGCAGCTGATCGGCTCGCTCGTCGCTGTTGAGTCGCCAGCGAATGATCTGTGGTTCGTAGACATTCCACTCGGATTTAGGTCTTGGGGTGATGCCAACACGCCGTTTTGATTCGATCAGGTTCATCGTTTGCAGGGATCGGAGGCAGTCCCTGACCACCGAACGGGAAACGCCGTATTCCTTTTCGAGCGTATCGATCGTGAGAGTGTCTGCCGGGGTGAGCGTGCCGGTGACTATGGCGGAGCCGAGGGAGTCGAGCATCCGTTCGTGAAGGCGCCCCGACGTGACTTGGAAATCGCGAGGGGATGCTGAGGTCATGCTAATAATCATACCTTTTGTTGGAATTTATGCAATAGGTCTTATTTTTGCCCTCCGAGAGGGGGTAAAGCGACGGGAATAATAAATTGAGTTGAAGGTTGCACTAAATTATGGGTATCCAGCGCCGATGCCCCTCCTTGGTGTTTAGTGAAAGAAGATAAATGAACAAGCATCTATATGCAGTGCTTCACGCCCTCGTCGCCGCGGTGGTTGTTACCGTCCCCATTACGTTCCTGGTGACCTGGGTCAACGTCGGGTTTGGGCAGGACTTTTGGCCGCTTTATGTGAGGAGTTCAATTATTGCGACGATCGTCTCCGCGCCGGTGTCAATGGTGGCAGTGCCTCTTGCGCATGGGATGCTGCGGGGTTTGCGGGCCGCGGAATCTTCACCCTCAAAATTCTAGGCTCAAAAGTCTTCTGTTGCGAGATGCTGTGCAGCCAATGACTTAGGCGAGCGGATTTGGCTGTAGGGGGGGGTCTTCGCTTGCGGATCGTGGAGCGAGTGACGGGAATCGAACCCGCGCTATCAGCTTGGGAAGCTGAAGTTCTACCATTGAACTACACTCGCGTGGCTTGACCTGATGATCATGCACTGGTCAAAATACTACACCATCAATTTCTCCCGCCCGGTTCCAGCGCCTTGCTTGCTGAGTCGGACTCCCAATATTTTCTCTGGTGCATGGAATCATCCGTTGCTATGCTGTCCATGATATCCACGAGTATTTCTGACCGGGTGTTGCTCGACTTCTTGGAGTCTCAGACGAGCTCCGAGAGTCATTGGCCGCGGGACCGCGAGAAGTTGACCCTACTCTAGAAAGGGCAGTCATGAGTGCCGAAACGGAAAAGACATCATTGCCATCAAATCGGGGCAAAGGTACAAGTTTGGTGACTAATCCCCGCGTTGTGCGTAAGCCTGATCTCACCTTTTCGTATGGAGAGCATCCTGATCAGGTTATCGATGTCTGGCTTCCCGAACCATCATTCGACATGGATCCTGGCCCGCTTGTCTTCCTATGGCACGGTGGGTTTTGGCGTGATACCTTCGATCGCGCCCACGTCGCCCCTCTCGCCGTGGCGCTCGCCGTGAAAGGCTGCGTCGTTGCCACCCCTGAGTATCGTCGAACTGGCGCGCATAGTGAGGGCGGTTGGCCGCACACCTTTGAGGATGTGGCAGCCGGAATCGACTTGCTTCCGGGAGCTGTTGAATCGGCTCGGCCCGGATTGTACGACCCCGAGAGGATCGTGTATGCGGGCCACTCGGCGGGCGGGCAGATCGCGCTGTGGGCTGCAGAGCGGCATCGGATCCCACGGGAGTCGCCGGGTGCTCTCGATAGTAAGCCACGCGTCTCTCGGGTGGTGGCGTTTGCGCCGGTCGCCGATCTTGCCAGGGCGTATGAGCTTGGATTGGGAGAGGGCGCGGTTGCAGCGTTGATAGGGGCATCGCCCAGTGAGGCTCCGGGCCGTTATGCTTCAGTCGATATGGGGCTGATCGGCTCGGTTTCTACCGATACCATCATTATTCACGGTGCCGAAGACGATCGCGTTCCGGTCGCACTGTCAGAGGAGTACGCGGCCCATAATCCAATAACGTTGCGGATCATCGAAGATACCGATCACTTTGACCTGATCGATCCCGACGATATAGGTTGGCGGCTCATCTCACATGATATTACGTCGCTGTAGCCTCGGGTATCAACGCACTGAGCAACTCCAAAACGTGAGCGTATTGCTCGCCCGTAGCGCGGGTCATCCCTAGCTCGCATGTTCGATTGCAGGATGCGTGGGCCGACGCGTCGATCCCCGTCACCTCTTCCGCCTCCGCACGTGTCGCGGCGGCCGTGAGTTCGGGGTGAAGCATGCCGCGGTCGCCCGCGAAGGCACAGCATCCCCAATTTTCGGGAATGATAACCTCGTGGGCAGCAGCCTCGGCCACCGCGGTGAGCGCATCGTTGCCGCCGGCCCGAGTCGAAGAACACGTGGGATGTAGCACGAGTTTTTCCATCTTCGGCAGTTCGGGAAGGCGGGAGAGTACGCGCTCCGCGACGAAGTCGACGGCGTCTATCACGCGAAGCGGCAGACCGGAGGCTTCGATGGCGTGCACGAGGCCTTCTGTGCACGACGACGCGTCGCAGACAATGGGCAGCTCGCCGTCGCGGCTTGCCGTGCGCAGGGCAGCGATGGTTCGCTCGTTCATGGTGGCCTGGCCCCGGGTGAGGCCCTTGGACGACCAGGGCGTTCCGCAGCACATACTGTTGATCTCGGCGGGAATCAGCAAGGTGATGCCAGCCTGCTCGCAGAGCTGCTCGAAGCTCAGCTGCACGCCTGGACGCGCACGTCCTTCGGTGTCTGTGGCCGGGCCAAACATGGTGTTGACGCACGCTGGCATATAGACGGCATCAATGAATGCGCCCGCTGCAGGGGCGGGCCGCTTGCGTGATCGCCCGCCCCGCGGAAGCTCCTGCGAGTATAGAGGCACGGTGTCGGCCCCCAGCGCCGCTCGGGCAAGCTTATTCACGGGCGTCACCAGGGCGCCGGGGACCTTGTCGACAATATTGAGGGCCGTACCTGCGACGGAAGTCACCGCTCCCCAGTTCCTGGCCGCGGCGTTCCACGCCCTCTGCTCAACCGAGCCCGCTTCCTCGCGCCGGAAGTGTTTCACGAGGTCGCCCGTGTTGATTTTCACGGGGCACGCGGTCTGGCACATGCCGTCGACGGCGCAGGTTTGTACCCCGTTGTAGGTGTAGTCCCGCTCCAGCTCGGCGGCGAGAGCGGTGTCGCCGTCGAGCTTGGCCTGCTCAATGGCGCGCAGCGTCACGATGCGTTGGCGCGGAGTAAGCGTGATGTTGCGGCTCGGGCATACGGGTTCGCAATAGCCGCACTCGACGCAACGATCCACCTCATCGTTCACGGGCAGGGCGGTCTTGATGTGTCGTAGGTGCGCCTCGGGGTCGTCGTCGAGCAGAACGCCGGGGTTGAGCAGGCCAGTCGGGTCGCAGAGCAGCTTGATCTGCCGCATCACGTCGTAGAGTTCGTCGCCGTATTGACGGCGCACATAGGGGGCCATCACCCGGCCGGTTCCGTGCTCGGCCTTGAGTGACCCGCCCTCACCGAGGATCAGATCGACGAGGTCCTCAGTAAACGCCGAATACCGGTCAATCTGCTCTCGGCTCTCGAACCCGTCGGTGAGCATGAAGTGCACGTTGCCATCTTTGGCGTGCCCGAAGATCACGCTGTTTTCGTAAGAGTATGTATCGAAGAGTTCGATTAGGTTGTTGCAGGTGTGCGCGAGTTTTTCCACGGGAACCACGACGTCCTCAAGCAGCGCGGTCGTGCCGGTGGGCCTCGCCCCCGCGACCGTCGTGTAGAGGCCCTTGCGCAGGTGCCACAGATCGGCGCGGGTGGAGGCATCCGTCGTGAACTCGGCTGGGGTAGCGAGGCCGAGTGTGGGCATCAGCGCGTTACCGGCGTCCTGCAACTCGGAAAGCTCCTCGATGGAGGATGCCTGGTACTCCACCAGCAGAGCCGCATGCTTATCTACGGGCAGGCCCCGAATGGCGGGCGGGGCGTCAGAGGCGACCTGCCCGATTTTGAGGGACAACGCATCCAGTAGCTCGAGGGTCGCGGCACCCGTCTCGACCAGGGCGGGCAGTGCGCTATTGGCGGACTCGAGGCTGTCGAAGATTAACAGCCCGGAGGACGCGTGAAACGCCAGCGGCACCGTGCGAAAAACGGCCTCGGCGACAAACCCGAGAGTTCCCTCGCTCCCGACGATGAGGTGCGCCAGCATATCGACGGCCCGATCGTAATCGAGCAGCGAATTGATGCCGTAACCCATGGTGTTCTTCATCGCGAACATTCGCCGGATGCTCGCGACAGATGCCGCGTTACCCCGCACTCGTTCCGCCAACCGGTGCAGCCCCTCGAAGATCTCGGGTTCGAGCGCTCGCAGCCGTTCTTCGGCATCCGCAGCTGCGGTGTCCACGACGGTTCCGCTTGGCAGTACGATCGTCACCGATTCCATGGTGTTATAGGTATTCTCGGCGGTTCCACAGGCCATGCCGCTGGAGTTGTTCGCGATGACCCCGCCGATTGTGCAGGCGGCCTCACTGGCCGGGTCCGGACCAAACTTTCGGCCGTATTTGGCGAGCCTCAGGTTGAGTGCCCGGACGGTGACGCCCGGCTGGACGCGCACCCTGTGGCCGTTGTCGAGAACCTCGATGTTCTTGAAATTGCGGCGAACATCGACGAGGATGCCGTCGCTCACGCCCTGCCCGCTCAGGCTGGTTCCGCCCGAGCGAAACGTGAGGGGAACGCCCTGGGCCTGGCTCGTGCGCAGGAGAGCGCCTACATCGGCGGCGTTCTCTGCGATAACGACGACCTGGGGGATAAGCAAAAAATGGGACGCATCGTGTGCGTTTGCGTGCAGGTCAATCGGGCGGGTGCGTACCTGCTCGGTTGCGACGGATGAGCGCAGCCCGTCGAGAAGGGCTGTATTGAGTGAGACGGGCAGTGAAACTGTGTCAGACATTATTTAGGGAACCATCCAGCCTAGTATTGGTGTTGATTGCAAGAATATTATGAGGGTAATGAACGCGAGTAGCCCAAGGCTCCAGCCAATCAATTTACGGAAAAGTGACCCTTCAGAGCCATGCAAGCTCACCGCGGCTGCGGCGACAGCAAGATTCTGCAGGGAGAGCATTTTTCCTAGTACCCCCGCAGACGAGTTCGAGGCTGCCATCAACACAGGACTGAGCCCAGCCTGCTGCGCCGCGGTTACCTGCAAGAGACCAAACAGGGAATTCGATGAGGTGTCAGACCCGGTAAGGGCCACGCCAATCCAGCCGATCACAGGAGAGAGAAGGGCAAAGAACCCTCCGGTAGCTGCCAGGGCGAATCCTAAGCTTGCCGTCTGGCCGGAGAGGTTCATGACGAATGACAGGGCGAGCACCGCTGTCACCGTAACGATCGTCCAACGTAATTGGTAGAGCGTTTCCCAATAAACCTGCGCGGCTCTCTTGATTCCCACACCGTAGATCACCATCGTGATGATGCCGGAGATCAGCAAGAGAGTGCCGGTGGCCTTGAGGTGATCGAGTTTGAACGTTTGTGCGGAGGCTGGGTTTCCCGCGGCATCCACCACATCGAGTCCCGGCCAGCGGAAGGTCACCGAGCCAACCGACGCTAGCCGCTCTTTGGCAACTGGAATCTGAGCGATTGTAAAGACCACCATGATTGTCAGGTACGGAGCGAGAGCTCCCCAGGTGCGAGCACGCTGCGAGGTGGGCAGCTGCCGTCGTTGCTTCGTGAGTGTCGCGGTGCTTGTCCCCCCGGCAGCCGCGGTTAGAGCATCCTGAGTATTGATTCCGCTTGAGGATGCCTCGGGGCCTTCCGAGGTAAAGCTCACCGTTTCTGCCGGTCGCCAGAACCGCAGCATGATAAGCACAGCGCCAACCGTCACAACGGCTGCAACAACATCCGTGAGTTCGACCGCGAAGTAGTTGGCCGTAATGAATTGTGCGCCGCCGAAGGCAACCCCGGCGACGATAGCTATGGGCCAGGTCTGCCTCACTCCGCGTTTACCGTCGACGATAAATACCAGGATCAGCGGGATGAAGACCGCGATCAATGGTGTTTGGCGGCCTGCCATTGCGGCGAGTTCGTTGAGGGGAAGGCCGGTTACTCCGTGAAGCGCGATAATCGGAGCGCCCATCGCGCCGAATGCTACCGGGGCCGTATTTGCGAGGAGCGAGACGATTGCTGCTTTGAACGGTTTCATCCCGGCGGCAATGAGCATTGCTGCTGAGATTGCTACGGGGGCGCCGAAACCTGCGAGCGATTCGAGTAGCGCGCCGAAGCAAAACGCGATGATAATCGACAGAACGCGCAGGTCATCCGATATCGATCGAATGGTGGTGCCCAATACCTCAAACCAGCCCGTTGCCAGGGTAAGCCGATACACCCAGAGGGCGTTGATTAGTATCCAGAGGATGGGGAATAGCCCATAGAACACGCCTTCAGCTGTTGCGCTCAGCGCCTGAACCAGTGGCATTTGCCAGCCGATTACGGCGAGAGTGATGGACAAACCTAGCCCGATTATCGCGGCGTAGGCCGCTTTGACTCGGAACACGCCGAGCAGGACGAAAAGAGTGATGAGAGGAAGTGCTGCGAAAAGTGCTGATAGGGCAAGGGATCCGAAGATCGGATCGAGTATCTGTTGAAACACTGGCTGAGTTATCCTTCGGTAGCGTCATTGCGTAATTCATATATTGTCATACAAGTATTCATGGAAGGCAAATTAGCTTTCCGGTGTTTCTCTGAGAAGATTGGTCTCGAGAGAAGAGTGCGGACGGACTCTCGGGCTGCAGTGTCGCCAGTGTCGCAGAATTGCCAGAATGAGGACTGAATGAATCGTCGTGTAGTGGCTACATCGATAGTTGATGCAGTGGCCGAAGACCTCCGCGTTAGGCTTTATGCGGCTGAGTTCCCCGGGGGAACGGCGTTTACCGAGGCAGAAGTCGCATCGACCTACGAAGTGGCAAGGCCTACCGCAAAAGCTGCGATCGAGAAGGTTGTTGCCGAGGGCTTGCTCGTGCGCGGGGCGCATAAGACAGCAAGGGTACCCGAGCTCGGACCCGAAGACGTGCGCGATATTTATCTCACGCGAGCCTATCTCGAGACAGAAGTTTTGCGTCGTCTTGCCGAGAATCGTGCTGTTCCGGAGACCGCGGTACAGGCGAATCGCGAGATTGCTCAGGCGGTTAATGCGAATGACCCCATGCGTATCGTTGAACCCGATATGCGGTTTCATACGAGTCTCATTGACGCCTTAGGTAGCGCCCGCACGAGCCGCATGTACGGGTCTCTTGTGAGTGAGGTGCGGATGTGTATGGCCCAGGTGCAGGGGAGAGGGTTGCTTGACCCCAAGCTCATCTGTGACGAACATGATGAGATCTTGCGGCTTATACAACAGGGTGAAGCTGATTCTGTAGCGGTCCTTCTTGACGAGCATCTCGCGAGGGCGCGCGAACGCCTCGTCGAGGCGGTCGGAGGTACCCCCGGGCCGGAGGCGGACACTCCGCCGCGGGTGAGGGCAGGCGGATAGACGCCTGAGAGGAATCTTGCTATGCGACTAGGGATGATCACCTTCGATACGACGGATGCTCGGGCACTCGCCCGATGGTGGGCCGAGCGTCTTGGCGGCGCGCTCATCGAGGACGGCTCTGAGTTTTGTGTCGTACAAGGAACTGCAGCGCCGGTCCTCCTCGGCTTTCAGCGAGTGGACGAGGTCGCGCACGATAAGAATCGCGCCCACCTTGACCTTGACCTTGAGTCGGACGACCCGGATCGTGACGAGGTCGTCCGCTCGTTTGTGGAGGCGGGAGCGCGCCACATTGAACGGCACACATATGAGGGCGAGACCTGGGACGTTCTTGCCGATCCCGATGGAAACCAATTCTGCGTTGGCGACCCTCACTAGCGATACGCCCAAATAAAAGGTATGCCCAGCCTCGATTTTTGCGGCAGAAGGGTTCTTGCCTGTCTGTTTTCGGTGAGGCGGACGCGAGAAACAACACGCAGAAGATCCGCATTTCTCGTGGTGCTCTCATTGAGTGGGATTGTTCTGGTCATGGTAAAAGGCAGCATTCTCTTACACGCGTGCGGCTGAAGTCGTTGTCTTCGATTGTGTACGGGCGACGACGTCAGAAATGTTGTGCCCGATCATCCCATCCTTGCGTTTGAACGTAACGTCTTTTCGCTTATTGCAACGTTTTCGAGAGACGGTTTATTTTGCGTTTTATTAAAACGCGCTAATTGATTGATTCTAAATTTATCGCATTAATTTTAGTTGAGAATGTGTATATATTTATGAACCATAAAATACATCACAACTAAGAAAAAATCTAGATTTATAACAAAAACGATATTAATTATAAAAAGTTTGACAATGTCGATAATTGTCACGATTGTTAAGTGTAATCAGTAATGATTTCAGGTTAGATCACGAAAGGAAAGAAAAGTTGAAAGCAAAGTATAGATTCGCGATAGCGACAGTAACCGTAGGGTTGCTTGTTGGCGGAGGGGCTGTGTCTGCCGTCGGTGCTGAGGGGAATATTAACCCCGAGGCCGATCACTCGTTTGTTATTCACAAATATGTCCAGCCGGAGATCGCGCCCAAGGATCCTAACCCTGCCGGTGACGGACATGAGGTTCCTGAATTTTCTGGGACTCCGATTGAGGGGGTGACCTACAGAATTACCCAGGTAACCCAATATAGTAAACAAAAACTTGATCCTCTTGACCCCGCGAGCTGGGACTTCGTCTCTCCGTATCTTCAGGGATTGAAAGATTTTGACCCCAAGAAGACGCAGATCGAATTTGGTTCCTCGTTTGAGAAGGTTACCGATGCCAAAGGCATTGCGGAATTTAGAGATTTCCCGATTGGCTTCTACTATGTCGAAGAAATTGATCCGGGTAGTAATGAAATTCTGAACCTGATGAAACCCTTCCTCGTTGCGATTCCGATGCCTGATTCAAAGAGTGCAGGGAATTGGCTTTACAACGTTCACGCCTACCCCAAGAGTGCCGTTGGAGCAGCATCAAAGACGGTGGATGAGTCGGGGGCCTTTGGGTTGGGAGACATCCTGAAATGGACCATTGCAACCAAGGTTCCGTTCATTAGCGCAATTGATGACTTCGTTCGTTTTGAAATTATCGACACACTGCCCGCGGAAGAGCTGAGGTATGTCGGGCACGAGCTTCAAGTTCTAGATGAATTTGGGGCACTCGCTACTAACATTACTTCCCCCGAGCATTTTGCTGTAGAGATCTCTGAGGAGGGTCAGGTTGCCCTGAAATTCACCGCCGCCGGACGCCAAGCCCTTGAGGGCTATCAAGGCGGCTCGATAAAATTGAATATCTCCACACGGGTTCAGGGAACAGGTAAGGGTGACATTGTTAATACAGCAGTAGTGCGTACAAACGATGCAGAGATTCCTGTGCAGGCCGTGAGCTATTGGGGTGCGGCTGAGATCGTCAAGTACCAGACCGGTACAAAGATTTTGCTTGACGGTGCTGTCTTCGAGGTATACAAGACAAAAGAGGCTGCTGAGAAACGTGACACATCAAACGTTGTAACGATCAATGGTGAATCAAAATTTGCAACGGTGAAAGACGGTAGTGTGAGTCTTCGAGGGCTGAAGGTAGGTCAATACTATGTCGTCGAGACGCGAGCTCCAGCCGGATATATCGCAAGCACGAGCATCCACGAACTCAACGTCACGCGCGGCGGACTAACTCAACTGTCGGTTGAGAATAGTCAGCAACCCTTCGGTGCTCTTCCTCAACTTGGTAGTTTGGGTCTGGTCTTGACTATCCTCGTAGGAATCGTCGCAGTCGGCGGCGCTGTTACCGTAGCTGTGCGAGAGCGTCGCGGGAAGCAACGGGTCAAGTCCTAAATTCCTGAATGATGACAATTAACTAAACTGCATCTGGGGCCTTTCGTCTAGTGTTCATCGCGATAGGCCCCAGATCTTAATTTTTGTTGGCGGGGGTAACCAGATGCAGAGGATGATCAATACGCTGATTTTTTCGATTCTGCTCCTCGGCGGAGCTGGTTTTCTCGTTTACGCACCAGCGGCCCAGTGGATCGAACAGTTTCAGCAAAACGAAGCAAATAAAGAGCTTGCCGACACGACGAAAGAGGCGCTTCCCGAGGAGCTTGCGACCCTAAGAGCGGATGCCGAAGAATACAACAATGCTTTTGCCTCCGGGTTAAGTCTGGATAAGTACGATTACGAGACCATGCTGAGCATCCGAGGTCAAGAAGCGATGGCTCGATTGCGTATCCCCTCTATTCTTCTTGACCAAACTGTGCGTCACGGTATGGATGAGACTGCGGTGTCGAATGGGGTAGGGCATTCGCAGAGGTCGTCTCTTCCCGCAGGTGGAACTGATACTCGCGCCGTGTTAGGGTCCCATCGGGGTCTTGCAGAGAGCAAGGGATTCACTGATCTGCCTAAGGTGGAGGTCGGCGACCTATTTTATATTGATGTCCTCGGCGAGACCCTCGTCTATAAGGTTTTTGAGCTGCAAACGGTAACGCCCGAAGAGGCTGATCGTTTGATGATCGAGCCGGGGCGAGATCTAGTTACATTGCTCACCTGTACTCCGTTAGGAATAAATTCGCATCGGATTATTGCAACGGGGGAGCGAGTATCGCTTGGTGATGTTCCGGATCCCCCTGATAACCTTACGCCCGGCTTCCCCTGGTGGATACTGGTCGTTATCGCTGCAGTGGTTCTCACTGTTCTATATGCCCGACGCCGAAAACACTCGCCCGAAGCCTCAGGTAGTTCGCCCCTACCCGCAGACGGTTCATCTGGGCCACCAGAGGAAATCAGATCGCCTACCGGAGGTGAGGTGTGAGCTGAGTTGTGTTCGGCAAAAATGACGACAACACGATGAGGATATTGATGGGTATCAGTCGTAGCGTTCGATCTCCTGTCACGAATATTTCCTCGGCTCAGACCCGGTTCACATCGCTGGGGACGTGCAGCCCTATGCACAGGCGTATCTGCAAGACAATCGCATCACAGATGGTGGCGTTCAGAAACGGTAGTCCTCCCTAGCTGCGCAGCATGTCCTCGGCTAGCTACTCAGTACTGCGACGCCTTCGATCTCGATGAGTGCTTCTTTCTGCCAGAGGCGGGTTACTCCGATGCCCGCCATCGCGGGGTAATCGCTGCCTGCCAATTCGCGCCAGATGCGACCGATTTCGCGACCGTTTTTCTGGTAATCGTCGATATCCGTGAGGTAAATAGTGACCGACACGAGGTCGCTGGGCTTGCCGCCAGCCGCTGCGAGAGTGTCGAGCACATTGGAAAAGCTTTGGGTGAACTGTTCTACGATCCCACCCGGGACAATTTTCATATCCTTATCGAGAGCGGTTTGCCCTCCGAGATAGAGTGTGTTTCCCGCGAGGATGCCGTGTGCATAACCGGAAGGCTTAGCCATGTGTCCGGGATTTATTGATGTGTGTGTCATGGTTTCTCCTGTGGTTCGTTTGGTGTGAATGTGTGTTCGAGCTGGTTGAGATTTAGTAACGTAAGTCGAGCTCGATTGACTGTGCCGTCGCCCGCAACTGGGTGAGGAAATCCCGTTCGTGGTCCGATAATTCGGGATCGTTTGTGGGGTTGAGTCGTGAGTCTGGGCCGGTGACTGTGAGTGAACATAACACCGTGCCGTCGGGTTGATGCAGGGGCACGGCCAACGCGCCGACCCCGGCCTCCGCCTCTGCCATGTTGCGGGCGTATCCGATTGTTTGGGCTTTAGTAACAGAGCGGCGCAGTTCGCTCAGCTTGTGGATGTTTCCTGCTGAGGTGTGGCCCAGCTCTGGA
>JBBAQX010000059.1:0-29267 GCA_040400085.1 Lysinibacter sp. | reverse complement strand
CTGTGCTCTCTGCTGAGGGCGTCGAGATCAGGGGATGCCGGGCAACGATCGAGCTATTAGCCTCCGTCGACGGCGCGCCCGCCGTGATACCCGCTACGGAAGAGGACTGGGCGACAGAGTATATGGGCTTGGTTGTGAGCATCCGCATTGTTGATTCGTTGGAGCAGGCGATCGATCACATTGATCGGTACTCCACAAAACACACCGAATCAATTATTACGAACGATATCGGGCAGGCCGAACGCTTCCTAGCCGAGGTCGATTCGGCCGTGGTGATGGTGAATGCTTCGACACGGTTTACGGATGGCGGAGAGTTCGGTTTTGGGGCTGAAGTAGGTATTTCTACGCAGAAGCTTCATGCTCGGGGCCCCATGGGACTCCCAGAAATGACCACCACAAAGTGGATTGTCCGCGGAAATGGTCAGGTTCGGGCGTAGTTTTAGCTATGCTTGTTAGTGGTCTGCCTAGACCTTATTGATGATTGTGAGTAAAACTATGACTTTCTTGTCACTTGTTAATGCTGCGGAGACGGCACATGAGGTCGCTGACCTTGGGTTGCCCACCTGGATGTTTGGTGGGATTGCCCTCGTTGCTTTTGCTGCTTTTGGCATCGTGACGTGGACCTATCGTGACGTTGCAAACCGCCACCGTGCAAAGGCTGAGGCCTATAAGCGCGAGCACGACGGTTCGCACTAGTCACATATGACTAAGCATCGGGAGAAGCGTCCCCGAATTGGTGTGATGGGTGGAACCTTTGACCCCATTCACCACGGACACCTCGTCGCAGCAAGCGAAGTTGCTCAGCACTTTGCTCTCGACGAGGTCGTTTTTGTGCCCACGGGACATCCTTGGCAGAAAGATAATGTCACGGGTGGCGAACATCGCTATCTGATGACCGTTATCGCTACTGCCGCAAACCCGCGGTTCACTGTGAGTCGAGTGGATATCGACAGGACTGGACCCACCTATACGGTGGATACGCTCCGAGATATCCGAGAGTCCCGTCCCGATGCAGACCTTTTTTTCATTAGTGGTGCTGACGCCATTGCACAAATACTCAGTTGGAAAGATGTTGACCAACTGTGGGACCTTGCACACTTCATAGCTGTTTCCCGCCCCGGGCATGATCTTTCTATTTCGGGATTGCCAGAGCGGGGCGTAAGCTTATTAGAAGTTCCTGCGCTAGCTATTTCATCTACTGATTGTCGAAGTAGGGTAGAGCGGGAATTGCCAGTGTGGTATTTGGTACCTGATGGTGTAGTTCAGTACATTTCTAAGCACCACCTATACGGAGTTACGGAATGAGCGAACAACAAGAAGAGCGACCCCTCAGCCGACGTGAGCTGAGAGAGCAACGCCTAGGAATTGTGTCGTCACCGAGTGAAGAAGATACTCAATCTTCCTCGGAAGAATTTACGAGCGAAGCCACAGATGTTTCGCCCGACACCAGCAGTATCCCGATGATCAAACCCGACGGTACTCCTCTGAGCCGTCGTGAGATGCGTCAGGTGTGGCTCGAGGAGCAGGCAAAGAAAGAACCGCAGTCGCAAGATGTGCCCCCCTCGATTCCGCCCATGCCGGTTGAGAAGGTGCCCGCACAGCAGGATGTTACTGCGGATACGGTTGACGTTCCACGGATCGATTCTGCTGCTGAGATCCCCGTAGCGCCTGCGTCACCGGTTGTGCCGATGCCTGTGGTTGCTCCTGCTCCGCCAGCTGCTCCTGCCCCTCCCGTTATGCCTGTCGCGCAGGAAGCTCCTGTGATTCCGGTTGTTCCGGTGGTACCGGAGGATGCTCCCGCTGTTTCATCACCGTTTGACGACATTATTGCAATTGGTGTGCAAGAGGTAGACGCGGCCATTGAAGAAGAAGCTCTTGAAGCGCAGAGTGCCTCGGCGTCACCGGTAGAAGCTTCCTCGGTTGAGGAAGAGCTTGCTGTAGCTCCGCAGGATCATGAAGACGTGTTTGACGACAATATTTTTGTCGGGGAAATTGTTGCAGAGCATCCTGTAATTGAGGTTCCTGTTACCGAGGTGCCCGCTGTCGAGGTAGCGGTTGTTGAAGAAGTCATTGTTGAGGAAGTCGTTGTTGAGGAAGTGATTGTTGAGGAAAAGCAGGAGGAATCGCTTCCTGTTTTTGAGTTCCCAACAATTCAGCCCGATGCAGATGAAACGCTGATTCATGCTGATCCTGCGACTGTTACTGTCGACCAGATTTTTGACATCCCTGCCGTGCCTGATGCGCCTTCTGAGCCAGCAGGTGATTTCGATGACATCATTAGCCGAGCGGTGGCAGCGGAGGGCGTAACGACCTCAAGTAACGCTCTGATTCTTCCGCTGATGCCGGAGAGTTCGGATCTCAAGGGTGCCCTCAACGAGACTGGCGAGATTTACATCACTGGCTCTATCGAGTTGCCCCGTTCGCTGGGGGAGACCGGCGGCCATGCGAGTCTTCATGACACCGTGGATAATCTGGACAGCGTTCTTGGAGATCTTGAGGCGCAGGACGTTGCTCCGGATGATACTCGTCCTATTGCTGCTTCGCAGGCGATTAGCGCGCAAGCGTCCAATAACTCTTTGGTAACCCCCGCTACCAAATCTGGTGGCAGGTTGCCCGTGGTGCTTTTTATTACCGCAGGCGGTCTCGTCGTAGGAATTGTGGGGCTCGTGATTTACGGCTCCACCAGCGGCCTCTTCGGCTAAAATTAATTTAGAAATACGACAGGATATTTTATGAGCGCTACTCAAGCGTCACTTGATTCACTTTCCGTTGCGGTCGCAGCGGCTGACGAAAAGCATGCAGAAAACTTTGTTGCACTAGATGTTTCTGGACTCTTCCCCCTAGCTGATATCTTCTTGATGGTGAGCGGTAGCACCGAGCGTCAGGTTCAAGCTATTTCTGATGAGGTCGAGGATCGGATGCTCGAATCCGGTACGAGGACGCTTCGTCGCGAGGGTCGTACGGCAGGGCGATGGGTTCTTCTCGATTTTGGCGACGTAATCGTCCACGTTTTCCACCAGGAAGAGCGCGCATACTATGACCTCGAGCGGCTGTGGAAGGATTGCCCAGCCATCGAGGTGGAATTGTCGACTCCTGCTTCATAAGTCATAAGGCAAAGACGTTGGTGAGGTTGTTCCAATGAGTCGTTCCTCGATTTCGTTGGACTCTCTCAACGTCTTTTTGACCGTTTATCGGGTTGGCACGATTAGCGGAGCGGCGCACGAGCTGGGCCTTGCGCAGCCATCCGTATCCACACAGATATCCGCACTCGAGAAAAAACTCGGATATGCGTTATTTGAACGAACGACCTCAGGGGTCTCTGCAACGAGCAGGGGTCGTGAATTGGCGGAACGGGTTGGGTCTGCGATCGATGGCGTCTATGCCGTCGCTCATGAGTTTGAAGATCGAACGTCGGATGGGCAATCCCATCCTCTAGGGCAAACCGTTTTTCTGGCGGGACCCATGGAGTTTTTGTCAGAGCAATTACTGTGTAAGCTGGCGGCCCGATTGAATCCGGAGGTTAATCTCAACGTTAGATTCGGGTTGGCTGACGAATTGATCGATGCGCTTTCTTCCGGGGATATCGATGTGTTAGTAAGCCCAGTGCAACCTCGAAGGCGGGGGATTTCTTTTGCTCCGCTCAGCGACGAGGAATTTATCCTGGTCGCTAGCCCCCGCTGGAGTAACCTCGCGTTGGAAGATATCGACGCTGTTCCGGTGCTGGCTTATGCCGAGGATTTACCGATTATTCGCAGGTATTGGTTGAGCGTTTTTGGACGGAAACCGTCAACGCTCAATCCGAGGGTGATCACTCCGGATCTGCGCATGTTGGCTCGCCTGGCGGCTGCAGGACTGGGCATGAGCGTACTGCCCAACTACATTGTTGATTCTTACCTGACCGATGGGTCTCTTATTGCGTTGCGCGAACCGGAAGTTATCCCGTTAAACACTTTGTACGTGGCCACACGACGCGGTGGCACGCGAAAACACACGGCAATTGAGCAGGTGCGTGCCACCATCGTCGATATTGCGAATTCCGCTTAGGATTCGGAAAGCATCTTCACGATTGCCTCTGCGACGCCGGTCGCTGATTGTGGGTTCTGCCCTGTTATCAGGCGTCCGTCTACGACGACATTTTCGACAAAACTTGGTCCGGGGATATGGGTTGCGCCGCGTTGGGTGAGGGTATCGGCAAGAAGGAACGGCACGATCTCCGTGAGGCCTGCAGCTTCTTCCTCGTCGTTGGTGAATCCTGCCACACGTTTTCCATTGACGATGTAGCTGCCGTCGGATAGTGTCATGTTGACGAGCGCGGCGGGTCCGTGGCATACGGCAGACACAATTCCGCCGCTCTCATAGACCTTGTGCCCAGCCAGGTTTACTGAAGGGTCGGTTGGGAAGTCCCACATTGTGCCGTGCCCACCGACGAAAAAGATTGCGTCATACGCTGTTGTGTCAACATCTGCTAGCGCGGTCGTGTTCATCAACTGTTCGGCAACATGAGGATTCGATAAAAATGCCTGCTGGGTTACGTCCTCGTCATCGCGACCAACCTCCGGTGGAACCCCACCCTTGATCGATGCGATATCAACGTTATAGCTGGCATCGGTGAAGACCTTCCATGGATCTGCCGCTTCACTTATGTAGTAACCAGTCTTCCGCACTCCGCCAAGATCATCGTTACTTGTGAGAACCAGAAGCACGTTTTTTGAGGTGGTCATCTTTGTATATCTCCGTTTGTTGTATGTTGTGTTTTACCTCTGAAAGATTATGTTGACCCGCTTGCTGTTATCTATAGCTAAATGGCAATACCGCCTATAGAAAAATAGATATCTTTTTCGGGAATATAAATGACTTTGGCTGTCGATTTTTCTTCCGGCCCTTTTGTGTTGTAGTATTGAAAAGTTGTCAGGCGAGCATTTGTCTGGCTTCCCGGGTCTGTGGCGCAGCTGGTAGCGCACCTGCATGGCATGCAGGGGGTCAGGGGTTCGAGTCCCCTCAGATCCACCAAATTTTGTAAGTCGAGAATTGCCCCGCTTATTTGCGGGGCAATTTTTGTATATGTCATGCTGCATAGCGTTTCTGCTCGCGGCGCGCCAGCAGGCAGGAGTTCTCGTTCACCGGTAGCGTAGATCTCGTTGAGTAAACGAGTATTTAGCGCGCGTTTTTGCGCGGGAGAAGACATATGGCACCGACGTCGAAAGAAGCCCAGCGAGCCGAACTGCATAAGACTATCTGGCAGGTCGCAAATGACCTGCGTGGGTCGGTTGACGGATGGGATTTCAAGACCTACATCCTCGGCATGCTGTTCTACCGGTTTATCTCTGAGAACCTCAGTAACTACATAAACAAGGGGGAACACGACGCCGGTAACACTACCTTCGACTTCGCCAAACTTGCAGACGGCGATGCTGAGTTTGCGCGTGCCGACATTGTCCAGGAGAAGGGCTTTTTCATTCTCCCGTCCGAGCTCTTTGAGAGAGTTCGGGCGCGAGCTGCACAAGACGAAAACCTGAACGAGACGCTGGAGACGGTGTTTCGTAACATCGAGGCATCCGCAATTGGGAGCGCGAGCGAAGGAGACCTGAAGGGTCTTTTTGATGACCTGAACGTGAACAGCACCAAGCTGGGTAACACGGTCGCTAAGCGCAACGAGAAATTGGTGAAGCTGCTCGGTGAGATCGGCCGGCTGCCGCTGGGCGATTTCGCGGATAACTCGATCGACCTATTTGGTGACGCGTACGAGTTTTTGATGCAGATGTATGCGTCAAGCGCGGGTAAGTCTGGCGGCGAGTATTACACCCCTCAAGAGGTCTCGGAACTGCTGGCCTTAATCACGACGCGCGGCAAGAAACGCATCAACAAGGTGTATGACCCTGCAGCCGGTTCGGGATCGTTGCTGCTGAAGTTCGCGAAGGTGCTCGGCAAAGAAAACGTGGGCGGGTTCTATGGTCAGGAGATTAACCTCACGACCTACAACCTCGCGCGGATTAACATGTTCTTGCATGACGTGAACTATGAGAAGTTCGATCTCGCCCTCGGCGACACGCTCACGGAGCCGGCGCACTGGGACGACGAACCGTTTGAGGCGATCGTCTCGAATCCGCCCTACTCGATCAAGTGGGATGGTGATGCGAACCCGGTGCTTATCAACGACTCGCGATTCGCGCCTGCAGGGGTGCTTGCGCCCAAGTCGAAGGCTGATCTGGCGTTCACGATGCACATGTTGCACTGGCTTGCCATTGACGGTACCGCCGCGATCGTTGAGTTTCCCGGGGTGCTCTACCGCGGGGGCGCGGAGCGGAAGATTCGCAAGTATTTGATCGATAACAATTATGTGGATGCTGTGATCCAGCTCCCCTCCGATCTTTTCTTTGGCACCACCATTGGCACCTGCATTATTGTGCTGAAGAAGTCGAAGAAAACCGACGATGTGATCTTTGTGGATGCGTCGGCGGAGTTTGTGCGTTCGGGCAACAAGAACAAGCTTTCGCAGGCGAACCTCAACAAGATTCTGGATGCGCTTGATGGGCGTGCGCCGCAGGCTCACTTCGCGCAGGTCGTCACGAATAGCGCGATCGGTGAGAACGACTACAACATCGCCGTGTCGAGCTACGTTGAGCAGGAAGACACTCGCGAGGTGATCGACATTACCGAGCTGAACGCCCGCATCGAGCAGATCGTCGCCCGCCAGGCCGAGCTGCGCACCTCGATCGACGCGATTGTTGCCGATCTGGAGGGTGGAGCATCCGTTAGCGAAAATGTACAGGTTCGCCGGGAAGGAACTCGCTCATGAATGAGATGCCCACATGGGAAGGTTTCATGAGTCCGACGCTGAAGGTGCTAGGCGACGGAGTTGTGCGCCATTCGCGCGAACTTCAGCCTCTCGTCGCGGAGGAAGCAAAGCTCACTGAAGATCAGAAGAACGAGATGCTTTTATCGGGGAACCAGCTCAAGTACCAGAACCGTATCGGCTGGGGCATTTCGTTTCTCACGAATGTTGGTGCACTTCGGCGACCGCAACGAGGTCACTACCAAATCACGGAGGCTGGCAAAGAAGTGCTGGCGAGATTCCCCAATGGCGTCCTAGAACGCGACATCAAGGCGCTCGGAGCTGACCCGAACTCGCCAATCCGTGTCTACCAATCCACTGGGTCTCGCACAAAGACCGGTGAGGCAGCAGGCGAGGTTGAAGAGTCATCGCTGACACCGATTGAACAGGTACAGAGCGGTATTGAACGGATTCATGAGGAAGTTGCCACGGAACTTCTTGAACGACTCCGAGGGAGGGAACCCGGTTTCTTTGAACAAGCTGTCGTCGATCTGCTGCTCGCCATGGGTTACGGTGGCACGACAGGAGCGGGCAGTGTCACGCAGCTCAGCAACGATGGCGGCATCGACGGCGTGATCGATCAAGACATTCTTGGGCTCAACCGTGTCTACATTCAAGCCAAGCGCTATAGCGAGGGAAACGCCGTGGGGCGGCCAGACCTCCAAGCGTTTGTTGGCGCCCTCGCTGGTAAGGCAGACAGCGGAGTATTCATCACCACGAGTCGCTTCTCTGAACACGCTCACAGTTATGCCCGCGACGTGCCTACTCGCATTATTTTGATCGACGGTGACCGGCTCACGAGTCTCATGATTCGCTACGGCGTCGGTGTACAGGTTAAGGAAAGCTACAGCATCGTCGAGATCGACAAGGACTTCTTCGAATGAGCAGGATCGACGAGCTGATCGCGCAGCACTGTCCGGACGGGGTGGAGTTCAGGGCGCTTGGTTCTCTTGGGCGACGAAATAAGGGCACTCCAATAACGGCTTCGAAAATGAAGGTGTTAGCTCTCACACCGGGTCCGATTCGGGTCTTTGCAGGAGGACAGACTATTGCAGATGTCAGCGAGAAAGCTATCCCAACTAAGGACATCGTAAGAGATACCAGCATTATTGTGAAGTCGCGCGGACATATCGGCTTTACCTACTACGAGAAGCCTTTTACCCATAAGTCTGAACTTTGGTCTTATACGATCGACACCGAAGAAGCAGATCAGAAATTCGTTTATTATTACCTTCTTACGCAGACGCATCGCCTGCAGGAGGTTGCTCGCGCTACTTCGGTCAAGCTTCCTCAGCTAGGTGTGAAAGATACAGATTCACTGAAGATTCCGGTGCCGCCGTTGGAGGTGCAACGGAAAATCGTGCGGATTCTTGACACTTTCAGTAAGCTAGAAGCAGAGCTAGAAGCAGAGCTAGAAGCCCGCAAACAGCAATATGAGCACTACCGGCGAGAATTGCTGAGCGAGGATCAGCTTGAGAACGCTGTCTGGTTGTCGCTCGAGGAGGTTTCTGATCGGGTGTCTTCAGGGGCGACGCCGAGAGCCGGTGCAGAAAAATACTATTCAGGGGGTACGATTCCCTGGCTTAGAACTGCAGAGGTTACTTTCGGTGAGATCTGGAACACTGAAATGCGGATTACGGACCAGGCCCTGCAAGAAACTGGTGTGACCTGGATCAAAGAGAACTGTGTCATCATCGCGATTTCCGGCGCTACCGCGGCTCGTTCTGCTGTGAATAAGATTCCTCTTACAACCAACCAACATTGCTGCAACCTCCAGATCGATGACTCGATCGCAGACTATGCATATGTCTTCTACTGGGTTAGTTCGCACTACGAAGAGCTAAAAGCATTTGGTCGTGGAGCACGCGCTGACCTGAATGCAAAACTCATCAAGGACTTCCCAATTCTGTTACCTCCACTCGAAGAGCAGCGACGCATCGTCGCGATTCTCGACAAGTTTGATGCGTTGGTGAATGACCTCTCGGTGGGGCTTCCCGCGGAACTCAAAGCGCGACGGCAGCAGTACGAGCACTACCGCGACAAACTTCTCACGTTCAAAGAGTTGAAGGTAACAGCATGACCCAACACCCCCAAAACTACGACTTGATCGCAGTCGGCGGCGAGCAGACCGTCGTTGTCGAGTACGTGCCCGACCCCCGCGATCAGACCAGCTACCAATCCGAGGCGCAACTCGAAGCCGAGTTCATCAAGCAGCTCGAAACCCAAGCCTATGAATACGTCAACTTCACCAGTGAAGCCGAGCTCGTCGCCAACCTCCGTACTCAGCTCGAAGCGCTCAATGAGTACTACTTCTCCGACGCCGAGTGGGAGCGGTTCTTCAACAGTGTGCTCGCGAGCAAGAACGACAGCATCGCAGAGAAGACCACACGCCTCCAGGAAGACGACACGAAGCAACTCCTCACCCGAGATGACGGCTCCACGAAGAATATCTCGCTGATCGACAAGAAAAACATCCATCGCAACCGGCTGCAAGTCATTAACCAATACGCGGTTGAGCGCGGCGAAGGCGGAGCAGCCTACTCCAACCGCTACGACGTGACCGTGCTCGTCAACGGGTTGCCGATGGTGCACATTGAGCTGAAGCGGCGCGGGGTGCCGATTCGTGAAGCCTTCAACCAGATCGACCGCTACCAGCGCGACAGCTTTTGGGTGGGATCCGGGCTCTTCGAATACGTGCAACTCTTCGTGATCTCGAACGGCACCCAAACGAAGTACTACTCCAACACCACCCGCCGTCAACACATTGATGACCAGGCCGGCACGCGACGCAGCAAGAAAACGTCAAACTCGTTCGAGTTCACCTCTTGGTGGGCCGACGCACAAAACACCCCCATTCTCGACCTAGTCGCGTTTGCGAAGACGTTCTTTGCGAAGCATACGTTGCTCAGCATCCTCACGCGATACTGTGTGCTCACCAGCGAAAACCTACTCTTGGTGATGCGCCCGTATCAGATTGTGGCGACCGAGAAGATTCTGCAGAAGATCAACATCTCCACCAACTACAAGACCCTGGGCAGCCTCGCAGCCGGCGGGTATGTATGGCACACCACCGGATCCGGGAAGACCCTCACCAGCTTCAAAACCGCGCAACTCGCATCCCGCCTCGACAGCGTCGACAAAGTGTTGTTTGTCGTCGACCGCAAAGACCTCGATTACCAGACAATGAAAGAGTACGAGAAGTTCTCTCCCGGCTCCGTCAACGGTTCAAAAGACACCGGGCAGCTCACGAAGCAGTTGACGCTCCCCGTCGGCGCAGTTATAGGTAAACGTGGTGCGGACACGCTCACGAACAAGAAAATTTCTGTCACGACAATTCAGAAGCTGTCGAGCTTCATCGCGGGCAACAAACAGCACGAAGTCTATGGCGAGCACGTCGTGCTGATCTTTGATGAGTGTCACCGTTCGCAATTTGGTGATATGCACACCGCGATCACCACAGCGTTCAAACGCTACAACCTGTTCGGGTTTACCGGCACGCCGATCTTCGCCGAGAACTCGTCTGGTGGCGCCAACCCGCAGTTGCGCACCACCGAGCAGGCATTTGGCGACAAGCTGCACACCTACACGATTGTCGACGCGATCACCGATAAGAACGTGCTGCCGTTCCGAATCGACTATGTCAACACCATCCAAGTTGGTGATGTGAGCGACAAGCAGGTGTCCGCGATCGATACCGAAACAGCCCTGCTCGCGCCAGAGCGGGTGACTCAAGTAGTTCGGTATGTTCGCGAACATTTCGA
The DNA here is from genome assembly GCA_040400085.1 of Lysinibacter sp. Taxonomy (GTDB): domain Bacteria; phylum Actinomycetota; class Actinomycetes; order Actinomycetales; family Microbacteriaceae; genus HNR. The sequence continues at coordinate 18,674 of JBBAQX010000059.1, read as the reverse complement.
TCAGAAAACAAAACGCAGCGAAGGGTATGCGCTGGGGGAGCGACGCGTGCGAGGATTCAACTCGATCTTCGCCACCGCATCAATCACCGCGGCGCGCGCCTACTACCCAGAATTCCAGCGCCAACAAGAAGCGCTCGTACCCGACCAGCGACTGAAAGTCGCGACAATCTTCTCCTACGCGGCGAACCCCGACCCCGATGAGGGGATGCTCGATGATGGGATGCTCGGTGAAGAAAGCTTCGAAACGGACGCTCTCCCCGGGGATGCGCGCTCATTTCTGGAGGCGGCGATCAGCGACTATAACCTGATGTTCGGGGTGAGCTACGACACCAGTTCTGACGGATTCCAAAACTATTACAAGGATCTTTCGCAACGCCTCAAAACGCGCGAGCTTGACCTCGTGATCGTCGTGAATATGTTCCTCACCGGGTTCGATGCGACAACGTTGAACACCCTGTGGGTGGATAAGAACCTGAAGAGTCACGGCCTAATCCAGGCATACTCCCGCACAAACCGCATCCTGAACTCGGTCAAAACATACGGCAATATCGTCGCGTTCCGAGATCTTGAGCAGGCCACCAACGACGCGATCGCCCTGTTTGGTAACAAGCACGCGACCGGGGTCGTGCTGCTCAAACCGTACCGGGAATACTTCGAGGAGTATGCCGAAAAAGTCGCGGCCATGCTGCGAGACTACGTGCCCGGTCAACAAATCGTCGGCGAAGAGGCTCAGCTGGAGTTCGTGCGGTTGTATGGGGAGATCCTGCGGCTACGAAATATTCTGACGTCTTTTGACGACTTCGCCGCCGACGAGATGATCACGAAGCGTGACCTGCAGGACTACCAGTCGACCTATATCGACCTCTGGAAAGAACGCAAGAAGACGCAGGGGAGCGAGAAGGAAAGCATCGCAGACGATGTGGTGTTTGAGATCGAACTGATCAAACAGGTCGAGGTGAACGTCGATTACATCCTGATGCTCGTGCAGAAGTATCGCGAAGAACGCGGCGACGGCGACGACCTCGAACTACGCGCCGGGATCTCGCGGGCCATCGACTCGAGCCCTACACTACGCAACAAGAAAGACCTCATCGAAAACTTCGTCGGGTCTGTGTCGGTGACAGGTGAGGTCGTAGCGGAATGGCGAGAGTATGTTGAGACGCAGCGGGAGCGGGAACTCGCATCCATCATCGCCAGGGAGAACCTGAATTCTGAAGAGACTCAGCGGTTTATGGAGGCGGCGTTCCGTGACAAGGCGCTGCGCACCAGCGGTGTCGAGATCACTCGTGTATTGCCGCCGGTGTCACGCTTCGCCCGAAGCGGCGGACACAGTGAGAAGAAGCAGCGAGTGACTGAGTTGTTGCAGGAGTTCTTTGAGCGGTTTAGCGGGCTTGGTTCTGCCGAGCAAGGTGGAAAACTCACTTCATAATATGTGGTCGAAGACCGAAAGCGTAAAGAGCAAATTTCGCGCGAAGGGGCAGTCCACGCATAATGGACCCGGCTGTTTGCCGCGAGTTGCCTCTTTCTTGGTTATAAGCGCGAGATAGTCAGAGAAGCGGTAAACTGTTATCACCATTGTGAAAGGGTTGCTTCGATGTCAGCTACGCCTGTTACCGCTGCTCAGCGTGTCGAACGCCAGCAAAAGGTCGCCGAGGCCATACATAGTGGCGAGATGGAAGCCCTCCGCACGACTGAAGAAACAAAGGTCGATGCTGGTAAGTATATTGCGGGTGAGATTGATCTTGCTGAGCTTGAGGATCGGGTTCGTGCCCGTTATGGGCTTGTCTGATTTCATCGATCCTTACGTGGATTCCGCAAGTGGGATTCCGCAACTGGGATTCTGAAAAACCTTGTCGGCGCAACAACTCAGGCTGGGCTCGATGCGATCGAGGGTGACCTCGTACCGGTTCGTGCCTTGCGGCTTGATGCTGCTCAGCCTGCTCCCACTCGGGATCTCATCGAGTTGTGTGCCATCCATAGGTACCTGTTCTCTCATGTCTACAGCTGGGCTGGTGAGCTGCGTACGGTCGACATTCGAAAGAACACCGAGGGTGCGGGTTATTTCGTTCCCGCCTCCATGATTGAACGGGCCGCAGGCTTCGTTGCTGAAGAGCTCCGTGAGGATGACTATCTGCGCGGTATGGATCGTGAAACCTTCATTGCGCGCCTCGCGTACCATTACGACCAGCTCAACTATATCCACCCTTTCCGTGAAGGCAACGGTCGCGCCCAGCGCTGGTTTTGGGACAGGGTGGCCCGCGATGCTGGCTGGCAGTTGAGTTGGCTTGAAGTCACCGGTGAAGTCAATGACGAGGCATCGCGCGCTGCCATGGAGCTAAGCGACCTGCAGCCAATGATCACAATTTTTGATCAAGTTGTATCCCGGGCTTAGTTCGGCGTCGACCCCACTCTCCTGAAAGCCCGCGGTTAAGCTTGGTCTATGGCGGGTTTGTTCGATTTGTGGAACTGACAAGTAGTAGAAGTTGATCGCCTATTTCGCGCAGTGGGTGTGCGGAGCTTGCTATACACTTACCGACATGCGGATAACGAGCGTCATATTTGGTACGGCAGTGATCCTCGCATACGCGATTCTTGGGGCGCTACTCATGAATATTTGGGCCGTAGCAGCAGCCAGCGGAGCTTCGATCGAGGAGACAATCGCAACTATGAACACTGCTGGCCAACCTTACCGCACAGTACCTGGCTACCTGTTTGCAGCATTCGGGGTACTACTCGCTCTGACCTGGGCAGCTTTGGTTCTGCACCCCCGGATCGTCCTGCCAGATTGGGGTGCCCTGACAATCTGGGCAACAATTCTCGCGTTCGGCGCACCGGCGTATTTCTTCGGCTCATTCGCTAACATGAACAACGTCGGCGATACCTACTACGACTGGAACAGAGAAGCGGTGTTCGCGCTTGAATCGCCTCTCTATCTCATCAGTGGAGCTGCGCTTATTCTTGCAGTTGCGGTACTAGTGACGACAGCGGTCAGGGCTGCCAGAGGTGCTCATAGGCTTGGGTGATTCCCGAAGCCATAGATCTTCGGGCGTTGTCGTTATGATCCCTCAACGGGTGTCGCTCCAAGGATATGGGCTCCGGGCCCCGTGAGTTCATCGGCCCCGACGGGTCTGCCTGACACGGCAAGTAGAAGCGCAATGGCGCGGGCATGCACCTCGGGGCCGTCGCCGTATTCGAACGGTGTATCGGTAGCGATCAGGCGCAGCCCGTGAGCCGCCTCCTTACCGCCGCCCATCTTTACGCTGGTCTTCACCTGGTAGGCGAGCGCTCGGGCGACATGCGTTGGCGGGTAGTCGCGCCGGATCTTGAGGGGGCGGCGTATATCCTCGCCGTGAACGAAAGCCTCCACCAGCCGGGTTGCCAAGGCCGCCGGGGGCGTAGCCGTATGGCTGTATACTTCCTGGAATGCGGTCAGCGTGTCCTGTGCGTTCTCTGCTTTCTCCCGCGTGATCCCGACGGCATTGTCGCGGTCGAAGTCGAAACCAGCAACCATCATCCGCTGTATAAATCCGAGGCGGGTGGTCTTTGCCGAATCGACGAGGTGTGCCAGAACGTCGTGGACATCCCACCCCGCACACAATGACGGAGTGAGCCACTCGTCCGCTTCGAGTATCGCGAGGTCGTCGATCAGTGCTTGTCTCTCCTGATGGACCACGGACCAGATTTCGGAGGCGGATGGTTTCGTCATTTCACTATTGTTTCAGCGAATGCACTTGTGGAGTACCCGGAATATACACTCCAAGCTGAATAAGAGATTCGAGTTCGTCGAGCGTGAACGATAGACGTGGGGCAGAGCCGCGGCGAAAGCCCAATGTGGAGCCCTTGGTTTCGTAACGGACAGGCTGGTCTGCAACGTCGATTGACCGACTGACTCCAACACCGGTTCATCGCCACCAGTCACGATAACGCTTTACCTTGTCGAGAAAATCTTGACCTGCTAACAGGCTGCCTGTTTTGGCTCGGTAAGACAGGGAGGCCCGGGGCAGGTCGGCAGGGCTGGTTAGCTTGTTGGCAGTTTCGTGCCCCTGCGCTGAGCGAGGTATTCGGGTGGCATGCCAGGGCCGATCTTGGCGACGGCATCCTCTCTATTGATGGCACCGTGTTCGTCGCAGATGAGGTGGGCGTGGACTGCTCCGCCGCATTGTGCATGCTGATACAGAATCGGCGGTTCGATCGAGGATGCCCATTCGTCACCCCATTCGGTCAGGGCGATCAACGACACCGCGAGTGCATGCCCCTTCTCGGTGAGGAGATAGTCCGTCGATTCTTCGCGTCTCATGATGCCGGATTCGACGAAGTTGTCTAGCCGGGATGTAAGTACGTTGGTCGCGATACCGAGGTTGTGCTGGAAATCGCCGAAGCGTGTTACTCCGGCGAACAGGGCGCTTCGAATGATAAGTAGACTCCAGCGTTCGCCCACAAGTTCGAGCGCTCGGGCTGTCGAGCAGATTTGTGTGTCGTAGGTCTTGCCAAGCATATGCTCAGCATATCACTTGCATCACGCAAGTTTTCTCGCTAGTGTTACTTGCGTCATGCAAGTTAAGTGAATCGAAGGAGATAAATCATGACCGAAAACATCAGTGTTTCCATCACGGTAAATGCGACGCCGCAGAAGGCGTTCGATGCCATCGGGGACGTTTCCGCCTGGTGGGGGCAAGTCATTGGAACCGCCACAGCGGTGGGAGACGAGTTCGTCTACGTCGTGCCCGACGTGCACTACAGCGGTTTCCGCGTCACTGAACTAGTGCCGGGCCGCGCCGTCGAATGGACAGTTACCGGAAGCTATCTGGTATTTGTAGCAGACAAACAAGAATGGACGGATACGGTGGTCCGCTTTGACATAACGGAAGAAGGCGATCAGACAAAGGTCGTATTCACTCACCGCGGGATCACTCCAGAGGTCGAATGTTACGAAGGGTGCCTCGTAGCCTGGAGCACCTACATCCGCGGTAGTCTGAAGAATCTGATCGAGACAGGTACGGGTGCGCCCGTACCCGTCGAGGTGTTCGAGCTAGTTGACGAATAGGCTCCGCAGTATCGAAGCTCCACCGCTGTTGCCGGTGGTGGGAGCCTGAGTCGTGGCGCAGGCTCCCACCGCGGTCTTCCTGTTTAGAGGCTGGTCAGGATATCCTGCATCGTGGTGATCTCCTTGCTTTGTCCATCGATGACTTGTTGTGCAAGCTTCAGCACGTCAGGGTTTTGGCCGCCATCGAGTGCGGCCTGCGCCATGTCAATTGCGCCCTCATGATGCTCGATCATGCCGATTATAAACAGCTTCGTAGCCTCAACGCCGGTTGCGGACTTCAACGCAGTCATGCTGTCATCCGACATCATGCCGCCGCCGTGGTCCATGTTGCCGTGGTCCATGCCGCCCATGGATGAATCGCTCGTGGATACTCCCCAGTCTTTCAACCATCCCTTCATCGTTGTAATCTCGGGGCCTTGGGCGTCCTTGATCTGCTGGGCGAGTGCCGTTACCTGCGTGTCGATGCCGTCCTTGCTGAGGATTAGATCAGACATTTCTATGGCTTGTTCGTGGTGGGGGATCATCATCGTGACAAACATCTCATCGGCAGCGTTGAACTGTTCGTTGAATGCGGGTGAGGATGTTGAGCTGGATCCTTCTGCTGAACTTGTCGACGAGTTTGACTCGTTATTCTGTGCGCATCCGACAAAGAATAGGGTGGAGGCCAGCGCGGTAGAGGTGAGGATAAGTGTGCGTGTACGCATGAGAATGCGTCCTTTCGTGTCAGTTAGAAAATAGTGATTCGTGCGCCCGTTGGCGCAAGGCTTGGCCGGCGTAAAACGCCGGAAAACTGGCGAATCAAGTTCGTCTGATAGAAAGCATGGTGAGGGATGGAGGGCGAGGCACTACGCTACGGGCTGGTGCTAGTGAGCGGATCGCTAAGGCCGCGATTCCCCAGGGAATGCTCCATCTGAACCGAATAAGCACGATCATAACCCCGGTTAACAGTGCCAGGACGCACCCGACTATCAACATCGAATCGCCCGGGGTAGGTGTTAATGCAACGCTGGAGGCGGTCGTAACGCAGCTTTCACCGCAGACAGCGTCGTTGACGAAACCCTCCGTGTGAGTGACGGACGGCATGATGTCATGCTCGCCATGAGATGAAATCGTGTTGAGGGTGTGCATTGCGAGTAGCCCCATGATAATCGCAGAAAGAATTGCGATTAAGAAGCTGAATCGACACCCCGATAAAGACGTCCTGGTGAGAAGCCGAAAGAGATCCATCGCTGGTGTGAACGCCCCCGATCATCGTGTTCCGACCGGTGTGCTCCGTCGGTCTTTCCTGCCGAGTTTAGCGCGAACTCGGCCGAACGCACCATCCCCTCGTGCTGAAAATCCTGATCTTCTGATTTATTTATTGAGGATCCATGACTGCAGGCGCTCCATGTGATATTTTTATCTTAATTAATGACATGAGAGTGATAAATCGACCACGTTTGGTTAGAGTGTCGTCTAACGTGACTGTTTTGCGCTTGATTCATTGATGGGGTAAGCTCCGGTGTCGCGGCAACGAATTTTCGAGGTGAGCAACGTGAAACGCAGATGGTTCTTTTTCAGGATGCGGGTTGCTGCGGTAGGAGCGGTTTTACTCAGCGTTATGTTCGCAGGAGCGGCAGGAGTAGCTCCGGCCCCTTCGGTAACGGATGGCACGCTTCTTCTCAGCGAAGATTTTACAAATTCCTACGTCGCCGATTCGCGGTCCACTGGCCTGGGTTCTGCGTGTTTGACCGGCGCGGTCATCGGTTCGACCCCACCCGTCGGAACATCTAACCTCAGTCACTGCGGTGGAAGTACATCACAGGGCCCTACCCCAGGAGTTCTTCCTGGATGGTTGCAGTTGACGGACGCATCAACCAATCAGCGAGGAGCCATGATCTTTGACAGGGCACTGCCCTCGCGTGCCGGCATCAGTGTAGATTTCGACCAAGCTCAATACGGTGGTACTGGCAACGCTGATGGGATGAGTTTTTTTCTCACGGATGGATCGCGGGCATTGACGCGCAAGGGTGCTGATGGCGGATCCTTGGGTTACGCTCAGCGTTCGCAGGGTGCCGTGGATACTCCTGGGGCCCCTGGTGGTTATTTGGGCGTGGGGATTGATTCGTGGGGAAATTTCATCAACGACAATGAAAGTCGGGGTCGCGGTTGCGTTATCCCGTCGCCGTTCCCTTTTGCTACGCGTATCCCCAACACCGTCACACTGCGGGGGCCTGGAGAGGGGATGCTGGGATATTGCTTCCTCGCGTCGAGTGCGGTCGCACCCAGCGGGCCTTCGACTTTGCCGGGGGATATCACTGTTCAGACCCCCGCTTCTCCAGAAGATGCTATTCGTAACGTGCGGATCATCGTGAGCCCGGGCTTGTTCCCTACGGTGACGGTGTCTATTGATTTTTCGGGAACTCGCACAAACTTTCAAGAGGTGCTCTCATATACGATGAAAGAGCCAGCTCCTTTGACTTATAAGTTTGGGTTTTCTGCCGCAACTGGAGCGAGCACAAATGTTCATCTCTTTCGAAGCGTGGTGATCGCGAGTATCGAAAATCTCGGCGGCATCTCGTTGGTCAAGCAGGTGGATCGAGCTGATCCGCAGCCGAGCGCCTATCGAGAAGGTGACTTGGTGCCTTATAAATTCCTGGTCACTAACCCCGGCGAAGAGCTGCTGAGCGCAGTTACGGTAACGGATTCGCTTATCCCGGATGTTTCTTGTCCCTCTACGACTCTTGGCAGGGGCGGAGGGCCGGACGGTTCCATGGTCTGTACCGGGTCCTTGGTGGTGACCCGCGATCAGGCGCGTCGCAGCGACCTCACCAATAGCGCAACCGTGACTGGGGTTGGTGAGTCAGGATCAACCTACACGGATACTTCTGAAGTTACCGTACCGTTGATTGTCTCTAATATTGCGGAACTTGCTTTGGTGAAGTCCGCAGCACTGCGCGATGAGAATAGTACGGGATTCGCGGAACTAGGCGAAGCTATCGATTACCACTTTGTGGTCACGAATACTGGAACTGTCCCGTTGTCCACGGTCACTGTTCAAGATCCGATGCTGCCGTCAGTGACCTGCGATCAAGACGGACTCATGCCGGGCGAAGCAATGTCGTGCTATGGCGATGTGGCCCACCTAACCTCTGCGGAAGATGTCAAACGTGGCTACATTACCAACACGGCAACGGCGTTTGGCGTGCCGCCGGAGGGGGTGCCGGAGCCTGTTCCCCCCGTTAGTTCTGCAAGGATAAATACTGGTCAGGTCGGTCCCTCGCCGACAGCCCCTGCGCCGACTGGCTCGGCGGATGGCAAGCGCTTTTTGGCGGCAACGGGCGTTGGCGTCAAGAATTGATTCTCGAGCGCGGTGCTTCTTGCATTGAGCGGTGCCGTTGTTCTCACGATTCGCCTATATCGTCGTCGATTCTCTCCGAAGCGTTGGTAGCCAAGTGCGTGTTTTGTGAAGCCTTGCGATAACGGTTCAGTGGACGGGTGCGCAGATTGACTTTATATAGCCTGGCTATATAAAGTATGTGGAGTGAACAACCCACTAGGTGCAACAGATGAACTAAGGGACGTGCTTGCCGATTTAGTGCAGGCGAATCACCGACTTACGCGGGTCGCTGCTCGGGCTACTGGGAGCATCGAATCTCCTGCGGTTTGGCGTACGCTGTCTGTGCTCAACAGCGCTGATCCGATGCGACTGGGTGACCTCGCTGTCCAGAGCAGGGTGGCTCAACCAACCATGACCAAACTTGTCGCTGGGCTCGTCGAGACTGGCCAGCTGCGGAGGGTCGTGGATCAGCGCGATGCCCGTGCCACGCTCATCGGGATCACCGAACTCGGAGTATCCAGCCTTCATCGTTGGCGCCACCAGCTGGCGAACGCCCTCGTGCCGCTTTTTACGGACCTGACCCAGGGCGAAATAACCATTCTGAGTGATGCTGTTGCGATCATCCGTACCCGAATCGAAGCGCCCCGCCGCCCCTGACTGAACCGCAGCTTCTGGCCGAATCACTACATAACGAATAGACATAATGAACACCACAGCTAGCGCCACCCCGCTAAACGCCGAAACATCAATACTTCGTCAGCCAAAAGCCGTGTGGGCCGTTGCCTTCGCCTGCGTCATCGCCTTTATGGGAATCGGCCTAGTCGACCCTATCCTGCCCGCGATCGCGGATAGCCTCAACGCCAGCCCCACGCAAACTGAGCTTCTCTTTACGAGCTACCTCCTCATCACGGGTATCGCGATGCTCTTCACTAGCTGGCTGTCAAGCCGGATAGGGGCTAAGCGAACGCTGCTGATCGGGCTGAGTCTTATCGTTCTGTTTGCTCTTCTGGCAGGATTCTCGGATAGCGTCGAGGCGATCATCGGATTCCGCGCGGGCTGGGGTCTCGGCAATGCCCTATTCATCTCGACCGCCCTTGCGACGATCGTCGGAGCCGCGAGTGGTGGCACGTCCTCTGCCATTATTCTCTATGAAGCAGCCCTGGGTCTTGGTATCGCGATTGGCCCGTTGATTGGGGGATTTCTCGGCACAGTCAGCTGGAGGGGGCCGTTCTTTGGGACGGCCGTTCTCATGGCGATCGGGTTCATCGCCATCGTCACGCTCCTTGAGAAAGATACCTCAGCGCGCAAGCCGACAGCTCTACTCGCACCAATCAAAGCGCTCCGGGTTCCCGCATTAGGCACGCTGGCGGCCGTTGCTTTTTTCTACAACATTGGGTTCTTCGTGCTTCTCGCATATACCCCGTTCCCCCTCGGGTTCAAGGCGATCGGTCTGGGGCTCACCTTTTTTGGTTGGGGCGTTGGGCTTGCGATAACCAGCGTGTTTGTAGCACCTCTGCTTACGCGACGGATGAAGCGAACGCGGGTGCTCCAGATCGCCCTACCGCTGCTGGCGCTCGATCTATTTGCCGCGGCCGTAGTCGTCAGCAGTCAGGTTGGCCTCGTAATCTGCGTAATCGTCGGTGGACTCGTGCTGGGTATCCTCAACACTGTACTCACCGAGTGCGTCATGGAGGCTACCGATCTTCCGAGAGCAATTGCCTCTAGCTCTTACTCTTCCGTGAGGTTCCTCGGAGGAGCCATCGCTCCTCCGGTAGCCGCCGGACTTGCCCAGGCCTTCAATGAAAGTGTCCCGTACGTGTTTGCAGCTGCCAGCGTGCTCCTCGCCAGTGTAATTGTTCTTGCGGGGCGCAGGACTCTTGCCTCGGTAAACGAGCCAATCGAGTCTGAACTCGAAGAGGCAGAAGCGCTCACAATGGCGGATGCCTGACCTGCGCGCTGCTATTCTGTGCGAATGACCGGTCATAATTCCCCCGACGACATAACAGCCCCAGATGAGGGTTCAGAGAGCATGAACCCGGGCGGTGGGACGGAACAGACCTCGCGGATTCCTCGATTAGTGGATGATGTGCGGCGGGGCACCGTCGGGGGACTTATCGGCGTTATCGCGGCAGTCATCGCCATAATCGTGCTGAGAATAATGGGCTCGGAGCTAAACTTTGCTCAACTTGTAACCGTCTATTTCTCCGGATTTATTATTGCGGCACTGGCTTTATCGGTGCTACCAATCATTGTTTTCCACCGTGCCAGCGGCACCCAGCTCGCTGATTGGATGAGTGCTACAACTCCCACATCCCGACGCGATCGGGTGCTGTGGGTTATCAACGGCGGGGGAGCCGTTTCCTGGGCTTTATCTGGTTCTGCGGCAGCGATCGGGGCCGTAATTACTGTGGCTTTCCTTCCCGAGTTGCGACAAAATATTTTTGTCATTGTGCTCGCGGTTTTCGTTGTTATCGCGAGTGCGTTTTTGATTATTACCTCGTACGCCGTGCGATACGCGCGCGAGGATGCGGTAAAGGGAGGAATCGAGATCCCCGGGGCGGAACATCCTGTCTTCGCCGATTACCTCTATCTCGCGGTTCAGGTGGCCACGACATTTTCGACATCGGATGTTGTTGTCACCACCACCTCGATGCGTCGACTCGTCGCCACCAATAGTCTGATTTCGTTCGCATTCAACACGGTGATTATTGCGTTGTTGGTGAGCGTGCTGCTCGGCTCCGTTTAGCTGGGTTCGAGACCTGGGGATGATGTATTAGGTGACTGCTGTGTTTAGTTCGATACCCTAACGCCCCTCAAGAAATTGCCGCAGAAAATAACCCTGCCGCGAGTTCCACGATAATAATTGTTCGCCAATGCGAGGTTGCCAAACGCCGACCCTGTGGGGCAATCATCTGCTGAAAAGCCTGCGTCACCGCACAGAGCCTTTCATACGTGTTCAGTCCGGCCTGACCCGTGTGTGCCGATGCGTATACAAAAGGTAGGTTGTCAATCAGCAAAGTCATAACGTCGGGTGTGAGGGTGTGCGGGGCATCCTGCTCGTAGTCGTGAGGGCAATAGAGAGAGAAATGCCTTTTGCCCTCTTGTCTCGTTCATTACCAGGAGTGGCACAATGCACAAGAGAGTTAGCGTCAATGCCCCCCCGATGACAATTGCGCGAATCCTTATGGTGGAAGCCCGGGTCTGCTTTCCCAACTGATGTTGAAGGTCTTGAAGCTGTTGAGGCGTAGGCCCGAGATTAAAAGCCGAAAAATTGCTCGGAACGCTTAAGGGAACCTTATCGTGTGGCATAATATTACGATATCTAAACTCTCGTATCAACACGAATGCATAAGCCTGTGTTGTGGGTGGGAGGCGTCTGGTCTAGGGACTGAATTGAGAAAGTAGAGTTTCGCCGTTATGACTGAACTTCAACAACAACTCCAAGCAATCTTCGCTGAGAGAGACCGCGCGAATATGCAGCCAACCATTGATGCCTTCCTGGCGATCCTCTCGGGGCATCCGGATGATCCGGAAGTGCTCTATGAGGTGGGGGGCTCTTACGATACAGATGGGCAGGAAGCCATCGCGGCTGGCTACTACGAACGCGCGATTGCCGCAGGCCTTGGGTCCGAGTCCCTTCGTAAGTGCTACCTGCAATACGGTAGCACGCTCAGGAACCTGGGCAGGGCGGACGAATCGTTGGAGGTTTTTGCCACTGCACGCGCGCTGTATCCAGAGTCGGCATCTCTCGGGGTCTTCGAGGCGCTCACGCTTCACGCCCAGGGTAAGCGAGACACGGCGCTTGCCTCCTTGATGGAGCTTGTCGCGGATCATGTGGGAACTGACGAAATCAAGCGGTACGAGGCATCCATTCGCGGTAACGCCGAGTATTTGAGGGGCCTCGAACAGGCATAAAAACTTATTCAGCACTTTGCTATTTAGCAAAGGTGCTATATTGCTAAGTATGAGTGATAACGTAACGGATGTCTTTTCCGCGCTGGCGCACCCCACCAGGCGGCAGATCCTGCAAGACCTGTCCGGAGGCGAACTGACGGCTGGCGAGATCGCAGCCAACTTCACCTCCAGCGGACCAACTATCTCGAGGCATCTCGCGCAGCTTAGGACGGCCGGGCTTATCGTGGAGCGCCGCGATGCAAACCGGATCTATTACTCGCTTGCCGAGGAAAATCTCGCGCACCAGGTCGGAAATTTTTTGTCATCGGTGTGCCCAGAACAGATCGTTCTGCGAACAGTGCGCAAGCGTTCAGACAGGAAACCAGCATGACTAATACCTCCCGCAGCGCTGCCCTGCCCAAGGCTGCTCCCCAGCTCGCCGCTATGATTGAGCGCCGCCTCCTCATCAACTATCGCCTCGATCCTGAGGTCGCAGCGGGTCTCCTTCCGGACGGCCTTCGGCCGCAGCTCCTCAACGGCAGTTCGTTGGCTGGGGTGTGTCTTCTCCGGATGGGCTCAATGCGTCCAGCCTCTATCCCACAGGGGATCGGATTTCGTGCGGAAAACGCCGCCCATCGCATCGCCGTCGAGTGGGATACGCCTAACGGTACCCGCAGCGGTGTCTACATTCCCATCCGCCACAGCGCGTCTTGGTTGCCGGTTCTCGCCGGTGGTCGATTGTTTCCGGGACGCCATGCCCATGCCTCCTTCTCGGTGAGCGAGACTCGCGAACGGATGCACGTGTCCCTGTCCGCACCAAATCTTGCAGTCGATGCGACCATAGCCATCGACTCGCCGAGCTCTCCGATCGAATGGACAAGTTCCCTCTTCGCCTCGATCGATGAGGCCTCCGACTTCTTCCAGAAGGGTTCAGTTGGCTGGTCGCCGAGTCTCAACGGGAAAAAACTCGAGGGGATGCGTCTCGAAACGGACCAGTGGAGCGTGGGTCCCGCCCGGGCTGAGTCGGTTTCGTCATCATTCTTCGATTCTCTTCCGCGCGGTTCAGCTAGGCTTGACAATGTTCTCATTATGCGAAAAATTCCCGTGCTGTGGCACAGGGAGAAGAAGCTTTCGACGGGACCTAAACAAGTTCTGAATCCGCGATAATCACTCAACTTTCAACGAACTCGGGAGATGATGTCTTTTAGCGATGCCCTGGCACGCAAATTGGGGCTTACCGATGCGGTGATCATCGGCCTGGGCTCGATGATTGGCGCGGGAATTTTCGTTTCCTTCGCTCCTGCGGCAGCGTCCGCTGGAGCCGGCCTCCTGATTGGGCTGTTAATCGCGGCGATTGTTGCTGTGTGTAATGCAACATCATCCGCACAGCTCGCAGCTCAATACCCGACCTCCGGCGGAACGTATATTTACGGCAGAGAAAGACTGGGGGAGTGGCCCGGCTTTCTGGCGGGTTGGAGTTTTGTGATCGGTAAGACCGCGAGCTGTGCGGCGATGGCCCTCACCTTCGCCGCTTACGCCGCTCCTGCGGGGTGGGAGAAGCCGGTCGCCATTATGGCTGTTCTGGTACTTGTCACTGTGAATTACTTCGGGGTCACTCGGACAGCTAGTCTCACCAGGATTATCGTGCTGATAGCGGTCGCCGTACTTGTCGTGGTTGTGTTTATCGGGCTGTCTTCGGAACATAAACCGTTGACTGATCTCGGCGCTGATGTGTTTGTCGGGGGACCCTACGGCATCCTGCAATCCGCAGGTTTGTTGTTCTTTGCCTTCGCGGGGTACGCCCGAATTGCAACAATGGGTGAAGAAGTCAAAGATCCGCAGCGGGTTATTCCCCGGGCAATTATTACTGCTTTGCTTCTTGCGTTAGTGATTTACGCTGTGGTGGCTGTTACGGTCCTCGTGGTTGTGGGGTCGGAGAAACTTGCGACCTCGAAAGCCCCGCTAGTGGATGTCGTGACCATGTCCGGATCCGAGTGGGCCGCTCCCGTGGTCCAGTTAGGTGCCGCCGCAGCCGCGCTCGGTGCGCTACTTGCCCTCATCGCTGGGATCGGGCGCACCGGTTTGGCGATGGCACGGAATGGTGACTTTCCCGTGTGGCTTTCTGCCGTGCATCCGAAATATCGAGTTCCGCACCGGGCGGAGATCTTCCTTGCTGTTGTCGTATGCGTGCTGATTTTGGCTGTCGATCTGCGCGGTGCCATCGGTTTCTCGTCGTTCGGGGTGTTGCTCTATTACGCGATTGCTAACGCGGCCGCTTTTACGCAGTCGGGGGCTCAGCGGCGATATCCCAAGTTTGTCCAGGTGTGCGGCTTTCTGGCCTGCCTGGTGTTGGTAGTTACGCTTCCGGTCGCATCCATAATCGGAGGAGTTATCGTTCTTGTGGTTGGCGTGGGTTTTAGACTGCTTCGTGGCACGCGTGGTTGATGCCGAGACTAATCGCTTGGTTGCATCTGGTCTTGTATCGCGTGGTCGGTTTCGACCACGATAGATCTCATTGCCTGTTCCGCGCCGTCGCCGTCTCCTCGGCGGACGCACGACACGACGAGTTCGTGAAGTCGGATCGCTTCTGGGTTGGCTACAGAAGGCATCAGCTCGTGAGTGGTCCGCCCGCTGAGGACTTCTAGTACAGCGGTGCTCAGTGCGAGAAATGCGGGATTGCCTGAAGCCTCCAAGAGTATTCTGTGAAAGTCGCGGTCATGTGACAGGTATTCTTCTCGATTTGCTAATCTCTGTGTGCTTGCCATTCCTACAATTGCTGCGGTGAGCGCGCCGTGCTGTTCCGGGGTGGCTCGACTGCTTGCAAGCTTTGCGGCTACCGGTTCGATTGCGAGTCTGAGTTCGCTCAGGTAACGAAATTGACGCATTTTGTCCTGGCCGGAGAACCGCCACGATATAACTCTCGGATCAAGGATGTTCCATTCGGACTCGGGGAGCACCACCGTCCCAACCTTTCGTTGGGCTTTTACGAGGCCCAGCGATTCTAAGACTCGAATGCTCTCGCGTAGAACCGAGCGGGAACCGCCGAGGTGTTCAGTATCAAGCGCAGAGCCCGGGGAAATTTTGCCAGATACTATCTGTCTTCCAAGTATCTCTACCGACCGCTCGTGCAGCGAGATGTGTTTCGAGCTTGTCATCTACTCATTATGTCAGGGCAAAACACTGCGATGTGTGAACCGGTCGAAACTTTCAAGTCAGACATAACACAAAATAGATTTGTATTTGTCTGATTTATTGATACAGTCTCAGTAATACCTTCCCCACGACCAAGGACGTTCGTTCATGCACATCAACCCCGTAATGCAAGCCCTTTTCCGTGCCGCACCGCCAGCAGATCCAACGGCACCCGAAACGCAACTTATCTTCGCTGCCCTCGCTGGCATCGCGATCATCATTCTTTTGATCACCTGGCTTAAACTGCACCCGTTCGTCTCCCTCTTGCTCGGCGCGCTCCTCACCGGGCTGTTCGCGAGTATGAGCCCCACCGATGCCATTGCAAGCTTCAGCGCCGGATTTGGCTCAACTATGGGTGGAGTCGGTGTTCTTATCGGGCTAGGGGCAATGTACGGCAAGCTTCTTGCCGACTCAGGCGGCGCAGATCGTATCGTTGACACGCTGGTCTCGCGAACCAGTACCCGGATGCTCCCCTGGACCATGGGTGCAGTCGGAGCCATCATAGGCCTCCCCATGTTCTTCGAGGTGGGCCTCGTCCTCCTGATGCCAGTCGTGATCCTCGTAGCTCGCCGATCCGGCCTTCCGCTGATGCGGATTGCGTTGCCGACCCTGGCCGGATTGTCAGCGATGCACGGGCTGGTGCCACCGCATCCCGGTCCATTGATCGCAATTGATGCGCTCGGTGCAAACCTTGGAATCACCCTGGCGTTCGGCGTGCTCGTCGCTATTCCCACGATAGTTATCGCGGGTCCTGTATTCAGCAAATGGGGGGCGAAGTGGGCACCAGTCCCCGTACCCAAGCTTTTCGTTACAGAAGATGAACGCGGAGAAACCCGCAAACGTCCCTCGTTCATTGCTGCGCTTGCGAGCATCCTCCTTCCCGTAGTTTTGATGCTGACAAAGGCACTCTCCGAGGTGTTTGCCCACGACGCAACGGACCTATGGAAAACTGTTATCGGTTTCCTCGGAACCCCGGTTATCGCGTTGACGATTGCGTTGCTCGCAGGTTTCTTCCTGCTCGGAGTTGGCGGCGGGATGAATCGTGCGATGCTCAGCAAGAGTCTCGAAAGTTCACTGCCGCCCATCGCGGGAATTCTCTTGATCGTTGGGGCCGGCGGCGGTTTCAAGCAGGTGCTTGTCGACACCGGGATCGGTGGGGTGATCGCAGGGTTTGCCACCGGTAGTGGCCTCTCCGTGTTGCTCATTGCCTGGATCGTTGCGGTGCTCATCCGCGTCGCAACAGGTTCGGCGACCGTAGCTACGGTAACGGCGGCAGGCATCTTGCAGCCCCTCGCCGAGCAGCTCTCCAGCCCTATGCTGGCGCTCATGGTGCTTGCGATTGGCGCGGGTTCGGTCTTCTTGTCGCATGTAAACGACGCCGGGTTCTGGCTGGTAAAAGAATACCTGGGCTTGAGTATCAGCCAAACATTCAAAACCTGGAGCGTTCTAGAATGCCTGGTATCGATCACTGGCCTTGCCGGGGTTATGATCATCAGCGTTTTCGTTGGTGGTTGATGTGAATCTCGAAGAGGTGCGAGCTATTGTCGTCATGGGCGTTGCTGGCTGCGGAAAGACAACAGTGGGGGAGATCCTAGCCGAATCTCTTGGCTGGGAGTTCCTCGAGGGAGACAGCCTGCATCCGCAGCGAAACGTCGACCTGATGAGCGAAGGAACGCCCTTGACCGATGACGATCGGATGCCATGGCTGGCCGCGATCGCCGAGTGGATGCGTAGCCGCGTGTCCCACGGGAACCCTGTCGTTGTCGCGTGCTCGGCTCTGGCTCGGCGATACCGCGACGTCTTGCGTGAGTCTGGAGCTGAGGGCGTACTGTTTGTCTACCTTGAAGGGGATAGGGAGACCTTTGAGCGGCGGATCGCCTCACGCACCGGGCACTTCATGAAAGCCGGAATGCTCGAGTCACAATTTCGCACGCTTGAGCCTCCGCAAAAGGATGAACAATATATCGCGATAGACGTACGGCTCTCGCCAACGGATGCCGTAGAGAGTATCCGTTCAGCGATTATCTAGGTTCAGTGCGCCCCATCTCGCCAAATGGCCAACCGTAGCTAACCGTTTCGTTGGTCACCCATATTAACAAATGTGACGTACAGTTAACACATCAGATTTTCGTGAAAGTGTGTTGTGTCTAAACAGTCTCTCCCACGCCAGGTGTGGGTTCTTATCAGTGCGTCCTTTGTGATCGCGCTCGGCTACGGAATCGTCGCTCCGGTGCTGCCCCTGTATGCGAAAGCATTCGATGTTAGCGTCACCCAGGTGTCGGCAATTATCAGCGTCTTTGCCGCGATGCGTTTGATCTTTGCCCCGGCATCCGGTTTTCTCGTGCAAAAATTCGGCGAGAAAAACGTCTATATCTCCGGCCTCTTGATCGTGGCGATCTCGACAGGAGCCTGTGCCTTTGCTGCGACCTATTGGCAACTTCTCGGGCTGCGGGCGATAGCCGGCATCGGCTCGACTATGTTCACCGTGTCGGCCATGGGCTTGCTCATCAGAATCAGCCCGTCGAACATGAGGGCGCGGATCTCTAGCCTCTACTCTGGTAGCTTCCTAATCGGCGGAGTCGCCGGACCGATCGTCGGGGCTGTCGCCGCAGGAATCGGTTTACGCGCACCATTCGTCATCTACGCGGCCGCACTTTTGATCGCATGCCTCGTCGTCGCAACAACGCTCGGCAATGCGCACCTTGGAGAGAAGGGTGCCCTAGACATGCGCCCGACCGTTTCTCTCGGATACGCTTGGAAACAATCGGCGTATCGGGCGGCGATCACCGCCAACTTCGCGAACGGATGGGTGGCCTTCGGCGTTCGCGTCTCCCTCGTACCAATCTTCATGGCGGTGGCGTTTGAGTCCAGCCATGAGGCAGCAGCTCTCGCGATCACAACATACGCACTCGGCAACGCCATCATCATCCTGCCTGCCGGACGATGGTCAGACCAATACGGACGACGTCCGTTCATCATAGTTGGGCTCTTACTCGCGGGAATTTCGACCCTACTCTTCGGATTTACGGATGTGCTCTGGCTCGCTCTGCTCTTCTGTGGTATCGCAGGCATCGGAACCGGGTTGGCTGCCCCATCGCAGCAGGCGGTCGTCGCCGACGTCATCGGGCAAAGAGCTCGCGGGGGACAGGTCCTGGCAACTTTCCAGATGGTGGCCGACCTTGGAGCAGTTATCGGCCCCATCGTGATCGGGCTTATCGCAGACGG
>JBBAQX010000058.1:0-29486 GCA_040400085.1 Lysinibacter sp. | reverse complement strand
AACTGCGTATCCCCCGCCGGAGCAGACGACTTCACCGGCACCGCCGGCGCCTCAGACGCCGTCCACACCCCAGCACCCGTCTGAAAACGATACGCCACCGTATTCTTCGCCGTCGACCCATCACGCGGCGCAGACGCCGGCACCGTGCCATCAAACGACAACGTAATCTTGTCGCCGGGAGCGAATTCTACCCCGCTGGCAAGCTTCACCCGGAGGGCTTTAGCACCCGTAGCCGCCCCGGTATACGGCAGCCAGGCGTCACCAGCGACATCGGCCCCTGACACATCGAAACGAGCCGGTGTTCCAGACGTCGTATATTCAACCGATGCACCGCTCGAGGGGACACCGTTGACAAGCACCCTCACGTTGCCCGACAGGTTCACATCGAACGCCGAGCCGCGAGGAATCCCCGCATTCAACGTGTATGCGTCACCCACGGCCGGCAAGACATCAATGAACTCAAAATCCTTGTAGATCGAAGCGCCAGTATTCGACACCACGACCTCATAGCCGACCGATCCGCCCGGACGAGCAGTCGCCGTCCCCGCGCCCTGAACGATACCGGCGGTATCCTCAGAGCCCTTAATCGTTGTCACGGAACCAACCGCCGTCGACGGTGCGACCGTGAACGAACGCTCGCCAATGAGCGCATTGCTCGTCCCCACACCGGCACCCGAAAGTGCGGCCTGAATCTCAGGCGCCACGCCCGCATAGGAACCGAACGATCCCGCATCGGACAACGACTTCTTCGCGAACACCGCGCCCTGGTTCCGGGAACTCACAGTGAACGCATCCTGAGACAGCGACCCCATCCCGATCAAGACCTTCTGCTGTCCGGCAAGCATGGCGTTCAATTTGTAGGTCACCGTGGAAAGCAAGAGCTCCTGAATGCTACTGACACCCTGCCCAAGCTGCCCCTGAGTGACCCACGCATAATACAGCGTCGACCCATCAGACAGAACCTGCGAGCCGCTATCCTTCGATACAGCCGGATACACCACAGGCACGGCATACGAGCACTCAGCAAAGGCCTGAACCCACGCCCAGATTGCGGGGCTACACACACTGCTGTTGTTCACTCCGGTCGCGCTCATCCCTTTCGGAACAACGACAAAAATGTAGGGCTTCTCAAACGGCGTTGCGCCGTCAGAGCCGATGCGCACAGAGTTTGTGAACTGGTTGCCGTTCGCATAGGTCTGGCCGAAGCTTTTTCCGCCGAGGGTACTAACACCCTCGTAACCGGCGACCTGCGGTGGAGCGTCTGCATTGGTCACGACCTGGACTGTCCTGTTGAAGTCGGCGGTTGATGCCATTGTGACCGCGCCCACTGTGGGATCCAGGTAAGACACCGACTGCGTCGATAACGCCAGGGTACTCGGAACAGGCACCGTATCGTCTGCCTGCAACGTCAGCACGACACCGCCATAGTTTGATTGCAGATCAATCTGGAAGTCGGCAAGCGTGTAACGAATACCGGTGATCGTTGAGGGGTCGCCCAACGATATCTCCCCGGAAGACGAACTGAGGCTCAGTGGAAGAGTTTGCCAATTGCTCGAATCATCAACGATGGCATCCGTTGTGTATTCCACTCGCTTAAGCGGCACATTGCCGCGGTCACTCTTGAAATATCCGCTGAACCCTCGCGGCGTTGCCCCCTCAGGAACCGATAGGGTCACGGTGAAATCCTTCACAGGCCCTGGGGGCGCACTCATCGCAAGGCGCTGACCCCAGTCAAACAATTGGCCGGGAGAAACCTGGCTAGCTCCTCTGTTTGCCGTATAGGTCGGAGTGATACCCGCGGGTGTTGGAACTACCACCCGCAACACCGCCGAGGCGACGACCGTCTTTGTCGCACCGCTTTCGTCGGCATCGTCAAGAATCTGGAACGGTACGGAGTATGTCCCGGGGGCAGCACCCGCGGGAACCGTCACAGAGGACCTTGTTTGGGCTGAACCTATGCTGCCACCGAAGGCGCCATAGGCAAAAATTCGTGCCGCAGCGTTATCCTGCACAACATTTCGATTCGGGACATCGGTAGAGAGCATCGACGGCCCGTCCACCACCCACGAGCGTGGGAGCGGTTGGTCGCCCCCGGCAGCAACTCCCCAGGTGGTTGCGACCTGCAAGTTACGGAACGCTGTCTTCGTTGACCCCACCAGTGAAAGCGCAGGATTCACAAAAGCGTTTCCTCCGGGATAGAGGGTATAGCTGTGATCCGGCGCAGTCCAGCCGCCCGCCACTGGCTGCGGCATCGTTGCCGGGATCGCGCTCCCCGTCACCGTCAACGGCGCACTCGTCGCCGTCTGCACCAACGGCACATCAGCGGGCGTAAACCCATTCGTCACCGCCGTCGCCTGAAACGTATCAGCGCTGGTCGCCACCGCAGAAGGCGTCGCAATCACCGAAATCGAATACGTCGTCCCGGAATACAGCTCACCCCACGTCACCGTCAAAGTGTTCGACTGCTCGTCCCACACCGAAGTCGCGCCGGACCCCGCCGGAACGGCACCCAACTGCGTCATCTTCAATGACTTATCAAGCGTGATCTTCGTCACCGCCCCCGGCTTCACCGGCACGCCCGACTGCGGCGCTACCGAGGTTTCAAACGCCAGTTGATCCGTGTATGCCGCTACTGTGGTCACACCACCGTTATTCACCGACAGTCCAAAATCGTTAGGCCCGGCGAACGCCGGGCTGGCCTGCAAACCGCTAGCCGCGAGCAGGAGCGCAACGGCCCCGGCAATCGTCGGCCCGAGACGGCGGCGACCTCGGCGCCCTGACGGTCCTGTGTTGGCACGTTCCGGATTACCTGCGATGGTGCCGTCACGCGGCGCCAGAGATTCCCTGCTCATTAACTTCACTTTCATGTTTATCGACCAATGCGATTGCGGCTTCCCTGCCCTATTGCATCGAACGTTCCCCCCGAAATCCCCCTATGAAAGATCCCACGAACCCGTGCCGAAACAAAGAAGCACAAACGCACCACAACTCACTTCAGCCGTTAAGACAGAGAGTCACCCCAAAGATTTCACTGTCGACAAAAGTTTTTGGTCTTTCACCAGGGTAGACCCTCGCGTGCGCTACGTCGATGACGAGGCATCAATTCAAGGACAACATCCAAGTTATGCCCCGGCGGAGGAGCTTCCCCTCAAGTAGCTGCGTTTCGATCGACGGATGTGCTTGGCCATGGAGGTTCCGGCGAGTTCGGCATCCCCCTCATCGATCGCCCGAATAATGAGGTGATGCTCCGGCCACGAACTGCGCGCGCGCTGATGCACATCGGCAACATACAGCCGTTCGATTGAGCTAGAAATCGTGCGCAGCAGGGCAACAAGGGACAAGCTTCCGCTCAGCTCGGCAATGGCATTGTGAAAGCTAATGTTAAGCTGGGGCAGAAGTTCAAGCCGATCCTCCGCGAGGGCTTCATCGCCCTCACGGAGGATCCCATCGATAGCTTCACGTTGTGCGGTCCACGATTCCCACCTCACACTCGCTGAGTCAGCAGAAATATCAGCCTCGGTAACGGAATCCAGCGCCACGCGCCTGCGCGCGGCCTTGCGAGCAGTCGAGCGTTCCAATACCTCACGAATCGCGAAGAGCTCTTCGGCGTCCTCGGCAGGCAATTCTGATACACGGCAACCCGAGTACAACTTTGATTCGACCAGCCCCTCCGTCTCAAGAGCGCGGATAGCCTCACGCACCGGCACACGCGAGACCCCGTACTCTTTGCTGAGCGTCGATTCGTTCAGCCTCGCCCCTGGTGAAAGCGTTCCAGAGATGATGCTCCGACGCAAACCTTCCAAAACACGCTCGGCATTGCTGATCATCATGTTTCCCGTTCACTAAGCGAAAAAGGCGGCTCCCGGAATCGAGCTCAGCAGCTGAGCTGTGTATTCAGTCTCCGGCGACTCAAAAATATCATTGACCGAGCCTGATTCGACAACTTGTCCCTGTTTCATCACTAAAACCTGGTGCGCGATCTGCTTCACAACCGCCAGATCATGGGTAATGAACAGGTAGGTAAGCCCGAGACTCGATTGCAATTCGGCCAGGAGTGACAGAATCTGATCTTGAACTAACACGTCAAGAGCAGAGACAGCCTCGTCACAGACCACCAGATTGGGATTCAGCGCCAACGCCCGTGCGATTGCGACGCGCTGGCGCTGGCCTCCCGATAGCTCGGCAGGTCGGCGTTGGGCAATGTCCCGTGGAAGCGATACTTGATCGAGCAGCTCGCCGACCCTCTCCCGCCGGGACTGCCGATCCCCCACCCCAAAGATCCTCAAGGGCTCGTCGACGAGACTCTCGATACTAAAAGTTGGGTTGAGCGAGCCGAACGGATCCTGAAAGACCGGTTGCATCGCCCGACGGGCAACCCTCAGCTGGGACTTATCGGCCGTCGCAATATCTTGCCCGTCGATCAGGGTCCGGCCCGCCGTAGGCGTCTCAAGCCCCAAAACCATTCGCGAAACCGTGGTTTTGCCAGAACCCGACTCGCCCACTATTGCGGTGGTAGTTCCCCGTTGCACCGTAAACGAGACATTGTCAACGGCCCGCAGAATGCCCGCCCCCCTGCCGCGGATCTTGAATTCCTTTGTGAGGTTCTCAACCGTGAGCATCGGCCCCGTGCTCACACCCGTGATCGCACCGGAGCCAAGCCCCGCGGCAACCTCGGCGGCAATGATCGACGCGTCTTCTACCTTGGCCGCAGCATCTCCTCGCACCGCCAGCAGCGAGGGAGCAGCGGCCACGAGTCGCTTGGTGTAGTCCTCTTGTGGATGCCGGAGAATCGCCTCGGGAGGCCCCACCTCAACGATGCGATCCTTCGACATCACGATCACCTTGTCCGCGCGATCGGCCGCAAGCCCTAGGTCGTGAGTGATGAAGAGCAGAGACGTTCCGTTCGCATCGATAAGGGTCTGCAAATGATCGAGAATCTGACGCTGAACCGTCACGTCGAGCGCAGAGGTTGGCTCATCAGCGATCAGCAACGACGGGTTGCAGGCCAAGCCTATGGCGATAAGTACCCGCTGGCGCATCCCTCCCGAAAACTCGTGGGGATATTGTTTGGCTCGCCGGGCAGCCTCCGGAATACCAGCTTGCCCCATCAGCTGAGCAACCCTTTCGCGAACGGATGCTCGTTCCGCACCGCTCGGCACAGGATGCGCCCTGATCGTGTCAGCGATCTGGTCACCAACCCTCATCGAAGGATTAAGGTTAGACATCGGATCCTGGGGGACCAACCCAATGTCTCGCCCACGGATCGAGCGCATGACCCGCTCCCCCGCACCAACCAGATTGTTGCCTCTGAGCAGAATCTCGCCCGCGGACACTCTTCCGTTATCTGCAAGCAGGCCCATTATTGCGGCCGCGACGGTCGATTTTCCCGAACCCGACTCGCCGACTATCGCCACTCGCTCCCCAGGGAGAATGTCGAAGCTCACTCCATGGAGCACGGTAATCTCGTGTGACTCCGTCGTAAATGCGGCCTCGAGATTGCGCACGCTCAGGAGCGGAGTCTGTTGCGTTTCTTCCGGTCCACCCGGAGTGGCATTGTTGGTATCAGCATTGTTGGTATCAGCATTGTTGATATCAGCGTCCTGCAGCATAGCCCTGCGCTCCTCTCGGATTCGCGGCAGCGCTCAGCATGCCGGTGTGGCTGTCGCGGCCGACCATCGAAAGACGCCCGAGCGCCCAATCGCCAGCCCTGGTAACCGCGTGTCCGCGGGCCTCGAGTCCCGCGATCACGGCATCCCCCAATCGATCCTCAACCACGACCCCTCCTGGTTCCCAGGTCCTGGGCCAGAATGATCCGGGGATCGAGGTCGTGTGCAGGGCGGGGGCATCGATGGCCTGCTGCGGGGAATAGCCGCCGATCAGGGTTCGAAGCAGGTAGAGCAGCTGCCACTGATCTTGTTGGTCGCCACCGGGTGAGCCAAGCGCCTGAACGGGCAGACCGTCCTTAAGGACCAGAGTGGGGGTGAGAGTGGTCCGTGGTCTCTTACCCGGGGTGAGGGTTGAGGGCGCACCGTCCTCTAGCCAGGTCATCTGCAGGCGAGTGCCGAGGCAGAAACCCAGCTCCGGAATGGTGGGTGAAGATTGAAGCCACCCGCCGGACGGTGTTGCCGACACCATATTGCCCCATCGGTCCACGACGTCGACGTGGCAGGTATCTCCGCGCGTTTCCCCGGTTGGGCGCACGGTGGGTTCGCCGACCCCTGCCGGGGCGGTGCTGCTCTGTCGACGCGAGTTCGGGTCCTCGGTCCGAAGCTGCGGGATATAGGGAGAGTAGCCGTCAACGTGCCCAGGGCGAAACTGTCTCGAGGCGTGATCCGTGATCAGCGCTCGGCGCTCCGCCGCGTATCCCCTCGACAGCAAAGTCGTGAGCGGTACATCGCAATCGCCATAGTAGGCTTCCCTGTCTGCGAGCGCGAGTTTCAGGGCCTCGATGATCCGATGCGCGCCGCCCTCCGTTGACGGGTCAAGCTCGTCATCCGAGAACCCCTCAAGGATCGCCAGGGTTTGCAATAGCGCGGGGCCCTGCCCCCAGGCCGCGGTCTTCGCGATCGTAAACCCGCGAAACTCGATAGTGACGGCGTCCTCGTAGCCCGCACTGAACGAGGCAAAATCGGCCTCTGTGATGAGACCCGCATGATCCGTTCCAGATGAGTGTCGGTGCGGGGTCGATACAAATTTCGCCGCCTCCCGCGCGACAAAGCCTTCGCCCCATTCGCGGCGGGCGGCGTCGATTACTTTTTTCCTGTCATCCGTCGATCCGGTCTGCGCCTTATTGCCTGACTCGATCAGCCGCTCAAGCGTCCTCGCGTAGGCAGGGTTAGTGATGATCTCGCCCGCGGCTGGGATATGCCCATCCGGCATCCACCTCTCGGCAGATGTGGGCCAGTGCTCAATGAAGAGATCCGCGACGGTTGCGATGGTGTGGCCGACCCTCTCGAGAACCGGATGCCCGTCTCGCGCATACCCGATCGCGTACGCCAATACGTCCCCCAGTTCCCACGTGCCGTAATCCCTGAGGAGCACCAGCCACGCGTCGACTGCCCCGGGAATAGCGGTGGCAAGGGCCCCAGCTCCCGGGACAAGATCAAGCCCCTCCCGCGCAAAATGTTCCCTGGTTGCCGCTGCGGGCGCAGGGCCCTGACCCATAAGAACGCGGGGACAAGAATCCTCGACGCTGAAGAAAACGCCCGTCATGTCGCCGCCCGGCCCGTTGAGGTGAGGCTCGACGACGTGCAGCACGAAAGCGGCAGCGACGGAGGCATCGAACGCGTTGCCCCCGCGCTCTAGTACGGATTGGGCCGTGGCCGTCGCCAGCCAATGGGTCGATGCGGCCATCCCGAAGGTCCCTGCCAGCGTGGGCCTGGTCGTGAATTCGTCCGGCGCAACGAACGGTCGAGCGGTGCCGGCTGCGCCTTGCGTGTCGACTGAGTCAGCGGTGTCGTCTGAGACGGCGGAGTTATGAGAGGACATATCTACTTCCTTGTACTTGTGGGATCGAGCGCATCCCGAAGCGCATCTCCGAAGAGATTGAATGCCAAACAGATTGCCGCGATCGCGAGACCGGGGAACACCGCGGCAGAGGGTGCCCGAAAAATATACTGCTGAGCATCAGACAGCATTATTCCCAGGCTCGCGGCCGGCGGCTGGATACCCAGCCCGAGGAAGGACAGTATCGCCTCGCCGATCACGGCAACAGGTATGATCACGGTTGCCTGCACGATCACGGCAGAGAGCAGGTTGGGGAGGATGTGCTGACCCAGGATTCGGGGAGCCGACGCGTTCATGGCTCGCGCACTCATCACAAAATCGAGTTCCTTCACGCGCAAGGTCTCCGCGCGCACGACCCTCATCATCGTAGGGATTTGGGCGATACCGAGCGCCACCGCCGCATTGGCAAGGCTGGCCCCGTTGATCGCAGCGAGACCGACGGCAATGATCAGGAACGGGAAGGCGAGCATCAGGTCCGTAACACGTGAAACAATCCCGTCGAGCCAGCGCCAATAACCAGATAGTAGACCGAGCGGCGTGCCAACGATCACCGCGAGCGCGACCGACAGCATCCCTACCTGAATCGATGCCCTCGTTCCAAAGATTATTCGCGAAAGGATGTCGCGGCCTAGATCATCCGTACCGAGCGGAAAGCCCACCGTACCCGGTTTCTGGAATGGGGTGTCAAAGTGAACCTGGGTTGGATCATATGGAGCGAGGAGCGGGGCAAAGACCGCGACCAGCAGCACCAGGATCAGCATAATTCCGCCGAGCATCCCCAGCGGGTTTCGTCGTAGTGAACGCCAGATTCGGCCCCGGCCTGAGCCAAGGCTGAGCTGGGAAGTATCGATAAGAGCCATCAGTTTTTCCCTCCAACTCGGATGCGGGGATTAATAACGGAATAGAGGATATCCACCCCAAGGTTGATCACGATGTAGGCCACCGTCACTACCAAAACCACCGCCTGGATAACGGGGTAATCTCGGGTGAAGACAGAGTCGAGAGTCAGCTTCCCAAAGCCGGGTAGGCCGAAAATTCTTTCTGTGACTACGGCCCCAGAAATCAGGCCGCCCAATTGCAAACCCACTATCGTGACGACCACGATCAGCGAGTTACGAAGCCCGTAGCGAAACAATATCCGAAACCGACCAAGGCCTTTGGCCCGTGCCGTGCGCACATAGTCGGCGCTCATCGTCTGTAGCATAGAGGCTCGGGTCTGGCGCATGATAACGGCCGAAAGCCCGATAGCTAAAATAATCGCCGGAAGCGTCAAATAGTACAACCCGACAAGTGGGTTCTGCCCAATCGGCACATACCCTGATGCGGGGAACCATCCCAGGGTGACTGCCAAGTACAAGATTGCCAGGATGCCTAGCCAGAAGCTCGGAACCGAAAGCCCGATCAGGGCGAATCCGTTCGCAATCCATTCGGGCCAACGTCCCTTAAAACGTGCGGCTATGACTCCGGTCAAAATACCGATCAGGATGGCGATAGTAATGGCGTAGGCGGAGAGCCACAGGGTGACGGGCAAGGTGGTCGCGATCAGATCTGAGACCGGCGCACCCGTTCGTATCGAGACTCCGAAATCCCCCCTCAACGCGTTGGACACAAAGGTGAGGTATTGAACCAGTATTGGCTTGTCCAAGCCTAAACTCTCACGAACCTGAGCGAGCGTCTCTGGATCGGCCTCCTCGCCGGCCATTGCGAGCGCGGGGTCACCGGGAAGCATCCGCACGCCAATAAAAACGACGATGGATGCCAGTACTAGAGTGAGGGCGGATTGCCAAAGCCTGTTCAGAAGATATCGAGACATAAGCTAGTTCTCCTCTTCGAGGAAAGCGGCGCGGCTTAACCGCACAACGCCGTCCGTATAAGTACTGACTCCGACTATTTTTTTGCTATACCCCGTGATGTTTCGTGAACGATAAATATAGATAATTGGATTGTCTTGATGCTCCAGCGCCACCGCCTGACCATACAACTCAGCGCGCACACTCACATCGGTTTCCGCGGAGGCTTTCTTGAGTAGGCTATCCAACTCCGGGTTGGAATCACCGGCCACATTATTGCCACCCCCTGTAGACAAAAACGTAGACAGGTTTCCGTGCGGGTCGATCCTGCCAGACCAACCCAATTGAACCGCATCAAAATCGCCCTGGTTTTGCATCGATAGCAAGGTCGAATACTCAACCGGTTCGATCTTCAGGTCAAACCCACCCTCTCGAACGCTCGCCTGCAATGCCTGGGCAAACCGAAGCTGATCCGGCGAGTTACTCACCGTGAGGGTAAGCGGAAGAAGGCCCGTCACCCCGGCATCCGTCAAGAGATCTCGAGCTCGTTTCGGGTCAAAGGGGATGCATTCCTCGCTAGCAGGAGTACTGAAAGGACTCTTAGGCGAGATCGCCGAACAAGCGGGTTCATACCAATTATTAAAAACGGAGTTCACGAGGGCCTTACGGTCAATCGACAGGGCCAATGCCATGCGCACCCTCGGATCTTTGGCGATAAGCTCGTCCCTCTCACCGACTTCCTTACCAACCCCGTTTACATTGCCAACGTTGATCGTGATGCCCTGGTAGCCGAGCGAACTTGATTGCAGCAGCCCGATACCCTTCTCCAACAAGAGCGAATCGGCGTCCTGTGGTGAAATAGTATCCGCCACTTGGACGTCACCCGAGCGAAGGTTAGCCGCGCGAATATTCGCGTCAGCCATGATGCGATAGACGATCTTATCCAGATGGACCTCGTCGGCTGCGTAATAGTTCGGATCGCGAACAACCGTAATGGAGGTTTGGGGAACGCGCTTGTCAAATTTAAATGCGCCTACGCAAACCGGATGCTCACTGAAAACCTTTTCGGTTTCGAGCGCCGTTGGAGACATTATCATTCCCGCTCGATCCGCCAGGGCCGCCGTCAGGGGGGCAAACGGCATCGAATAGGTCACGGTGACATGGGTTTTATCACTGGCCTCAATCTTGTCGATCGGACCGAGTTCGCTCTTACGCGCCGACCCCTCCAACGTTCGATTGCGCTCCAACGTCGTACGAACCGCGTCCGCATCCAGGGTCGTACCGTCTGCGAATTTGATGCCGCTACGGATAGGGATGGTCACCGTTTTACCATCCGCGGAGATGGTGGGGAGCGCATCCGCCAATTGAGGAACGATGTTGCCTGATTCGTCTAGGTCGTAGAGTTTCTCGCAAATGGAGTTCATAACATAACGGGTATAGAGCGATGAAGAGGTCGTGGGATCCAGCTTGTCCGGCTCGGCCGACAGCGCCATCACGAGCTCCCCTCCCTCAACAACGGCATTTTTTCCGATGGGTACGGTGAGAGTGTCCTGGCGTGTTCCCGCATCGGGAATCGGTTGAATTGGGGCGCACGCCGTCGTCAGAAATGCTGCGATTATGACGATCGCCGCGGATTTTGTGAGCAGTTTCGGTATTCGTTTGTGGGCGTGACGGTAATTGTAGGGGGTACAGCCCTGTCGCATGTGGACTCCTGTGTCTTTCGATCTGCACCACGTCTTCGTGGGAAGCAACATCTAAGAATGTATACGATATTTTGGATTTTTGGTAGTATTTCGTATACAACTTTTTTCATTTTTTAACGAAGGTTCCCCGTGAAGTCCAAAAATCCTATAACCTCGGCCCGCGTCAATCTCAGCCTCATGCTGGCCCTCACCTTTTCAACCGGGATAATCGATGCCGTAGGTTACCTCGGGCTCGACAGGGTGTTTACCGGCAATATGACCGGTAACGTAGTCCTCCTCGGGATGGCGCTCACCGGGACCACCACCCTGCCGATCCTTCGCCCCATCCTTGCCCTCGCACTTTTTTGCGTCGGGGCAATCGTAGCCGGGCGCGCCCTGCGTAAACATGAGGGAGACTGGTCCGGACTCATCACCACCCTCCTCGGCTTCGTCTCTCTTGGACTAGCACTGGTGGCGATCATGGTGCTCGCGGTGGATTACCACACCTACGAAATTTACGGCTCGATCGCGACATCGATGCTCGGCTTCGTCATGGGGATGCAAGCTGCGCTGGCCCGGGTGGTGAAGGTCGCGGACGTCACCACCGTCGTCGTCACCTCAACCATTACCGGACTCGCGGCAGACTCACGACTTGCCGGCGGCACCGGGGCGTTCTGGCCTCGCCGAGTACTCGCAATCCTGCTCATCATGGCGGGGGCAGCCGTCGGGGCTGTCGCATTGCTCATTCACATCGCGGTTGGGCTCGGGATAGCAGCCCTCATCACATTCGCAGTGGCCATCATCGGCCACCGAAGCCACCTGGGGGCTGGCTCGCCACGCTAGGCCACGCGCTGACCCGCAGCCCACACCGCGCGGGTCAGCGGCATCCCGGGACGGTAAGCCAGGTGCGTCACGGAAGGAGCCTCGAGCATCTGCACATCGGCACGCGCGCCTACCGAGAGGTGTCCGACCGCGAGCTTTCCGGGCGACGCCACGTGCCTGCCAAGGGCCATGGCACCACCCAACGTCGCGGCGCGCACCGCCTCCTCCACCGTAAGCCGCATCTGAAGCACCGCAATTGCGACGGCAAACCCCATGGACGACGTGTACGAGGTGCCGGGGTTGCAATTGGAGGCGATCGCGATCAGGGCACCGGCATCCGTCAATTCGCGCGCGGGAGCCAGGGGCATGCGCGTCGAGAGATCGCAGGCCGGGAGAACTGTCGCGACGGTTGGGCGGCCAGAACGGGCCGATGCTGCGAGAGCATCAATATCCTCGGGCAGGAGGAACCCGAGATGGTCAACACTGAGCGAGCTATACTCAACCGCTAATTGCACCCCGGGACCATGCCCCAGCTGGTTCCCGTGCACGTGGGTCGGGAGGTTGCGGTCCCCGGCCGAACGCAGGATGCGGGCGGTCTCAGCCGCGTCGAAAGCCCCCTTCTCGCAGAAAACATCGACGGCGGAAATGTGAGGGGCAACCGCATCGAGCATATCGCCTGTGACCAGGTCGAGGTAGCCGGCGCGATCAGCGCCTGCGGGAACAACATGTGCACCCAAGAAGGTGACCTCGTCGACAACGTCAGCGGCGATGCGTGCCGAACGAAGCTCATCCGGAATCGTCAGACCGTAACCGGTCTTTGTCTCCATCGTCGTAGTGCCGCCGCGCCTCGCCTCGGCGACCAGGAGCGACAGGTTAGCCCTCAGCTCACCGTCTGTCGCCGCCCGGGTAGCCTCCACCGTCACGTTTATGCCACCAGCTGCATACGCTTGACCGGCCATGCGGGCCTCGAACTCGGCGGTGCGGTCTCCCGCGAAGACCATGTGGGTGTGGGAGTCGACCCAGCCGGGCAGTACCGCCCGGCCGGCCGCATCCACCCGCTCGTCGGCGGCAGGAGCATCCGACGCCTTGCCTACCCAGGCGATGCGATCATCCTCCATCACCAGCGCGGCATCGCACAAACGGGACACTCCCGGTCCGTTCGTGGTCAACTCGCCAATGTTCGTAATGAGGATACTCACGGATGCTCCTGACGTGATTGGTTAATGAAACGTGATCGTACGAGTGCGAACGCGCTAGCTGCGAGCCTAGTCGCGAATCCGGGGCTTCATCGGGATCCGAACGCCGCGTTCCTCTGCGACCTCCGCCGCCCGCGAGTAGCCAGCATCGACGTGACGAATCACGCCCATGCCCGGGTCGTTGGTGAGCAGCCGCTGGAGCTTCTCGGCGGCAAGCGGCGTACCATCGGCGACACTGACCTGACCCGCGTGAATCGAACGCCCGATGCCGACCCCGCCACCATGGTGGATCGATACCCAGGTAGCGCCGGAGGAGGCCGCGGTGAGCGCGTTGAGCAGGGGCCAATCCGCGATCGCGTCCGAGCCATCCACCATTGATTCGGTCTCGCGATAGGGGGATGCCACGGACCCGGAATCGAGATGATCTCGCCCGATAACGATGGGCGCCGAGATCTTACCCTCGGCCACGAGCTCGTTGAAGCGTACCCCGGCCTTCGCCCGGTCACCATAGCCGAGCCAGCATATACGAGCAGGGAGGCCCTCGAACTCGACATGCTCCTGGGCCGCGTGGATCCAGCGCTTGAGGTGTTCGTTCTCGGGGAAGAGGTCGAGCATCGCCTGATCGGTCACCGCGATATCGGCCGGATCACCCGAAAGCGCCACCCAGCGGAACGGCCCGAGGCCCTCGCAGAACAGTGGGCGGATATACGCCGGGACAAAGCCGGGGAATTCAAACGCGCGATCATAGCCGCCGTTGCGTGCCTCATCCCGAATCGAGTTGCCGTAGTCGAAGACCTCGGCCCCAGCATCCTGAAACTCGACCATGGCTTTGACCTGAGCCGCCATGGATTCGCGGGCAAGCCTCGTGAATTCCACGGGGTCGGCCTCTGCCCGAGTATGCCAGTCCTCAACTGAAATCCCCGCGGGAAGGTAGGACAGCGGGTCGTGCGCCGAGGTCTGATCTGTAACGATGTCGATGGGCACACCCCTGCGGAGCAACTCGGGGAAGACCTCCGCCGCGTTGCCGACGAGGCCGACGGAGAGGGCCGTCTTGCTAGCTTTCGCCGCGAGCACCTTCTCGAGCGCAACATCGATATCCGTCTCAACCACGTCGAGGTAGCGCTTGCCCGCCCGGCGATCCAGGCGGGTCTTGTCGACGTCAACGATCAGCACTGCGCCGCCGTTGAGGGTGACCGACAGGGGCTGCGCACCTCCCATACCACCGCATCCGCCGGTGAGCGTCAACGTACCGGCGAGGGTTGCGCCGAATCTTTTCTTCGCGATGGCCGCAAAAGTCTCGTAGGTTCCCTGGAGGATGCCCTGGGTTCCGATATAGATCCAGGATCCCGCGGTCATCTGGCCGTACATCGTGAGGCCCTCGGCCTCAAGCCTGCGGAACTCGGGCCAATTGGCCCAATCGCCCACCAAGTTCGAGTTGGCAATCAACACCCGCGGGGCCCACACATTGGTACGGAACACGCCGACGGGTTTACCCGATTGCACCAGCAGGGTCTCGTCGTCGTCGAGGTCGCGCAGGGTTTCCGAGATCGCGTCGAAACTGGCCCAATCGCGGGCGGCCCGTCCGGTTCCGCCGTAGACGACGAGGTCGTCCGGTCGCTCGGCAACTTCTGGGTCAAGATTATTGTGCAACATCCGCAGTACAGCCTCGGTCTGCCAGCTCTTCGCAGAGATTTCCGTGCCGCGCGGTGCCCGTACGGGCCGTGCTCCTGGTAACGCCATTGTGGTGCCTTCCGTCAGTTGTATCTCCTGCTATCCAACCGCGACGGAGCCCTACGAACAACGAGGAACACGCATCCTCTGTCTGGGAAACCAGACAAGGGATGCGCGTTCCTATTCTGCATGGACACCGAGGCGCTCACACCGGACCAATCAGCGCCCGCCTAGGCGGTGAAGGCTACGCTGATCGCATGGCTGTCTTCGTGCATGTG
Source organism: Lysinibacter sp. (assembly GCA_040400085.1). GTDB lineage: Bacteria > Actinomycetota > Actinomycetes > Actinomycetales > Microbacteriaceae > HNR. The sequence goes on along the minus strand of JBBAQX010000058.1, from coordinate 14,541 downwards.
ATAGCGGGCAATCAGGCCGTCAATCACGGTGAACACGATGGCGAAGGAGTTGTCAAAATGCTTGTCCGTCGCGACGACGCGGAAGCGGGAGCGCCCCGCGATAACCACGTTTTCGCCGTCGACGATGGTGTCGTCAACATCAAACGCCTCGGCTTCGGTAAGGCCACCGGTCATGAGCAACGTGAAGAAGTCCGTTACCTCAGCCTTGGTGCTGCGATTTCCCGTCCACGGAACGTTTGACGCCCCGGGAACCGAGAAGTCGACGCGGTCGGCGAAAAGCTCGAGCAGTCCGGGGAGGTCCCCCGACCCGAAACGCGCAAGAAAAGCATCAACAATTGAGCGAGCTGAAACGGTCATAACAATAATCTCCTGGTATACAACGATTGAAAGGCCGCAGCGAGCGGCGCGGTATGCGTGACGAAGCACTCCCGACAACGCGATCTCTCGTCTGGATGAAGCCAATCTCCAACCCTTTAGTTGTAGTTTATGTCGCGTGACCAGAAAATCCAAACGTTTAGTTGGAAAAAATCTCAGAATCCGCCACGGGCGAACGCGACAGCCACGCGATACCTCCAAATTGGGGTTGAACCCTAAAACTGGGTAAACCTCGGCCGCTTAAACCTCGGCCGCTGGCACCTCAACTACTGAAAGCTCAGTCGCTTCCCGGGCCACGCGCCGACGCTCGCGCACGTTTTCCACCGCGAAGTACAGGGTAGGCAGAACGACGAGCGTTAGCACGGTAGAAGACACAAGCCCGCCAATAACGACGAGCGCCAACGGCTGCGAAATAAACCCGCCGTTACCGGTCAGCCCGATTGCCATCGGAGTCAGCGCAAAGATCGTCGCGAGAGCAGTCATCAGGATAGGGCGCAGCCTTCGGGACGAACCTTTCTCCACCGCCTCACGCACAGACATGCCCCTGGCCCTGTACTGGTTGACCAGGTCGATGAGAACGATGGCGTTGGTCACCACGATACCGATAAGCATCAGAACCCCAACAAGGGAGGCAACCCCCAACGGAATCCCTGATATGAGCTGAAGCAAGATCGCTCCCGTCGCGGCGAAAGGAACCGAGACCAGCAGCAGCAGGGGCTGCAAAAGACTCTTGAACGTTGCGACCATGACGATATAAACAATCAGGATCGCCGCAAGCAAGGCCAACCCCAGCTGCTGGAAAGCTTCCTGCTGATCGGATGCCGCACCACCGATCGAAGCGCTAACCCCCTTCGGGAGCTCAACCGAGGCAATTGCGGATCTCACATCAGCAGCCGCAGTTCCCAGGTCATCGCTAGCGGGATCGACAGTAATAGTGGCCGAGCGCACACCCTTGACGGTTGTGATCGATACCGGCCCGTCAACAACCGCAACAGCAGCCAGGTCGCTCAAAGGAACAGGTCCGGTCACGGTCGGGACAAGCAGGGCAGCCAACGCCGCCTCCGAGACAGGCGGATTCTCGGACGAAAGATAGACAGTCACCGTTGAATCGTCAAGGACAATGCTCCCCGCAATCGTCGGCTGCATCGCCCGGGATACTATTCCGCTCAGTGCAGTCTCCGATAGTCCCGCCTGAGCAGCCTTCTCACGGTCGGCCGTCACAGCAATATACGGTCGCGACGTGCTCAGGTTGCTCTCTACCTGCGAGAATGAGCCATAGGTGCGGAGCTTCTTGACCATAACATCCGACCCCTCGGCCAAAGCCTTCTGCGTCGGCGCGGTGATATCGACACTAATCGACGAAGAGGCACCGAAACCGCCACCCCTCGTACTCAGGGTAATCTCACCAGCATCCTTCAATTGAGCGATGCTATCGGTCACCGTTTTCTGAAGCTTCACCTGGTCCGCATCGGGATCTGTCGTAACAGAGAATGTTGTAGAGCCGTCGCCTCCGGAGTTTCCGAAGAGAGCCCCCGTCGTGCTTGCGCCCGAGGTTATCGTCACCTGAACGGTCTTAATGCCCTCTATCGAGCGAAGATTCTCCTCAACGGTCTTCGCGGCCTGCGACCTCGTCTCCAAACTCGCGCCCGGCGTGAGAACCTGTGAAAGGTTGAGGCTATTCTGCGCATCGCTGCCCAAGAAGTTACTCTTCATCAGCGGGGCGAGCGCCATCGTCCCGACGAGCACAAGCGCGGCGACCAAAAGGGTTACGACAGGCTTACGCAGGGTCCAGTGAATCACGGGATCGTAGTAACGCTGCAGCCGAGTCGGTCGTTCGTCTTCCTCCGCATGAACTGCAGTGGCATGTGACTCATGTCCACTCTTGCGTGCCCTCCTACGCTCGGGCTTCAAGAACCAATAAGCCAAGACAGGAACAATTGTCAGGGCCACCAGCAACGAAGAGAGAAGCGCGATGGTTACGGTCAGCGCAAAGGGGCGGAAAAGCTCGCCCGTCATCCCGCTCACAAACGCAAGCGGAAGGAAAACAGCAACCGTGGTAATCGTCGAAGCAGTGATAGCCCCGGCGACTTCCTTCACAGCCGTCACGATATTCTTCTCGCGAGACCCCTCATCCTTGAGATGCCTAGTGATGTTCTCAATCACAACAATCGAGTCATCCACGACTCGCCCAATCGCAATGGTCAGGGCACCAAGGGTCAGAATATTGAGAGTGTAGTCCGCGGCCTGCAACCCCAAGAAAGTAATAAGAACGGATGTGGGTATCGAGATCGCCGTCACCAGAGTTGCCCTGATTGAGAACAGGAAAACCAAAATAATGATCACCGCAAAGACAAGCCCAAGCAGCCCCTCAACAGAAAGAGTTTCGATCGAATCTTGGATGTACGGGGCCTGGTCGAACACCACCGTGAAGGTAACATTATCCAGGGATTTCTCGAGGCCGGGGAGGGCCTCACGCACAGCAGTCGAGACTTCAACAGTGTTCGCCCCAGGGGCCTTAGTGATGGCGATAGTCAGCGCTGGCTTTCCGTCGACACGCGAAATCGAATTGACCGGATTATTCTCGAGCGTTACCGTGGCAACGTCCGAGATTACGGGAGGCGCGACAGGCGCCGGGATGGGCATAGACGCGGCAGGAATGTCCCCCAGCGTTTGATTCGGAGTCTGCCCAGCGGCAGACCCCGCCGGAGAGGAGATCAGCGGCAGCGATTCGATCTGCGAAACCTGGTCAATTGTCTGGCCCGCCTGGACGGCGAGGGTTTGTGCGCCCTCGGTGATCGCACCTGCGCCAAAAAGTACGCCATTAGCCTGAAGCGCGGCAGAAATAGCCTGGCTTGTCAGGCCGGCCGCCGCCAGCTTAGCGTCGTCGGGCGTGATCGTGACCCGCTTACCGGGGTCGCCAACCAGAGATGCTTCTCGGACACCCTCGAGATCACCAATCTTAGGCAGAACGGCAAGGCGAAGATCATTCGCAAGCTTCTCCGTAGAGGAGTCAGCATCTGCGCCCGTAGCCGCGATCTGGATCACGGGAAAATCGTCGAAGCTACCCGCGATAACCTGCGGGTCGGCAGATTCCGGAAGCCGAGAACCCAGCCGATTAATAGCCTGGTTAATCTTCTGCTCGGCATTGATCAGGTCGGTGCCATAGGTGAAAGTCGCGGTGACAACCGAAGAGTTGGTAGACGAGGTCGCAGAGGTCGACTCGAGATCAGGCACCCCCTGTATCGCCGTCTCAATCGGCGTCGACACATCCTTGTTCACAACGTCGGGAGAGGCCCCAGGATACGAGGTGATGATCGCAAGCGTAGGAAATTGCACAGACGGGGCAAGCTCCTGCTTAAGCCCGGTGAGCGCAATACCGCCAAATATAGCGACAACAATTGTGACAAGCGCAATCAGGGCGCGGTTTTTAAGACTTGCGACAGAAAGAAAGTACACCTGCACAGTATCTCACGGTTGGATACCGCTTCGAATTACGCAGCCTAGCGGCTAGCGCTTCTTATAGGTGATGTCGACCAGCACATCCTGAGCTCGATCCGAGAGCGCAGTGTGATCGTTGCGGCTCACGATCGCGCAGCGCTCAACGGTGCAGTCGAGTGATTCACTTGCCTCGCTGGGAATGAGGAGGTAAGCGGTAAATTCGCCAGCATCCGCGTCATCGAAACCCCTCGTCGCAAACCCACGCCAGGCCCAATTATCTGTAATCCAGGTAGATTCGATAAATTCCCGATTATCATCGGCGGGCTGCTTCTCGACCATGGCATCCTCGGGAATACCTCCGAGGCAGGGTGAGGGTTTAACCTTTGGGTCGCCCGGATCCTTACACACTGCGATATACACACCGAGGCTCGGATCAAATCCGGTCCCCTTCACGACAAATCTCTCGCCTGGGGATACGGCGCTCAAGTCGGCCGGTGTCGTGCCGTCCTCTGCGAAAACGGAAAGCGTTCGTGTTCGACCGTCGGATGCTCGCGTCGAGGCCGTAGAGGGATCCTCGGTTTCCGCCGTAACCGGTTCGGCAGGGCCAGCATCCGAGTGGGTAAGTATCGGAATGGCCACAATGGCCGCAAGAACCAGGCTCACCGCAACGAGCGCCATGACACTCCAGAGGATCCACCGAACAACACGGCGTTTATGAGTCATGGGTTGCCTTTCTAAGCGTACATAAGCAATTCTACGAGACACCGGCGCTAGCCTGTTCCCCTATGGTTGCAGTCGGGTCGCATTGGGGCCGGTTGAGAGCAAAATCTGCCCCTGCTGCTAACCTCCGCGATCATCGCGCGGCCCCGGTCTGGCGCGAGGCAGACTCTCAGCCTCGCTCGTGATAGACTAAAGGTTGATTTTTCCCTCATTGCCAACACTGCTTCGCGGCCCATTTCCCGTGAAGCCCGACACTGTAAGGGGGTCTCGCATGGGTCGCGGCCGTCAAAAGGCGAAGCACACCAAAGTCGCACGCGAGCTCAAGTACTTTAGCCCGGATACTAACTACACCGAGCTAGAACGTGAACTTACTGCTAAGAAGCAGAACAACGACGACTCTGAAGCGTGGGCTGAATACGCTGATAAGTACAATACCGACGAAGACTAGGTCTTCCTCGGTTCATTGGTGACCCGTCCCCCGGATACCGCGGGGCGGGTCTTCTTTGTGCGCTTTTGGGGTTTGCGCGCTTTTCACGTACGACTTGCCACACGCTTTTCGCGTGCGGTTGCGCGCGCTCCTCACAGATCAGTCTCGTTCGCCCCGTATGACACGTTTTTGAGAAGAAAAACGTCTTGTGCGGCGAACGAGTTCACCTCGCAGACCTGCCAGGCCTTGAATCCTTAGTTAGCGTAGGCTCCGTCGAGGCGCACGGCCCCGCCATCGATACCCTTTGCTCCCTGCTCGAATCCGCTCAGGTCGCGGGCCGCGGAAGACACGGTGCCGGTTTTCCACGAATGGATGCCCCGAGCATCCAGATTCGCGATAATCCCGTCCGCGGATGATACGGACGCGATGACGAACATCCCTATGCCGAGATTCCACGCGCCTTCGGCGCTTTCGAGCGTGTAGCCGCCCAGGTCGGTCAGGTGGCGGAAGACGGGCAGCGGCGACCAGGACGCGCGGTCGACCTCGCTCCACATTCCCGCGGGCAGCACGCGCGCGAGGTTCGCGGCGATCCCACCGCCGGTGACATGGCTGAGCGCGTGCACGCCGGAGCCGAGTACGGGGTCGCCCAGAACGTCAAGGAGAGGAGTCGTGTACAGGCGGGTGGGTTCAAGAAGGACCTCGCCGTATGTGCCGCCGAGCTCGTTAGAGTAATCGGTGTAGAGAATATCGTTGCGCGAGAGGATATTGCGCACGAGCGAGTACCCGTTCGAGTGCAGGCCGGATGCGGCGAGCGCAATCACGACGTCGCCGTCCTGCACACGCTGGGGCCCCAATAGCTTGGAGTGTTCGACGACGCCGACTGCTGCGCCTGCCACGTCGTACTCGTCTGCCTTCAAGAGACCGGGATGCTCGGCTGTTTCTCCGCCGACCAGGGCGGTTCCCGTCTCCTCACAGGCCTGCGCGATGCCACGGACAATATCGGCGATGCGTTGGGGGAAGACTTTTCCGCAGGCGATGTAGTCGGTCATGACGAGGGGCTTGGCCCCGACGACGACGATATCGTCGACGACCATGCCGACGAGGTCCTGGCCGATCGTGTCGTGCTTGTCGATGGCCTGCGCGATGGCCACCTTCGTTCCGACGCCGTCGGTTGAGGTCGCGAGGAGCGGCCTCTCGTAGCTCTTGAGCGCGGAAACATCGAAGAGGCCGGCGAATCCGCCGACACCGCCAATCACCTCAGGGCCGTGCGTCTTAGCGACCGCCCCCTTCATTAGCTCTACAGCAACATCGCCGGCGGCTGTGTCCACACCGGCTTGGGCATAAATCGAAGGATTCTCGCTCACCTCATAAGACTACCAAGGCGCGGGGTACGAAAGGCAAACGACCTCGGAATTCGGCGGGTCCGTGTTCACGCGCGGGGCAAGACTGTGCGATGATATAAGCCTTACCTCACCCTCGAACTTCAGGAGTTCTTGCACACATGTGTGGCATCGTCGGCATCGTCTCATCGGATCCCGTCAATCAACAAATCTACGACAGCCTGCTACTCCTCCAGCACAGGGGCCAGGATTCGACCGGTATCGCCACCGCAGACGGTAGCGTTTTTCACCAGGTCAAGGCTAAGGGGCAGGTGCGCGAGGCGTATCGCACGCGCGACATGCGCAGCCTCGCCGGGAACATGGGCCTTGGCCACGTGCGCTACGCCACGTCGGGCCAGGCATCCGCCGAGGAGGAGGCTCAACCGTTCTACGTGAACGCGCCCTATGGCATCATCCTCGTTCACAATGGAAACCTCACCAACACGCGTGAGCTCACCAACGATCTCTTTAATATTGATCGCAGGCATCTCAATACACACTCGGACACGGAGCTGCTGCTCAACGTTTTAGCTACTGAGTTGCAATCGCAGGTCTCCGGCCTCGACCTCGATCCCGATCAGGTCTTCACCGCGGTAGAGCAGGTGCACGAGCGCATCGAGGGTTCGTATGCTGTGATCGCAATGATCGCTGGACACGGGATGCTCGCCTTCCGCGACCCGTTCGGCATCCGCCCGTTGGTGCTCGGCAAGCGGCAGCACGGCATGGTGGGCGACGACTATGTCGTGGCCTCGGAATCGCTCGTGTTGGAATCGGGCGGGTACGATATCGTTCGCGACCTCGCGCCGGGCGAGGCCGTTTTTATCACGACCAACGGCGAGATCTATTCCAAACAGTGCGCGAAGAATCCGCGCCTGGTCCCCTGCTCGTTCGAGTATGTGTACCTCGCGCGTCCCGACTCAACGCTCGATGGCATCTCGGTTTATGACGCCCGCCTGCGCATGGGTAATTACCTGGCCGACACGATCGCAAATTACGCGCCCCTTGGCGACATCGATGTGGTGATGCCGATCCCAGATTCCGCCCGCCCGTCAGCGATGCAGGTGGCACAGAAGCTTGGAGTTGATTACCGGGAGGGTTTCTTCAAGAATCGCTATGTCGGCCGCACCTTTATCATGCCGGGCCAGGCGGTGCGCAAGAAGTCGGTGCGTCAGAAGCTGAACGCGATGGGCGTGGAGTTCAAGGGCAAGAACGTGCTCATCGTGGACGATTCAATCGTGCGCGGAACCACGTCCAAGGAGATTGTCGAGATGGCCCGTTCAGCGGGAGCCAATAAGGTCACGTTTGCCTCGGCAGCTCCCCCGGTTAAGTTCCCGCATGTGTACGGCATTAATATGCCTTCGCGACACGAGCTCATCGCTTTCGGTCGCAAGATTCCCGAGATTAATCGCGAGATGGGTAGCGATCACCTGATTTACCAGGAGGTCGAGGATATGACCAAGGCCATCCTTGAGGGCCAATCGAAGGTGACGGAACTCGAGACTAGCTGTTTCACGGGTGATTACCCAGCTGGCAATATCACGGACGAATACCTGCGCTGGGTAGAGGCGAACCAGCAGAGCTAATGACGAACGCATCCCTCATTCCAGCGGTATCGGGAGACAGCATCCAGATCTCGGGATACGGCTACACCGCGAACATTGCCAGCATAGGCGCGACGCTGCGTACCCTCACGTGTGACGGCCGCGACCTCGTGGTTCCCTTCGATGCCGACGAGGTACGACCCTTCTACCGCGGTGCAATACTCGCGCCGTGGCCCAATCGGGTAGTGGATGGCGCGTACACGTTTAACGGTCATGCCCGGCAGCTTTCCCTCACCGAACCCGCGAGGGGCCATGCGCTGCACGGCCTGGCTGCGTGGCTCGACTTTGCCGTCGCGCGTCAGACCGATACGGAGGTCACCCTCGAGGCTGACATCGTTCCGCAGGCCGGATACCCGCACCGGATCAGGGTTGGCGTCACATACTCCGTACGCCCCGATGGCCTACACACGACGGTCAGCGGAACCAACCTCGGCGAGACCGCCGCACCATGGGGCACCGGTCCGCATCCATACCTGGTGGCGGGCGAAGGCAGCGTGGACGACTGGGAGCTCACGCTTCCCGCGGCCCGCGCGCTCACGGTCACGGAGGAGCGACTGATTCCCCTCGCCGTTGAAACAATCGAGGATGCCCAGGCAGGCGCGCTGGATTTTCGTGCTCCCCGGGTGATCGGCTCCACGTTTATCGACCACGCGTTTACTGAGCTTGAGCGGGATGCTGGGGGACGGGCATCCGTTATCGTGCGATCACCTGGCGGAACCGCGACCCGGATGACCTGGGGAGCGGAGTGCGGCTGGGTTCAGGTGCACACCGCCGACCAACCGGAGCCTTCGATTAACCGGATCGGATTGGCGGTGGAACCGATGACGTGCCCTCCCGATGCCTATAACTCTGGCACGGACCTGGTTGTGCTCGCCCCGGGCCAGACGCATAGCGCTGGATGGGCCATCGACAACGTCTAGCTGTCGCCGAACGCCTAGTTGTCGCCGTCCGAGACGCGCGTTGTGGTGTGCAGGGCGATTCCTTCGCCGCGGCGATTACGCACGGCGCGGTCAAGGATGAGGGCCAGCAGGGCGCCGAGCGCGAGACCGATCGTCGCGGATACCAGCGCCATGAAGCCGAGGATTTGGCCCAGCGTGTAATCTTTGCCCACCGGGAAGAGAAGCGTGAGGATTCCGCCGACGATAAGCCCGACGATCGCGCCCGCCAGCATGAGCCTGGGGTATCGTGCTGAGCGCTGGATGGTCACGCGCTGCTCGGTCGTGTCAAGAACGGCGCTCTCGAGTTCCGTGCTCTCGAGTTCTGTGCTCTCGACGGTGGCGGGCGTTTCGGCCTCTGGGTTTGTCATGATACCTATTGTCTCACGCGTCAGGTGAGTTAACGCCCGGGCAAGTAGTCCGAGAGATCGGCTCGCTGACCGGATGCGTGGACAAGGGCTTGATCCCGAGCATCCGCCCACGCGAGATCACCGACCCACAGCGAAAGCCAGGTTTCCGGGCTCATCTCGACCACGTTCGGGGGCGTGCCGCGGGTGTGCCGCGGCCCCTCGATGCACTGGGTGGCACCGAACGGGGGGACCCGCACCTCGACGGTATTGCCTGGGGCGGTGGAGGCGAGGCGTTGCAGTGTCCAGCGAACAGCGGTCGCCAGCTGTATTCGGGTCGGCGTTCCCTGGCGAAATGCGTGCACTGCGGCAGCGCCGTCTGCTTCCGCGATATCCCTACGAGCCATGGGATAAGCCTACGCCGGGTGGGCGGGCTTCTCTGCCAGCTGCTTCATTAGTAAGGCAGGGCGACCTGCACGAGGTTGAGCTTGCCGTTTCGCGAGAGATAGCCGCGGCCCTCCGGAAAGTCGTGTCGCTTCACCCGGGTAAACGCGGCCCTGAGCAAAGTGCCGTGGTCAGCTTCATCCGGTTGGAGCAGAATGCCGTTCCGCGCGAGTTTCAGCTGTGCGAAGATGTTCCACGCCGCCGAGACAGTATTTGGATCGCAGATGACGAGAACCTGCGCCGAACGCGCCCGGAGAACCTTCAGCAGCTTCGCGATGGATGCTTCGGCCTCAGTCCCCTCGAAGTCGGCGACGTCATCGATGACCAGCACAAGCGAGTCAAAGCCGCCCGGGCAATAGGGATTCGGGGTCGAGGTCTGTTGCAGAGTCGACACAGGAGCCGGCGTTGGCACAGGAATTCCGCCGAAGAGCACGGGCGCACCGCCAGCGGAACCGAAGAGTTCCGTTGAGCTGGCCGACGCCTCTGACGAGTCGCCTAGCAGGCCAAGCACAATTTTCTGGCATTCCTCGGCGGTTGCAGCACTGTGTTCCCAGTCGAGGCTGTGCAGCCTGGTTTTTGTTGTAGAGAGGTAAACGCGGGTGCGTTCGGGACGCTCTTGCCGCAAGGCATCCGATTCTGTTTTATTGAGGAGCAGCGTTTCAACGGTGGTATGTCGTCCCGAACCGAATTGGCCAATCACCAAGAACAACCCAGTGCTGTCAACCGTGGCAATATCGAGGGTGATATCGTCAAGCCCGATCACCAATTCACCGTTATGGTCGCGCGGAAGGCTGCTCGCCGCGATGCTGTGCGGGAGCGTATGGATATTGGGGGCCGCCTGATAATCGAAGGTTTCGATCTGTGCGCCGAGCGAATCGATACTCGCCGATTGTTCGCTGAGCGAGTCACTTCCGCCGTATACCGCGATCTGCACCTCTTTACTGTCTGACCCGTCTTCGCCTCCGAGTGTCAGGGCCCGCCCCTGCCCGGCGTTACCAAGAACGTCTGCGGGAACCCCGACCGTGCTGTAGTCGCTATCGGAGCTGAGCCGCAAGACGATCTGCTGTTGGATGCTTGCCGCGAGCGTATTGCTCAGGCTTCCTGGCCTGTCGGCGGTCAGGATACAGTGCACCCCCACCTGACGGCCGGCCGTCATGAGGGCGACGAGCTGCACATAGGGGTTGTCTCCGTGCGCATACTCATATTGGGTCTTCAATGCATTGATACCATCGATGAGTAGCAAGATTCGACGCTCATCTGGCGCCTGCGCGTTCTTGCGATATTCAATAATGGTGGATGCTCGCACCGCTGAATACCGCTGCTCCCGCTCCGTGATGATGTTGCCGAGTTCCCGAAACAGCCTTCGCACGCGAGCGTCATCGTTTCCCGAAATAACCGCACCCACGGTGGGGAGGGCGGTGAGGGGTTCGAGCCCTCCTCCCGCGAAGTCGAGGCCGTAAATATCGGTTGGGTCGCTCCGCAGCTGGGTGGTTAGGGTGATCGCTATCGTTCGGAGGGTCACCGATTTTCCGCTACCGCTTGCCCCAATAACTGCGAGGTTCCCAATCTGGTCGAGGTGAATGAAGAACCCGCGCTGACGTTGCCGTTCCGGTTCGTCGATAACCCCGATGAGCAACCCCGGCAGATAGGAATTGTCGCCGTCTTCTGTACGCCTCCGGTCGTTGGGAAGCCGCTCGAGGGCGAGCATCGTGGGCAGCTGGTCGAGCCACGGCTTGCGAGGCGCAGGGAGTTGCAGTTCATTGGCCGCTTCCACCACGTTGCCGAGTATTCTTTCGATATCGCGCGCCTTGGGCCTGTGGCGCTGCGAACCCATCGATTGGGTCGTGTGTGGTGCAACGTTGCGCACCGCTCCGGGGAACCCGAACCCGAGGGTGTGCAGCTGAAGATCCGGTTCAACTGAACCGCCCCCGGTATGCCCTCCAAGGAATCCGGTTTGAAAGTGAGTGAGCTTTCCCGGACCGATCTTGGCCACGCCGCGGCCAGGTGTTCCCGCATCAAAATAGGCAGCATCTTTGACCCCGATAACGTCGGTGCTATCGCTATCGTCTGCGACTCGGAGCGCGATTCGCAGGTTCGTATTTGCCCTGAGATTATCGGGGATTACTCCGGCAGGGCGTTGCGTTGCCATGATCAGGTGCAGGCCGAGCGAGCGGCCGCGCTGGGCGATGTCGATAACTCCGTTCACGAACTCGGGTACTTCGCCTACCAGCGCGGCGAACTCGTCGATCACGATCATGAGGGTTGGCGGGGCATCCGGATCACTTCGTTGTTCGAGCATCGCCTGATCTTTTGCGCCCTTGGTATTGAGCAATTCTTCTCGGTAGTGAAGCTCGGCGCGCAATGAGGTAAGGGCCCGACGAACAAGGTGCTGGTTGAGGTCGGTGACGAGCCCAACCGTGTGCGGTAGCTCGGTGCACTCGGCGAAGGCGGCACCTCCCTTATAGTCGACCAGAAGGAAGGTGAGGCGGTCGGGACTATAGGTGGCGGCCAGGCTCATAATCCAGGTCTGCAAAAACTCTGATTTTCCGGACCCTGTTGTGCCTCCCACGAGCGCGTGCGGGCCGTGCTTGCGGATATCGAGCGCTATCGGCCCGGACGTGCTTTGTCCGACGATGGCGGGGAGGCCTCCGGACGTTCGAGTAGCGCCAGGGTCCCATGCGTGGACCAGACTGTCGGAGTCGCGCCACGATTGGACCACCCCACCCTTATTACTAAGCACGTCGTAGGGATTCAGCGCGGTGTAGTGCACAGATTTCGGCAGATCGCTTTCGTCAAGAATCCGGGCTCCAATATCGGTCACCGCCGCGATATGTGTCGCGGCGGCGTGTGCGGTTACTTCATCGACGGTTTCGATGCTGCTGAGTTCGACGGTGCGGGCCGCACGCACGAACCCGACGGTTCCTGAGCCTTGGTCTGCATCAATGTAGGTGCGGCAAGAGGCGGGTAACGTTTCTAGCGAACCGGTGATCCAAATGAGGTGGATGCCCCAATCGGGTCCGTCATCGGAGAGCGCCACGAGTCGACTGCGGTCCACCGGAGCGTCAGAGCACACCAGCGCAACGATGATCGGGGTGAGAGGGAGCATACTCACTGCTTCACCGTGATATTGATCGCTGGTTTGGTCCTCTCTGAGGTGTGACCGGATGGTAGCCTGCGTACTCCCGAGCAACTTTCTGGTTTCAAGCACGCCTTCAAGCTGGGTCAGCAGCTCTAGGCCGGTTTTCTCGTCGTTGCTGAGGTGGGCCGTCTTGATTGGGCTGTAGGCAGATTCGACGTGGGGTAACCACGATAGCCACTCCCACGATTGCGCTGAGGAGGTGGGCTGGTCGCCCATTATTGTAGGTCTTCCAGAGAGGCCCGTGACATCTGCGCCACCGGGACCGTTGGCACCGCCAGCACCAAAGCAGGTAATCACCAGGTCTGCGGGTGAATGCAGCCCTACGAGTTGGAGTATCACGGAACGCGCGAGCCCGTTTGCCCAGTGGGTGTTACCCGTGATGCCGAGGGCACCGCACTGGTCGAGCCGTTCGATGACGGGCACCGGCTCGATCTTCTCGTTTTCCTCGACCAGGGCATCGAGGGTATTCCAGTGCTCGAGCATCCCATCGTTTCGGGCGGGGGCATTCAAGTCAATGCGGCTGGGGAGCTCCCCGAGGCCGAACCGAAGCTCACAAAATGTTTGATGCTCCGGTCGCCTGGTCCACAACAGCGGGCTTCGATTGAGCATCGCTTGGACCACTTCGTCACTGGTCGGGGTTTCGGCATTGCGAATATCGACTTCTGTGCTGCGAAGCCTGGTCAATCGTTCGCGTAGCTGACTAATTGCTTCGGTAAACTCTTGCTTCTTGATTTTCAGCCGACGTTTACCTGTCGCACGGTTGTCGATATAGTTGCCGATCATCAGGAGCGGCGATAGAGCGATGAATATGAGGCTCATTGGCGAGCGGGTGATAGCGAATAACGCGCTTCCCATGAGAAGGGGTGCGATGAGGGCGAGCAGGGGGAAACGTTGCGGCTCCGCCGGGGCTGGTGGCTGCGGCAGGTCAATGGTCCGCGGTGCGAAGCGTTCTTCTACCCGGGGCGAGCGGATATACGAGTCTTCTCGACCAACATCGGGGATCTCGAACCCGGGGTTGGTATAGGGGCTGGAAGGCAGCAGAGAGACGGAAGCCTCTACATCTCCGAAACGGAGACGATGGGAGCCGCTGAGCTGCACGGTGCGCTGTGACCCCTCAAGGTTGACGGTATCCGCGGTTGTGCCGTTCACTGAGTCAAGGTCGGTGAGCAGGATATGATCGCCGATGGTAATGACGGCGTGCCGCCTGGAGATACTTCGATCCTGCAGGAACACTCGTGAAAAGGGATCTCTGCCGATGGTATTTTGTCCCGTGACGAGGGTGTAGGAGCTGCCCTCTTGCGGCCCGGAGGTGATGGTAAGTAAAGCAACGGGTGGGTCCACGCGAATGTCATTGGCCTGATAACTGTAATCGGGCTGGGGTTGCACCCAACATCCCGAGGTAAGTCCGCTTCGCCCGATTGGGGCGTTGGGGTCCAGAACGTAAACGGTGTTGTCTCCTGGGTATCGCACACGCAGGGTGAGGGGGAACATCCGATTGGCGGCGGCGTCTGCGTACGGATACGATTCTGGCTCAGCGAGGAGTACCCGCCGAGCAACGTCGCGAACCGTGCTAGTTACGTCTGCGGTGACGGTGGTGGTTAGTTGCGTGGAGTTTGGGTGTTCCACAATCAGCTTTAATTTCATCCACGTAATCCTCTGTGACGTGTTATGCTTTTCCGTATTCTGATGGCAACGCTGCTTTTCAGTGGTTTAATCTTCATAAACTTTGTGAATTC